>CAVPNN010000001.1:0-214121 GCA_963706655.1 uncultured beta proteobacterium
TCTCGCTCTGGTCGGAAGTGCCGGACAGGGGGGCCATGCCCGGCATGCTGCTGACGTTCATAGGGGACTCCTCACTTGCGTGCAGTTGCTGGCGGCGCCGGGGTTGCGGCGTTGACGCTGTAGCTGATGCCGTGCTTGGACAGCATCGCCTTCACGTCGGCGTCGTTGTTGCGGGCACTCAGCTCGGCCAGGGCCCGAATGATCTCGCGGTACAGGCCCTCGAGCTGCACCGACTGCTGCACGTACTGCTGGCGCAGCGTGACGTCCGCCTTGCCGGTCTGGTTGCTGGTGGCCAGCCAGACATTGGTGCCCAGCAATCCCAGACAGACCAGACCCAGCGCGTTGACGATCCAGTATTGAAGCCGTGTCATGCCGCGTCTCTCCGGGGCTGATTGATCAGATTGCGGCGGCGGCGCACCACGGTCCCGACCACGACTGCCGCCAGGGCCAGGGTCAGGGTGCCGGGCTCCGGCACCGTGCCAACGTCGGTGACGTTGGCGCGGATCAACAAGCGCCGCGATTGCTCCAGACCGGTCAGATCTGAGGCATTGGTGCCGAGCCCGTTGAACTCGATCGCATCGGTGTACAGGCCCAGGGTGAGCGCGTTGAAGTTCACCATCAGGCCGCCGGAGGCGCTGCCAGCCGCCAGGTTGGACACAGCACTCCATCCGCCGTACGTGAAGTCCAGCGTGTCGAGGAAGTTGAAGCCGCCACTCAACAGATCGGCCGGCCCGCCGATGTCGTTGTCGAGCTGAAGCAGGGCCGAGGCTATCGAGCCGAGCGTGATGTTGCCGAAGTCGAGCACGTAGTCGGAGCCCGACTGGGACAGCACACCGAGGCCGGAGAGCAGGTCGAAGTCGGCATTGGCCAGATTGTTGACCTGGGCCGTCAGCGACACGCTTCCCGAGCCGGCGGAGACGTCGGCCATGTCCGGGTTCTGGCTCAGGAAGTCCAGCGCCGCCGCGGTGTTGTAGATGCCAGCTGTGCCGGTGTTCAGACCGACGCCAATGACGCCGCTGCCGCCAGCCACGATCCCCATGATCGGGCCGCCGCCGGTATAGGGACCGCTGGCCGTCAGGCTGGCCTGCATCGTGTCGTCGAGGGCGGTGGAGGCGGCGACGTTGCCCACGGTGATGTTCTGGGCTGAAACGGTGTCACCGACCCGCACGACTCCGAAGTCGACGCTGCCGGTCACGACGCTGCCGGTCGCCGCGGCGTAGACCTTGCCGCTGAGCGCGGCACTCTGGGTTCCCAGGGCCAGATCGCCGTAGCCGCTGGTGCCGGCGCCGTTGGACACCAGTGCGACATCAACGTTGCCGGCGAAGCTGCCCGAGGTGGCGGTCGACAGCGACACATTGCGCGTCGTGCCCGTGCCGGCGGCGAGCAGGCCGGTGCCGGCCGGGCCTGCAACGCTGAAGCCGGCCGGCGCGCCGCCCACCGTGCCCACCAGGCCTTCGCTGAAGCCGTCGGCCGAAGCCGTGTTGTCGATGGCGATGACCCCGGTCGCGGCAGCGTCACCGACCCGGCGTGCGGCCAGCGCCACGGCGGGCGACACGCTGGCTTGCGCCAGACGGTAGACCTCGGCGGTCATGTTGACCGCCTGCGAGGCCAACGTCGTCGTGACGCCGCCGTTGAAGGTGCCGTCGGAGACAAAGTCCACCGTCTGCGCGCCGCTCTTGGCGCCGGCCGTGGCCAGGCCGTTGAGCGACACCACCATCGCGGTGTTGTTCGATGTACCGGTGGCCAGTGCCGTGATCGTTCCGCCGTTGTTCGACGCCGTGCCGGTGCTGGCGCCGAAGCTGGCGTCCAGGCCTTCGCCGAGGCCGGTCGTCAGGTTGCTGATCGTGAGTTGCTGGCTCTGGCTGGTGACCGCGCCCTCGCGGAACTTGCCGAAGTTCACGGTCGTCGGGCTCAGGCCCGCAGTGGCCAGGTTGCCCACGGCGCCGGTGATCAGGCCGTCGAGGTTGATCGTCTGGGTCGGCAGCGCGGTCAGACCCAGGCCGTTGCCGATCGCGTTGCCATTGGAGTCCAGCAGGATCTGCACGTTTGCGGTTCGGGTGCCCGTGCTGCCGGTGTTCAGCGTCACGGTCATTGTCGTGTTGTCGGTGCTGCCGGCGAGCAGGCCGCTGATGGCACCACCTGTGCTGAAACTTGCGGCGTTGGTGCCACCGATGCTGCCGAAGGCGGCATTGAGCGCCTCGGAGAAGCCGTCGGCCGTCGCCAGGTTGCTGATCGTCAGCGTGCGCACCTGGGTGCTGCCGGCCAGCACGTTGCCGAAGTCGATCGGCGCGATCGCGTTGGGTTGCGCCAGGCGGTAGACGTTGCCGCTGACGTCCAGCACCTGCGAGCCGGCGCTGGCTGCGGCCAGGCCACTGGTGCCGGCACCGTCGGTCTGGTAGTCCAGCGTCACCGTGCCGGTCTTGGCGCCGGCCGTGCTGGTATCGACACCGGCGCGCATGGCGCTCGCGTTGCTGGCGCCGCCGGCGAGCAGAGCGATGCTGCCGCCATTGTGGGTGGCGGCGCCGCCATTGGCCCCGAAGGCGGCGTTGAGCCCTTCGGTGAAGGAGCCGACCGGGGCGGTGTTGTTCACCGTCAGTGCCGTCGTGTTGCTGCCGCCGACATGCTGGTTGGCCACCATCACCGGGCTCGGCGCGGCGTTGCCGACCGCGGCGTTGTAGGCCGCAGCGCCACCGGCCAGCACGATGTTGAGTTTCTGGTCGGCGATGTTCTCGAAGTTGCTGCGCAGATTGAGGACTTGGCCCGTCAAGGGCGCCAGAGCACCCGCGGCAGCTGCCGTGAAGACCACGTTCTGGTCGCCACTGTTGGCACCCGGTGCGCCAACGTTGTAGTTGGCCGCAGTGACGCCGCCGCCAGTAAGGCGGGCGTCGGTCAGGTTGCCGCCGTTGACCGAGGTCTGCAACGCGCCGCGCAGCGTCGGGCCGGTGGTGCCAGTGTTGGCGATCTGGTAGGCGAAGTTGTTGGCGCCCACGCGCACGTTGCCGATGGTCAGCGTGGCGTTCGTCGTCGCGCCGTTGGTCACCGCCGCACCGGTGATGGCCTGCGCGGCGTCGGCGGCGGCGACGATCTGGCCGGTGCCGGTGACACCTGCGCGGCGGTTGAAAGCATTGCCGGTCCCGCCGCCGACGTTGGTGTAATCGCTGGAGATGGTGAGGTTTCCCGTTCCCAGGTTCAGCGCTGCGCCGGCCGCACCCATGAGTAACTGGCCCTGGGTCTTGGCACCGGTGGCCAGGTTCATCGCACCCGCCGCGTCGACTTGCAAGGTGCCTGTACCGGACAACGGCACGCCGACGGTCAGCGTACCGGTAGACGCACGCAGCATGCCATTGTTGGTAATGGGGTGGGTGTTGATCGCGATCGTGCCGCCAGCCGAATCCGCATGCACGGTTCCGTTGTTGACCAGGGTCTGGGCGCCGCCGATATTGAGGACCGCGCCGATGCTGCCGGAATGGCCACGCACCGTGGTGCCGGCGGCGAAGGTCGTGGTGCCGGTCCCGTCAAGCGCTATTCGGTTGCCCGCGCTGCTGCCGAAGACGATCGTGCCCGCGCCGCTCAACCCGCCGATATGCTCGAAGCTCAGGATGCCGCTGTTGTTGATGTCGATCTGGCCGTTGAGCACCAAGCCGCCCGCCGTTACCCGCTCGCGGCTGCTGCCGATGCTGGCCATGTCGAGGTTGCCGTTGAGCGTGACGCCGTCGAGGAAGTTGTTCGCGTTGCTGGTCGCGGAGAACAGGCCGCTGCCGCTGGTGTTGACGACGCCATTGACCGTGACGCCGTTCTGGCGCACCTGGCTGCCGGCGCCAGCGACGATCTGGCCACCGGCACCGCCAGTGACACTGCTGCTGAGCACCAGTGTGGCGCCGTTGAGCGCGCTCAGGGTGCCGTTGTTGATGACCGGGTGCGTGTTGATCGTGATCGTGCCGCCGGCCACGTCGGCACTGATGGTGCCGTTGTTGACGAGGGTCTGGGCGCCACCGGTGTTGATCGCCTGGCCGATGCTGCCGTTCTCGCCACGCACCGTGGTGCTGGCGGCAAGAGTCGTGGTGCCGGTGCCATCGAGGGCGATGCGGTTGCCGGCACTGCTACCGAAGACGACGGTGCCCGCGCCGCTCAGCCCGCCGTTGTGCTCGAAGCTCAGGATGCCGCTGTTGTTGATGTCGATCTGGCCGTTGAGCACCAAGCCACCCGTCGTTACCCGCTCACGGCTGCTGCCGATGCTGGCCATGTCGAGGTTGCCGTTGAGCGTGACGCCGTCGAGGAAGTTGTTCGCGTTGCTGGTCGCGGAGAACAGGCCGCTGCCGCTGGTGTTGACGACGCCATTGACCGTGACGCCGTTCTGGCGCACCTGGCTGCCGGCGCCAGCGACGATCTGGCCACCGGCACCGCCAGTGACACTGCTGCTGAGCACCAGTGTGGCGCCGTTGAGCGCGCTCAGGGTGCCGTTGTTGATGACCGGGTGCGTGTTGATCGTGATCGTGCCGCCGGCCACGTCGGCACTGATGGTGCCGTTGTTGACGAGGGTCTGGGCGCCACCGGTGTTGATGGCCTGACCGATGCTGCCAGTGTGGCCGCGCACGGTGGTGCCGGCGGCAAATGTGGTGGTGCCGGTGCCGTCAAGCGCGATCCGGTTGCCGGCACTGCTGCCGAAGACGATGGTGCCGGTGCCGGCCATGGTCTGGGTGCCCTCGAAACTCAGGATGCCACTGTTGTTGATATTGGCTGTGCCGTTGAGGGTCAGTCCATTGACGACGCGGCTGCGGCTGCTGGTCACGGTGGCCATGTCCAGCGTGCCATTGACGGTGGTGGCATCGAGGTAGTTGGCCGCGTTGCTGACGGCACGGAACACGCCGCCGTTGGCGGTGTTGATGGTGCCGCCAGTGACGCGCATGCCGGACTGAAGGACCACACCGTTGTCGGCCAGGATCGAACCCGAGGCTGTATTGGTGACCGCGCTGTTGAGGTCCAGTGTGGCGCCGTTGCGTGCTTCAAGCAGGTTGTTGTTGGCAACGGCGGAGGTAACGATCCGAATGGTGCCGCCCGCCACGTCTGCGCTGATGACCCCATCGTTGGCCAGGGTCTGAGTGCCGCCGATGTTGAGCACGTTGCCGATGGTGCCGTTCTCGCCACGCACGGTGGTGCCTGCGCCGAAGGTGGTTGTTCCGGTGCCATCCAGAGCGATGCGGTTGCCCGTCACGGAAGCGCCGCCGAACACGACGCTGCCGGTGCCGCCCAGTGTCTGGGTGCCCTCGAAGCTGAGGATGCCGCTGTTGTCCAGATTGGCCGTGCCGTTGAGGGTGAGGCCGTTGATCACACGGTTGCGACTGCTGACATTGGTGGCCATGTCCAGCATGCCATTGAGCGCGACGCCATTGAGATAGTTGCTGGCGCTGCTCACGGCGCGGAGCAGGCCGCTGCCCGAGGTGTTGATCGTGCCGCCGACAATGGCGCCGCCGCCTTGACTCATCACGCTGCCATTGTTGATATTGATCACGCCGCCGGTGTTCGTGACGCTGTGCCCGCTGATCATCTGTAGCGTCGCCGGACCGACACCACCGACGTTGATGGTGCCGGTGTTGACGGTGACGCCGCCGCTGATCAAGGTGAGCGCGAACGCGTCCACATTGATCTGGCCGGCAAGGTTCAAGTCGCGTACCGACTGTGCCGTGTCGACCGTGACCACTCCTGCCGCACCGATGTCCGCAGTATCCAGGCTGCCGGGGGTCTGCACCGGGTTGCCGTTGCCGGTCGCGCAGCCGAGCCAATTGGCCAGTGCGTTCCAGTTGCCATTGGTGGTATTCCAGGTGCAGGTTGCCGCGTGGGCGTCTGCAGCAGGCCAGGCCCCCAGGGCGAGCGCGGCGGCCAGTGCAAGGGTGGACTTTCTGGTGCGGATGCGGGCGGCTTTCATGATGGTGATCCTCCGGTGATGTCGGCAAGGCTTGTCTGGTCCGGTGCACAGGTGCATGCACCGCCCAGGACTTGCTGCCAGCATCACCGGCCACCGTTTGGTAACCGCTAAATCAATGGCCCCGTTTCATGGGCTCGGCCCCCGCGTTCGCGGGGGTCGTGCCCTGGGGATTACCCCAGGACGCGAGGTCTCGGCGCGCGAGCCGAGGTCGTCAGCACTCGACGATGTTGACTGCCAGACCGCCGCGCGCGGTTTCCTTGTACTTGGTCATCATGTCGGCGCCTGTTTCGCGCATGGTCTTGATGACCTTGTCGAGGCTGACGAAGTGGGTGCCGTCGCCGCGCAGCGCCATGCGTGCGGCGTTGATGGCCTTGACCGCGGCGATCGCGTTGCGTTCGATGCACGGGATCTGGACCAGGCCGCCGACCGGGTCGCAGGTCAGTCCGAGGTGGTGCTCCATGCCGATCTCGGCCGCGTTCTCTACTTGTTCGGGGGTGCCGCCGAGCACGGCGCACAAGGCTCCGGCAGCCATCGAACAGGCCACGCCGACTTCGCCCTGGCAGCCCACTTCGGCGCCCGAGATGCTGGCGTTCTCCTTGTAGAGGATGCCGATCGCTGCTGCGGTGAGCAGGAAGTCGACCACGCCTGCTTCGCTGCTGCCGTGCACGAACCGGCTGTAGTAGTGCAGGACGGCCGGGACGATGCCGGCGGCGCCGTTGGTCGGAGCCGTGACGACACGTCCGCCGGCGGCGTTTTCCTCGTTGACCGCGAGCGCGTAGAGGTTGACCCAGTCCAGCACCTGCAGCGGATCGCGCAGTGCCGCTTCCGGGTTCGCGCGCAGGGCATCGAACAGTGACGCAGCGCGGCGCTTGACCTGGAATCCGCCGGGCAGCACGCCCGTCGTTCGACAGCCGCGCACCACACAATCCTGCATGACCTGCCAGATGCGCAGCAGACCGGCATCGAGTTCGGCGTCGCTGCGCCAGTGGCGCTCGTTGCGGCGCATGATCTCGGCAATGCTGCAGCGCTGCGCGCGGGCCAGGACCAGCAGTTCATCGCCCGAGCGGAACGGGTGCGGCAGCTCGGTGACGTCGGGCACGATGGCTTTCTGGCGCGAGCCGTCGGCCGCCACCTCGTCGCTCACGACGAAGCCGCCACCGACCGAGTAGTAGACCCGGTCTGCCAGTTCCACGCCGCTCGCATCCAGGGCCACGAAGCGCAGGCCATTGGTGTGGAAGGGCAGGGTCTCGCGCCGGTGGAACTTCAGGTCGTCCTTTTCGCGAAAGGCCACGGCGTGCCGGCCGAGCAGTTCGATGCGGCCCTGCTCGCGCACGGCCGCCATGAGCGCGGGGATCTGCTCCACGTCGACCGTATCCGGCTCGTGGCCGGCGAGGCCGAGCAGGACGGCCTTGTCGCTGCCGTGCCCCTTGCCGGTGGCACCGAGCGAGCCGTATAGAGATACACGAACCCGCGCCGTGCGCTCGAGCAGACCGTCATGCTCGAGACGCAGCACGAACATGCGTGCGGCGCGCATTGGCCCAACCGTGTGCGAGCTGCTCGGCCCGATCCCGATCTTGAAGAGGTCGAAGACCGAGACCGCCATCGTGGCTTACTCGAACGCCGACATCGGCAGGCAGCTGCAGAACAGGTTGCGGTCGCCGTGCACGTTGTCGATCCGGCCGACCGGGCTCCAGTACTTGCTGCGGCGCAAGGCCGGCACCGGGAAAGCCGCCAGCTCGCGGCTGTACGGGTGCGGCCAATCCGGCTTGAGCAGCGCGGCCGCGGTGTGGGGCGCGTTCTTCAGCGGGTTGTCGTCGCGCGGCCAGGCACCGTTCTCGACCTGCCGGATCTCGTCGCGGATGGCGATCATCGCGTCGCAGAACCGGTCCAGTTCGACCAGTGGCTCGCTTTCGGTGGGTTCGACCATCAAGGTGCCCGCGACCGGGAAACTGAGCGTCGGGGCGTGGAAGCCGTAGTCGATGAGTCGCTTGGCCACGTCCTCGGCGCCGACCCCGCTCGAGTCCTTCAGCGGGCGCAGGTCGAGGATGCACTCGTGCGCGACACCGCCGCCCTGGATGCCCTTGGCATGGCTGCTGAAGTGGATGTCGTAGTGCGCATCGAGGCGGGCTGCGACGTAGTTGGCCGACAGGATGGCCACCTCGGTCGCAGCCGTCAGGCCGACACTGCCCATCATGCGCACATACATCCAGCTGATCGGCAGCACCGCAGCGTTGCCCAGCGGCGCGGCCGACACGGCGCCGACCGGCGACTCGATGCCGGTGGCGGTCTGGTGGCCGGGCAGGTAGGGCAGCAGGTCTTCGACCACGCAGACCGGGCCGACGCCCGGGCCGCCGCCGCCATGCGGGATGCAGAAGGTCTTGTGCAGGTTGAGGTGGCTGACGTCGCCGCCGAACTCACCCGGCGCGGCCACGCCGACCAGCGCATTCAGGTTGGCGCCGTCGATGTACACGCGCCCGCCATGCTGGTGGATCAACGCGCACAGCGCCTTGACGTTGCGATCGAAGACCCCGTAGGTGCTGGGGTAGGTGATCATGATCGCGGCGAGCTGTTCGCTGTGCTGCTCGCACTTGGCCTTCAGGTCGGCCATGTCGATGTTGCCGAGCGAGTCGCAGCGCACGGCGACCACCTGCATGCCGACCATCTGCGCACTGGCCGGGTTGGTGCCATGCGCCGATTCGGGTATCAGGCAGATGCGCCGCTGCGCCTGCCCCTTGGCACGGTGCCAGGCGCGAATCGCCAGCAGCCCGGCGTACTCGCCTTGCGAACCGGCATTGGGTTGCAGGCTGACGCCGGCGTAGCCGGTGGTCTGGCACAGCCAGGCGGTGAGCTGTTCGTTGAGCTCGGCATAACCGACGAGCTGGTCGGCCGGCGCGAACGGGTGCACCTGCGCGAATTCCGGCCAGGTGATCGGGATCATCTCGCTGGTGGCGTTGAGCTTCATCGTGCACGAGCCGAGCGGGATCATCGAGCGGTCGAGCGCCAGATCCTTGTCCGAGAGACTGCGCAGGTAGCGCAGCATCTCGGTCTCGCTGTGATGCGTGTTGAACACCGGATGGGTCAGGAACTCGCTGGTACGGCGCAACTGTTCCGGAATGAGCGATTCGACGCCACGCGCATGGGCCTCGATCGTCGGCGGCGTGCTGCCATAGGGCGCGAACCAGGCCCAGAGGTCGTCGAGGTCGGCCCGTGTCGTGGTCTCGTCGAGCGTGATGCCGAGGTGCTTGGCCGACACCCGGCGCAGGTTGGCGCCGGCGCCGTGCGCGCGCGCCAGGATCGTCTCGGTGGCCTCGCCGGTCTCGATCGTGAGGGTGTCGAAGGCATGCAGCGTCAGCACCTTGTGGCCGAGCGATTGCAGGCCGGAACTCAGGATCGCGGTGTAGCTGGCCACCCGCTGTGCGATGCGCTTGAGCCCCTGCGGACCATGGTAGACGGCGTACATGCTGGCGATGACGGCCAGCAGCACTTGCGCCGTGCAGATGTTGGAGGTGGCCTTCTCGCGCCGGATGTGTTGTTCGCGCGTCTGCAATGCAAGCCGGTAGCCGGGGTCGCCATGCACGTCCAGGCTCGCCCCGACCAGGCGGCCCGGCAACTGGCGCTTGAACTCGTCGCGGCAGGCCATGAAGGCGGCGTGTGGCCCGCCGCCGCCCATCGGTACGCCGAAGCGCTGGCTGTTGCCGATGACGATGTCGGCGCCCCATTCGCCCGGTGGCTTGAGCAGGGTCAGCGCCAGCAGGTCGGCGCAGACGATGAAGGCGGCCTGCTTGGCGTGGGCCTGCCCGGTGAAGGCCTCCATGTCGTGAATGAGGCCGGTGGTGGCGGGGTACTGGGCGACGACGGCAAAGCAGTCGTGCTCGGCCAGCAGTGCGGGTACCGGGCCCACCAGCACGGTCAGGCCGAGCGGCTCGGCGCGGGTGCGGATGACCTCGATCGTCTGCGGGTGGCAGTCGGAGGCGACGATCAGGGTGTCGCTCTTGCTCTTGACGCTGCGCCTTGCCAGCGTCACCGCTTCGGCGGCCGCGGTGGCCTCGTCCAGCATCGAGGCGTTCGCCACCGCCATCGCGGTCAGGTCGCAGACCAGGGTCTGGAAGTTGACCAGGGCCTCGAGCCGACCCTGGCTGATCTCGGCCTGGTAGGGCGTGTAGGCCGTGTACCAGGCCGGGTTCTCGAGCACGTTGCGCAGGATGACACCGGGGGTGTGCGTGCCGTGGTAGCCCTGGCCGATGAAATTGCGCATCACGCGGTTCTTGGCCGCGATCGTGCGCAGCTCGGCCAGCGCCTTGGCCTCGGTCACCGGCTCCGGCAGCGTCATCGGCTGGGCACGCGCGATGTCGGTCGGCACGACGGCGTCGATGAGCGCGCGCCGCGAGGCGGCGCCGATCACCGACAGCATGTGTGCCTCGTCGGCCGCGCTGACGCCGATATGGCGCGGTGCGAACTGGTGGGCGTCTTCGAGCTCGGTGAGCGAGGGCAGGGCAGACATCAGCATCTCGGGTTCTCTTGAAGGTCTCAGAGGGTCTTGAGCAGGGCGTCGTAGCCGGGTGGGTCCATCAGGCGGTCGAACTCGGCCATGTCGGTGACATGCACCTTGAAGAACCAGCCATTGCCCATCGGGTCCGAATTGGCCAGCGACGGATCGGCGCGCAAGGCCTCGTTGACTTCGACGACTTCGCCGCTGACCGGCATGTAGAGGTCGGCGGCGGCCTTGACCGACTCGACGACACCGGCGATGTCGCCCTTGGCGTAGGTCTTGCCGACTTCGGGCAGATCGACGAACACGACGTCGCCGAGCGCGTCCTGCGCATGCAGCGTGATGCCGACGACTGCGGCCTCGTGATCCTCGATGTTGATCCACTCGTGATCGGTGGTGAACTTGGTCGTCATGGGTCGGGGCTCCTCGTGATCAGCCGCGGAAGTAGCGGTGGGGTTGGAAAGGCATGGCGGTGACGCGCATCGGCAGCTGTTTGCCGCGAACCTCGGCATACACCTCGTGTTGTGGCTTGGCATGGTCGATCGGCAGATAGGCCATCGCGATCGGCTGGTTCACGCTCGGCGCCAGCGTGCCGCTGGTGACGACGCCGAGCTTGCGGCCGTGCGAATCGACGATCGGGGCTCCCTCGCGCACCGGTACCCGCTCCAGCCCGACCAGACCGACCCGCTTGCTCGGCGCGCTGCCGCCCAGGTGGGCCTCGACGGTGGCCGCGCCCGGGTAATGCCCTTCGCGGGCGCCGCCTGGTCGGCGCACCTTCTGGATGGCCCAGGTCAGTCCTGCTTCGATCGGGCTCGTGGCTTCGGTGATGTCGTGCCCGTAGAGGCAGAGCCCGGCCTCCAGGCGCAGGGTGTCGCGCGCACCGAGTCCGGCCGGCGCCACCTCGGGCAGTGCGAGCAAGGCCTCGGCGAGCGCCGTCGCGTGCTCCGCCGGCACCGAGATCTCGAACCCGTCTTCGCCGGTGTAGCCAGACCGCGTGACGTAGCAGCGCGCGCCAGCCAGTTCGAACTCGCCACCGGTCATGAAGACCAACTGCTCGACCAGCGGTTCGAGCCGGGCCAGGGCCGCCGCGGCCTTCGGCCCCTGCAGGGCCAGCAGCGCCTGCCCCGGCATCGGGACCACGGTGCAGCGGTGTCCGATGTGCGTGATCAGGTGCTGGATGTCGGCGGCCTTGCAGCCGGCGTTGACGATCAGCAGGAGATCGTCCTGGCGTCGGGTCACCATCAGATCGTCGAGGATGCCGCCCGAGGCATTGGTGAAGAAGGCGTAGCGCTGACGGTCCAGCCCCAGGTCCACGATGTCCATCGGCACCAGGGACTCGAGCGCGGCCGCGGCGTCCGGCCCGATCAGGCGCAACTGGCCCATGTGCGAGACGTCGAAGAGCGCGGCGGACTCGCGGCAATGCTTGTGCTCGGCCATCAAGCCTGCCGGGTACTGCACCGGCATGGCGTAGCCGGCGAATGGCACCATGCGGGCGCCGAGGCGCTCGTGGAGCGCGTGAAGCGGGGTGTGTTCGAGAGCGGTTTCGGACATCGCAGACTCCTTGGAGGGCACATCGACCGTACATCGATTCCGATGTGATCGACCATAACGCACCGGGTTTGGTGCGCAATCGCCCTCGCTGTCCGCTTTACCTGAGAGATTCGGTCCACCCCGTCCCTTGCGGGATGGTGAACCTTGCCCCTTCGGTGGATGCGCTCGTGGCGCATCTCTCTCCAGTGAGGTGGAAAAGTCAGTCCTTTTGCCTGAGCGTTCGAGTCGAACTCTGCGCCTTCGGCGGCCCGTCCAGCGGGCGCTCTCCTGACCGTTGGCAGTGTACCAGCGTGGCACCGCGGGCCTGGCCGGATCCTGGCTGGCATCATCCGACCCACTTCACCGGGGAACGCCATGTCCGAAGCTGCTGCCGCCATGTCGCGCCTGATGCGCGGACATCGATCGATCCGGCAATTCGAAGCACGCCCCATCGATCCGGCACTGGTCGATCGGGTGCTCGAGGAGTCCCTGGCCGGGTCGTCGTCGTCGGGCAACCTGAACATGGTGTCCGTGGTTTGCACGCGCGACCCGCAGCGCAAGCGGCAGTTGTGCGAGATGCACTTCGGGCAACCGATGGTCGAGCAGGCGCCGCTCGTGCTGACTTTCTGCGCCGACACCTTCCGCACCCGCGAGTGGCTGTCACTGCGCCAAGCACGGCCAGGATTCGGCGACTTCCTGAGCTATCACGTGGCAGCCTTCGACGCGGTCATCCTGGCCCAGACGACGGCGCTGGCATTCGAGTCGCGCGGGCTCGGCATCTGCTACATGGGCACGACCCTGCACTCGATGCGTGCGATCGCGGAGTTCCTCGAACTGCCCGACCATTGTGTGCCGGTCACGAGCCTGGTGGTCGGTTGGCCGGCCGAGGCACCAGCCGCCCGCGACCGGCTGCCCGCGCGGGCGTGGATCCACGACGAACGCTACGTTCGACCGGACGCGACCGCCATCGAAGCGGATTTCGGAGAACGTGACCGGCGCGGCATGGAGCGCTACCAGGCCATGGGTGAGGAAGTGGCGCAGCGCTGGCGCCAGGAGAGCATCCACAACCTGGCGCAGTTCTACACCAGCCGGCTCAAGTACGACCCCGATGTGTTCGCGGTCGATTCGCTCGCACTCGCGGATCTGCTGCGCGAGCGCGGTTTCCTGGCCTGATCAGCTCCCGACGCGCTGGCGCAGACGCTTGACCGCGCTGTCGACGGTCGTGACGACGGCCAGACCGGTGCGCTCCTGGACGGCGGCGCGGGCCCGCGCCAGGCTGAACTGGGCCAGTGCGATCACGCGGCAGCCCTGGGCGGCGAGCTTCTGCGCCGCATCGGCCACCAGCCGATCGTGGGTCGCGGGGTCGCCTTGCTGCAGCGCGAGCAGGGCACCTTCGGCGAGCGCCGTGCGAACGTCGAGCTCGGGGTCGAATTCGGCAGGCATCGTCAGCAGCGTGGGCGCGAACGTGGCGAGCAGCCCGATCCCGCCGCCGAGAGCCTTCGACTGTTCGGAGGCCTCGTCGATCATGGATTCGTTCGGTCTCAGGACCGGCAGCTTGGCATGCTTCTTCGCCACCGACTCAATGCAGGGACCGAAGGCCGAGCAGGTGAACAGGATGCCCTCGGCCCCGTGCTCGACGGCATAGTCGGCGAGCGTGAGGAAGCGCTGCGTCATGCGGGCGTCGAGGCGCCCGGCGCGGGCCAGATCGGCCGACAAGGTGTCGTCGAGCAGGTTCTGGCGCGTCGCCTCGGGCCAGTCGCGCGCCATGGCTTCGTTGATCGGGTCCATCGACTGGGTCAGCGCATGAATGAGTGCGATTCGGGGCATGTGGGTTCCTCGGATCAATAGGGCGTGTCGGCGACCGGGTATTCGATGACCCGTTGCGCCGGCTGGAACTTGGTCAACTCCAACGGCCACACGTAGTGGGGCCAGCGGTACTCCATCGCCCGTCGCTGCGGCCAGTAGCTTGCGGTGAATAGCGTCCCGAAGCCGCGGTCGAAGGCGAGCGAATAGAGCGGGGGGCGCAGGAACGCAGCGATGAAATGTTCGGCCGAATCCTCGTGCAGCATCAGGCGGCGCAGCAGGTACTGCTCGCGTTCGACCGTGGCGGTCATGCGCGCATGGGCCTGCCAATGGCCATGGCCGCCGCGCGTCTGGTGGTTGGTGGCCACCGGAGAGTGTGTGATCAGCGTGGCCTGGTCCGGCGCGACCTGGGCCGTCTTGACGCGACGTTCGGCGTCGACCACCGTCACGTTGTAGGCCATGTGGCTCGGGATGCGCTTGAGCACCGCGCAGGCTTGCGGCGTCGTCGTGCAGGTCTGCAGGATGTAGCGCAGGATGATCGGCATGCCAAAGCCCTGACCGACCTCGCGTTGGCCACCGAAGGTCAGCGAGACGACGAGGCCCGCATCGTTGATGCCGTCGACCAGCCCGATCAGGCAGTCGCTCGTGCCGAGGACCTGGCGCCCGCCCCACTCGGTGCGCAGGGCGACTGCGTCGAAGCCCAGCGTCGTGTAGTCGTAGTTGCGCACCAGCAGCGGCTCGGGCCCCGGCCAGACGGCCTGCGAGCAGGCGCTCAGATAGGCCGGCGGGCTGTACAGGCTGAGGAAGCGCGCCACCAGGTCGCCGCCGCCGGCCAGTTCGACCAGTCGTTCCCATTGCGGCACGAACTCCGGCATGTGGCGCAGCAACGCCTGACGACAGTCGCGATAGGTTGGCCGGTTGGCAATGCCCTCTTTCGTGTACCAGCGCCGATAGGCAGGCCAAAGCGTGTGGGCCAAGGCCTGCCAGGCCGACCCGTCGGGCGGGTCGTTGATGGCATGGAAGGTCAGGCGCATTGCCGCCTTCCGTAGGGTCCATGCGTCACATGATCTTGAACGAATGCTCCACGGCCGCCGCGGCAGCAGGCGCTGTCAGGGACTTGGCCTTGTAGTGGGCCCGGATCGCCTTGATCCATCGCTTGGAACGCAGTTGCAGTTTGAAGTTGTCGTCCATGGCACGACCGCGGGTGACGAGGATGCCGAGGTCGGCGCCTTCGTAACGGTAGTCACCCGGCTTCATGATGCGCAGGAAGAAGGCCTCTTGCTCACTCTCGACCGCACGACGGTGATAGTCGAAGCGATCGTACTCCGCCGTGCCGTCGTTCTTCAGACGCCAGATGCCGGTCTCGGGCGCCTCGGTGATCAGGTCGACGGTGTCGTCGGTGTGCTTGATCACCATTTGGCACCAGGAGTCGATGTTGTCCTTCTCGGCCCAGCGATGATTCAGCTCCTCGATGTCGATGTCGAACTTGACGCCCGAGAACTCGAGCAGGTGGAACAGGAACAGCGGCGCGTCGGCGTGTGCGAACGCGGCGTGGTTGGTCATCGAGCTGGCGCCGGTGACACGCGGGTTGAGCTCGCCGAGGTAGATCTCCTTGTCCTTCTGGTCGATCAGGAAGTCGAGCTCGAAGTAACCGCGGTAGCCCTCCTTGCGCAGCTGCTCACCGAACTTGTGCGTGTAATCCTTGGCCTTCTCGCGCAGCTTGGCGGTGAAGGCGGTGGCGTAGATCTCGTTGCCGCACCAGCCGCCGCGGTAGGGCGTCAACTCGCCGAACCCGACCAGCTCCGTCATCAGCGGGCCGACGATGGTGCCTTGTTTGGTGGCGCAGGCCTCGATCGCCGAGCCGCGGCAGTTGATGCGCTTCATGATCTTGATCTCGCCCTGGCCGATGATGTCGTGCTGGTGCTTGCGGAAGTCGGCCGCGCTCTTGATGAAGAAGGTCGTGTGGCCCGAGTCGCCGTAGGCCGACTGCAGCACCCAGTCGGTGCCGAGCTTGGCTGCCTTGGCCACTTCGCACAGGTGCTCGTAGCTCTCGATCTCGGACAGCGTGTTGGGCACGCTCGGCACGCCGGCCTTGTCGCCGATGCGCACGGTCTCGATCTTGTTGTCGATCCGGTTGCGCAGCGAGGCCTTCGGGAACCAGACGTCCCAGCCTTGCTCCTTGCACAGGCGCTCGGTCTTCTCGTCGAACATCAGGAACACGAGCTTGGGCTTGCCGCCGCGCCCATTGATGAACTCGATGACCTCCTTGTGCTGCAGCAGGTAGTTGTTGATGTCCTCGATCGACGTGAACTCGGCGTGCGGCTGCTCGCTGGGGCAGAACACGTTCGGGTGGCCGCCTGCGTAGCAGTCGATGTAGCTGATGTACTTGAAGTTCTTGCACCACTCATCGATGCCGAGCAGGTTGAAGTTGGTTGCGCTGACGAAGTAGATCGGGTCCGTGTTGCGGTGAAAGAAGCGGCGGATTTCCGAGATGTTCTTGAGTTTCTTGGCGGTGGCCATGGGTGGTCTCCTTCTGATGTGACTTGTTCGCGGGATGGGGTGCCGGGGTGTCAGGCGCGTGCCGGGGTGCGCGCGTCGAGCGCCGCCTGGGTGAACACTCGCATGCCCAGGTCCGGGCGGTAACCGTGGATCTCCTTGACGTCCAGCGCGCGCATGAAGTGCAGGATCTCCTTCGAGATGACCTGCCCGGGCACGAGGATCGGAAAACCCGGCGGATAGGGGATGATGAAGGACGTCGACACCAGCTCGCGGCCGGCGTCGATGGCCGTTTCCATGCTGTCGTCTTCCATCGGGAAGTACTCGCACTGTTTCTCGTCATAGGCCAGGAAGAAAGCCTCGCGGATGTCACCCTCGGGCGTGCCGGTCGGATCACCAGCGCGGAAGCCGTCATGGAAACGCGAGAAGTCGGGCAGCGGGGGCAACTCGTGCATCAGCGCGTGCACGCGCTTGTCGAAGCCCTTGCGCTCGATCGGACTGGCCTCGTCGAGCTCGCTGTCGATCTCCTGGGCATAGCGCACCAGCACCTCGATCAGGTAGGCCACCGACGAACGCGTGGTGCCGATGTTCGTCATGAACAGCACCGTGTTGCGCGAGGTCTTGTTGATCTGGATGCCGTACTTGTCCATCAGGACGTCGTTCTTGAAGGTGTCGCCGTCCAGGCCAGTGCCGCCGACGGCCAGCGTGACGCGGGTCGCGTCGAGCGCGAACTCGTCCTCGGCCCAGGCGTCCCAGGTGTCGTTCCAGCCATGTTCGGGATCCCAGTAGGACTCGATGCCCGACTCGCGGTGCTGCTTGGGGATCATGTCGCTGACCTTGAGCACCTTGAAGTACTTCTTCAGCAGCGGGTGTGAGTCGATCGCCTTGCGCATCGCCATTGCGCTCTCGACCTGCTTCTGGACCAGCTCGAAACCTTCGAGTTCGACCTGGCGCCGGCCGATGTCGAGCGAGGCGATGATCTGGTAGTTCGGCGACGTCGACGTGTGCGTCATGTAGGCCTCGTGGAAGGCCTGCTCGACTTCGCCCTTGAAGTCCTGGTCGTGCATGTGGATCATCGAACCCTGGCGCAGCGAGGTCAGTGTCTTGTGCGTCGACTGCGTGGCGTAGACGCGCACGCGCACCCGGTCGGGGTCGGGCATCAGGCGCACGTCGAGCAGTTCCTCATCGGACAAGCCCTCGATCTCGGCCTTGTGGGCCTCGTACTTGCTGCGGTAGGCCGGGTCCTTGTAGCGGTCGCGCAGCAGTTGTGCGTTGTGCATGCCAGTGCGCTGGCGGTAGGTCGGGCCAAAGCGCGCAAAGGCAAACCACGCTTCGTCCCACAGGAAGACGAGGTCGGGCTTGATGGCCAGGCATTCCTCCATCACGCGCTCGACGTTGTAGATCAGGCCGTCGAAGGTGCAGTTCGTGAGCAGCAGCATGCGCACCCGGTCGAGCTTGCCGGCCGCCCTGAGCTGAAGCAGCCGGTGCTTCATCTCGCGCAGCGGCACCGCGCCGTACATCGAGTACTCGGACAGCGGATAGCTGTCCAGATAGATCACCTGGGCGCCTGCCAGCACCATGCCGTAGTGGTGCGACTTGTGGCAGTCGCGGTCGACCAGCACGATGTCGCCCGGGCGCACGATGGCCTGGACGACGATCTTGTTGCAGGTCGAGGTGCCATTGGTCGCAAAGAAAGTCTTGCGTGATCCGAAGGCGCGTGCGGCCAGTTCCTGTGCCTTCTTGATCGGGCCGTGCGGGTCGAGCAGCGAGTCGAGACCGCCTGAGGTTGTCGACGTCTCGGCCAGGAAGATGTTGAGTCCGTAGAAATCCAGCATGTCGCGGATCCAGTTGGACTTGGTGACCGACTTGCCGCGGCTGATCGGCATCGCATGGAAGACGCCGGTGGGTTGCTTGGAGTAGGCCTTGAGGGCGGTGAAGAAGGGTGTCTGATAGCGCTGCTGCAGGGCGCGCAGGATGTTCAGGTGCAGCTCCATGTAGTCTTCGCTGTTGTAGAAGACACGCTGGCAACCGCCCAGGTCGCGGCCCGCGATGTCCTCCACCGAACGGTCGGTGACCAGGAACACGTCGAGTTCGGGACGCACCTTGCGCAGCAGCCGGCACAGCTCGGGGCCGTAGTCCTCGGGTTCGATCCGGTCGATCTGCTCATCGCCGACGCGGTTCAGGTAGCGGTTGAGGATCTTGAGCTTGTGCGCGCTCTCGAAGGCGAAGTCGTAGCGCACGACCACGGTCTGGATGTTGTGGTTGAAGAGCACCGCGATCAGCGCGTCCTCGAAACTCGGCACCACCACGGGTTCGTAGACGAAGCCATCGTCCTTGCGCCGCATGCCGCGCAGTGCGACACGTTGGCTCTCCTGCTGCACGGGTGTCAGCTGGTCGACGATCAGCACTTCGAAGTAGGGTCGGACCGCGGTCGCCGAGACTTCAGCCTCACTGACTTCCTTGTCGTTGTTCTCCTCGTCCTCGGTGTTTGCCTCGTTGCCCTTGATGGTCTTGTGCCGATAGGCGCCGCTCATCATCGAGCGCACGGTGCGCGTGACGGCGGCGGCGAACTCGCGATGGTTGTCGCGCACCAGCATCTGGGTCAGCGCATTGAGACCGCGCGTGCCGGGGAAGCCCCAGTAGCTCTCGATCGGCTCGAGCGAGGACAGCAGGTGGCGCGCCTTCTCGATCATCTGGATGCGGGTGCGCTCGCGGGTCGTGGTGGCGAGCTGGTTGGCCACGCCCTTGAGCTGGTTCCAGCGGTCGTTGCGCAGCTGCGAGGCGCTGTAGTAGTCGCCGAGCGAACTATTGCTCGCCTTGGGTGCGACTTCGACGGTGTCGGTCTTGTTCATGGGTTTGTCTCCTCCGATCCTTGGTTCACTTGGCGACCGGCCCGACGCGCGCCATCAGCAGATCGGTGTCCACGGTGCCCGCCGTGCCGGCGATCGGGGGGGCGCCGGGAGGAAGAGGCTTGCCGGGCATCACAAGCGGACCCAGGGTGTGCAGATAGGCGTCGATGCCGCTTGCACGGTTGTAGACGTTGAAGTCGACCTTGCGGTCGCGGAAGCTCTTGAGCATCTGGCCCAGGCAGCGCGTGCCGGCCTCACGCTGGCGACGCACATGCGACAGGTCCACTTCGACCGGGATGATCTCCTCGCCGGCGGCGGCCTGGTGGATCACCGTCCCGGTCGGATCGGTGACGCAGGAGCGACCGACACCGCCCGAGAGCAGGCCATTGATGTCGAATACGTAGGTCTGGAACTGGGCCGCGGTCGCGCGCGCCATCGCAAGCTCCACGTCACGGTCGATGGTGCCGGTCAGGACCGGGTGCAGGATCACTTCGGCGCCCATCGCGGTCAAGGTGCGCGTGGTCTCCGGGAACCACATGTCGAAGCAGATCGACAGGCCGAAACGGCCCACATGGGGAACATCGAAGACGCAGAATTCGGTGCCCGGCTCCACCCCATGCTCATAGGGCAGGAACGGGAACATCTTGCGGTAGCGCGTGACCACCTCGCCCAGGGGGTTGATGACCGAGGCGGTGTTGTACAGCTTGCCATCGATCCCGCGCTCGAAGGTCGAGCCGGTGATGACCCAGACCCCTTGGCGCGCGGCAGCGGCCTGCAGCGCCTGTTCTTCGGGGCCCGGCAGGGACACCGGGGCGCTCGGCACCGGCCCGCTGCAGGCGAGCTCGCTGAACAGGATCATCTGGACCCAGGGGAAGCGCGCCATGCACAGGTCGATGCGGTGAATCATGGCGGCGACATTGCTCTGTCCGGCAGGGACAGCCATCTGCACGCCGGCAATTGCGAAATGAACCATTCAATACTCCAGGGGATGTGGGTCGTGTAGAAAAGGGATTCGTGGGCGACGCAGTCAGCTCGGCGATGCCGCCTTCAGCGCCAGCAGGGAATCCCTCACGATGCTCATGCCCTCGCGCACGATCTCGTCGGTGGCCGTCAACGGCACCAGGAAACGAATGACGTTGCCGCGCACGCCGCAGGCCAGGATGATCAGTCCGCGTCGTGCGCAGTCCTGCACCAGGGCCTTGGTCAGGGCCGCGTCGGGGCGTGAAGCGTCGCCGCCTTCGACGAGTTCCATCGCCACCATGGCGCCTGGGCCGCGGATGTCGCCGATCACGCCGGCCAGGGCCGGCAGCTTCGAGATCGCGAGGATCTCGGACTTGAGCAGGCTGCCCATCGTGCTGGCGCGCCGGCACAGCTTTTCTTTCTGGATCACGTCGATCACGGCATGCGCCGCGGCGCAGGCGATCGGTGAGCCGGCGTAGGTGCCGCCCAGGCCGCCTGGGGCGGCCGCGTCCATGATTTCGGCCTTGCCGGTGACGGCCGCGAGGGGGAATCCACCGGCCAGGCTCTTGGCCATGGTCATCAGGTCGGCTTCGACCCCCGAGTGCTCCATCGCGAACATGCGCCCGGTGCGCGCGAAACCGGTCTGCACTTCGTCGGCGATGAGCACGATGCCATGCTCGTCGCAGATCTTGCGCAGCGCTTCGAGGAAGGCCTTGGGCGCGACGTTGAATCCGCCTTCGCCCTGCACCGGCTCGATGATCATCGCGGCCACCCGGTCGGGTTCGATGTCGGCCTTGAAGAGGGTCTCGAGTGCGCTCAGCGACTGCTTGACTGTCGCGCCGTGGTAGGCCACAGGAAACGGCAGGTGGTAGATGTCGCCCGGGAATGGTCCGAATCCAGACTTGTAGGGCACGACCTTGCCGGTCAGCGCCATGCCCATCATCGTGCGGCCGTGGAATCCGCCCGAGAAGGCGATGATGCCCGGTCGGCGCGTGTAGGCGCGGGCGATCTTGACTGCGTTCTCGGCCGCTTCGGCGCCGGTAGTCAGCAGGATCGTCTTCTTGGGTGTGTTGCCGGGCGCAAGCTTGTTGAGTCGGTCGCACAGCGTCACGTAGTTCTCGTAGGGCGTGACCTGAAAGCAGGTGTGGCTGAACTGGCGCAATTGCTGCTGCACCGCCTCGACGACTTTGGGATGCAGATGCCCCGTGTTGACGACCGCGATGCCGGAGGCGAAGTCGATGTAGCGCTTGCCTTCGACGTCCCAGAGTTCGGCATTGAGTGCACGGTCCGTGTACACGGCCAGCATGTTGGCCACGCCGCGCGGCACGGCGGACTCGCGCAGTCGTTGAAGTTCGGCGTTGGTGCGGACGGTCATGAGATCCACTCTCCTGGTTTCTGTCAATCAAACGGCGCGGACACCGTGGCGAAGCGCCACAGTGCCGCCCCTGTGCTGCCTCAGGCCTGGCTCGGCTTGCCCGAGCTGCCGCCGGCACGGCCGCGGCCGCCGGCACGACCGCGCTGCAAGACGATCACGATGCCGAGCAAGGCCAGGGCGGGCAGGAAGGCCCATTCCTTGGCGGGCCGGTCGGCCGGCACCTCGATGGTCGAGATGCGGAATCCCTGCTCGATGCCGAGCTTCTCCGCCGTGGAGCCGAATCTCACCATCGAGACCATGACGCCGTTGCCGTCCGGCGCGACGTCGAGGCCGACCTTGGCCAGTCGCTCGGCTGCCGGGGCGACCGGGCCGAGCGGCAGCAGCACGCCCTTGCGCACGTCCTTGCCGTCGAGGTTGATGCCCTCGACCCAGATGCGCTTGCGCGCATCGGCGGGCGCTTCATCGACGAGTGCCATCAACTGCGACGCCGGGACCGACTGGAAGGGCGGATAGATCATGTCCCACCAGAAACCCGGGCGGAACAGCGTGAAGGTCACGAGCAGCAGGACCAGGCCCTCGTACCAGCGCGACTTGACCAGGAAGAAGCCCTGCGTCGCAGCGGCAAACACAAGCATCGCCACCACCGCGCTCACGACCGTCATCGCCAGGTGCCAGGGCGAGTCGATGCCGATCATCAGCAACTGGGTGTTGAAGATGAAGAGGAAGGGCAGGATCGCCGTGCGCATGCTGTAGAAGAACGCAGTCACGCCGGTCTTGAGCGGATCGCTGCGCGCGATCGCTGCCGCGGCAAACGAGGCCAGACCGACTGGCGGTGTCACGTCGGCCATCAGTCCGAAGTAGAAGACGAACAGGTGGACTGCGATCAGTGGCACCAGCAGGCCGCTCTGCGCACCGAGCTCCACGACCACCGGCGCCATCAGCGTCGATACGACGATGTAGTTGGCCGTCGTGGGAAGGCCCATGCCCAGGATCAGGCTGATGAAGGCCACCAGAATCAGCATGATGAACAGGTTGCCGCCCGAGAGCAGCTCGACGATCTCGGTCATCACCAGGCCGACGCCGGTCAGCGACACGGTGCCGACGATGATGCCGGCTGCTGCCGTGGCCACCCCGATGCCGATCATGTTGCGCGCACCGACTTCGAGGCCGCTGATCAGGTCACTGAATCCTTGGCGCAGTGCGCCGCCGATGTCACCGCGGCCACGCATCCACGCCAGGATCGGTCGCTGGGTGAGCATCATGAAGACCAGGAACATCGTGGCCCAGAAGGCCGACAGCGCGGGCGACAGTTGCTCGACCATCAGGCACCAGATCAGCACCACGACGGCGAGCAGGTAATGCAGTCCGGCGAGCAGGGTCGGGCCGGTCTCGGGCAACTCGAAGACCGGCGCATTGGGGTCGTCGAGTTGGAGTTCGGGCTGCGTCGAGCCAATCTTCAGCAGAACGAGGTAGGCCGCCAGCACGCCGACACCGATCAGGTAGATCGCCGCGTCGGGCATCACCGTCTTGAGCCAACCGATGCCGTAGTAGACAACGCCCGACAGCACCACGAAGCCGGCGACCGTGGTCGCGAAAGAAACCATGCGCTGCATCGGCGTGGCATTGCCGCGCCGCGGCAGGCCCTTGATGTCGGCCTTGAGCGCCTCGAGGTGGACGATGTAGAGCAGTGCAATGTACGAAATGATCGCCGGCAGGAAGGCGTGCTTGATGACCTCGGTGTAGGGGATGCCGACGTACTCGACCATCAGGAAGGCTGCTGCGCCCATCACCGGCGGCATGATCTGGCCGTTGACCGAGCTCGAGACCTCGACCGCGCCGGCCTGGTCGCCGCGGTAGCCGACCCGTTTCATGAGCGGGATCGTGAAAGTGCCGGTCGTCACCACGTTGGCGATCGACGAGCCGGAGATCAGGCCCGTGGCGGCCGAAGCCACTACCGCCGCCTTGGCCGGTCCACCACGCATGTGGCCGAGCAGCGCAAACGCCGACTTGATGAAATAGTTGCCGGCGCCGGCCTTGTCGAGCAGCGAGCCGAACAGCACGAACAGGAAGATGAAGCCGGACGACACGCCAAGCGCCACGCCGAAGACACCTTCGGTCGTGAGCCATTGGTGCGACATGGCGCGCTCGAGCGATGCGCCCTTGTGGGCAATCAGGTCCGGCATGTAGCGCCCGCCGAACGTGTAGCCGAGGAAGACGATGGCCACGATGACCATCGGCAACCCGAGCGCACGGCGCGTGGCTTCGAGCAAGGTGACGATGCCGATCACGGCGACCACCAGATCCTGCGTCGTCGGCTGGCCGGGGCGCTGGGCCAGTTCACGGTAGAAGACGAACAGGTAGGACGCACAGAAGGCCCCCACGATGGCCAGTATCCAGTCGGTGATCGGGATCCTGTCGCGCGGCGATGCGGCGCGCGCGGGGAATGCCATGTAGGCCAGGAAGATCGCGAAGGCGAGGTGGATGGCGCGCGACTGCGTGTCGTTGAACACCAGGATGCCGGTGCTGAACGGCAGCGGCGAGGCGATCCACAGCTGGAACACGGACCAGGTCAACGCGATCGCAAGCATCAGCTTGGTGATCGTCGGACCGGGATTGCGGCCACCGGTATCGGTGTCCGCCATCAACTGCTTGGCATCCACTTCCTTGGCGGTCTCTGCGCCGGCCGCGGTCGACGGTTTCTTGTCCGACATGGCGTTGCCCTTTCGAGTCTCGGGGTTGAAGCCCGCTGTTGCCGCACGAATGCGGCGCAGCCGGCTTCGGAATTTGGGTGGGACGAAACGGTCCTGAGAGTCGGGACGGTCCGGGGTCTCACCGAGACCCCGAAACCGCACCTCGAGCCCGCGCAGTCAAGGCGGGCTCAGCGGGACAGGCTTACAGCCAGCCCTTTTCCTTGTAGTACTTGACCGCGCCCGGATGCAGCGGGGCCGACAGGCCGTTCTTGACCATGTCCTTCGGGTCAAGGTGGGCAAATGCCGGATGCAGCTTCTTGAAGTCGTCGAAGTTCTCGAACACCGCCTTGACGAGTTCGTAGACGACCGCGTCGGGCACCTTGGAGGTGGTCACGAAGCTGGCCAGCACGCCGTAGGTCGGCACCGGGTTCGGGTTGCCGGCGTACAGGCCACCCGGGATGTCGACCTTGGCGTAGTACGGTGCGCCCTTGACGAGCTTGTCGACCGCCGCGCCGGTCAGCGGCACGAGTTTGGCGCCGCAGGTCGTGATCGGATCCTGGATGTTGGCCGAGGGGTGACCGACGCCGTAGAAGAAGCCGTCGATCTTGTTGTCGCACAGCGCAGCGCCATGCTCGTCGGCTTTCAACTCGGACGAGAGACCGAAGCTGGCCGTGGTCCAGCCCATCGCGCTCAGCAGTTCATCCATCGAGGCACGCGTGCCCGAGCCCGGGTTGCCGACGTTGAAGCGCTTGCCCTTGAAATCCTCGAACTTCGTGATGTTGGCTTCCTTGCGGGCCAGCACCGTGAAGGGCTCCGGGTGGACCGAGAAGACGGCGCGCAGGTCGGCGAACTTGCCGTCCTTCTCGAACACCTTGCTGCCGTGGACGGCGTGGTACTGCCAGTCGGACTGCGCGACACCGAAGTCGAGCTCGCCGGCGCGCATCGTGTTGATGTTGAACACCGAGCCGCCGGTCGATTCGACTGAGCAGCGGATGCCATGCTTGGCACGGTCCTTGTTCATGAGGCGACAGATCGCGCCGCCGGCGGCGTAGTACACGCCGGTCACGCCACCGGTGCCGATGGTGATGAATTTCTGCTGCGCCATGGCCGGAGCGGCGGGCAGCATCAGGGCGACGGCCGCGGCGGCCATCGAGGTACGCAGGATTCGTGAAGTGAATGTCTTGGTCATGCAGTCTCCAAATGAGTTGTGAAATCGGGAAATGGGGGTCGTGATCAAAGGGTCGTCATGCTGTCTTGACCTCCTGTTTCTTGGGTTGGCGCGGCAGACTCGATATCGAGGCATCTACCGCCGCCAAAAGGCGCTCGACGATCGCGTCGAGTTCGGAATCGTTGACGATGAAAGGTGGCGCCAACAGCACATGATCGCCACGCTGGCCGTCGATCGTGCCACCCATCGGGTAGACCATCAGGCCACGCTTCATTGCCTCTTGCTTGATCATGGCATGCAGCCTGAGCGAGGGCTCGAACGGGGTCTTGGTGCCCCTGTCGGCAACCAGTTCAATGGCACGGAAGAGGCCGCGCCCGCGAATGTCGCCCACATGCGGGTGGCGCCCAAAGGCGGTCTCGAGCCGCTTGCGCAAGCCCTCGCCCTGGCGCAGCACCGCGGCGAGCAGGTCGTCGCGGTCGATCACCTTCTGCACCGCCAGCGCGGCGGCACAGGCCACCGCATGGCCCAGGTAGGTGTGGCCATGCTGGAACAGGCCACTGCCCTGGCTGAACGCGTTGACGATGTGGCGCTGCGCGAGCACGGCCCCGATCGGCTGATAACCGCCGCCCAGGCCCTTGGCAATCGTGATCAGATCTGGCACGACGCGTTCCTGCTCGCAGGCGTGCAGCGTCCCCGTGCGGCCCATGCCGCACATGACTTCGTCGAGGATCAGCAGGATGCCGTGACGGGTGCAGAGTTCGCGCACGCCGCGCAGATAGCCGGGCACCGGCGTCAAGGCGCCTGAAGTGGCGCCCCCCACCGTCTCGGCCACGAAGGCGATGACCTTGTCGCCGCCGAGCTTGTCGATCGCGTCCGCCAGCTCGCGCACCAGGCGGGCGCCGTACTGTTCAGGCGTTTCGTCGCTCCTTGCGGTCCCGGTATTCGTAGCAGGACGACACATGGGTCACCGGGATCAGCAGCGGCGCGAACTGGTGACGCCGCCAGGCGTTGCCACCGACCGCGAGTGCGCCCAGCGTATTGCCGTGGTAACTCTGCTGGCGGGCGATGAAGTGCTGGCGCTGCGGCTGCCCGATTTCCACGAAGTACTGGCGCGCCATCTTGAGCGCGGCTTCGACGGCTTCCGAACCACCCGAGACGAAGTACACGTGACTCGTGCCCTCGGGCGCAGAGCGGACCAGGCGATCGGCCAGCTCCTCGGCCACGGCTGTGGTGAAGAAGCTGGTGTGGGCATAGGCGAGCTCGTCGATCTGGGCGTGCATGGCCGCGATCACATCGGGGTGGCCATGACCGAGACAGGACACCGCGGCGCCGCCCGATGCGTCGATATAGGTCTTGCCCTGGGCGTCGGTCAGCGTGACGCCCTGGCCGCTGACGGCGGTCGGGAATTGCTGGCGCAGATGGCGATGAAACACATGGGTCATGATCAGGCGGCCTGTTGGGATGTCGGAAACGCCGTTCGCGGCCGGCTCGCGCGCACGGCCGGACGCTCCCAATAGGCACGCGTCCGACGCAGGTGCTCCTGCATCTGGCGCAGACGGTTCTGGGTACGGACACCGCCACACTCCGCGACGGTGGCCAGCAAGGCCTCGGCGAGCGACTCGGCGCCCGTGACCGACTGGAAGAAGGAACTCGTCGCCGTCTCGAACAGCAGCACATGATCGGCACGGCGGGCGATCGGCGACAGCGCACCGTCGGTCAAGGCGACCACGCTGGCGCGCTGGTCGTGGGCCAGATGGACCCCATCGACCGTCTGGCGTGTGTAGGGGGACTGGCTGATCGCCACCAGGACGTCGTCGGGTCCGATGCGCGTGATCTGGTCGGACATGGTGCCGCCCAGGTCATTGATCAGCACGCCATTGGCCGACATCAGCCCGTACACGTAGTGCAGGTGAAAGGCCACGCCATGGCAGACCCGCATGCCCGTGAAGTAGACGGTGCGCGCCTGCAGAAGCGCTTCGGCCGCTGCGAGCAGGGCCTCGTGTGAATTCAGCGCAAGGACCGATGCCACGTTGGACTGCTGCAGCGCGTTGAGCTGGGTCGCGGCGTCCGAGACGACCGCCTTGCGGTTGCGATCACCATCGTGCTCGCGGTGCAACGCCGTCACCGGCATGCCCCCGGCCAGGTGCTTGACGAACGGCAGGCGCATCGACTCGAAGCCGTCGAAGCCCAGGCGCTGGGCCAGGCGGGTCATCGTCGCCGGCGAGACGCCGGCTTCCTTGGCCGAGGTGCGCATCGAATGCAAGGCCAGCGCAGCGTGATGGCTCTGCAGCCAACGCGCCGCCCGCTGCAACTCCGGACTCAGCGACTCGAACGCCTGTTCGATCACCTGTTGCACTGCTTGAGGCGTCATGGCGGTGCGTTGGAGGGGTTCTGATTGATTTAACACTTGTTGCAAGCATACCATACTGAATCAAGTGTTGCAGTCAGGGTTTGCCCGGAAGAGCCTGGATCGGCGGCCGGCCGCAGACGTCGAAGCTCAAGATCCCGCGCGCGCTGCCGAAACTGCTGCAGTCGCATACCGGAACGGTCGCACCATGAAGAAAGAGAAGCCTGCAGGCGCAATCGCCGTATGCATTGGCCTGCTGCTGGCGCTGCCGTGCATCGCGCAGGGGGCCGAATCGCCGCCAGCCGACCTCAGTCTCGAGGAATTGCTCAAGGTCGAGGTGCAGACCGCGTCACGCAAGTCTCAGCGTTTGCAGGACGTCGCATCTGCCGTGTTCGTGATCTCGCGTGAGGACATCGAGCGTTCCGGAGCGACCAGCCTGCCCGAGGTGCTGCGCCTGGCCCCCGGGGTGCAGGTGGCGCGGCTTGCGAACAACCGCTGGGCGGTGAGCGCGCGCGGGTTCAACGGGCGCTTCGCCAACAAGCTGCTCGTGCTGATGGACGGGCGCAGCATCTATTCACCGCTGTTCTCAGGTGTCCTGTGGGAGATGGAGGACACCCTGCTCGACGACGTCGACCGGATCGAGGTCATCCGGGGCCCGGGCGCCGCGCTGTGGGGCGCGAACGCCGTCAACGGCGTCATCAACATCATCACGCGCAATGCGCGCGACACGCGCGGCACCCTGGCAGTCGCGGGCGCCGGTTCCGAGGAGCGCTCGTTCGGCGCCTTGCGTCACGGCTTCGCAGCAGGTGAGGGCAGCGTGCGGCTGTGGGCCAAGGGCTTCTCGCGCGACGAGTCGGTCGACTTGTCAGGCAACCGGGGAAACGACGACTGGCATGCCGCGCGCGCCGGGTTTCGTGGCGACTGGAACGCGAATGCCGGAAGTCGCCTGACCGTCAGCGGCTCGATCTACAACAGCCCGACGGGCGATCGCTGGAATGTGCCCAGCGTGACTTCGCCGTCTGGCGCCATCGCCACCGACATCGAGCAGGGTGGCAGCGGCGCGAATCTGCTTCTCAAGCACGAATGGCTGCCCGCTGATGGCTCGGCGTCGACGCTGCAAGCCTATGTCGACCGGACCGAGATCGATGTGATCGGTGTGCTCGGCGAACGCCGGACCACGGTCGACCTGGACTTTCAGCACCGGCTGGCGCCGGGCGGCGCACATGATGTGATCTGGGGTCTGTCGCACCGCCAGTCGCGTGACCAGATCCGATCCGGTCCGCTGATTTCGATCCTGCCGGATCACCAGACCTATCAGCTGACCAGCGCCTTCGTGCACGACGAGATCACGCTCCAGCCTGAGCGGCTGAAACTGGCGCTTGGCGCCCGCTTGGAGCACAACAACTACACGGGCCTGGAGCCCCAGCCCAACGCGCGCCTGATCTGGACCCCAACGGCGCATCAGGCCTTGTGGGGGGCTCTCTCGCGCGCAGTGCAGAACCCCGTCAAGGGCGGAGACCGACGCCACGCTGGATCTGGCGGTGATCCCGGCCGGGCCGATGTCGCCGCCGGTGTTGTTGCGCAACGTGGCGGTCTCCGACCCGGTGCGCATGTCGGAACTCCTGACCGCGCTCGAAGTGGGATACCGGCATCGCTTCGACACCCAGTTGTCCATCGATCTGGCCTTGTTCCACAACCGCTATACGCGCCTGCGCGGCGGACGACTCGCTGGCCAGCATCTGGTCATGCAGCCGTTCCCCTACGTGGTTCAGGAGGCCAGTGCGGGCAACGACGTGACCGGCGTGACGAGCGGACTCGAACTGGTGGCGGATTGGCACCCATCGTCCTGGCTGCGCCTGCAGGGCGGCTACAGCCTGCTCCAGGCGAGTCATCGAGGCGCGCTCCGGAGACCCGATTTCGGTGAGTTCGGCCCAGCAGGACGAGCACAGCGCGCCGCGCCACCAGTTCTCGCTGCGCACCTCGATGTCGCTCGCCAATCGGCAGCAACTCGACCTGTGGCTGCGCCATGTCAGTGCGCTCGAGGCGATCGGATGCGGGCAGACCTGGCGTGCCGGCCTATACGACCCTGGATGTCCGGTACGCCTGGCGCGCCTGGAACGGGGTCGAACTGTCGCTGGTGGGCCAGAACCTGCTCGACGCGGCTCACCAGGAGTTCGTGCCTGACCTCTTGCCGTCGCAGCCGACCTTGGTCCAGCGCGGGTGGTACGTCAAGGCGAAGTGGCAGTTCTGAAGCGGCCCTGAACATGCTTCGCTTCCTGTCTCGTCTGCGAGCGGCACCCTGTGCCGCCGGCCTGGCGCTCGCCCTGAGCGCGGGGGCCGGCGCCCAGACGTCGCTCACCGAGGCGCAGGCCAAGTCGGCCTTCGTGCTCAACTTCGCGCGCTACGTGGAGTGGCCGGCCACCGCCTTCGTGTCGCGTGACGCGCCGCTCGTGGCCTGCCTGGTCGGACGCGACTCGCTCGGCACGGCACTGGCGGCGCTCGAAGGCCGGGCCGTGCAGAGCCGGATCCTGAAGGTGCGGCGCGGTGTTTCGGCGGAAGACCTGCGCGGCTGCCATCTGGTCTTCATCGCGGAGTCCGAAGAGCGCCGCATCGTTCCGATCGTGCGCAGCCTCGCCGGGCAGCCGGTGCTGACGGTCAGCGATTCGGAGCGCTTCATCGACATCGGCGGCGCCATCGGCCTCGTCCTCGGCGACGACCGGCTGCAGTTCGAGGTCAATCGCCAGTCGCTCGAGCAGTCACAGCTCAAGGCCAGCGCGAGCCTGCTCAAGCTGGCGCGCAACATCCCCTGACGGCGCCGACCATGCAACTGCGCCACCTTCCGCTTCGCCACAAACTGATGGTCATCATCGGATTGGCGACTGGCATCGGCCTGGCCGTGAACCTGGTGTTGACGCTGGCCAATGGCGTGCGCAGCCAACGTGACTCGGTGCGATCGCAACTTGTCGGCATTGCCCAGGTGCTGGCGGCCAACAGCGCGGCCCCGATCGTATTTCAGGACCCCAAGTCTGCCAGCGCGACGCTGGCCGCGGCCGGCGCAAGAACCGACATCACGCGCGCGACCCTGCGCGGGGTCGACGGCAAGGTCTTCGCGATCTTTCCGGCTTCGGCGCTGGCCCCGCTTTCCGTGCCGGTGGACAAGCAGGTGACGGTGACCGGGGGCTTCTGGGAGGCCGACATGCAGGTCGCAGTGCCTGTCACCCAGGACGGCGAGCTGGTCGGAGCGGTCAGCCTGGACGCCGACCTGTCGTCGATGTGGACCGCCGTGCTCGAAGGCATCGGCCTGGCAGCTGCGTCGACGATCCTGGCGTTCGCCATCGCGTTTCTGTTCGCGAGCCGCCTGCAACGCTTCGTCTCGCGGCCGATCCTGCAGCTCACCGAGGTCGCCGACGCCGTCGCGACCGACAAGGACTACGGGCGCCGGGTCGAAGTGGCGCAGCGCGACGAGATCGGCACCCTGGCGCAGCGCTTCAACGCGATGCTGGCCGAGTTGCAGGCGCACGACCGCTTGCTTGGGCAACACCGCGACAGCCTCGAGGAGCAGGTGGAACAGCGCACCGGCCAGTTGCGTCTGGCCAAGGACGAGGCGGAAGCCGCGAACCTGGCCAAGTCCCGCTTTCTGGCCAACATGAGCCACGAGATCCGAACACCGATGAACGGCGTGATCGGCATGTCGGATCTGCTGCTGGCGACTTCCCTGGACGAGCGGCAGCGACACTTCGCCGACACGCTCAGGGTGTCGGCCGAATCGCTGCTGCACCTGCTCGACGACGTGCTGGACCTGGCGAAGATCGAGGCCGACAAGATCGACCTCGAATCCGCGCCCTACCGGCTGCAGGACGTGGTCGAGCAAGTGGCTCTGCTGTTTGCAGGACCGGCCCACGAAAAGGGCATCGAACTGGTGTGCAAGTTCAGTGCCGGGACCGAGGGCTGGGCCCAGGGTGACGCGCACCGCGTCAAGCAGATCATCACGAACCTGGTCAACAACGCGATCAAGTTCACGCCGCGCGGTGACGTGGTCCTGAGCCTGAGTCGCCACGAAGGCGGGCCGCAACAGGGCTCGACACTTCGGTGCGCCGTCACCGACTCGGGTCCCGGCGTTGCCGACAGCGCACGCGCACGGCTCTTCAAGCCCTTCGCGCAGGCCGACAACACGACGACGCGCGAGTATGGGGGTACCGGTCTCGGCTTGGTCATCTCGCGCCAATTGGCCGAGCGCCTGGGCGGCAGCGTGGGATTCGAGAATGCACCCACCGGGGGCGCCACCTTCTGGCTCGATCTGCCAGTTCGCCCATGCGACGAAGTGCCTGAACACGACACCGTGGTGCGGCTGCCTGCGAACTCGGCGGTCCTGTTGCACGTCCATCACCCGGCCACGCGAGACGCAATGGCTGCGGCCTGGCGCGCGCTGGGCGCCGAGGTGCTCGAGGCAGCGCGCATCGAGGAAGTCCCGGCCCAGTTGGCACTCGCCACTGCTCGCGGAAGTCGGGTCGTGGTCGCGGTTTGCGATGGCGACCCCCAGGACAGCAAAGTCGCATCCAAGCTGAGCGAGATGCGTTCGCTGGTGGGCCCGTGGACGCGCGTCGTGGCCCTGGTGCCGATGGCGTCCAGCGGTGACCTGGCGCACGAATTCCGGGACAGCGACGGCCTGCTCTACAAGCCCGTGACGCGCAGCGCCATCCAGGCCCTGGTGGCCAGGCTGTTCGGGCACGGGGGCGGCGCCAGAGGCGCACGCGCCGACTCGATCGCACCGCGCTTTGGCGCCCATGTGCTGCTGGCCGAGGATCATGCGGTCAATCGCGAGATCGCCACCGCGCTGCTCGAGGCCCTGGGGTGCACGGTGGTGCAGGCAGTCGATGGTGCCCAGGCCGTGCGCAAGAGCGCGGAGCAGCGCTTCGACCTGATCCTGATGGACTGCCAGATGCCCCAGATGGACGGCTTCGAGGCCGCGCGTCGCATCCGGTCCCGAGAGCAGGATCAGACACCGACCGCCCGGGTCCCGATCGTGGCGTTGACGGCAAATGCGCTGTCTGGCGACCGCGAAGCCTGCCTGGCCGCCGGCATGGTCGACTACGTGACGAAGCCCATCACTGCGGCCCGGCTCGCGCAGGTGCTGATGCGCCACCTTGCGCTGGTGCCGCACTCATCCGCGGCGCCCCAGCAAGCCCACGCAAGACCCGCATCGGGAATCTTCGACGCCAGCGTATTGAGCCAGTTGCCAATGGTCGTCGACGGGTCGCAGCCCGAACTCGTCAACCATTTGCTGGACCTCTTCGAGAGTGGATGCCTCGAGGCCCTCGACGGGATCAGGACCGAGCTCGCCATCGGCGACGGGCCGGCCACGCAGCGTCGATTGCACACCTTGAAGTCATCGGCGGCACAGATCGGAGCGCTGTCGCTGGCGTCGCTCGCGGGCCGATTCGAGACGATGCTGCGCCAAGGCCAGGGCCTGCCGGCGACTGCGCTGTCCGATCTTGGCGATGCGCATGCCGCCTTGCGCCGTGCGATTCGCGACTGGCACCGGGATCACGCTGACATCGGGGTCAAGGCATGACGGTCGTCGCCCAGCAGATCGAGCGCCGGATCGACGAGCAGTTGTTGCTCATGGCCTACTCGCGCCTGAGGTTGAGCGTGCTGCTGACGATGGCGGTCACTGTCTTCTTCGTCGGTCTGCTGTGGGACCACTTGCCGCACCGTCCGACCGTGATCTGGTTCATCGCGCTGATGACGGTGTCATGCGTCCGGCTGCTGCAGTCCGAGCTCTTTCGGCGCGGCCTGGGCCGGCCGGGCTGGCCCTGGAAAGCGGCATTCGAGGTGGGTGCGATGGCAGCTGCTGGCACCTGGGCCCTGGGGCCGGTTCTGATGATGGGGCAGGGTGGCCTGGCGGTGGCACTGCTGCTCGTTCTGGCCGTTCTCTCCGTCAGCGCGGTTGCCAGCGTCACGATGGCGACTCAGTGGCGCGCCATGCAGCTCTTCCTGCTCATGGCCCTGGGTCCGACCGTCGCCGCACTGGCCAACACCGGCGACCCGGTGCAGGGGATCGCGGCAGCCGCACTGCTTGCGGCCATGGGCCTCCTGATGGTCGTGGGCAACGAGAGCAGCCGGGCTCTGCGGTCATTGCTGCGCACCGAGTTCCAGCTCGCCGAGTCGGTCGAGGAAACGCGGGCCGCACGCGAGCGCGCGGAAGCGGCGTCGATTGCCAAGACCAGGTTCCTGGCCAATATGAGTCACGAGCTGCGCACGCCGCTGAACGCTGTCATCGGTGCGGCACAGCTGCTGCGTTCGCAAGGAGCCGACGAAGCGATGCGCGTGGTGCTGGTCGACCAGGTGCAGCGAAGCGGCCTGAACCTGCTCGGCCTGATCGAAGGGGTGCTCAGCCTGGCACGCATCGAGGCGGGTCAGCTTCATCTGCAGAAGGTTGATTTCGATCTGATCGAGGTCGCGGAATCGGCGCTCGCGTCGGTGACCCTGGCGGCGCAGGCCAAGCAGCTGAGGCTTGCCTGCGTGGTCGACCCGGCGCTCGAGGTCGGTCGACATGGCGATGCCGCGAAGCTGACCCAGCTGCTGCTGAATCTGCTGGGCAATGCGGTCAAGTTCACGCCCGAAGGAGAGGTGACCTTGCGGATCGAGCAGGGGCCTGCGGCGCAGGACCTGCGCTTTCTGGTCATCGACAGCGGGGTTGGAATCCCGGCCGCCGATCTGCCCCACATCTTCGAGCCCTTCCGCCAGGCCGAAGAAGGGGCCGACCGGCGCTTCGGCGGCAGTGGTCTGGGGCTGACGATCGCACGCCAGCTTGTCGCGACCATGGGTGGAAGCATTTCGGTGTGCAGCGACCACGGCATCGGATCACGCTTCGAGGTCGCACTCGCGCTTCCCTTCGCAACGCTCGAGCGCCCCGTCGAGTTCCCCTCAGGCATGGAAGTCTGGGTCGCCGAGCCACAGGGCCCCGGAGCCGAAGGCCTGGAATCGCATCTGCGCCGGCTCGGGTGTGTCGTGCGGCGCTGCAACGACCCAAAGGCACTGGCCGACGCAGACCCGGCACAGGGTCGACCAGCCAAGATTCTCGTCGACCAGGGGGCGCACCCATTCCTGTCGGTGCTGCGGGGCCCCGACAGTCCGATCGCGGCGCAGGATGTGATCGCGCTCGTGACAACGATCGAAGAATCGAGCGGCCAGGGCGTCGTTGGCGGCAAGGTGCTGCACCGCCCGGTGACCCTGTCCGCCCTGGCCCGCTGCCTGCAATCCGCCCCGGACACGCCGCTTCCCACGGCGCCGACAAGGGCCGCGGCCGGCAACCCGGTGACGGCGCATGTGCTGGTGGTCGAAGACGATCCGTTGAACCAGGCCATCGTCGGTGGTCTGTTGCGCCACGGCGGGTTCGACGTGATGGTCGCGCCAAGCGGTCAGATCGCGCTCGAATTGCTGCAAACCCAGGACTACGACGCCGTCCTGATGGATTGGCAGATGCCCGACATGGACGGGCTCGAGGTGGTGCGCCGAATGCGTGCTGGCGAGGCCGGCAGCGCGGCTTGCCAGGTGCCGGTGATCGCGCTCACGGCCAATGCGTTTGCCGAAGACCGTGTGGCCTGCCTGAGTGCGGGAATGAACGACTTCCTGACCAAGCCGGTGTTGGCCGCCGACCTGATGGCGGCCTTGGAGCGCTGGATTCAACCGCGTGCTCAGGCGGACTTGGAGCATGTGCGAGAAGGCGAATTGCAGGAGGGCGGATCATGAGCGACAACTGCGCGCGAAAACGCATTCTGGTGGTCGATGACGACCTGTTGATGCGCACGATGGCGAGCAGCACGCTGCGCCATGTGGGTCATGAGGTGGTCGAGGTCGACAACGGGCTGGCCGCGCTCGAGGCATTCGAGCAGGGCGTGTTCGACCTGCTGCTGCTGGATGTGGTGATGCCAGGCATCGACGGCTACGAGGTCTGTGCCAGGATCCGCCGTCATCCGGCGGGTCAGCACATGCCGATCCTGATGCTGACCGGATTGGACGACACCGACGCGATTGGTCTTGCCTACGGGGCAGGTGCGACGGATTTCATCTCCAAACCGATCAACTGGGCCTTGCTGTCGTACCGCGTCCGCTACGCGTTGCGCGCGGGCGAGGCGATCGACGCCGAGCGTCGCTCGCGGGAGAACCTGGAACGTGCCCAGCGCATGGCCAACATGGGCAACTGGGAGATGCGCACGCAGGACGGTGCGCTGACATGTTCGCCCGAACTCGTGGCGCTCCTGCGCGGCAAGTCGGACCCGATCGCGCCGGCGAACGCCGAGGCGTTCCTGCAGATCGTGGTCGAGGCCGACCGCGCCCGGGTTCGAGCGGCGCGCGAGGCCGCACTGGAAAAGGGGATCGCCTACCAGTTGTCGTTCGAGCTCCTGCGCGCCGATGGCACGGCCCGGTCGGTCTACGAACAGGCGGCACCGACGATGGACGGCGCTGGCCGGCAGGCGGGCGTGGTGGGCATCGTCCAGGACGTGACCGACCGGCTCGAAGCCGAGAGCCGGATCAGCCGGCTGGCCCACTACGACTCCTTGACGGGGCTGGCGAACCGGGCCTTCTTCGGACTGCTCGGCGCACCGGTGCTCGAGCGCGCGGCGCGTGCCGGCGGCGAGTGCGCGCTGCTGCACATCGACATGGACCGGTTCAAGAGCGTCAACGACGCCTTGAGCCACTCGGGTGGTGACGATGTCCTGCGCGTGCTGGCCAAGCGAGTGCAGTCGACCACGCGGGCTTCGGACACGGCTGCGGTCGGCAACACGTCGAGCGAGTCGGTGGTGGCGCGGGTCGGGGCCAACGCGTTCACGCTGCTGCTGTCGGACGTCCACGGTGACCGCGGCGCGGCGAAGGTGGCGCAGCGGATCCTCGACCTGATTTCGCGCCCGATCCAGGTCGGTGAGCGCAGCTTCGTGCTCACGGCCAGCGTGGGAATCGCGATGTTCCCGCGCGACGCGCGTGACCTGGACGGCCTGGTCCGCTGCGCCGAGCAGGCGGTCTACGCAGCCAAGGGCGGCGGGCGCAAGCAGTACCGCTTCTTCGACGAAGCCATGCACGCTGCCGCACGCGAGCAGCTCGACCGCGAGAGCGATCTGCGCCGCGCGATTGCGGTCGGTCAGCTGCGCCTGCACTATCAACCCAAGTTCGATGCGGCGAGCGGGCAGGTCTGTGGCGCCGAGGCCCTGGTGCGCTGGCTCCATCCCGAGCGCGGACTGGTGCCGCCGGGCGACTTCATTCCGCTCGCCGAGAGCACGGGACTCATCCTGCCACTCACGAGCTGGGTGCTGCAGACCGTGTGCGCCGACCTCATGCGACGCCGCCTGGCGGGCTTGCCCGAATGGCCGGTGGCCGTGAACCTGGCCGCTGCCAGCTTCGGCCACGACGACCTCCTGAACGAACTCGACAGCCTCCTGTTGCGCTACGGGCTCGAGGCCGGTTGCCTCACACTCGAAGTCACCGAGTCCATGCTGATGCAGGATGTCGAGGAGGCGGTGCGGCGCTTGCGAGAACTGCACGACAGGGGCTTTGCGCTGTCGCTCGACGACTTCGGCACCGGGTATTCGTCGCTGAGCTATCTCAAGCGCTTCCCGATCGACGAGTTGAAGATCGACCGCTCCTTCGTCGCCGACGTGACGCGGGGCGGGCGCGACGCGTCGTTGACCGCTTCGATCATTGCCCTGGCGCAGGGACTCGGTCTGAGTGTCGTCGCCGAAGGAGTCGAAACCGATGACCAGCAGCGCTTTCTGACCGCCCATGGCTGCACCAAGCTGCAGGGCTTTCTGCTCGGGCGTCCCATGCCGGGTGAGGCCTTCGATGCCCTGCTGCGCGCCCAAAGGGACGGGCCGCAGATCGACTCGCCGGCGCCCGACGCCGGGCGTGCAGTTCCCGGAACGCCCTACATGCCGGCGTAGTTCGGGCCACCGCCGCCTTCCGGCGCGACCCAGACGATGTTCTGCGTCGGGTCCTTGATGTCGCAGGTCTTGCAGTGCACGCAGTTCTGGGCGTTGATCTGCAGACGCTCGCCGCCACCCTCGGCTTCGACGAATTCGTAGACGCCGGCCGGGCAGTAGCGGCTCTCCGGGCCGGCGAAGCGTGCCAGGTTGACCTTGACTGGCACGTCGGCGTCCTTGAGCGTCAGGTGCGGTGGCTGGTTCTCTTCGTGGTTGGTGTTGCTGACGAAGACCGAACTGAGCCGGTCGAAGGTCAGCACGCCGTCCGGCTTCGGGTAGTCGATGCGCGGCATCGACGCGGCGTCTTGCAGCCGCGCGTGATCGGGTTCGCTGTGATGGATCGTCCATGGCGGGCTCTTGATGCCGAGCTTGGGCAGCAGCCAATGTTCGATCCCCGTCATCAGCGCACCGACGAGGTTGCCCTTCTTGAACCACTGCTTGAAGTTGCGCGTGGCGTGCAGCTCCTCGCGCAGCCAGCTTGAATCGAAGGCCTCGACATAGGCCGTCAGCTCGTCAGCGGAGCGGCCCGCCTCGAGTGCGGCGGCGATCGCTTCGGCGGCCAGCATGCCGCTCTTGAGCGCTGCGTGACTGCCCTTGATGCGTGCCGCGTTGAGCATGCCGGCCTCGCAGCCGACCAGGGCCCCGCCGGGGAACACCAGCTTGGGCAGGCTCAGCAGCCCGCCCGCCGTGATGGCACGTGCGCCGTAGCCGATCCGTTTGCCACCCTCGATGTGCTGGCGGATCGCCGGGTGGGTCTTCCAGCGCTGCATCTCCTCGAACGGGCTCAACCAGGGGTTGGTGTAGTCGAGCCCGGTCACGAAGCCGAGCGTGACGAGGTTGCCCTCCAGGTGATAGAGGAATCCACCGCCATAGGTCCGCGCGTCCATCGGCCAGCCGGCGGTGTGCACGACATGGCCCGGCCTCGCCCGGGCGGGGTCGACTTCCCACAACTCCTTGATGCCGAGCGCATAACTTTGCGGGTCGCGCCCTTCATCGAGCTTGAAGCGCGCGATCAACTGCTTGCCCAGATGGCCGCGCGCACCCTCGGCGAAGACCGTGTACTTGCCGAGCAGTTCCATGCCGAGCTGAAACCCGTCGTGTGCCTTGCCATCCTTGCCGACGCCCAGATTGCCGGTCGCCACGCCGCGAACCGCGCCGTTGTCGGCATACAGCACTTCGGCGGCTGCGAAACCGGGGAAGATCTCGACCCCCAGCGCCTCGGCGTGCTCGCCCAGCCACTTCGTCAGCGCACCCAGGCTGATCACGTAGTTGCCATCGTTGTGCAGGCAGCCCGGGATCAGCCAGGAGGGCGTCGCGCGCGCACCCTTTGCATTGAGGAACAGCACCTCGTCGCCTGTGACGGTTTGCTTGAGCGGGGCGCCAGCGCTCTGCCAGTCCGGAATCAGCTCGTTGATCGCGCGCGGGTCCATGACTGCGCCGCTCAGGATGTGGGCACCGGGCTCCGAGCCCTTTTCGAGCACCACGACCGAGCAGTCGGCGTTGAGCTGTTTGAGGCGGATCGCGGTTGCGAGCCCGGCAGGACCGGCGCCGACGACGACCACGTCATAGTCCATCGATTCGCGTGGGCCATGTTGAGCCAGCAGGTCGTCGGTGCTCATGCGCAGATCTCCTCTTGTGTTTCTGGCGTCAATTCTAAGTGGCGGGGTCGGCGCTACAGCGCGTGATATCGTGCGCTGAGACAAATTCGGAGTGATCTCTCGGGAGGTTTTTGCATGGGGTATGACATCGACCTTTCCGGCCGCGTGGCCATGGTCACGGGGGCTTCAGGCGGCCTGGGCGCGCAGTTCGCGCGCACGCTGGCGCGCTCCGGCGCAGGGGTCGTGCTGGCGGCGCGGCGCATCGAACGACTGAAGACGCTGCGCGCCGAGATCGAAGGCGAAGGCGGTGACGCGCATGTGGTCACGCTCGACGTCGACGACACCGACAGCATCAAGTCCGCCGTCGCGCATGCCGAGACCGAGATGGGCACGATCGACATCCTGGTCAACAACTCCGGCATCAGCCTGACCCAGAAGCTGACCGACGTGGCGCCCGAGGACTATGACCGCGTCATGGGCACCAACACGCGCGGTGCGTTCTTCGTGGCCCAGGAGGTCGGCAAGCGCATGATTGCCCGCTCCAAGGGTGCGGCGCCGGGCACCTTCACCGGAGGGCGCATCGTCAACGTGGCGTCGATGGCGGGGCTGCGCGTACTGGGCCAGATCGGCGTCTACAGCATGAGCAAGGCGGCCGTGATCCACATGACGCGGGCGATGGCGCTCGAGTGGGGCCGCTACGGGATCAATGTCAATGCGCTGTGCCCGGGCTACATCGACACCGAGCTCAACCACCACCACTGGCAGACCGAGGCCGGACAGAAGCTCGTGCAGATGCTGCCGCGCAAACGGGTCGGCAAGCCCCAGGACCTGGACGCGGTGCTGATGATGTTGTGTGCCAACCAGAGCCACTTCGTCAACGGCGCCGTCATCGCGGCGGACGACGGGTTCGGAGTCTGATCCCTTGAGAACACTCACGCCGCTCGAGGCGCGTGTGCTGGCGGTGCTGATCGAGAAGCAGCACACGGTGCCCGACACCTACCCGCTGTCGCTCAATTCGCTGACCGCGGGCTGCAACCAGAAGACGGCGCGCTCGCCGGTCATCGAGGCGACCGAGGCCGAGGTGCTGACGGCGGTGGACGGCCTCAAGGCGCTCAGCCTGGTGTTCGAAGGTTCGGGCAGCCGCGTCGTGAAGTTCGAACACAACATGGGCCGGGTGCTCGGCCTGCCGTCGCAGGCGGTGGCACTGCTGACCGTGCTGATGCTGCGCGGAGCCGCAGACCTCGGCCGAGCTGCGCCTGAACAGCGAGCGGCTGCACAGGTTTGCGGACATCTCGTCGGTCGAGGGTTTCCTGGAGGAGCTTGCCGCCAAGGACCCGGCGCGCGTGGTCCTGCTGGCGCGCGCCCCTGGTGCACGCGAGCCGCGCTGGGCCCATCTCTTGTGCGGTGAGGTCGTCGTGGCGCACGATGTCCATGGGCCGGATTCCGGGTCGAGGGAGAGTGTGAGCGCCGGAGAACTGTCGGCGCTCAAGGCCGAGCAGACGCGGCTGGCGGCCGAAGTCGAGCGCCTGGGTGCGCTGGTGGCACGCATCGCGCGTGAACTGGGTATGGAGGAGCAGGCATGAGATTCACGGTCCCCGCAGACAAGAAGCTCACCCATGAAATGGTGATCCCGATCCGCTGGGGTGACATGGATGCGATGGGTCATGTCAACAACACGGTCTACTTCCGCTACCTCGAGACAGCGCGTCTGGAGTGGCTGTACCGGATCGGCGGCCCGCCGGACCCGACGGGCACCGGCCCTGTCATCGTCAATGCCTTCTGCAACTTCCTGCGCCAGCTCGAGTTCCCGGGCGACATCCTGGCCAAGCACTACGTGGCCAACCCCGGGCGCAGCAGCTTCGACACCTACGTGACGATGGAGCGCGTCGACCGGCCGGGCGAGATCGATGCCGAGGGTGGCTCCAAGACCGTGTGGACCGACTTCAAGGCCCAGAAGTCGACTCCGTTGCCGGACTGGGTGCGCGCGCTGGTGTCATGAGCGCCGGGCGGGCCTGGGTTCACGAGGCGATCCGGCGCATCGAGGCCGACTTCCAGCGCAGCAGTGACACCCACCTGATCCCGCTCCCGCTGCCTGGCTTCCCCGGTATCGAGCTGTACCTGAAGGACGAGTCCAGCCACCCCACCGGAAGCCTCAAGCACCGCCTGGCGCGCAGCCTCTTCCTGCACGCGCTGTGCAACGGCTGGTTGAAGGAGGGGGCGGCGGTGGTCGAGGCGTCGAGCGGGTCGACGGCGATCAGCGAAGCCTATTTCGCGCGCCTGCTCGGCCTGCCTTTCGTCGCGGTGATGCCACGTTCGACCTCGGCGCAGAAGATCACCGCGATCGAGTTCCACGGCGGGCGCTGCCACCTCGTCGACGACCCGCGTGCCATCTATGCCGAGAGCCAGCGCCTCGCCGGTGAACTGGGCGGCCACTACATGGACCAGTTCACCTACGCCGAACGGGCGACCGACTGGCGCGCCAACAACAACATCGCCGAGAGCATCTATGCCCAGATGCAGCGCGAGCGCCACCCCTGTCCGGCCTGGATCGTTGCCAGCGCTGGCACCGGCGGAACCCTGGCGACGATCGGCCGCTACGTGCACTACTGTCGCCATGCGACGCGCGTGTGCGGGGTCGATGCCGAACACTCGGTCTTCTTCGACCACTACGTCAGCCGCGACCCCGGGCTGACGACCGCGCACGGCTCTCGCATCGAGGGCATTGGCCGCCCGCGGGTCGAAGCCTCCTTCGTGCCCGGTGTGCTCGATGCCATGGTCAAGGTGCCCGATGTCTGGAGCCTGGCCGCGATGCACGCGCTGGCTGGGCCACTGGGCCGACGGGTCGGCGGTTCGACCGGCACCAACCTGATCGCCGTGCTGGCCTGTGCACGCTGGATGGCCGCGCGCGGCGAGTCCGGTGCCATCGTGACGCTGCTGTGCGATGGCGGCGACCGCTACCACCACAGCTACTACGACGAGGCCTGGCTGCAGCAGCGCGGACTGGCCTGTGCCGGGCAGCGCGACGCCGTCACGGCGCTGATGCAGACCGGCCGCTGGCCCGACGCCATGGGCCACGACTGGCGAATGGCAGGCGAACTGGCCTGAGTTGCGCCGCCTCGGCGTGCCCGCGTCGGGGTGCTGCGTACAATGCGTGTTCCCGTTGCCTTGCGAGTCGGGCCCTGCGGGCCCTGTTCCGCACTGCGCGCTGCGCCCCGACCTTTGCGTTGGCGCTTGCGCGGGTCCGCCTCGATCGAGGTTGGCGCTGCGGGACCTGCCCCGGCGCTGTCCGGGGTGTCGCTGAGGGGCATCGTTCGGATGCCCCCGATTTCTTCGCTGGCTTTCACCGCGTGTCCCACCACTGCTCGCACCGTGTTGCGGGCCGGGCCACGCCTTGGTTTCACGGTGACCGCCGGCGCTTGTTCAAGAGGAACCCCTGCATGAAACTCACTCCACACATGGGCCCGATCGGGCTGCTATCGATCCTGGCGCTGGGCGCCGGATCGGCCGCTGCGCAGCCCTCGGTGTCGCTGTCCGGCTCGCTCGACATCGGCGTCTACCGCGGCTTCGACGGCCGCAAACAGGTTGGCACGATCCAGCGCAGCCACATCGCGCTGGCCGGCAGCGAGGATCTCGGCGGCGGGCTGACCGCCACCTTCAAGCTCGCCCATCGGCTGGACCTGGACACCGGCACGCCCGAGGGCGTCGGCAGCAAGCCGTTCTGGCAAGGCGAGTCGACCGTCGGGCTGCAGGGCGCCTGGGGACGCTTTCGCCTGGGCCGCGCACTCGACGTCGTGTCGAACAACGACTGGGCCTATGACCCCTGGTACAACTTCGACCGCGTGGCGTCGCCGGCCTGGAACAACTGGCACTGGAACTACGCCACCGACCGCACCAGCAACAACGGCAGTGCCGAGTACGGCCGGCTGGACAACGGCCTGTTCTACGACTCGCCGGTGATGAACGGCTTCACGGCCCACCTCAGCGGCAGCTTCGAGAACAGCAGCGCGGCCGGCGCGGGGCAGGGCAACAACTTCGGCGTGTCGGTGAACTACGACCAGGGACCGGTCTCGCTGATGCTCGCCCGCAACAAGAACCGCAGCAGCGACACGCTGACCTTCGTCGGCGCCAAGTACAGCGTCGGCGCCTGGCAGGTGATGGGCGCCTACGACCGCAGCGTCTACAAGGCCGCCACCGACTCGAAGGCCGAAGTCGTCACGGTCGGCGCGATCTACACGCTTGGCGCGACCGCGTACAAGGTCGGCTATGGCCGACGTGACGTCGACGGCGCCAAGAGCGACTTCATCGGCCTGGGTGCCAACCATGCGCTGTCCAAGCGCACCGCGGTCTACGTCAGCCTCGGTCGCAGCGAGCCGGCCGCCGCCGACAGCGCGACGGCCTATGGGGTGGGCGTCACGCACACCTTCTAAGCCACCGCACCAAGACAAGAGGGGAACCCGCCGAGGCGGGTTCCCCTTTTTCACATGCCTCGATCCGGGTCTACTTGCGTGCTGCGGCGAGCCAGCCGTCGTAGGTCTTGTGGTGGCCCTTGATCCAGGCCTGGACATGGCGCTCGATGTCTGCGGCAGACTTCTCGCCATCGCGCATGCGCAGGTTCTGCGCGCTGATGTCGTTGGCGCTGAGCTTCATCGCCGCGAACAGCTTGCCCGCCGACGGGTTTGCCTTGACAAAGGCGAGGTTGGCCACGATGCGCTGGTTGTTGGCCTGGAAGCCGTAGTCAGCGCCATTGGCCAGCTTGGTGCTCACGTCCTTGCGCTCACCGGGCAGAGACGAGAACGGAACCTGGAGCCAGACCACGTCCTTGTTCGGTACCAGCACGCCGCTGACCCAGTACGGGGTCCAGGTGTAGTACAGCACCGCCTCGCCGGCCTTGGCGCGCGTGATGGTGTCGGCAATGATCGCTGCATAGGTGCCCTGCTTGTGCGTGACCGTGGCGCGCAGCTTGTAGGCGTCGAGGTGGTTCTCGATCACCTTCTCGCAGCCCCAGCCCGGGTTGCAGCCGGCCAGGTCGGCCTTGCCGTCGCCGTCGGTGTCGAACAGCTTGGCGAGCTTGGGGTCGGCCAGTTGGCTGATCTTGGTGATCTTGTACTTGTCGGCCGTCTTCTTGTCGATCAGGTAGCCCTGCAGCGCGCCGGGCGAGTAGATGCCCTGGCGATACAGCTTGGCGTCGCCGCCGGCCTTCTCGTAGAAGTCGACATGCAGAGGGTCCCAGTGGTCGGCCATGAAGGTGGCGTCGCCATTGCCGAGCGCGACGTGACCGGCGGCGTACTCGATTTCCTTGAACGGCTGCACGTCGTAGCCCAGATCCTTCAGGGCTTGTGTCACGAGTTCGGTCTGGAACGTCTCCTCGGCGATCGAGCTCTTGATGGGCTGGACCGCGACGCCCTTGCCGGGCATCTTGGGGTCGGCTGCGAGTGCGGTGGCGCCAAAGAGCAGCGCTGTGGCCATGGTGACGGCTTGCAGGGATCGGATCGACGGTTTCTTCATCTGAAGGGGTTTCCTTGTGTTCAGGGGTGGATGATTCGGTTCAGGGTTTCAGTGCGCCGGCTGGGCGCTGGCGCTGTCGGGAGTCTTGGTGGCGGACGCGCCTGGAGCGGGGGTCGCGCGCGGCTTCGTTGCGAGCAGGCGCCGTGCCAGGCCGACCGGCCCGCGTTCGTTCCAGCGTGTCTTGACGCCGTGGTCGGTGCTGTCGCGCGCCTTGCCCATCGCCTGCGTCATGCGGTCGAGCACGATGGCCATCAGCACGATGCCGACGCCGCCGACCGTGGCCAGGCCCATGTCGAGCCGGCCGATGCCGCGCAGCACCATCTGGCCAAGACCGCCGACCGCGATCATCGAGGCGATCACGACCATCGACAGCGACAGCATCAGCGTCTGGTTGACGCCCGCCATGATGGTCGGCATCGCCAGCGGCAACTGGACCTTGGTCAGCAGTTGCCAGGGCGAGGCACCGAACGAACGCGAGGCTTCGATCAGGTCGGGACGGACCTGACGGATGCCCAGGTTGGTCAGCCGGATCAGCGGCGGCAATGCGAACACGATCGTGACCACGACCCCGGGCACGTTGCCGATGCCGAACAGCATCACCACGGGCACCAGGTAGACGAAGGCTGGCGTCGTCTGCATCGCGTCGAGCAGTGGTCGCACGGCGGTGTTGAGACGGTCGCTGCGCGCCACCGCGATGCCCAGCGGCAGCCCGATCAGCATGCAGAAGAAGACCGAGGTCAGGACGAGCGACAGCGTGACCATCGCTTCCGGCCAGGCGCCGATGAGGCCGATGAGCACGAAGGACAGCACCGTGCCGATGGCCAATGTGCGGCCGCTGCTCTGCCAGGCCAGCAGGCCGAGGATCAGCAGCATCAGCGGCGCCGGCACCGCCAGCAAGGCAGCCTCGATGCCACCCAGTGTGCTGTCGATCGGCACCCGCACGGCCTGGAAGAAGGGACGGAAGTTGTCGACGACCCAGGCCAGGCCATCGTCGACCCAGACGTTGAGAGGGATCACGGCCTCGTTGAACGGCTGCATCCAGTCGAAGGCCGCCGGTTCGGGGGCAGCCTCGGTGGCACTGAGCCAGTCGTTTGCGGGCGCGTCGGCGCTGGCGCTGCTGGCGGGGGCGGCGCCCCAGGGGTTCGCGTCCTCGGTCGGGGCAGCGGGTGTGGGCGCCGCCCAGGGGTTGTCGGCGGCGGTGTTGGCAGGTGTATTCGGGTCCATCGGGGCTCCGTGCGGTATCGAGGGGGGCGCTCAGGCCGCGCTGCGCTGATCGAGGAACTCGAGCAACGTGTTCTTGGTGACCGAGCCGCGATAGCGGCCGGCTTCGTCGATCACCGGCAGCCCGTGTGGGTGCGAGGCCAACGGGCCATAGAGCTCGGTGATCGATGTGTCGGTCGTGATCGGCGTCACGTCGGCAATGAAGGCATTGCGCAGCTTGGGGTCGGGGTTGGCCTGCATCTCGGCCTGCAGGGTGTCGATCGAGACGACGCCCATGAAGGCCTGCTCGGGACTGATGACGTAGCCGAATTCGCGCTGGTGCTGGCGCAAGCGCTGCAGTGCCGAACGCACCCCCATGCCGGCGTGGTCGATGATCGAGACCTGCGACTTGCGCGCCAGGTCGGCGGCAGAGAAGACGTTGGTGACGTCGACGTTCTTGAAGAACGAGCGCACATACGGCGTGGCCGGGTTCTTGATGATGTCTTCGGGGGTGCCGACCTGCACGACGTTGCCGCCTTCCATGATCGCGATGCGGTCGCCGATGCGGATCGCCTCGTCGAGGTCGTGCGAGATGAAGATGATGGTGCGGCGGTCCTTGCGCTGCAGCTTGACCAGTTCGTCCTGCATCTCGGTGCGGATCAGTGGGTCCAGAGCCGAGAAGGCCTCGTCCATCAGCAGCACCGAGGGGTTGTTGGCCAGGGCCCGCGCCAGCCCGACGCGCTGTTGCATGCCGCCCGAACAGTTCTCGGGGTAGGTCTGGGCCCATTCGGCCAGGCCGACCTGGTCCAGCGCCTTCATCGCCGTGTCATTGCGCTGGCTCAGCGGCTCGCCGGCCAGTTCGAGCCCGAAGCCGGCGTTCTGCAGCACGGTGAGGTGCGGCATCAGCGCGAAGGACTGGAACACCATGCTGATGTGCTTGCGGCGCAGTGCGCGCAGCGCCTTGGCATCCATCTGCGCGATGTCCTGGCCGTCGAACAGCACCTGGCCCGCGGTCGGCTCGATGAGGCGGTTGAGCAGGCGCACCAGCGTTGATTTGCCCGAGCCCGACAGGCCCATGACGACGAAGATCTCGCCCTCCTGCACAGCGAAACTGGCATCGATGACGCCCAGGGTCTGCCCGGTGCGTTCGAAGATGGTGGCCTTGTCCTGGCCCTCGCGCACCAGTTTCATCGCCTCCTGAGGTCGATCACCGAAGACTTTGTAGAGGTTCTTGACGACGAGCTTGTCGGTCATGGTGCTTCTTGGAATGCGGCAGGCGTGGCCCGGTCGAGTACTCGACCGAAAGCGTCGCGGATTGCCTGGATGGGTGGCGCTGGGGCCTGAGGCAGGGGGCGCGACCAATGGCACACAACCCCCGACGAGGAGTCCGGCGACACGGCCCGCGATGGGGCGGCGTCGAGCAGAACTCAGCCGGGCATTATAGGTTGCGAGCGGGAATGCGCCAACCGGGCCCGGTGATCGTCATCCGACGATGGTGTACGGACCGCCGCGCTTGAGCGCACGCGCGTAGGCCGGGCGCGCGTGGATGCGCGCCAGCCAGTCCAGCAGCGACGGGTATCGATGGTCCAGACCGGCGCGGGCGGCTGCGGCCTCGAGCGGGAAGCTCATCTGGATGTCGGCGGCGCTGAACTGATCGCCGCAGAACCAGGACCGCGACGCCAGTTCCTGCTCCATGAACTCGAACTGGCTCTTGAGGTTCGGTGCGATGAAGTTTCTGCGTGACCTTGTCGGCGATGGCGCGTGCGATCGGCCGGGCGAAGAACGGCATCGGTGCCGTGCGCACGGAGTCGAACACGAGCTTCATCAGCAGCGGCGGCATCGCGCTGCCTTCGGCGAAGTGCAGCCAGTAGACGAAGCGCCGGTGCGCTTCGCTGTCCGGCGGCGGGCGCAAGCGGCCCTTGCCGTGGGCGGCAAGCAGGTACTCGACGATGGCACCCGACTCGGCGACTGTGATGTCGCCCTCGCTGATCACCGGCGACTTGCCGAGCGGGTGCACGCGCTTGAGCGAGGCAGGGGCGAGCATCGTCTTCGGATCGCGCGCATAGCGCTTGACCCGGTAGTCGACTTCCAGTTCCTCGAGCAGCCACAGGACGCGCTGCGAACGGGAGTTCTCGAGGTGGTGCACGGTGATCATCGTTGGTCCCCTAACAGGCTGTTGAAGTACTCCGCGTGGGCCGCGGCGGGATCTTTGCGGGATGCAGGGCAAGGCGCAAGCCGCAGCGAAGGCCAGTGCCTTCGCAAGGGTTGCAACGCCGCCCGGCGCCCGCAAAGGCCCGCCCCATGCGGGTTTGCGAGCAAAGGGGCCTGCTCGGGCGTTGCAGCGCTCGGTAGTCGGGCCACCAGCCCGACCTTCGCGCTGCGCCTACGCGCCGGCCCCTTTGCCCGCAAACGCGGCCGACGGGGAGTATTTCAACAGCCTGCTAACCGTTGAGCAGGCGCTGGACCAGGTCCGGCGTGGTGGCGGCACCGAGCTTGCGCATCAGGCGTGCGCGATAGACGTCGACGGTCCGTGGTGAGATGCCGAGGCGGCGGCCGATCTGTTTGCTCGTCAGGCCCTGCACCAGCAGCGCCGCAATCTCGCGCTCACGCGCCGTCAGGTCGACCTTCAGCACACGTTTGGCGGACAGGTCCTCGAAGGCCCAGATCCCGGCCGCGTGGGGATCGGCAGGATCCAGTGCGCGGCCGCTGACATGGCACCAGAAGAGGTCGCCATCGATGCGCCTCATCACGCGCTCATCGGCGTAGCGCCCGTCGGTATCGAGACTGGCCACGATGCGTGTGCCGGTACGCTCGAACTCGGCGTGCGTCGGATAGAGCATCTCGAACGACTGGCCGAGCAGTTGCTCACGCTGGGCACCGAACATCGTGAGGGCCTGCCGATTGACATGCAGCATCTGGCGCTGACGCGACAGGATCAGACCGACCGGCGCCAGCTCGAACGCGGTCTGGTAGTCGGTCTCGGTCGTCTTCACAACAGCGCGTAGGTGGTGGTCGCGTGGGCGGCCAGCTTGCCGTCCGGCATGGTGATCTGGATGTCGCCGAAGGCGAGCGTCTTGCCTCGCCGCAGGACGCGGCAATGCACGGTCACCTCGGGCGTATCACCCGGCACCGGTCGCAGGAAGCTGGTCTGCAGCTGGACCGTGGTCATGGGCCTGAACTCTCCGAATCCTGCACTGACCGCCAGCACCATCGCGGTGTCGGCGGCGGCCAGCAAGGACTGGCCACAGACGACCCCGCCGCCGTGCACCAGCGCTGGCGTGATCGGCATCACGACGGTGGCATGGCTGCGGTCGGCATCGGTCACACGAAGGCCGAGCGACTTCACGAAGGGCGCCGCTACGGCATCGAGCGCCGACTGCATACGTTCAGCGAGTTCCATCGATCTCTCCTGACCCGATTGCGGACGGGCCCTTAGTGAATTCTACGTACGCACTACGTAACCGGTTACGTAGTACGCTCGTGACACCCCAGACTGGAGGTTTCAGGCATGAAGAAGGTATATCCAAGTGCGGCGGCAGCCTTGTCGGGCGCGGTAAGGGACGGGCAATTGCTCGCCGTCGGCGGTTTCGGCCTGTGCGGCATTCCCGAGGCATTGATCGGCGCCCTGCGCGACAGCGGTGTCAAGGACCTGAGCGTGGTCTCGAACAATGCCGGCGTCGACGGGTTCGGCCTCGGGCAGCTGCTCGAGACGCGGCAGATCAAGAAGATGATCTCGAGCTATGTCGGCGAGAACAAGGAATTCGAGCGCCAGTACCTGGCCGGCGAGCTCGAGCTCGAGTTCACGCCGCAGGGCACGCTGGCCGAGCGGCTGCGCGCAGGCGGTGCCGGCATCCCCGCCTTCTTCACGCGCACCGGCGTCGGGACCCTCGTGGCCGAGGGCAAGGAGTTGCGTGAATTCGACGGCCACACCTACGTGATGGAGCGCGCCTTGCTGCCGGACGTGGCGCTGGCCAAGGCCTGGAAGGCGGACAAGTCCGGCAACCTGATCTTCCGCCGCACGGCGCGCAACTTCAATCCGGCCTGCATCATGGCGGGCAAGTTGAGCATCGTCGAGGTCGAGGAGATCGTCGAGACCGGCAGCTTCGATCCCGACTCGGTGCACCTGCCCGGCATCTACGTGCACCGGATCGTATTGAATGCAAACCCCGAGAAGCGCATCGAGAAGCGCACGATCACCGAGAAGAAGGGAGCCTGACATGGCCTGGACCCACGATCAGATGGCCGCGCGCGCGGCCAAGGAACTGCAAGACGGCTTCTACGTGAACCTGGGCATCGGCTTGCCGACCCTGGTCGCGAACTTCGTGTCACCCGACATCGAGGTCTGGCTGCAGAGCGAGAACGGCATGCTCGGCATCGGTCCGTTTCCGACCGAGGACCAGGTCGATGCCGACCTGATCAATGCCGGCAAGCAGACCGTGACGACCTTGCCCGGCTCGAGCATCTTTGGCAGCCACGACAGTTTTGCCATGATCCGCGGCGGCAAGATCAACTTGTCGATCCTGGGTGCGATGCAGGTCAGCGAGCACGGAGACCTGGCCAACTGGATGATCCCCGGCAAGATGGTCAAGGGCATGGGCGGCGCCATGGACCTGGTCGCCGGCGTCAAGAGCGTGGTCGTGCTGATGGAGCATGTCGCCAAGAAGCGCGACGGCACGATCGATCTGAAGATCTTGCCCCAGTGCACGCTGCCGCTCACCGGGGTCGGGGTCGTCGACCGCATCGTCACCGATCTCGCCGTCATGGACGTGACGCCGCATGGGCTGAAGGTCGTCGAGATGGCGCCGGGCGTCACGCGCGAGGAACTGCAGAGCAAGACCGGCGTCACGCTGCAGTAAGGGGACAACGGTCGGGGACAACCACGCCGCCGAGCCACCTCGATCAGTTCTGGCGGCTGAGGTCTGCGAAGTCGACTTCGCAGACGATTCCCCGCTCTGCGCGTTCGCGCCACTGAACCGTGCCGCCAAGCAGCTTGACCCGTTTGCGCACGCCGCCCAGCCCAAGCCCATGGGCCCATGACTCGGGAGAACGGCCGACGCCATCGTCCTGCACACGCAGGCTCAAACGATGGTCGACCAGGGCAATGGTCACGTCGACCCGCGCGGCGCAGGCGTGCGAGATGGTGTTGCTGACGAGTTCGCGCAGGATGCGCGTGAGGCCGGACCACTGGACGACGCTGAGCGCGATGTCGCGGTCGAACTCGGCCGTCCATTTCAGTTCGATCTGGGCCGCCGTCAGGCGTTGCTGAATGTCGGCCTTCCATTCGGCGGCCGCGTGCGACAGGCGGTGCTCGGAGGCTGCCAGGCCCCGTGTGAGCGTCTTCAGGTCCTGCAGCGTGTGGCGGACATACTCCTCGATCTCCTGCGTCTGCGCCTTGTACATCAGGGTCAGCAGCCGTGCACCGATGTCGTCGTGCAGATCCTGCGCGATGCGCAGGCGCTCCTCGGTGCGCCCGCGCTCGACCGCCTCGTCGTAGGCCACCGCCCGGCGCAACTGATCGACGACCCGGTCGGTCAGGCGTGCGTCGTCCTGCGTGAAGATGCGTTTGCCGCGGCTCGCAAATCGCAACACCAGGGACTGGTTCGGGGCGGAGGACTCGTCGGCCTGGAGCGGCAGCGGGACCACGAGCGCCGCGCCGTCGGCAACGACCCGGGTCTGGCGCGTGGCACGCGGGACACTGAGTGCCTCCATCGGATCGAAGAGCTCCTGCAGCAACTGGGTCAGCAAGGCGGCATGACGGCGCGGATGCTGCTGGACTTCGCGTGCGACCCGGTAGAGCTGCTCGAACGTGCGCTCGGTCGTGATCAGCGAACTGCCCAGCATCTGGTTGATGACCCATTGACGCGCCGCCGCATAGGCTGCCAGTGCGATGAAGACGGCCAGCGTCAGCGATGTGAACTGGCCGAGCGAGAACACCGACACGAACAGCAGGTCGAGCGAAGTCGCGACCGTGCTCAGCCCGGCCAGCATCGCGAATTCGCGCATGACCTGGCGCGCGCGCGACAGGAACGGCACCAGCATCAGCAGCGACGCGAGGAAGACGTACCAGATCACCGCGGCCGCGATGGCCACGTGATAGGGCACCGCGGACTGCCACCATGCCGCGGCGACCGTGGCCGACACCATGGCCATGCTGCCCACGGCCGCGAGCCCGAGCCGTTTCAGGACCGTTGCGAACGGGTTGGCTTCGATCCGGTACGAGTACCGGAGAACGCCAATCGCGGTCGCTGCCAGTCCGACCGATACCGCCTGGCCCCACCACCAGAGATTGGGCAGCATCCCGAGCAGGGCCATCACGGTGACGAACCCGGCCAGACCCCAGGCCAGGCCGCCAATCAACCGGTGCCGGGGCAGCAGCGTCGGGTAGAGCGCGAAGGCGTGCACCGACCCTGCCGCGGTGACCAGGTCGAGCCCGATCCGCAGCGGCAAGCTGTCGGTCACCGGCGCCACGGTGCTGCCGAGCCCCTCCACGGCATCCAGGCCGAGCCAGGTCAGACCGATCGCCTGGCAGGTGGCCATCAAGGCATAGAGGGCGTTGGACGGCCGAGGTCTGGCCATGAAGACGACGATCCCCACCATGTACACCGCGAGGGCCAGCGGACTCAGCAACCAGATCAGGGCAGGCAGGTTGGCGTACCCGCGCCGGGTTGGCGTCACGCTCGCCGACGATCCGTCGGCGAAGTAGAGCGTCACCTGACCGGCTTCGAACACGTGTGCAAGTTCCGCGCGCCGCCGCACATGGTCGGCCCGCGGCTTGGTCAAGCACCAACCAGCGTGGCGACTGGGTCAGCAGGGCTTCATCGACGGCGATCGATGCCCCGCCGCGGCTCGACACGCCGAGCAGTTCGGCGCCGACATGGGATTGCAGCGCGGGCGCAAGGCTGGCCTGCAGCACGAGCTTTCCCTGCGCGCTGGTCGACCAGATCGCATCGACATGGTGGGCATTGGACAAGGCACGCAGCAGCACGAACAGCGCCATGCAACCGACCAGCGCGGCCAGCACGACCAAGCGCATCCGCCACCCCAGCCAGCGGCGCAGCGGCCTTGCTTCGAGCAGCCTCTCGAAGGCACTCGGCTGAAACGACGTGTCGTCGGGCGGGGCGCCCTTCATGGACTAGCGCGGTCGCACTGCGAGCCGGCCCTCGTCGGGCCGTCGTCATACCAGGCCCTGCTTGCTGGCCAGCACGGCGGCCTCGGCCCGGCTCGAGACGTTGAGCTTCTTGTAGATGGACTTGATGTGGTCATTGACCGTGAACCACTTGATGCCCATCAGGCTGGCGATTTCCTTGATCGTGAAGCCCTTGCTCAGATAGGTGAGCACTTCGCTTTCGCGCGGCGTCAGCCGTTCATGGTCGGGCACCTTGTCGATCACGACCGGCTTGCTGGTCGTGAAGCTGGTCGCGCGCATGAAGCCGGTGTCCGGCGCCTGGGTGTCGCCATGCGCGCCGTCACGGAAGTGGGTCAGCAAGCGGCGCGCGATGGCCGGCGACAGCGGGGGCTGGCCACGCACGATCTTCTGGAGTTCCTCGACCAGAACCTCGAAGCGGTCTTCCTTCAACAAGTAGCCGTCGGCACCGCGTTGCAGCGCCGGAAACAGGTGGTCGTCGTCCGAGTAGAGCGTCGTGACGATCTTGGTCGCCGGGTAATGCGTCAGCTCGGCCAGCAACTCCATGCCGTTGCCGTCGGGCAGTTCCAGGTCGACCAGGATCAGTTTGAAGGGGTCGACGCCGTGCAGGCCGCGGTCGCCGCCGGTCAGGTTGATCTCGCGACGCGCGTTCTCGAGATCACCCGCCTCCGTGATGGCGTTGGCATCGCTGAAGCTCTCCCGCACGACGCGGCAGAGAAAGCTCCGTGCGACCGGGTTGTCTTCAACGATCAGGACCTTGACGGGCATTCGCCGTACTCCCACGCATGTCGACTGCCGAACTCACCGATGCTAGCGCAGGCCGCGCCCCTTTTTGGGGCGCAACTGTGTCAGTCGTTCAGCAAAACGACTTTGCCCATGACCTTGCGCAAGGCCATGCGCTCGAATGCGGCCGGCAACTCGCTCATGGGAAGCCGTGCATCGAGGGCAGGCTTGACCAGGCCTTTGGCGTACCACTTGGTGAGCTCGACCAGGCCGGCCGCCGCCGCCTTGGGTTCGTGGCCGATGAAGCTGCCCCAGAACACGCCCACGATCGAGGCCCCCTTCAACAAGGGCAGGTTGAGCGGCAGCGAGGGCACATCGCCCGCCGCGAAGCCGATGACGAGGTATCGCCCGCGCCAGGCAATGGATCGGAACGCCGGCTCGGCCAGCGCGCCGCCCACCGGGTCGTAGACCACGTCCGGGCCGCGGCCGCCCGTCATTTCCTTGAGCACCTTGCGCAGATCGACCTCGGAGTAGTTCAGCGTCAGGTCGGCACCCAGGGTCTTGCAGAACGCGCACTTCTCGTCCGACGACGCCGCCGCGATGACGCGCGCGCCGGCCGCCTTGGCGATCTGGACGGCGGCAGATCCGACACCGCCCGCAGCGCCAAGCACCAGCACGGTCTCGCCCGACTTCAGGGCGGCGCGGTCGATGAGGGCGTGGTGCGAGGTGCCGTAGGCGAAGGCAAACGCAGCGCCATCTTCGATCGCGAAGCCTGGCGGCAGCGGCAGCACACGCGCGGCATCGACGCAGGCGTGGGTCGCGAAGCCGCCCGAGATCGACACCGCGGCCACCGCGTCGCCGACCTTCAGATGGGTGACGCCGGTGCCGACGGCGTCGATGACGCCAGCGAATTCCGAGCCCGGGACGAACGGAAGCTCGGGCTTGGCCTGGTACTTGCCCTGGACGATCAGGAGGTCAGGGAAGTTGAGGCTCGCCGCGCCGATGGCGATGCGGACCTGGCCGGGACCGGGTTGCGGGGTCGGCAGTTCGCGCCACTTCAACGCGCCAATGCCCTCGAGCGATTCGCACAACCATGCTTTCACAGTTCGTCTCCACGGTCCGGGTCGAAACGATGGATGATAGGGAGCCCTCCCTACAATGCCAGCAATGCGAATACTGATTGCCAATGACGACGGATACCTCGCACCGGGACTGGCGGCCCTGGTCAAGGCCTGCGCCGGGCTGGGCGAGATCGATGTGGTCGCACCCGAGCAGAACGCCAGTGGCACGTCGAATGCCCTGACGCTGAACCGTCCGCTCTCGGTCTTCGAGGCGCGCGGCGAAGGCCAGATGGGCTTCAGGGTCGTCAACGGCACGCCGTCGGATTGTGTGCACGTGGCCTTGACCGGGTTGCTGCCACATAAACCGGACCTCGTGCTCTCGGGCATCAACAACGGCGCCAACATGGGCGACGACACCCTGTACTCGGGCACGGTGGCAGCGGCGATGGAAGGGTATCTGTTCGGAGTGCCCGCGATCGCGTTCTCGCAGGTTTCCAAGGGCTGGCTGCACCTGGACGCGGCGGCCGCGACTGCGCGCGACATCGTCGAGCAGGTGATCGCGGGCCGCATGCCTGCCGGGCCCTGGCTGCTCAATGTCAACATCCCTAACCGCGCCGACGCGCTGGCGCTGCCCCGCCTGGTGACGCGGCTGGGCCGGCGCCATGCCAGCGAGCCGGTGATCCAGCAGGTCAATCCGCGTGGTGAGGCGATCTACTGGATCGGCCCGGCCGGAGACGCCCGCGACGCGGGCGAAGGAACGGATTTCAGCGCCACCTCTGAAGGGGCGGTGTCGATCACGCCGTTGCAAGTCGACTTGACCGACCATGGCGGGCGGAGCCACTGGGCCGAACGGCTCGGCGCAAGGCTCGCATGACCCAGGCGCCACGCAGTCCTCGTTTTCCCCTCATGCTGGACCGGCTGAAGGGGCGAGGCCCGGCCACGGAGGAGCGAAATGCGCTCACCCGGCCGCAGCGACCCTTGCACGAGGCCGCGCGCGACGGGTCGCGCCGGGTAGCGCCTACGGGTGGTCTGGGCCTGGATTCCGAAGCAGTTCGCCGGCGCATGGTGGAGCGGCTGCGCGCCGACGGCCTGAACTGCGGCCCCGTGGCGGACGCCTTTCAGACCGTGCCGCGGCACCGGTTCGTGGACTCGGCGCTGGTCCAGCAGGCCTACGAGGACACGGCGCTGCCGATCGGCCTGGGCCAGACGATTTCCAAGCCGTCGGTCGTGGCGCGCATGCTGTCCTTGCTGTTCGAGACCGAGGGCGCGCGTCAGCGTGGATCACTCGGGCGCGTGCTGGAGATCGGCACCGGCTGCGGCTACCAGACGGCGCTGTTGTCGCGCATGGCGACCCGCGTGCTGTCGATCGAGCGGCTGCAGCCGCTCTATGACAAGGCGGTCGTGAATCTGGTCGACTGGCGCGCCGAGCAGCGGATTCGCCTGGTCTGGGGCGACGGTTGCTTCGGCCACCCGCCGCTCGCGCCCTACGACAGCATCGTGGCCGCGGCCGGAGGCGAGGCCTTGCCGCAGGCCTGGATCGACCAGCTGGCAGTGGGCGGGCGTCTGGTCGCGCCTGTTCACGACGCTGCCGGTGGGCGGCAATCCTTGCTCGTGGTCGACCGCCATGCGGGGGGGCTGACCCAGCAACGCCTCGAAGGCGTCATCTTCGTTCCCCTAAAATCGGGCATCGCCTGACCGTCACACCGGATTGCTGAGACACATGACACTGCGCACTCGTCGCCAACCACTTACCACCGCGGCCCTGACGCTGCTGGCGGCATTGACGATCACCGGCTGCGCATCGCCCCGGCATCGTGCACCGGTCGAGGATCGTGGCATCGGCGCCAAGCCAGTGGCCAGAACGGACAGCGGGGTGGTTGTGGCGCCCGCCGAGCCTGCGCCGGAAGCGCCGGAACCGGTCAAGGTCCCGACCTATACCGTCAGGCCGGGAGACACGCTGATCCGGATCGGTCTGGAGACTGGCCAGAACTGGCGCGACATCGCGCGCTGGAACTCGCTCGACAACGCCAATGTGCTCGAAGTCGGACAGGTCCTGCGCGTGGGTCCCGGCGCTGCCGAGGTCGTTGCCGCCGGGCCGAAGCCGGTCGCGCCCGCCGGGCGTATCGAGGCCAAGCCGCTCGATGCGCCCGCCTCTGGCGCAGTGACCGCGCCGCCGAATGGCGCTCCGTCGAGCCCGCCGGCGGCACCGGTGGCAAAGGAGTCCGAAGACGGCATTCAGTGGATGTGGCCGGCCAGCGGTGCCTTGCTGGCCGGGTTCGACGAAGCGAAGAACAAGGGCCTCGGAATCGGCGGCCAGAGCGGCGACCCGGTGCTGGCCGCGGCCGACGGCCGCGTCGTCTACGCAGGCTCCGGCCTCAGAGGCTACGGCAATCTCGTGATCGTCAAGCACAACAGCAACTTCCTCAGCGCGTACGCGCACAATCAGACTTTGCTGGTGAAAGAGGATCAGGCTGTGAAGCGGGGTCAGAAGATTGCCGAGATGGGTGCGACCGATTCGGATCGGGTCAAGCTTCATTTCGAGATCCGTCGCCAAGGCAAGCCGGTGGACCCGGCCAAGCTGCTGCCGCCACGTTAGCGGGCGGCCGCAAGGAACGGACATGGCAGGCGACCTTCCAACGGATCGGGTCGCTGCTGAGCGGATGGGGCCGGATCCCCGGGCGCCCGAGTTCCTCGACGGTGGCGATGCCGGCGTCGACTCGAACGAACTAGGCGACGCGCTCCAGACCTACTTGAAGGACATCCGGCGCGCGCCCCTGTTCACGGCGGCCGAGGAACACGACACCGCGGTGCGCGTGCGCGAGGGGGACTTCGACGCGCGTCAGGCGATGATCGAGCACAACCTGCGTCTCGTCGTCAGCATCGCCAAGCACTACATCGGCCGTGGTCTGCCGATGACGGACCTGATCGAGGAAGGCAACCTCGGCCTGATGCATGCGACCACCAAGTTCGAACCCGAGCGCGGTTTCCGTTTCTCGACCTATGCATCGTGGTGGATCCGGCAAGGCATCGAGCGCGCGATCATGCAGCAAGCACGCGTCATCCGCCTGCCGGTGCATGTGGTGCGCGAGCTCAACACCATCCTGAAGGCGCGCCGCGCGCTCGAGGCCGCGCGCGGCGGCGACGGGGACCGTCCGGTGCATCCGCAGGAGATTGCCGCTGCGGTTGGTCGGCCGATGCACGAAGTCGCGGAGCTGCTGCGCCTGGCCGAGCAGCCGACCTCGCTCGATCTGCCGATGGACCACGAGAGTGGCGATGCGTTGCTCGACCGGGTGGTCGACGAAGACGGTGCCGACCCTTTGGACACGCGACTGGGTCACGAGCTCGAGGCGCTGCTGGAAAGGGAATTGTCGACGCTCAGCGGGCGCGAACGCGAGGTGCTGGCCGGGCGCTACGGGCTGTGCAATCGTGATCCCGAGACGCTGGAGACCGTCGCGACCAGGCTCGGCCTGACGCGCGAACGGGTCCGGCAGATCCAGCAGGAGTCCCTGCTCAAGCTCAAGCGTGGCATGGTCCGGCGCGGAATCCTCAGGGATTCGCTGTTCTGATTGGCGGCGCCGAGCTCGGCTGTCTGTCACGTCCGTGTCAGCGTTTCCATCGAGTGCACTGACGCAGGTCAAACGCTAGCATGCAGCGTTCGATTCCGACCCATCCAACGCAGGAGCCCTGTTGCAAACGATCCAGCTCGTCATCGGCGGCATTGCGCAGGGCTGTATCTACGGGCTGATCGCGCTGGGGTTCGTGCTCATCTACAAGGCGACCGAAACGGTCAGCTTTGCGCAGGGCGAGCTGATGATGCTGGGCGCCTTCTGCGGCCTGGCGCTGATGACTTTCCTGGGCTGGCCGTTCTGGCTTGCGGTTCTCGCCAGCATCGCGGCAATGGCGCTGTTCGGCATGTTTGCCGAGAGGCTGGTGATTCGGCCGGTCCTCGGGCAGCCGGCGTTCTCGATCGTCATGCTGACCATCGGCATCGGGTATATCGCGCGTGGCTTGATCACGATGATCCCGGGCATCGGCACCGAGACACACCTGCTGCCGGTGCCGTACAAGGACCAGGTCGTGCGCGCCGGGACTCTGGTGCTGAGCGTGGAGCAGCTGGTGGTCATTGCGGCAACGGCCATCCTGTGTGCGTTGCTGTTCGCCTTGTTCCGGTACAGCCGGATCGGCATTGCGATGCAGGCGTCGTCGCAGAACCAGCTGGCGGCCTATTACATGGGCATTCCGGTGCAGCGCCTCAACGGCATGGTCTGGGGTCTGGCCGCGGCCGTGGCCGCGATCGCCGGCCTGCTGCTCGCGCCCATTACCTTCGTCCATGCCAACATGGGCTTCATCGGCCTGAAGGCCTTCCCGGCGGCCGTGGTGGGCGGGTTCGGCAGCCTGCCCGGCGCGATCGTGGGCGGGCTGGTGATCGGCATCGTGGAAGCCCTGGCGGGCTTCTATCTGCCTGAGGGCTTCAAGGACATCGCCCCCTACGTGGTCGTGCTGTTGATGCTGATGGTCAAGCCCAACGGCCTGTTCGGCGAGTCGCTGCGCAAGAAGGTCTGACCATGCGCTTCATCTTCAAGACCAGCTACGCGCAGGACATCGGCCTGGTCAAGCATGGCGGCCAGCGCTTCTGGTACGGGCTGCTGTGTCTGCTGCTGGTGCTGTCGCCTGTGCTGTTGCCCGAGTACTGGTTGGCCCAGTTGACCTTCGTCCTGATCTATTCGGTCGTGGGACTCGGGCTGATGCTGCTGGCCGGTTTCACCGGACTGTTCTCGCTCGGGCATGCTGCCTTCCTCGGCGTCGGGGCCTACACCCAGGCCGTGCTCAGCAATGCCGGGGTCCCGTTTCCGATCGCGCTGATCGGCGCCGGCGCGCTCTCGGCCGCCGTCGGTGTCGTCGTGGGTCTGCCGGCGCTGCGCGTCAAGGGCATCTATCTGGGCATCGCGACCCTCTCGTTCGGTTTCATCGTCGAGGAAGTCCTGGCACGCTGGGAGTCGGTCACCGGCGGCAACTCGGGGCTGTTCGTCAAGTCGGCCCACATCGCGGGCTGGCAGGCGAGTTCGAGCGAGTCGTTCTACTACCTGTGCCTGGCGGTCGTGGTGCTGTCGACCCTGGCCGTGCTGAACCTGCTGCGCTCGCCGACCGGGCGTGCGTTCGTCGCGATCCGGGACTCCGAGATCTCGGCCCAGAGCATGGGCATTCACCTGGCGCGCTACAAGACACTGTCGTTCGCGCTGTCCGCTGCGCTGGCGGGCCTGGGCGGCGCGCTCTACGCCCACAAGATCCAGTTCCTGACTCCGGAGCAGTTCAACATCCTGCAGTCGATCGACCTGCTGCTCATGGTCGTCATCGGCGGACTCGGCTTCGTGCACGGCGCATTTCTCGGTGCGATCTTCCTGATCTCGATGCCGCAGCTGATTGCCATGGGCAAGGACTACCTGCCGCCGTCGATCGGGCAGGCGCCGGGACTGCAGTCGGTCGTCTATGGCGTGGTGCTCGTGGCCTTCGTGATGTTCGAGCCCATGGGTTTGTATGGGCGCTGGCTGAAGGTGCGCACGTTCTTCCAGTCCTTCCCCTTCTATCGCAAGGGCATGTTCAAGCGCCAGAAGTCGTTCCAGAAATCGGACCGCCTCAAATGAGCACCACGGCTGAACCTTCCGTGTTGCTGTCGGCGCAGGATCTGAGTGTCCGGTTTGGCGGTGTGCTGGCGGTCAATGGCGTGAGTTTCGACGTTCAGCGTGGCGAGGTCTTCACGCTGATCGGGCCGAACGGCGCCGGCAAGACGACGGTCTTCAATCTCATCAGCCGGATCTACACCCCCACCACGGGCCGCATCGAGTTCGACGGCATCGACCTGACAAGCCAGCCCCCGCATCAGGTGGCGACGCTCGGCATCGCGCGCACCTTTCAGAACATCGAGCTGTTCGAGCACGCGAGCGTGCTGCAGAACCTGCTGATCGGGCGCCACACGCACCGGCGCACCAGTCTGCTCGACGACATCCTGTTCACCGGCAAGTCGCGCCGCGCCGAGGTCGAGTCACGCGAGAAAGTCGAGCGCATCATCGACTTCCTCGACCTTCAGCATTACCGCGACACCTTGATTGCGGGGCTGCCGTATGGCGTGCGCAAGGTGGTGGAGCTTGCGCGAGCGCTGTGCGCCGAGCCCAAGCTGCTGCTGCTGGATGAGCCTTCATCCGGCCTGAACGTCGAAGAGACCGAGGGCATGGCATTCTGGATCGACGACATCCGCCGCGAGTACGGCATCACGGTGCTGATGGTCGAGCACGACATGTCGCTCGTGTCGCGTGTGTCGGACCGCGTGCTGGCGATGAACCAGGGCGAGGTGCTGGCGATGGGCACGCCGGCCGAGGTGCAGGCCCATCCCGGGGTGATCGAGGCCTACCTTGGCAGCACCGAGGACCTCAGCGCATTGCGGAGGCCGCAATGAGTGACGAGGTCCTCGTCCTGTCCAACGTGGAAAGCGCCTATGGGCCGATCCGCGCCATCCGCGGCGTCAGCCTCAAGGTCCGCGAGGGCGAGATCGTGACGGTGCTGGGCTCGAATGGCGCAGGCAAGTCGACGATCCTGAAGACCATCTCGGGCATCCTCGATCCGCGCCGAGGCAGTGTGCACTTCCGGGGCGAGAACATCACGGCGCGCGACCCGTCGAAGATCGTGCGGCTCGGACTGAGCCATGTGCCCGAGGGGCGCGAGGTGTTCCCTCTCCTGTCGGTGCGGGACAACCTGCTGATGGGTGGCTACACGCGCAGTGACCGTGATGCGGTCAGGCGTGACATCGAGCGGGCGATGGAGTACTTCCCGATCCTGCGCGAGCGCCGGGACCAGGACGCCGGCTTGCTGTCCGGTGGACAGCAGCAGATGCTCGCCATTGCTCGTGCGCTCGTGGCGTCGCCGCACATGATCCTGCTCGACGAACCGAGCCTCGGCCTGTCGCCCAAGCTGACCCAGGAGATCTTCGAGATCGTCGTGCGCATCAACCGCGAGCATGGGACGACGATCCTGCTCGTCGAGCAGAACGCGAACATGGCACTCAATGTCGCGGACCACGGCTATGTGCTCGAGAACGGGCGCATCGTGATGGAAGACAGGTGCAGCGTGTTGCGCGAGAAGGAAGACGTCAAGGAGTTCTACCTTGGCATGAAGGATGAAGGCGTGCGCGGCGAGCGGCGCTGGAAGAAGAAGAAGAACTGGCGCTGACAAGGGACGGAACCACGCGCATGTCGAACCTCTGGGATCTGGCTGGACTGAAGGGCAATGACGAGATCGTCATGCCGGGCGAGACCGTGCCGGCCGTGTTCTGGAACGCGGTCGAACGCCGTGCGGGCAAGACCTGGCTGCGCGAGAAGGAGCTCGGCATCTGGCACAGCTGGACCTGGACCGAGGTCGGCGAGGCAGTGCGCGAGATCGCCCATGGCCTGATGGCGCTTGGTTTCGAGGCCGGTGAGACCGCCTCGATCCTCGGCAACACGGTGGTCGAGTGGGTCCTGGCCGACCTGGCGGTGCTGAGCGCTGCTGGCGTCAGCAACGGGATCTACCCGACCGACGCGGCGTCCCAGGTCCACTACCTGTGCGAGGACTCCCGCTCGGTGCTGCTGTTCGTCGAGGACGAGGAACAGCTCGACAAGGCTCTCGAGGTGCGCGATCGGCTGCCCCTGCTGCGCAAGATCGTGGTCTTCGACACCGAAGGCCTGCACAACCTGCACGATGACCAGGTCATCGGGCTCGATGCGCTGCGCGAACTCGGCCGTGCCCACCTGGCAAGGCACCCGCAGGCACTCGAGGCGCGGATCGCGAAGGTCGAGCCCGACGCGCTGGCGATCCTCGTCTACACCTCGGGGACGACCGGCAAGCCCAAGGGCGCCATGCACAGCCACCGCACGCTGGTCAGTGCCATGCGCGGCTACAACGTCGTGGTGGCGCAGCATGAAGACGACGAGCGCATGTGCTTCCTGCCGCTGTGCCACATCGCAGAGCGCATGGGCGGCGAGTACTCGGCGATGTACACCGGCGCCAAGCTGAACTTCGTCGAGAACCCGGAAACGGTGCCGGAGAACGTGCGCGAGATCGCGCCGACCGTGGCCACCGCGGTCCCGCGGGTCTGGGAGAAGTTCTACTCGGCAGTGATCATCGCGATCAAGGAGTCGAGCACCCTGCAGCAGCTGGCCTATGCCTGGGCGATCGGGACCGGAATGCAGGTGACCGATCGGGTGCTGGCCGGTCAGCCGGTGCCGGCAACACTCAAGCTGCGATTCTGGCTGGCGCGCTGGCTGGTGCTGAACAACGTGCGCAAGCTGATCGGCGTGCACAAGGCTCGCTACTGCGTCACCGGGGCGGCGCCCATCTCGCCCGATCTCGTGAAGTGGTACCTGGCGCTTGGCGTGCCGATGCTCGAGGTCTGGGGCATGACCGAGACCGCGGGTCTGTCCACCTATACCCCGGTCGACCGCATCCGCCCGGGTCGCATCGGCGTGGCTGCGCCATGGAACGAGGTCCGGATCGATCCCGACAACGGGGAAATCCTGGTGCGTGGACCGAATGTCTTCATCGGCTACCTCAACCAGCCCGAGAAGACCGCGGAAACGATCGACGCCGAGGGCTGGCTGCACACCGGCGACGTGGGATCGGTGGACGCCGAAGGCGTGTTCCGGATCACCGACCGCATGAAGGACATCATCATCACGGCGGGTGGCAAGAATGTGACGCCGAGCGAGATCGAGAACGAACTGAAGTTCTCGCCCTATGTGACGGACGCGGTTGTCATCGGCGACGCCCGGCCTTTTCTGACCGTGCTGATCATGATCGACCAGGAGAACGTCGAGAAGTTCGCCCAGGATCACGACGTTCCCTTCAGCAATTACGCTAGCTTGACACGGGCGCCAGAGGTGCGAGCATTGATCCAGGAGGAGTTGGACCGCGTGAACAAGAAGTTCGCGCGTGTCGAACAGGTCAAGAAGTTCCACCTGATCGAGTCCCAGCTGACGGCCGAGGATGAGGAACTCACCCCGACCATGAAGCTGAAACGCAAGCTGGTTCAACAGAAATACGCACCGCAGATCGACGAGATGTATGTCCGATGAGCGGTTCGTTCGTTAGATGTCCACGAACAAGGAGACCTGATAGATGAAAACCCGTAGCTTGATCGCCGTCGCAGCCCTGGCTGTTTCCGGCGCCGCATTTGCGCAGCAAGGCGTCACGAAGGACGAGATCGTGCTTGGCTCGATCCAGGACCTGTCCGGCCCGATCGCGGGTTTCGGCAAACAGGTCCGCTTCGGCATGATGCTCCGAGTCGACGAGATCAACGAGCAAGGCGGCATCAACGGCCGCAAGCTGCGACTGCTCGTCGAGGACTCCGCCTATGACCCGAAGAAGGCCGTGCTCGCGGCGCAGAAGCTGGTCAACCAGGAAAAGGTCTTTGCCATGCTCGGCCAGATCGGCACCGCCACCAATATGGCGTCGATGCCGGTTCAGTTCGAGAAGAACGTGATCAACTTCTTCCCGGTTACCGCGGCGCGCGAGATGTACGAGCCCTTCCATCGGCTCAAGTACGCGTTCGCCGCCACTTACTACGACCAGATGCTCAACGCAGTGCCCAAACTCGTGAAGGAGAAGGGTGCGAAGAAGGTCTGCTCGATGTACCAGGACGATGAATTCGGCCTGGAAGTGCTGCGCGGGGCCGAAGCCGGCTTGAAGACCATCAACATGGCGATGGCGGAGACCACGAGCTTCAAGCGCGGCTCGACGGATTTCTCGTCACAGATGGCCAAGCTGCAGTCCAGTGGATGTGATTTCGTCGTGCTCGGCACCATCATTCGCGAAACGATCGGCGGCATCGGCACTGCCCGCAAGCTTGGCTTCAGTCCGACCTTCCTCGGCTCCAGTGCCGCGTATACGGACCTGATCCACAAGCTCGGCGGCAAAGCGATGGATGGGCTCTATGCCACGCACACGGCGCAGAACCCGTATCTTGACGATGCGTCGCAGGCTCTGCGATTCTGGGCCAACAAGTACAAGACGAAGTTCAACGAGGACCCCGCGGTCTTCTCCGTCTATGGCTACACGATCGTCGACACGTTCGCGGTCGCGGCCGGCAAGGCCGGCAAGAATCTGACGACGGATTCGTTCATCAAGGTCATGGACAGCCTGGTGATCCCGGCCGACATGTTTGGCAACCCTGAAGGAACGTTCAGCGCCACCAAGCGACTGGGCAACGACAAGTCACGTCTTTCGCAGTTGCAGGAGGCGCGCTGGAAGGTCGTGTCGGACTACATCCAGTAAGCACGACGTCGCTGCTGACAACGCATGGGGCCGCCTTCGGGCGGCCCCGCTGTTTTCCCCCCGGATAATCGACCGATGTCAGAAAACGACGAGTGGCTCGAGGTCGAGTCGATGGATCTCGAAGGGCAGGGCGTGGCCCGGCGCCCGGACGGGAAAGTGGTGTTCATCGAAGGCGCGCTCCCAACCGAGCGCGTGACCGTGAACGTCGGGCGACGCAAGAACCAGTGGGAGCAGGGGCAGGTCAGCGCGATCGACCGGTCCAGCGCGCAGCGTGTGCGACCGGGTTGCCCTCATTTCGGGCTGCACCAGGGAGCCTGCGGCGGCTGCAAGATCCAGCACCTGCATGCGGGTGCGCAGGTCGCCGTCAAGCAAAGAGTGCTCGAGGACAACCTCGAACACCTCGCGAAGGTCAGGCCCGAGGTGGTCCTGCGACCGATCGAGGGTCCGGCCTGGGGCTACCGGAACCGGGCCCGGCTCTCGGTCCGCCACGTGGTGCGCAAAGGAGGCGTCCTGGTCGGGTTCCATGAGCGCAAGTCACGCTACGTGGCCGACATGACGGTCTGCCCTGTGTTGCCTCCCCACATAAGTGCGATGCTGTCGGCATTGCGCGACCTGATCGGGTCGATGGACCTGCGCGACAAACTGCCGCAGATCGAACTGGCGATGGGGGACAGCGTGACCGCGCTCGTGTTGCGGCACCTGGCACCGGTCGAGGAGGCCGATGCGGCGCGACTGCGCGCCTTCGCCGCCGAGCACGAGGTGCAGTGGTGGCTGCAGCCCAAGGGCCCCGACACGGTGCATCTGCTCGACACCGATGGTCCGGTGCTGTCCTACGCCTTGCCCGAATTTGGAGTCGAAATGCCGTTTCGACCCACCGACTTCACCCAGGTCAACCCGCACATCAACCGCGTTCTCGTGTCGACCGCGGTGCGAAGACTCGATCCGCAGCCGAACGAACGTGTCATCGACTGGTTCTGCGGGCTGGGCAATTTCACGCTGCCGCTGGCCACGCGCGCCGCCCATGTCCTGGGCATCGAAGGAAGCAAGACCCTGGTCGAGCGCGCACAGGCCAATTCGACGGCCAACGGATTGGCGGCACGCACGGCGTTCGAGGTGCGCAACCTGTTCGAGCTCTCGATCGACGACCTGCTGGCCCTGGGCCCGGTCGATCGATGGATGATCGACCCACCCCGTGAAGGTGCCTTTGCGCTGGCCAAGGCAGCGGCAGATCTGGTCACTGCGGGCGCTGCCTGGGTGGCGCCCAAGCGGATCGTCTACGTCAGTTGCAACCCGGCGACCCTGGCCCGCGATGCGGGGCTGTTCGTTCACCAGGCGGGCTACCGCTGCACCCAGGCCGGCATCATCAACATGTTCCCGCACACGGCGCATGTGGAGAGCTTCGCCGTCTTCGACCGGGTGACTCCAGCCTAGGGATGCGCCATGCAGCGTCCTGCTGAACAAATAGAACGGGGCCCGAAGGCCCCGTGGAATCGACTTGCAGTGATCGATCGGTTCAGTCGTCGCCGCCGAAGATGCCGAGCAGCATCAACAGGCTCTGGAACACGTTGTAGATGCTCAGATAGACACCCAGCGTGGCAGTGATGTAGTTCGTCTGGTGCCCGTCACGCACCGACTTCAGGTCGTGCAGGATGAAGGCCGAGAAAATGCCGATGACGAGCACCGACAGCGTGATCATCAGCGCGCCCGACTGGATGAAGAAATTCGCGATACCGGCCACCAGGACCATGATCGCGCCGATCATCAGCCACTTGCCCATCGCGCTCAGGTCGCGCTTGATCATGGTCGACAGCGTGGCCATGCCGAAGAAGATCGCGCCGGTCCCTGCGAAGGCCGTCATGATCAGGCTGGCGCCGTTCGCATGGCCGAGCACCATGGCAACCAGGCGCGACAGCATGAGGCCCATGAAGAACGTGAACCCGAGCAGCACGGGCACGCCGGCCGACGAATTCTTGGTCTTCTCGATGGCAAACATGAAGCCGAAGGCACCACCCAGGAAGACCATCAGGCTGATGCCAGGCGACATCATCGCGGCGATTCCGGTGGACACGCCAATCCAGGCACCGAGCACCGTCGGCACCATCGACAAGGCGAGCAGCCAGTACGTGTTGCGCAGGACGCGGTTGCGCTGCGCCGAGACTGCCCCTGCTCCAGCAAAGCCAGGGAAGGATTGCAGTTGTTCGGACATTGAAAAACCTCCAGATACGTTTGAAGCCCGTTGCTCGGACTCGGTACGCGCAGTTTAGTTCCGAATCAGAGCCTTTGCTCGTGTGCTGCTGCTATCGTCTGCCCTGACCTGGACTGCTGCCGAATCCCATCATGATCCAACGACCCACCCTGATCCTGGACGACACGCGCCGAATTGCCGCGGCGGCCGAAGCCGAGGCCCTGCTGCATGGCTGGGCCGTGACGATTGCGATCGTCGACGACGGCGGCCATCTGCTGTGGCTGCAGCGGCTCGACGGCGCGGCGCCGATCTCCTCGGCGATCGCGCAGGCCAAGGCGCGCACCGCAGCGATGGGTCGTCGGGAGAGCAGGGTCTACGAGGAAATGATCAACCAGGGCCGCGTCTCTTTCCTGAGCGCGCCTGCACTGGACGGCATGCTCGAAGGCGGTGTGCCGATCCTGGTCGACGGCTCCTGTGCCGGTGCGGTGGGTGTCAGCGGCGTCAAGTCGACCGAAGACGCCCAGATTGCCCGTGCCGGAATCAGCGCATTGACCAAGGCGTGATGACGGCGCCGCTATAATCAGCCGGTTTACCTGCCAACAGCGCAGCCTAGCGAAACTCTGCACCGGTTTCCCCTTGGACGGATCCGGCCTGCCCGAAGGGACAGGCCTGCCGTGCTAGGCGCGCGAACATCCGGAGCCATTTCCTTGCTGCCCGTCCTGCCCCCCGCTCTCCTGGCACTCGCAGACGGCACGACCTTCCTGGGTTCTTCGATCGGCGCCGTCGGACACACCGTCGGCGAGGTGGTGTTCAACACCGCGCTCACCGGATACCAGGAAATCCTCACCGACCCGAGCTACTGCCGCCAGATCGTCACGCTGACGTATCCGCACATCGGCAACTACGGGGTCAACGAGGAAGACGTCGAAGCCGCCCGAGTCTTTGCCGCCGGCCTGATCATTCGCGATCTTCCGGTGCGCATGTCCAATTTTCGTGCCGGCCTGACGCTCGCCGCCTACCTCGAACGCGAAGGGGTCGTCGCGATGTCGGAGATCGACACCCGGCAGCTCACGCGCGTGCTGCGCACCCGGGGCGCACAGAACGGCTGCATCATGACGTTCGAGCCAGGCGTCGAGGTCGGTCGGGCGCAGGTGGCCGATGCCGTCGCCCGCGCCCAGGCGGCGCCGTCGATGGCAGGCCAGGATCTGGCGCGCGTCGTTTCGACGCCCGATCACTACGAATGGAACACGACCGAGTGGTCGCTCGGACAGGGCTTCGGGCAGCTCGACAAGGCGCGCTTCCACGTCGCGGCCTACGACTTTGGCGTCAAGCACAACATCCTGCGCATGCTGGCCAGCCGCGGCTGTCGCATCACGGTGGTGCCGGCCACGACGCCGGCGCGGGATGTCCGCGCGCTCGGTCCCGACGGCGTCTTTCTGTCGAACGGTCCGGGCGACCCGCAGCCCTGCGACTACGCCATCAAGGCTGCAGGCGATCTGATCGAAAGTGGTGTCCCGACCTTCGGCATCTGCCTCGGGCACCAGATCATGGCGCTGGCCTCGGGGGCCACGACCTTCAAGATGAAGTTCGGCCATCACGGCGCCAACCACCCGGTCAAGGACCTGGACAGCCAACGGGTCAGCATCACGAGCCAGAACCACGGTTTTGCGGTCGACGAGAAGTCGCTGCCATCCAACCTGCGGCCGACCCACGTCAGCCTCTTCGACGGGACGCTGCAAGGACTCGCCAGGACCGACAAGCCGGCCTTCTGTTTCCAGGGCCACCCGGAAGCGTCACCAGGACCCCATGACATCGCCTACCTGTTCGATCGTTTCGTGGCATTGATGGCGGAGAACAACAATGCCTAAGCGGACCGACCTCAAGAGCATCCTCATCATCGGCGCCGGCCCGATCGTCATCGGCCAGGCCTGCGAGTTCGACTACTCCGGCGCCCAGGCCTGCAAGGCGCTGCGCGAGGAGGGCTACCGGGTCATCCTCGTCAACAGCAACCCGGCGACGATCATGACGGACCCGGGCACGGCCGACGTCACCTACATCGAGCCGATCACCTGGCAGGTGGTGGAGACCATCATCGCCAAGGAGAGGCCGGACGCAGTGCTGCCGACCATGGGCGGCCAGACGGCACTCAACTGCGCGCTCGATCTGCACCGCAATGGCGTGCTCGAGAAGTACGGGGTCGAGATGATCGGCGCCAACGAACACGCGATCGAGAAAGCCGAGGACCGCCTGAAGTTCAAGGACGCGATGACCAAGATCGGTCTCGGGTCCGCCAAGAGCGGCATTGCGCACTCGATGGAAGAGGCCTGGGAGGTGCAGAAACGCATCATGGGGGAGACCGGCAGCAACGGCTTTCCGACCGTGATCCGGCCCAGCTTCACGCTCGGCGGCACCGGTGGCGGCATCGCCTACAACCCGGAGGAATTCGAGGAGATCTGCAAGCGCGGCATCGACCTGTCGCCGACGCATGAGCTGCTGATCGAGGAAAGCCTGATCGGCTGGAAGGAATTCGAGATGGAAGTGGTCCGCGACAAGGCGGACAACTGCATCATCGTGTGCTCGATCGAGAACCTCGACCCGATGGGCATCCACACCGGCGACTCGATCACGGTGGCGCCGGCGCAGACCCTGACCGACAAGGAATACCAGTTGCTGCGCGATGCGTCGATCGCCATCCTGCGCGAGATCGGCGTCGACACCGGCGGCTCGAACGTGCAGTTCTCGATCGACCCGCAGACCGGGCGCATGGTCGTGATCGAGATGAACCCGCGCGTCAGCCGCAGCTCAGCCCTGGCCTCCAAGGCGACCGGATTTCCGATCGCCAAGGTCGCCGCCAAGCTGGCCGTGGGCTACACGCTGGACGAACTGCGCAACGACATCACCGGTGGCGCCACACCCGCCAGCTTCGAGCCCAGCATCGACTACGTGGTGACGAAGATCCCGCGCTTCGCGTTCGAGAAGTTCCGCGAGGCCGATCCGCACCTGACGACGCAGATGAAGTCGGTCGGCGAGGTGATGGCCATCGGCCGCACCTTCCAGGAGAGCTTCCAGAAGGCGCTGCGTGGCCTGGAAACAGGCATCGACGGCCTGACCGAACGGACCGTCGATCGCGAGGAGATCGAGGAGGAGATCAGCGAGGCCGGGCCCGAGCGGATCCTGTTCGTGGGCGATGCGTTCCGGATCGGCATGTCGCTCGAGGAGATCTTCGAAGAGACGGCGATCGACCCCTGGTTCCTGGCCCAGATCGAGCAGATCGTGACGACCGAGCAGGCGCTCAAGTCACGCACGCTGGCCAGCTTGAGCAAGGCCGAGGTGCGCCACTTGAAGCGCATGGGCTTCTCGGATCGCCGGCTGGCCAAGTTGCTGTCGACCCATCAGCATGCGGTGCGTGCGGCGCGCCACGCGCTCGGCGTGCGACCGGTCTACAAGCGGGTCGACACCTGCGCTGCCGAGTTCGCGACCGAAACCGCCTATCTGTACTCGACCTATGAAGACGAGTGCGAAGCCGAACCCACCGATCGCAAGAAGATCATGGTGCTGGGCGGCGGACCGAACCGCATCGGCCAAGGCATCGAGTTCGACTACTGCTGTGTCCATGCCGCCCTGGCGATGCGCGAGGACGGCTACGAGACCATCATGGTCAACTGCAACCCGGAGACCGTGTCGACCGACTACGACACCAGCGACCGTCTGTACTTCGAACCGGTGACGCTGGAGGACGTGCTCGAGATCGTCGACAAGGAAAAGCCCATGGGGGTGATCGTGCAGTACGGCGGCCAGACGCCGCTCAAGCTGGCGCTGGATCTCGAGCGCGCCGGCGTGCCGATCATCGGCACCTCGCCGGACAGCATCGACATCGCCGAAGACCGCGAGCGCTTCCAGAAGTTGCTCAACGAGCTTGGCCTTCGCCAGCCGCCCAACCGGACGGCGCGGACCGAGGAGGCTGCCTTGCTGATGGCAGCCGAGATCGGCTACCCCTTGGTCGTGCGGCCGAGCTACGTGCTCGGCGGCCGCGCGATGGAGATCGTGCACGGAGACAAGGACCTGCAGCGCTATCTGCGCGACGCGATCCGTGTCTCCGAGAAGTCGCCGGTGCTGCTCGACCGCTTCCTCGACGACGCGATCGAGGTCGACGTCGACTGCATCTCGGACGGTGAAGACGTGATGATCGGCGGCATCATGGAGCACATCGAGCAGGCCGGCGTGCATTCCGGCGATTCCGCCTGCTCGTTGCCCCCGTACTCGCTGTCGCCCGCGCTCCAGGATGAATTGCGCCGCCAGACCGAAGCGATGGCACGCGCGCTGGGCGTGATCGGCCTGATGAACGTCCAGTTCGCGATCCAGGGCGAAGGCGACGAGGCCACGGTATACGTGCTCGAAGTCAACCCGCGCGCGTCACGCACCGTGCCCTATCGTGTCCAAGGCCACCGGGCAGTCGCTGGCCAAGATCGCGGCGCGCTGCATGGCCGGCACCAAGCTGCGCGACCAGCGTGGCGCCGACGGCAAGCCGCCGCGCGAGGTGGTGCCGGAGTACTTCAGCATCAAGGAAGCGGTCTTCCCGTTCAACAAGTTCCCGGGTGTCGACCCGGTTCTCGGCCCCGAGATGCGGTCGACCGGGGAAGTGATGGGCGTCGGCCGGACCTTCGGTGAAGCGATGCTCAAGAGCCAGCTGGGTGCAGGGTCACGCCTGCCCGACCAGGGCACGGTTGTCATCACCGTCAAGGATGCGGACAAGGACCGGGCGGTCAAGGTCGCGGCAGACCTCGTGGATCTGGGCTTCCAGATCGTGGCCACCAAGGGGACCGCGGCGGCGATCGCGGCCGCCGGAGTGCCGGTTAGGGTCGTCAACAAGGTGAAGGACGGACGACCGCACATCGCCGACCTGATCAAGGCCGGCGAGATCCAGCTCGTGTTCACCACCGTCGACGAGACCCGCACGGCCATCGCGGACTCGCGCTACATCCGCACGGCAGCCCTGGCCCATCGGATCGTGTACTACACGACCATGGCGGGCTGCGAGGCGGTAACCGAGGCCCTCAAGCACGAGGATGGGCTCGAGGTCTACGCGCTGCAGGAACTGCACGCCGAACTGTCCTAAAATCAGGTCGCTCCCGCCGCATGGGGGGCCCCGCTCGGGTGCCTCGTGCGGCGGCATTGCTTTTGTCCACAGGATTCCAGATGGTTACCATTCCGCTCACGCGCCGAGGCGCCGAAAAGCTCAAGGCCGAGTTGCATCGATTGAAGACGGTGGAACGCCACGCCGTGATCCAGGCCATCGCCGAGGCACGTGCGCAGGGTGATCTGTCGGAGAACGCCGAATACGAGGCCGCCAAGGACAAACAAGGCTTCATCGAAGGACGCATCCAGGAGCTCGACGGCAAGCTGGCCGCGGCGCAGATCATCGACCCGTCGACGCTGGATGCCGAGGGTCGCATCGTCTTCGGCTCCACGGTCGACCTCGAGGACGAGGAGACCGGGGCCAAGGTCACCTACCAGATCGTCGGCGACGACGAGGCCGATCTGAAGCTCGGCCTGATTTCGATCAGCAGCCCGATCGCGCGCGCGCTGATCGGCAAGGAAGCCGGGGACGTCGCCGAAGTGCAGGCCCCGGGCGGGGTGAAGCACTGGGAAGTGATCGAGGTCCGCTACGTCTGATTCGTTTCATGGACCGCTGGCGCGCTCTGCTGCCGGGCCTTTGGCTCGGGTTCCTGCTGTGCGTCGCCGGCCTGGCTGCACCGCACTTGTTCGCCATGCTGGCACCGGCTCAGGCAGGACAGATTGCGGCCCGCATGCTGGCGCAGGAAGCCTACACGAGCCTGGCCTTCGGCGCGCTCCTGATCGGTCTGGAGCGCACGAACGCAAGGCGCCGCGCGGTCGCGGGCCAGGGCTCGCAGTTCAGCGCCGGCATGGCGTTGGCAGCGGGCACGCTCTTCTGCACGGTCGCGGGTTACTTCGTGGTGCAGCCGATGATGGGGCCCGCCAGGGCCGGGCAGGGCCCGGTCGGTTTCGCCACCTTGCACATGGTGAGCGTCGGCTTCTACGTCGTGAAGTGTGGCCTGGTCGCGGCGCTGGCCTGGCGCGCCACGGCCAAGCTCAGTCGGACTGCCGCTTCTTGACGCTGCCTGTGCGCACCTTGTTGCGCTTGACGATGCCCCCGCGCGTCACGCGCTCATTGCCGAGCACGGTCACCTTCTTGACGGTGGCGCGATGGTTGCCGCTCTTCGAGAACTTGACGATCTTGACCGTGCGTGGCCCGGGCATGCGGTCGTCACGCTCGACCTTCTCCTTCGGCGGGATCGGGCGCCACAACACAACGAGCTTGCCAATGTGCTGGATCGGTGCCGCGTCGAGCTTGTCGGCCAATTCAGCGAGGAGCCCCTCGCGCGTGACCCGGTCGTCGGAGAACACGCGCACCTTGATGAGCCCGTGCGACTTGAGCGCAAGATCGGTTTCCTTGACCACGGCAGGTGTCAGACCATCGCTGCCGATCATGACCACGGGGTCCAGGTGGTGGGCATCCGCCCGATGCGCCTTGCGCTCGGCGGGAGTGAGAAGTATCGCGGGCATGCTCCTATTATCGACCGAGCGATGAAAAGCAAATCGAAAAAGGTCAACCGCGCGTGGCTGAATGACCACCTGACCGACCCTTACGTCAAGCTGGCGACCAAGGAGGGCTATCGGGCGCGCGCTGCCTACAAGCTCAAGGAGATCGACGAAACCTGCGGACTCGTCAAGCCCGGACAGGTCGTTGTCGATCTCGGCGCCGCGCCAGGCGCCTGGAGCCAGTACCTGCGCCGGCGGTTTGCGCCGCAGGGTGCAGGGGTCGGTCAGTTGAACGGAACCATCATCGCGCTCGATCTGCTCGCCATCGAACCGATCGAAGGTGTGCAATTCATCCAGGGCGACTTTCGCGAGGAAGGCGTGCTGAGGCAGCTCGAGGCCGCGCTGGCAGGCCGTGCGGTCGATCTGGTGGTGTCGGACATGGCACCGAATCTTTCGGGCATCGCGGCAGCGGATTCGGCGCGCATGGCGGACCTGATCGAACTGGCCGTTGCATTCGCCGGGCGCCACTTGCGCCCGGATGGGGCATTGGTCGCCAAGGCCTTCCACGGAAGCGGCTACAGCCAGCTGGTCAAACTGTTCAAGGAACGCTTTCGGGTCGTCAAGCCGATCAAGCCCAAAGCGTCTCGTGACAAGTCGGCCGAAACCTTTCTGGTTGGAATCGGTCTGACCCAGCGTACGGCCTGATCTGGCGATCCGGGCAGGGTATTTGTGCCGAATGCCTCTCTTGCAGGCAAGGCCTGCGCGTGGCCATGCCGGCGCGACAGGACTTGCGTCGCCTAGAATTGACCCCATCTACCGCGTCATTGGTGCCGGACTGTCCGCCGCCGACCCGCTGCAACTGGAAAAGGAACCGCGGTGAACAATCAATGGTTCTCGAAAATCGCTGTCTGGCTCGTGATCGCGCTGGTGCTGTTTACTGTGTTCAAGCAGTTCGATCGCACCGTGACCGCTGGCAATCAGATTGCCTACTCTGACTTCCTCGATGAAGTGCGCGCCAAGCGGATCAAGTCGGTGACCTTGCAGGAGGGCAGCAGCGGAACCGAAATCATCGCGTTGACCAGCGACGACCGGCGCCTGCGCAGCACCGCGACCTATCTCGATCGTGGCCTGGTCGGTGACCTGATCAGCAACGGTGTCAAGTTCGACGTGAAGCCGCGCGAGGAGCCTTCGCTGCTGATGAGCATTCTCGTGAGCTGGGGTCCGATGCTGTTGCTGATCGGCGTCTGGATCTACTTCATGCGCCAGATGCAGGGCGGCGGCAAAGGCGGCGCGTTCAGTTTCGGCAAGAGCAAGGCCCGCATGCTCGACGAGGCCAACAACACGACCACCTTCCAGGACGTCGCCGGTTGCGACGAGGCGAAGGAGGAGGTCAAGGAACTGGTCGACTTCCTGAAGGACCCGCAGAAATTCCAGAAGCTCGGCGGCCGCATCCCGCGCGGCGTCTTGCTGGTCGGGCCGCCCGGAACCGGCAAGACCTTGCTGGCCAAGGCGATCGCCGGCGAGGCCAAGGTGCCGTTCTTCAGCATCTCAGGCTCCGATTTCGTCGAGATGTTCGTCGGCGTGGGTGCTGCGCGCGTGCGTGACATGTTCGAGCAGGCCAAGAAGAGCGCTCCGTGCATCATCTTCATCGACGAGATCGATGCTGTCGGTCGTCACCGCGGTGCCGGGCTGGGCGGCGGCAATGACGAGCGTGAACAGACCTTGAACCAGATGCTGGTCGAGATGGATGGCTTCGAGACCAATGTCGGCGTCATCGTGATGGCCGCGACCAACCGTCCGGACATCCTCGACCCGGCGCTGCTGCGCCCGGGCCGCTTCGACCGCCAGGTCTTTGTGACGCTGCCCGACGTGCGTGGCCGCGAACAGATCCTGAACGTGCACATGCGCAAGGTGCCGGTCGGGCAGGACATCCGTGCCGACATCCTGGCGCGTGGCACGCCGGGCTTCTCGGGCGCCGATCTGGCCAACCTCGTCAACGAGGCGGCCCTCTTCGCGGCGCGCCGCAGCGGGCGCGTGGTCGAGATGGTCGACTTCGAGAAGGCCAAGGACAAGATCATGATGGGCCCCGAGCGCAAGTCCATGGTCATGCCAGAGGAAGAGCGCAGGAACACGGCCTATCACGAGTCCGGCCATGCGCTGGTGGCGCGCCTGATGCCCAAGACCGATCCGGTGCACAAGGTGACCGTGATTCCTCGTGGCCGCGCGCTCGGCGTGACGATGCAGTTGCCCGAAACGGACCGCTACAGCCTGGACAAGGAGCGCATGCTCTCGACCATCTCGGTCCTGTTCGGTGGCCGCATTGCCGAGGAGGTGTTCATGCACCAGATGACCACCGGGGCCAGCAACGATTTCGAGCGCGCGACGCAACTGGCGCGCGACATGGTCACGCGCTATGGCATGACGGACGAGCTCGGCCCCATGGTCTATGCCGAGAACGAGGGTGAGGTCTTCCTGGGTCGCTCGGTCACCAAGCAGGTCAACGTGTCCGAAGAGACGATGCAGAAGGTCGACAAGCAGATCCGCCGCATCATCGATGAGCAGTACGCGCGCGCGCGCAAGCTGATCGAGGACAACCAGGACAAGATCCACGCGATGGCGAACGCGCTGCTCGAGTGGGAGACCATCGATGCCGAGCAGATCGACGACATCATGAACGACAAGCCGCCTCGGCCGCCGAAGGACTGGACCGTGCCGGCGACCAAGCCAGGCGCCGATGTACCGCCTGTCAATCCGGATGGAGCACCTGCGGCGGCCTGAGCGCCTTCGAGTTTGCACGATCCACGGGGCTGCGGCCCCGTTTCACTTGGTGGCCTGAACATGATCTGGCAGACCAGCCGCTTCGACATCGACCTGAGTCGCCCGCGCGTGATGGGCATCGTCAACGTGACGCCGGACTCGTTCTCGGACCAGGGCCGTCATGGCGCACCGGCGGACGCCATCGCGCACTGCGAAAGGCTCGTGGCCGAAGGGGCCGACCTGCTGGACATCGGTGGTGAATCCACCCGGCCCGGCTCGGTCGCACCGAGCCTCGAGGAAGAGCTGGCGCGCGTGCTGCCGGTGCTGCGCCACGCTGTCGGGCTGGGTGTGCCCGTGTCGGTCGACACGAGCCGGCCCGAGGTGATGCGGGCGGCACTGGACCTCGGGGTCGATGTCATCAACGACGTGCGTGCTCTGCAGCGCCCGGGCGCGCTGGCATGCGTGGCAGGACACACCCGGGCTGGCATCTGTCTGATGCACATGGCCGGTGATCCTGCCCACATGCAGGAGGCCCCCCGGTACGTCGATGTGGTCGACGAGGTCCGGCGCTTTCTCGCCCAGCGCGTCGAGGCGGTCGAGGCGGCCGGGATCGCATGCCGCGCGCATCGTGCTCGATCCGGGCATTGGTTTCGGCAAGACGGCCGAGCACAATCTGGCCCTGACGGCAGGACTGCAGACCCTGTCGACGCTCGGGAGGCCCTTGCTGGTCGGATGGTCGCGCAAATCGACCCTGGGTCTGCTGACCGGCCGACCTGTCGAGGCGCGGGTGGCTGCCAGCGTGACGGCGGCGCTCGCCAGCGTGGCACGCGGTGCATCGATCGTGCGTGTGCACGATGTCGCGCCAACGGTCGACGCGCTGAAGGTCTGGAATGCGGTGGAGCTCGCCGGCCGGGCTTGATCCGTGACAATTGCATGCATCACCGACAGGCGGACAGGGCGTACACGATGAGCAGACAGTACTTCGGCACCGACGGCATTCGAGGCACGGTCGGGCAGGAGCCGATCACGGCCGACTTCATGCTGCGCCTGGGCCATGCGGTGGGGCGCGTGCTGCGACGCGCCAATGACCGCCCGACGGTGCTGATCGGCAAGGACACACGCATCTCGGGCTACATGATCGAGTCGGCGCTCGAGGCCGGGTTCGCCTCCGCAGGCGTCGACGTGCTGCTGAGCGGACCGTTGCCGACGCCCGGCGTGGCCTACCTGACACGGGCGCTGCGGCTCGATCTGGGTGTCGTGATCAGCGCGTCGCACAACCCGTTCAACGACAACGGCGTCAAGTTCTTCTCCGAGCGCGGCGAAAAGCTCTCCGATCAGTGGGAACACGATGTCGAAGCGGCGTTGCGCGAGCCGCCGCAATGGGTCGATTCGGCCAGCCTGGGCAAGGCCCGTCGACTCGAGGACGCGCGTGGTCGCTATATCGAGTTCTGCAAGAGCACGGTTCCACACTCGCTCTCGCTGCGCGGCGTCCGACTCGTCATCGATGCTGCGCATGGGGCTGCCTACCACGTGGCGCCGGACGTGTTCCACGAGCTGGGGGCCACGGTGCACACGATCGGGTGCAGCCCGGACGGTCTGAATATCAATGCCGGTGTCGGCGCGACCTCGCCGGCGGCCATCGTCGCTGCCGTGCTCGAACGAGGCGCAGACTACGGCATCGCGCTGGACGGCGATGCCGATCGACTGCAGATCGTGGACGCCAGTGGGCGCTTGTTCAACGGCGACGAACTGCTCTATGTGCTGGCACTCGACCGCCTCGAGCGCGGTCTGGTCGTGCCCGGCGTGGTGGGGACCCTGATGACCAACATGGCGGTCGAGCTGGCGCTGCGCAAGCGTGACGTTCCGCTCGTGCGGGCCAAGGTCGGGGACCGCTATGTGCTGGAGGAACTCGCCGCTCGCCAATGGCAGCTTGGTGGCGAGGGCTCGGGCCACCTGCTGGCACTAGACCGCCACACCACCGGCGACGGCATCGTTAGTGCCCTGCAGGTGCTGCACGCGGTGCGCCGCAATGGCGGCTCGCTGGCCGGCATGCTCGACGGGGTGACGCTGTTTCCCCAGACCCTGCTCAATGTCCGCCTGGCGTCGGCCCAGGCGCTCGCCGATTGGCCGGCAAACCTCGTGTTGCGTGCCGCCTGCAAGGCAGTCGAGGACGAGCTGGGGGATCAGGGCAGGGTGCTGATCCGCGCTTCGGGGACCGAGCCGGTGCTGCGTGTGATGGTCGAGTCGAAAGATCTCGCGACCGCGCAACGCTGCGCGCGCCTGTTGGCCGACGCCGCCTTGGCACAGACCACCTGAGGACGGTGTTCGGTCGCTCACGCGTCGACCGAAGGCGACCGCGGCTGTCACAGACCTGTCACAGGGGATGATTAGAGTCGCTCTCATGTCAACGCATTGAGAGGTCCTTCATGTCGCTTAAACTCGGTATGCCTGCTGCCGCACTGGCTTCCGTCCTGGCCATCGGGGCTGCCCAGGCCCAGGATCTGACCGGCGCAGGCGCGTCGTTTCCGGCACCAATCTACGCCAAATGGGCCGACGCGTACCACAAGACCACGGGTGCCCGTGTGAACTACCAGTCGATCGGCTCGGGTGCCGGCATCAGGCAGATCAAGGGCAAGACGGTCGACTTCGGTGCCTCCGACATGCCGTTGACCGACGCCGAGCTGGCCGAAGCCGACCTGGTCCAGTTCCCGACCGTGATCGGCGGCGTCGTGCCGGTGGTCAACATCAAGGGCATCCAGCCTGGGCAGATCAAGATGAGCGGGCAGGTGCTCGGCGACGTCTTCCTCGGCAAGATCACGAAATGGAACGACGCCGCGCTGGTCGCACTGAACCCGGGCGTGCCGCTGCCCGATGCGCGGATCCAGCCGGTGCGCCGTGCCGATGGCTCGGGCACGACCTTCCTGTTCACGAACTACCTGTCCAAGGTCAATGCGCAGTGGAAGGCCGACGTCGGCGAGGGCACCGCGGTCAAGTGGCCCGCTGGCGCTGGCGGAAAGGGCAACGAGGGCGTCTCTGCCTTCGTCCAGCGCCTGCCGAACTCGATCGGCTATGTCGAGTACGCCTACGCCAAGCAGAACAAGATGTCCTACGTCCAGCTGAAGAACAAGGACGGCAACTATGTCAAGCCCGACGACACGGCCTTCAAGGCGGCTGCCGCCGGCGCTGAATGGTCCAAGTCCTTCTATCAGGTACTGACCGAGCAGCCGGGCAAGGACAGCTGGCCGATCACCGGTGCGACCTTCATCCTGATGTACAAGACGCAGGACAAGCCGGCCAAGGCCGCCGACGCGCTCAAGTTCTTCGACTGGGTCTACGTCAGCGGCGACAAGATGGCCGACGAACTTGACTATGTGTCGCTGCCGACTTCGGTCAAGGACCTGGTCCGCAAGCTTTGGTCCGCGAGCATCAAGGACAGCGGCGGCAAGGTCGTCGCCTGGCAGTAAGCCGTTCCTGGCATTCCCATGACACGCCAGCGATCGCCGGTGTGCTCGTTGGAGGATCCGATGGCCGCTACACTGCCCTTGTCCCCACACCCGGATCGCCGTCCCATGGACCGAGTCTCGCCGCGGGGCGACCCACCGGCACGTCGTGTCGTAGCACCCTGGGCGGACGCGGTCTTCTCGTTGCTCGCGCATTCGCGCGGCCTGGATCACGCTGGCGCTGCTGGCCGGCATCATCGGCTCGCTGGTGGTCGGCGCATGGCCTGCGATCACCGAATTCGGGCTCGGTTTCCTGACCTCCACGGAATGGGACCCGGTCGAGGAGAAGTTCGGCGGCCTGGTGATGATCTACGGCACGCTGATGACGTCCTTCATCGCGCTCGTGATCGCGGTGCCGGTCAGTTTCGGCATCGCGCTCTTTCTGACCGAGCTGTCGCCGGGCTGGCTGCGTCGCCCGCTCGGAATTGCCATCGAACTGCTCGCAGCGGTGCCGTCGATCGTGTACGGCATGTGGGGGCTGCTGGTCTTTGGCCCGATCCTGTCCGAGTACGTGCAATTGCCGCTTCAGGCTGTGTTCACCGGCGTGCCTGTCCTGGGCGCACTGGTCAGCGGGCCTCCGGTCGGCATCGGCATCCTGTCGGCCGGCATCATCCTGGCGATCATGATCATTCCCTTCATTGCGGCGGTGATGCGCGACGTGTTCGAAGTCACGCCGGCGCTGCTGAAGGAGTCGGCCTACGGGCTCGGCGCCACGACCTGGGAGGTCGTCAGCCGCGTCGTCCTGCCCTACACGAAGGCCGGTGTCGTCGGCGGCATCATGCTGGGTCTGGGGCGCGCGCTGGGCGAGACGATGGCGATCACCTTCGTCATCGGCAACTTCAACCAGCTGGATTCGCTTTCGCTGTTCGAAGCGGCCAACAGCATCACGTCGGCGCTGGCCAACGAGTTCGCCGAGGCCGGCGAAGGCCTGCACCAGGCCTCGCTGATCTACCTTGGCCTGGTGCTCTTCTTCATCACATTCGTCGTGCTGAGCCTGTCCAAGTGGCTGCTGTCGCAGCTGAAGAAGTCGGAGGGGACACGCGCATGAACATCGCTGCCGATCCGGCCCGCATGGCCATGCACCGCCGGCGCAAGCGGATCAATGCGGTCGCACTGACACTCTCGCTGGCCGCCATGGCCTTCGGAATCTTCTGGCTCGTCTGGATCCTGCTGGAGACGTTTCTGCTCGGCATTGGCGGGCTGGCGTTGTCTGTGTTCACCGAGATGACACCGCCGCCGCTGGCCGAGACCGGTGGGCTGGCGAATGCCATCTTCGGCTCGGCAGTCATGGTGGGCCTTGCCACGCTCGTGGGCACGCCGATCGGCGTCATGGCCGGCGTCTACCTGGCCGAGTACGGCCAGAAGACCTGGCTCGGCAGTGTGACGCGCTTCATCAACGACATCCTCCTGTCGGCGCCCTCGATCGTGATCGGCCTGTTCATCTACGCCGTCGTCGTCTCGCGCTTCAAGTCCTTCTCGGGCTACGCCGGAATTCTGGCGCTCGCACTGATCGTCATACCGGTCGTCATCCGCACCACCGAAAACATGCTCACGCTGATTCCCAATGCGTTGCGCGAAGCTGCCTACGCGCTGGGCACGCCGAAGTGGAAGGTGATCGGCTCGATCACGCTGAAGGCGGCGCGGGCCGGCGTGGTCACAGGCGTGCTGCTCGCGGTGGCGCGCATTGCTGGCGAGACCGCACCGCTGCTGTTCACTGCGCTGTCGAACCAGTTCTGGACCAGTGACCTGAGCCAGCCGATGGCCAGCCTGCCAGTGACGATCTTCAAGTTCGCGATGAGCCCCTATGAGAACTGGCAGAAGCTTGCCTGGGCAGGGGTCTTCCTGATCACGCTCGGGGTGCTTGCGCTGAACATCCTCGCGCGCGTCCTGTTCAAGAACAAGCACTGATACAAGGCTGACAAACGATGGACACCAAGGTCTCCGTGCCGACTGAAGAACGGATCAAGATCGGGGTTCGTGATCTGAACTTCTACTACGGCAAGTTCCACGCACTGAAGAACGTCAATCTCGACATCCCGGAACGCAAGGTCACGGCCTTCATCGGCCCGTCGGGGTGCGGAAAGTCGACCTTGCTGCGCACCTTCAACCGCATGTTCGAGCTCTACCCGGACCAGCGTGCCGAGGGAGAAATCAACATCGACGGCCAGAACGTGCTGGCGCGCAAGGACGATGTCTCGCTGATCCGGGCCCGAGTCGGCATGGTGTTCCAGAAGCCGACGCCGTTTCCGATGTCGATCTACGACAACATCGCCTTCGGTGTGCGCCTGTTCGAGCGCCTGCCGCGCGTCGAGATGGATGAACGTGTCGAGTGGGCGCTGAACAAGGCCGCACTCTGGGGTGAGGTCAAGGACAAGCTGGGACAGAGTGGGTCCGGGCTGTCGGGGGGGCAGCAGCAACGCCTGTGCATCGCGCGCGGTATCGCAATCAAGCCCGAGGTCCTGCTGCTGGACGAGCCCTGTTCTGCGCTCGATCCCATCTCGACCGGCAAGATCGAGGAACTGATCAACGAACTGAAGGCCGACTACACGGTCGTGATCGTCACCCACAACATGCAGCAGGCGGCACGCGTGTCGGACTACACCGCCTACATGTACCTTGGTGACCTGGTCGAGTTCGGCCCGACGAGTGAGCTCTTCATGAAGCCGAAGAAGCGCGACACCGAGGACTACATTACGGGCCGGTTCGGCTGAGCACGCAGGAGACCCATATGAGCAACAAACATCTGTCATCACAGTTCGACAACGAACTCAGTGGTATCTCCAACCGCGTGCTCGAAATGGGAGGTCTGGTCGAGTCCCAGGTGACCCAGGCCGTTCACGCGCTCGGCGAGTTCAGCGGCGACACCGCCGCACATGTGCTGCGCCAGGAGGTCCGGGTCAATCAGATGGAACTCGACATCGACCGCGACCTGTCGGCGATCATTGCGCGCCGCCAACCGACGGCGCGCGACCTGAGGTTGTTGATCGCGATCTCCAAGGCCATCGCGAACCTCGAACGCGTGGGTGACGAAGCGGCCCGAATCGCGCGCGTGGTCGAGCGCCTCATTCGCACCGGGGTGCCGACAAGGTTGCGCTTGCCGGTCGGGGACCTGCGCGTCGAGGCCGATCTCGCGATTGCGTCGTTGCGCAATGCGCTCGACGCATTCGCACGCCTGGACACCGAGCGCGCGCTCGAAGTGCTCAAACACGATGATCAGATAGACCAGGAGTTCGACGGCCTGCTTCGCAAGCTCATCACCTACATGATGGAGGACCCTCGAACGATCTCGGCCAGCATCGACCTGATCTTCGTCGCCAAGTCCATCGAACGGGTCGGCGACCATGCGAAGAACCTGGCCGAGGCGGTCATCTACGTCGTCAAGGGGACGGACGTGCGCCACGTGTCGGTGCAGGACGTCGAAGACGTGGTTCGATGATCCAGGACTTCGTTGCATGACGCAGGTGCTCGTCGTCGAGGACGAGGCCGCCATTGCGGAACTGCTGGCGATCCAGCTTCGCCACGCCGGCTACGAGGTGCGGTGCGCGGCAAGCGCCGAGGCAGCGCAGCAGGCGGTCGATGGCGTTCTGCCCGACCTCGTCGTGCTCGACTGGATGCTCCCCGGCCAGTCCGGTCTGGCGCTGTCACGCCAGTGGCGGGCCCAGGAACGTACACGGGAACTGCCGGTCATCCTGTTGACCGCCAAGTCGCAGGAGGCGGACCTCGTGGCCGGCCTCGATGCAGGGGCAGACGACTACCTCACCAAACCGTTTTCGCCCAAGGAGTTGCTGGCACGCATCCGGGCGGTGCTGAGGCGCCGGGCGCCGCAGGCACTGGAAGATCCGCTGCAGGTGGGCGAATTGCAGCTGGATCCGGGGACGCACCGGGTCACGTACATCGGACGCTCTCCGGCGCTCGAGTTGAGACTCGGCCCGACGGAGTTTCGCCTTCTGCACTTCCTGATGGCCCATCCCGAGCGTGTGCACAGTCGTGCGCAGTTGCTCGACAAGGTCTGGGGTGACCATGTCTTCATCGAGGAGCGCACGGTCGATGTGCACATCAAGCGGCTGCGTGATGCCCTGGCGCCCGCGGACTGCGGCTCCCTGATCGAAACCGTGCGCGGTGCCGGCTACCGTTTCGCCCGGCCCGCGGCCGGGCGGTCGGCGCACTGAGGCGCGCACGATGGGCTGGACCGTACCGCGAGTCGGCTCGGCAGTCGGTGCCTGGGCGGGGGGATCTGTCCTTGGATGGGTGCTGGGTGCGACGGTCGCGTGGCCGCTGATCGGGGCGGTCGCGGGTGGTGTCACCGGCGTTGCAGCCGCAGTGACGCTCGATGCCAGGCGCGGGCGACGGCTGCTGAGATGGTTGCGCGGTGGGCAGCAGGGGCCGGCTCCGCGCGACACGGGATTCTGGGGTGAGGTGGCCTATTGGGCCGAGAAGGCGCTGCGCGAACGTGACCGCGCGGTCGAAGGCGAGCGACGCAGGCTGGAGCAGTTCCTGTCAGCGATGGAGGCGTCACCCAACGGCCTGATGATGCTGGACCCGGACGAACACATCGACTGGTGCAACGGCGTTGCGGCCGATCATTTCGGCCTCAACCCTGTGCGTGACCTTGGCCAGCGGGTGACGAACCTGGTGCGCTCACCCGCTTTCAGGGCCTATCTGACGCGGGGCGACTTCGACGAACCGGTGACCTTTGCGGCGCCGACTGGACAGAGCACGTTGTCGGTGCTCGTGCAGCGTTATGGCGAAGGATTGAAGCTGGTGCTGTCGCAGGACATCACCGAGCGTGAACGCGCCGAGGCGATGCGACGTGATTTCGTGGCCAACGTGTCGCACGAGATCCGCACTCCGCTGACCGTGCTGGCGGGGTTCGTGGAGACGCTATCGACCTTGCCGCTCGACGAAGACGAACGCAAACGCGTGCTCGCATTGATGACTCAGCAGACCGGACGGATGCAGGTCCTGGTGGCCGATCTGCTCATCCTGGCCCAGCTCGAAGGCAGTCCCCGTCCTGAGACCGACCAGTTCGTTGCGCTCGATTCACTGCTTGACGATGTCGAGCATGACGCGGTGTCGCTGTCCGCGGGGCGCCATGTCATCTCCTTCGGTGGCACAGCGGGAATCGAGTTGGCGGGGCATGAGAGCGAACTGAAAAGCGCCGTTGCCAACCTGCTGACGAATGCCGTGCGCTACACGCCCAAGGGCGGTGCAATCGATCTCGAGACTTCGATTCGCGCCGACGGCGCCTGCCAGATCGAGGTCCGGGACACCGGCCTGGGCATTGCACGAGAGCATATCCCCAGGCTCACCGAGCGCTTCTACCGTGTGGACGGAAGCCGATCGCGCGACACCGGGGGTACCGGGCTTGGTTTGTCGATCGTCAAGCATGTCATGCAGCGGCATGGCGGCAACGTCGAGGTGGAAAGCGAGCTTGCCAGGGGCTCGACCTTTCGCCTCGTATTTCCCGGCGCGCGGGTGCGCACCGCGCGGCCTACGGCGCTGAGCGAACCCACACCGCCGTGACTTCGTCGCGGTCGGAAGGACGCTGCACCTGTGCGCGCAACGTCCACCCGGCTGGCGGTGCCGGCAAGGGCGCCACCTTGGCGACGAACAGCCAGGTCGCACACGCGTGCTCGGGTCGTTCAGCCCGTGCGTCGATGCGCCAGTGTCCGTGGGTTTCGAGCGCTGCGATCTGGGCCGGACTGAGGCCCGGTGCACGCACGCAATCAGTGGCATCGATGTGGGGTGCCAGTCGATCGACCCATGGCCGCAGGCTGCGGGCATAGTCGAGCAGGGGCAGCCACAGCGTCATCAGCAAGAGCCAGCACAAGGCCACGCCGCCAGCCGGAATCACCATGCTTTTCCAGACGGCTTCCTGGTGGCGCCCTGTGCGCCATCTCAAGAGCCAGACCCAGGCCAGTGAGGCGAGCAGGGCCAGAGCAAGTTCTACCGCACTGAACTCGGAAACGAAGCCGGGCGCCAGCTTCGCCACGTTCGCAGCCGGCTTGACGGGCCAGCCGGTCATCATGGCTAGGTAGATGACCCAGATCGTCAAGGCGCCGATCGTGAAGAAGGACATCGACAGCCAATCAATGGCTGCCGAAGCACTGCGGCGAAGCGTTGGCAGCGCGAAGGCCGCCAGCATGGCCGAGCCCGGCAGTGCGAGGAGCAAGGCCCGGTCCGAACCAGCCATCACCAGATTGGCTGCGAGGGCCGACACGACCGCCACCATCGGCACCGCCACATGGCGGTGCGTGATGTGACGGCGCCACCGCCACAGCGACCACAGCATGGCTGGCCATGCGGGCCACAGGAACCAGGCCCATTGGCGCGCAATGGACGCTGCTTCGGCCAATCCCACGATTGGCAGGACGCGCCAGCCCCAGGTCTGTGCGGCCAGACCGGTCAGCGCCGAGAGCCCCGTCGCGAGCCCGACCCACCACGTTGTCCGGCGTACCAGCGGGTAGCGCGAACGCGCGCAAAGCAGCGTCGCGCCGGCGCCGAAGGCAAGGGCAACCGCCGGGGCCCCGCTCGCACTCAGCGCCATCAGCCCGGCAATCACGCCGAGGCGCGAACCCAAGCCGCGGTAGGGCGCAGCGGCCAGTGCCCAGAGCACCAGGGCGACCGAGAAGAGCTGGGCGAGTTCGGGCGTCGTTTCGTGCCCCATCTGAAGCAGACCCAGGGTGGCAATCAGCGCGAGCAGTGCGGCGTCGGCAATCGCCCGCGCGTAGTCAACGGGTGCGGCCTCGCCACCGAACGCGAACGCCACCGGCTGCGCAGCTTCGGTGCGAGCCAGGTTGTAGGTGGCGTACCAGACCAGAACCAGGATCAGGCTCAGCAGGATCGCGAACGGAAGTCTTGCGGCCAATGGGCCACCGAGCGATGGGCCGAGCAAGGCAATGAATGCGGCGCCAATCCAGTGCGGAAGGAGTGCGGTGTCGGCGCTCAACTGCCCGAGCGCGGGTGCCCACCAGGAGGTCCGCCCCTCCGCCATCGCGGCCATCAGCCCATACGACGAGAGATCGGCACTGCGCCACGGATCGCGACCGAAGATCCCCGGCAGCACATACGCCGCGCAAAAGACCAGCAACGCAATGCGCGGCAGGCGCTGCGCACCTCGTTGGGTCAGGAGGGCAGGGGTGACGGAACTCACAAGCGGTGCATGATGGCACGCACGCGCGCATTCGCATCAATCGAAGGCATGAAAAAGGCAGCCGCAGCTGCCTTTGATCGTTATGCGCTCGTGCGCTTACTCCGCCTTCTTCTTCGGGGTCAGGTGCGCGAACTTGTTGCGGAACTTCTCGACGCGGCCGCCCAGATTGTCGATGCTCTTTTGCGTGCCTGTGTAGAAGGGGTGCGACTCGCTGGTCGACTCAAGCTTCATCAGCGGCACTTCGCGGCCATCTTCGAGCTTGATCATCTCCTTGCTCTGCAGGCACGAGCGGGTCACGAACTGGAAGTTGTTCGACAGGTCGACGAAGCAGACGTCGCGGTAATTGGGATGGATGCCGTCTTTCATGGGGATCTCGCTAGGTTGGAGCGGCAGCCACGGCGCCCAATGTCTGTCGGCGACGCACTTGCCTGAATGCGGGAAAGCTTTTGATTGTAGCGCAGGCGGCGATCACCCGCCGCGGCGCATCATGTCGAAGAAGTCGAGGTTGTTCTTGCTCGCCTTCATCTTGTCGAGGATGAACTCCATCGCCTCGATCTCGTCCATCGGATACAGGAGTTTGCGCAGGATCCAGGTCTTTTGCAGGATCTCGGGCTTGAGCAGCAGCTCTTCGCGTCGGGTGCCGCTCTTGTTGAGCAGGATCGACGGGTAGACGCGCTTCTCGGACATGCGGCGGTCGAGATAGATCTCGCAGTTGCCGGTGCCCTTGAACTCCTCGTAGATGACCTCGTCCATGCGGCTGCCGGTATCGATCAGCGCGGTGCCGATGATGGTCAGCGAACCGCCTTCTTCGATGTTGCGCGCCGCGCCGAAGAAGCGCTTCGGGCGCTGCAGTGCGTTGGCATCGACACCACCGGTCAGCACCTTGCCGGACGAGGGCAGCACGTTGTTGTAGGCGCGCGCCAGGCGCGTGATCGAGTCGAGCAGGATGACCACGTCCTTCTTCAGTTCGACCAGGCGCTTGGCACGTTCGATCACCATCTCGGCCACCTGGACATGGCGCGCGGCCGGCTCGTCGAAGGTCGAGCTGATCACTTCGCCGCGCACCGTGCGCTGCATCTCGGTCACTTCCTCGGGCCGCTCGTCGACGAGCAGCACGATCAGGTGAGCATCGGGGTGGTTGGCGACGATGGCATGCGCGAAATGCTGCATCATCATCGTCTTGCCGCTCTTGGGCTGGGAGACGAGCAAGGCGCGCTGGCCTTTGCCGATCGGTGCGATCAGGTCGATGATGCGACTCGTGATGTTCTCGTCGCTCTTGATGTCGCGCTCGAGCTTGAACTGCTCCTTGGGAAACAAGGGCGTCAGGTTCTCGAACATGATCTTGTGCTTGCTCTCCTCGGGCGTCAGGCCGTTCACGCGGTCGACCTTGACGAGCGCGAAGTAGCGTTCGCCGTCCTTGGGCACCCGCACTTCGCCTTCGACCATGTCGCCGGTGTGCAGGTTGAAGCGGCGGATCTGGCTCGGGCTCAGGTAGATGTCGTCGGTCGACGCCATGTAGCTGGTTTCGGGCGAACGCAGGAAGCCGAAGCCGTCGGGCAGGACCTCGAGCACGCCATCACCGAAGACCTGCTCGCCGCCTTTGGCGCGCTTCTTCATGATGGCGAACATCAGCTCCTGCTTGCGCATGCGGGCGACGTTCTCGATCTCCAGTGCTTCGCCCTCGGTGATGAGCGCGGAGACGTGCTGGGCTTTCAGTTCGGACAGATGCATGTGGGCATACCCCCGTGGAAGGGCACCGTGATGGTGTGGAACCCGGTGCCCCGGGTTCGAGCTTCAGATCAAAGGAAGGGGAAGTGGGGCCGAACTCGCGCGTCTTGCTGGCCGATGGGCCTGTCGCGCGATGGCATTCCGGGGCCGCAGGCACTTTCCGATCCGGACCGTGCCTGCACAGCCTGCGCCGGATTATAGATGAGCGTCGAGGAAGGCCGCCAGTTCGGCCTTTGGTTTGGCACCGACCAGGGAACGGACGAGCTCGCCGTTCTTCCAGAGTTGGAGCGTCGGGATGCCGCGAATGCCGTGCTGGGCCGGGACTTCGCGGTTCTCGTCCACGTTCAGCTTGGCGATCTGGACGCGGCCCTCGTAGGTCTTGGACAACTCGTCCAGGACCGGTGCAATCATCTTGCACGGCCCGCACCACTCGGCCCAGTAGTCCACGAGGACAGGTTTGTCGGCTTTGAGCACGTCGGTGCCAAAGGAATCGTCGGTGACGGTCTTGATCAAATCGCTGCTCATGGTGCAATCTCCGTGCCTGCATGGACAATCGGTCCCATGCTGCGAGGCACGAAGATTCTGACACAAAGGTGCCGGCGGCGAATTCGGGTCGCGCGATGACCCACGCCACGATCGAATATGGCGACAGCCACGCGGCCCCGGCGGCGATCTGGCGTTGGGCGGCCGAGTCGATCCGGGCCTGGGCCGTTCGCGAGCGGATCTCCTTGCAGGACCTGGTCGTGCTGGTGCCGTTCGGGCAACTGCTTGCCCCTGCGCGCGAGGCTTTCGCGGCAAGCCCGGGATGGCAACCACGGATCGAAACCACCGGCACGCTTTGCGAGGCTCTCGGGCCACCGGTCTCGGCAGCTGACGGTCCGAGCCTGGACCCCACGATCGACCGCCTGGCGATGGCGTCGTTGCTTCGTCAGCGCGAGTTCGGCGCCGACTGGGAGCGGCGTGACCGCCGCGGCTTCGAACTGGTGGTGCAGTCGATGGTCGACACCGCGCAGGCCTTGTCTCGTGCGGCGATGGCCTGTGCACCCGGTGCGCGCGAAACGCACTGGGCTTCGGTGCGAAGCAAGCTTGGCCACACAAGCGGTCATGGCGCGCTGGAGGGTCTGCTGCTCCAGGTGTCGGTGGAATGGGCAGCTGCGGGCGAGGGCGCAAGGACGGACCGGCTCTTCGCGCACCGTCCCGGCGCGTGGGTCCTGATTCAGGCCGGTGGTCCCGATCCTTTGGCGCGCGCGCTGGTCGACGCAAACGACGACACGCCTTGCCTGGTGATCGACCTCGACCCACCGGCCGGTGCCGAATTCGCCTCGGTTGCGCAAGGCACTGCGCCCAAGATCCTGCTGTGCGAGGATCTCGAGTCGGAAGCGCTGGCGGCCGCTTCACAGGTGATCGAAGCGATCAATGCGGGACACACGCCGGTCGCCCTGGTCGCGCTCGACCGCGTATTGGTGCGCCGGGTCCGTGCCCTGCTCGAACGGGCGGGCGTCGAGACGGGCGACGAGACAGGCTGGCGACTCTCGACCACCCGCGCCGGTGCGCGCATCATGGCTTGGCTGCGCGCCGCCGCACCCGACGCAAAGGCCGACGACAGGCTCGACTGGCTCAAGGGCTGGCCGCCTGCACTGGCCGACCCCGCGGCGCTGCAAGGCCTCGAAGCGTCCTGGCGTCGGCCTCAGCGGCGGCGCCAGGACGCCCAGTCAACTGCCGCCGAGGTCCTGTGGGGCAAGGCCGAAGAGGCGCTGGCCTGGGCAACGACGAGGCGCGAGCAATCGCTGGCGGATTGGCTGCTCGCGCTGCGCAAGGCCCTGAGCGAGAGCGGTGAGTGGGACTTGCTCGCCGCAGACGCCGCCGGCACGGCCGTGCTGGGCACGTTGCGGCTGGACGCCGACGGCGACCGTCGCTGGCGAGCGCTGGCGCAGGGACGACGGGTGGCATTGGCAGGATTCAGTGCATGGGTCGACGCTGAACTCGAGGGCGGGGCTTTCGTGCCCGAAGCGACGGGCGCGGAAGTGCTGCTGGTTCCCCTCGCGCACACGGTGCTGCGTCCATTCGGTGCGGTCGTGATGCCGGGCGCCGACGCGCGCCATCTGGGGCAGGTCGAGGCCAATCGCGGTCTGATCGGCGAAGCGCTGGCCTCTGACATGGGACTGCCGTGCGGAGTCGATCGCCGGCTGCGTGATCGCCAGGCCTTCGTGCACCTCCTGCGCCAGCCCAATCTGGTCGTGTCGCGGCGCCGCCTCGACGGGGACGAACTGCTCGCCGCAAGCCCCGATCTGCTGGCCCTGTCCCTGGCCAGGCGCTTGTCAGGTGCGGCGCCACTGATCGAGCAGGCGTGGCGAGCGGCCATGCAGCGCGAGAAGCCGGATCCCGTGCTGCGGCCGATGCCGCAGGCGGCACGGGCCTTGCCGGCGTCGCTCACTGCCAGCCAGGTCGAAGCCTTGCGGGCATGCCCGTACCGGTTCTTCGCACGTGCCGTCCTGCGCCTGCAGGAAGACGAAGAACTCGAGCGTGGGGTGGAAAAGCGTGACTACGGCACCTGGCTGCACGCCGTGCTGCACCGATTTCACAATGCTCGGCCGAGCTCCGGTCGCGATGACCGGACGCTGCTGTTCGAGGCGGCCGACGCCGAGGCGAATGAAGCGGCTTTCGATGTCGCCGACCTCTTGCCATTCCGGGCCAGTTTCGAAGCGTTCGCGCCGGCCTACCTGGCCTGGCTCCAGGACGTGGAGGCGCAGGGCTGGTCGTGGCGGGAAGGTGAAACCCTGGTCCAGGCCGCGCCGTCGGCGCTCGCACCGACGACGCTGCGCGGGCGCATCGACCGGATCGACCGCAAAGGGTCCGCCTTGCGTCTGATCGACTACAAGACAGGCAGCGCGGCGTCGCTCGCCGAACGCATGAAGCCGCGTTCGGAGGACACCCAGCTCGCCTTCTACGCGGCCCTCATGCTTGCGAAAGGAGCATCCGAAGCGCTCGAGGCCGCCTATCTGACGCTGGACGATGCCGCCGCCCCCCGGCTTCTCGAGCACCTCGAGGTGGCGGGCAGTGCCACGCTGCTTGTCGATGGCCTGGCCAGCGAGCTGGCCCGACTGCGCGCCGGCGCACCGCTGCCCGCACTGGGGGAGGGCGCCACCTGCGACTACTGCGAGGTGCGTGGCCTGTGCCGGCGCGACCATTGGGGCGATCGGGGTGCCAATCCATGAGCGCGGCGTACCGGCAGGACGGGAGGGTGGTTGATGCCGCGTCGTTTTACGCAGTTGCCTGCGACCCACGCCGAAGTGTCACGGTCGAGGCCTGTGCCGGCGCCGGCAAGACCTGGATGCTGGTCTCGCGCATTCTCCGGGCCCTGATCGACGGTGCCGAACCTTCGCAGATCCTGGCGATCACGTTCACGCGCAAGGCGGCGGGCGAGATGCGCGAGCGGCTGGACGAGTGGCTGGCGTTCTTCGCGGTGCCGATGGCTGACGATCAGGCCAGGACCGAAGCCCTGATGGCACGCGGACTCGGGCTCACCGAGGCGCGCGCCCTGGCACCGTCCTTGGGAGCGCTGCAAGGGCAGGTGCTGGCCCAGGCACGCCGGGTCGAGATCCGGACCTTCCACGGATGGTTCAGCCAGTTGCTGGCCCAGGCACCGATGGGCCAGCTGCACAGCATGGGGCTGGCGCCGGGCCTGACGCTGATCGAGGACACCGAATTGCTGCGCGACGAGCTGTACCGCGCCTTCCACCGGCGGGTCGACGGCGACCAGTCCTTGCGGGCAGCCTATATGGACCTGGTGCGCCGCCACCGGCGCCATGCGGTGCAACGATGGCTGGACAGTGCCTGGCAACGCCGGACCGAGATCGAGGTCGCGGCTCAGGCTGGCGTGCTCGATCGAGGGGTGCCGCCAGCGTCCGAGGTCTTTGCCGACTGTCTGCCGGGCCGTCACCCCATCGAGTCGATGCGCGACCCTGTCTGGCGGGCCGAACTGCAGGCCCTGGCGACCGAACTGGCTGCGCGGGCCAAACCGCTGTCGGACCAGGCCGCAGCACGCCTGCGCGAGGCGCTCGACGCCAGCGAGCCGGGGCTGGCTTTCGATCTGGCCTGGAAGGCTCTGCTGACGGACAAGGGCAGCGCGCGCCAGAAGATGGGCGACCTCCCGTCGCAGCGATCGGCCGTCGATCGGCTGATGGCGCTGCGCGAACGCATCGATCAACACGATGCCCATGAAGATCACCTGCGCATGGTCCGGCTTTCGCTCGTTCTGCTCGATGAGTACCGTGGACTCAAGCAGCGGCGCGCCTTGGCGGACATGGGCGACCTCGAAAGCGTCGCGCTGGCGCTCCTGGTCGATGGCGAGCTGAGCGCCTGGGTTCAGTCCCGCCTCGGTCAGCGACTGCGCCACCTGCTGATCGACGAGTTCCAGGACACCAGCCCCCTGCAGTGGCAGGCCCTGCAGGGCTGGTTGTCCGGCTATGCAGGCGCGGGGGCCGGCGCGGGCTTGTCGGTATTCATCGTCGGTGACCCGAAACAGAGCATCTACCGTTTCCGCCGTGCCGAGCCGCGCGTCTTTGCCGCGGCGCGTCACTTCGTCACCGAGGCATTGCACGGGGCCGTGCTGGAGTGCGATCACACCCGGCGCAACGCGCCGCAAATCGTCGACACGCTCAACGACGTGTTCTCCACGGCGGCCGAGTCCGACGCATGGGACGGCTTTCGTCCACACAGCACCGAGTCGACGGCGGTGGGCACGGTGCGCTGCCTGCCCTTGCTCGCGCGCCAGTCCGACCTGCCGCGAAAGCGATCGGACAGCACGCCGGACGAAGAAGCCCGTTGGCGAGATTCATTGACCATGGCGCGCCACGCCGAGGAGGCCGTGCGGCGGATGCCGGAGGCGCGGCAGGTGGCGGCGGCGATCGGTGATCTGCTGACCCAGGGTGTGCCGGCCGGCGAGATCATGGTGCTGGCCAGACGACGCAGCGCGCTGGCGCTGGTGGCGCAGGCGATGGACGAGCGCGGCATGCCATTCACGATGCCGGAGGCGCTGTCCCTGGAGTCGTCGGCCGAGGCGCAGGATCTGCTGGCCGTGCTCGATGTGCTGGCGTCGCCGGGCCACGACCTGTCGCTTGCGCGGGCGCTGCGCAGCCCGGTGTTCCGGGCCAGTGACGAGGACCTGATGGTCCTGGCCGAGCGGGCGCCGCTGGCGGGCAGCTGGTGGCAGGCACTGATGTCGTCGGATCCCGCCGTCCTGGCCTCGGCGCCGCTGTTGCGCGCCCAGGGCCTGCTGCGTGGCTGGACCAAAGCCGCCGCCGAGCTGCCGCCGCATGACTTGCTGGACCGCATCGTGCACGAAGGCGAAGTGATGGTGCGGCTGGCGGCCGCCCTGCCGGCCCGGCTGCGCCGTGCAGCGGCGCGGGCAGTGGAGGCGCTCCTGGCCGCCTCGCTCGAGGTGGACGGGGGTCGCTACGTCACGCCGTACCGGTTCGTGCGTTCGCTGCGCCGAGACGATGTCCAGGCCCGCCTGCCAGCACCTGCGGACGCGGTCCGTCTGCTGACCGTGCATGGCGCCAAGGGGCTCGAGGCGCGCTGGGTCTTCGTCATGGACTCGCATCCCCAGGCGCGTGCGCCCGAGCGTGCGACGCTGCTCGTGGACTGGCCGCCGGAGCAACCCGCCCCACGCCAGGTCGCCTTTGTTGCGCGCGAGGGCGCGATCGCAGCCTCGCTGCGCGACCTCCTGGCGCAGGAACAGGAGGCGCGTGGGCGCGAAGAGCTCAACGGGCTCTACGTGGCGATGACACGTGCCGAGGAAGGCCTGGTCTTCAGCGCGACGGCCCCCTTGCGGAGCGATCCGCGTTCGTGGTGGGCGCGGCTGGAGCCGTTCGCAACACCCTGGACACCTCAGGACAGCGCCGGTTCGACCGGCGAAGAAAGCGAGGTGGTGGTGCCCAGGTTGCCCCCCCTGGCGCGGCTCTCGCCGCCCGTCCCTGCGAAGTCGAACTCCGCTGACAGTGGCGACTTGGCAGGCATGCGCCTGGGCCGGGCCGTGCACCGCCTGCTGGAGTGGATCGGTCGACCCGCGGCCATGATGGCGCACGAACAATGGGCCGACGCCGCCGACGCCGCGGCGCGCGAGTTCGGGCTGGCCCGGCAGTCGAGCGAGATTCTGGCAGTGGCCGGCCGGATCCTCGACAACCCAACGATCCATCGCTTCTTCGCTGGCGCCGACCTGCTCTGGGCGGGCAACGAATTGCCGATGGCGGCGGGCGGCAAGTCACTTCGCCTGGATCGCCTCGTGCTGCTCGAACAGGACGGCCACCGCCATTGGTGGGTGCTTGACTACAAGCTGTCCGGTCGGCCGCAGGACGACCCGGCCAATCGGGCCCAACTGCTCGGCTACATGGCGGCCGTGCGCCAGGCGCAGCCACAGGATCGGGTGTCCGGTGGCTTCATCACGGGGCAGGGCGAGCTGATCGAGGTCGACTGATGGCGATGTAATGCGCGAAATCCGGCCTGTTCGGCGGTTCGCGCAGGCGCTGCGCGGGTTTCAATCGGGAACGAGTCACCTTGTCCGCCGTGAAACCCGATTCCGAGCCCCCTGACATGGCCGCAAATGCGCGGCCAGTGCGCCTGTTCGGGCGTTTCCAGCTGCTCACCCTGCTCGGCAAGAGCGAGCTCACGATGGCCTGGCGTGTCGCCGATCCGCGCAGCGGTCAGGATCTGGTGCTGGTGCTTCCGCGCCACCAGCCCATCGACCCCGACGAACTCGAGCACTGGACGCAGAAGGTGCGCCGTGCGGCGCGCGTGCGCCATCCTTATCTGGCGCCAGTGGTGGAGACCGGCGTCCAGGACGGATGGCCGTTCGCGGCCTACGACGCGCGCGACTCGGACACCCTGGCCGAAGTGCTGGGCGGCAATGGCCTGGCGGCATCGGAGGTCGCCCAGTGGGCGGTCAAGGCGCTCGAGGGGTTGGCGTTCGCCCATGAAGCCGGGCTTGCGCACCGCGACCTCCAACCCTATCTGCTGCTGCTGGGGGACAACGGACAGCCGCTTCTGATGGGTCTCGAGGTGGCACTCGGCGCCGATCAGGGCGGTGGGACGCAAACGCGCGCGAGTGCGACCGAGCCATCGGCGCTGCGCGCCCAGCGCGAGGCGGCACAACGCGACGTGCTGGCGTTCGGCCTGCTGATGCATGTCGCGATCGCGGGCCAAGCCGTTCTGGGCCAGCCGGACCTCGGCCGTGTCATCGCCGAGTTGCCACCGATGGGCCGCGAGATCGTGCGCCTGCCCTGGACGACCGCGCACCCGGTGCCGGAGCCCTTGCGCGCCATCTGCAACCGCGCCACCGATCGGCAGGAACGCCACCGATATCACAACGCCCGCACGTTCGCGCGCGCACTGGAAGGCTGGCTCAAGGCCTCGTCCGAAACCGACAGCGGCCCATTGGCCCTGCTGCTGGACCGCCTGCACAGTGTGGGACTGCTGCCGGCGTCGCCCGGAGCAGCCGCGCGTGTGGCCAGGATGGCCCTGATGGAGAAGGAACGCACGAACGAGATCGCCGCGGTCGTCCTGCAGGACTTCGCGCTCTCGTTCGAGATGCTGCGCGCCGTCAACAGCGCCCAGGTGCGCGGCGCGCAGGTGGCGGGAACCGGACCGGTTCTGACGGTTCGCCGGGCCGTCCTGATGCTCGGGCTCGATGGGGTGCGCCGATCGGCGCTCGGGCTGCGACCCTGGCCTGGCCCGCTGTCTGCGGCCCATGCGACCGACCTCGAACGTCTGTACGAGCGTGTCAAGCGTGCTGCGCGGGTGGCGCAGTCCCTGCGTCCACCTGGCTACGACATCGAGGTCGTCTACCTCGTCACGCTGCTGCAAAATCTTGGCCGCCTGGCCATCCAGTACCACTTCCCGGACGAGGCACGCCAGATCCGACGCCTGATGCAGCCGGTGTCAGCCAGTGATGAAGGCCAGCCGGACGAGCCCGGGCTGAGCGAGGAGGCTTCGGCGTACGCTGTCCTCGGCGTCGACACCGAGTCGCTTGGCGCCGCCGTGGCGCGTCACTGGGGCCTGGACGGCACGGTCCTGCACATGATCAGGAGGTTGCCTGCGACGGCGCCGGTGCGCGCCCCGGACAACGACGACGACGTGCTGCGCGCACTTGCCAGCTGCGCGAATGAAGCGCTGGACGCCATGGAATCGCCGGCGAATCAGCTCGAACGGGCCGTCAAGCAGGTGGCACAGCGCTACGGTCGGGTGCTCGACATCCGGCTGCGTGATGTGCAGAAGGCGCTTGAGATCGCGCCGCGCGACGCCGCCCGGCCGACCGAGTTCGACGACACGATCATGGGAACCACGGCATGAGGGTGGCCGACACCGTCAGAGCAGGATCCAAGGCGGGTCGATTCGAGTTGCGCCGCGTGCTGGGCCAGGGCGCCCAGGCCACGGTCTGGCTCGGCTACGACGAGCGCCTGGACCGCGAGGTGGCCGTCAAGCTGCTCAATGCCGGCGCCGACACGCACGACGTCAGTCTGTGGCTGAACGAAGCGCGTGCGGTCAGCTCGCTCAACCATCCGAACATCGTGCCGGTGTTCGAAGCCGACGAAGTCGATGGCGCGCCCTACCTGGTGTTCGAATACGTCGACGGCCCGACCCTGTCCGAGTCGCGACGCAACAATGGCGCCATGGGGGCCCGCCAGGCCGTCATGCTGATGCTCGGGGTCCTCGACGCCCTGTCGATCGCGCACGAGCAGGGCATCGTGCACCGCGACCTGAAGCCGTCGAACATCCTGGTCGGCAAGGACGGGCGAGCGCGCGTGATGGACTTCGGCATCGCGGCCCGCGTCGAACAAGGCGGCGACGGGCGCATCTCCGGCACACCGGGCTACATGTCGCCTGAAGCGGCGCGGGGCGAGGCGCCGACGCCGGCGATGGACGTCTTTGCAGCGGGTCTGATCCTGGGTGAGTTGCTGGCCGGGCGGCCGTTGATCGTCGAGCGCGATCCGTTCAGGGCCATCGAACGTGTCAAGAACGAGGACTTCGGGGTTCCGGCCAACGTGCGTGTCGACGACGCTCTGCGCAGCATCGTGGCCCGCGCGCTGGCACGCAAGGCCGAGCAGCGCTACGACAGCGCGCGCTCGTTCCACGCCGCGCTGACGGCCTGGCTGAACCCCGAAGTCGTCCCGATCCTGAACACCGCGGTGGGCAAGAGCACGCTCGAGTTCCTGATGCGGCGCATGCGCCACAAGCGCGACTTCCCGGCGCTGTCGAATTCGATCGTTCGCATCCAGAAGCTGGCGACCTCTGAAACGGTGAGCCTGTCGCACCTCTCGGCCGAGATCCTGAAGGACGTGGCCCTCACCAACAAGCTGCTGCGCATGGTCAACACCGTGCACTTCAACCACTCCGGTGCCGGCAGCATCAGCACCGTCTCGCGCGCCGTGGCCCTGGTCGGCTTTGCGGGCATCCGGAACATGGCGCTGTCCGTCGTCCTGCTCGAGCACATGCAGGACAAGCAGCAGGCAGCGGTCCTGCGCGAGGAGTTCCTGCGCGCCTTGATGGCGGGCACGCTGGCGGTCGAGCTGACACCGATCGGACATGAGAGCGAAGAGACCTTCATCGGCACCATGTTCCAGAACCTCGGACGCCTGCTGACCGAGTACTACTTCCCTGAGGAGGCGCAACAGATCCGCCAGTTGATCCGGGCCGGGATGTCCGACATCGGGGCGCAGGACCAGGCCGCGGCCAAGGTGCTGGGGCTGGGTTTCCAGGATCTTGCACAAGGCGTGGCGAAGAACTGGGGCCTGCCGCCCGACCTGCTCGGGCTCATGAAGATGCCCTTCGGACAGCCGCCGACAAAGTCGATCGACCGCGGGTCCGACTACCGGCGGTGGCTGGGTCGGGCCGCAAACGAGGTCACGGACGCGATGCTGATCGGCGAGAGCCAGACCCTGCATCTGCGCCTGGAGCGGCTGGCCGACAGCTACGGGCCGGCGCTTGGCTTGACCGCGCGCCAGTTCCTCAAGGCGACAACCGACGCCAAGGAAAAACTGACCCAGCTGGCACAGGCGCTGGGAATCCAGGTCGGCGTCGAGGCGCCGTCGCGCCACCTGCTGAAGACGATCACGCCCGAGCCACCGCCCGAAGTCGAAGCGCCGCCATCGATCAGCATGCTCGACATCCCCTTGACCATGCATGCGCAGGTGCCATTGGCACCGACCGTCACGATGCCCCGTGCGACCGAGGTCCTGGCCGCGGGGATCCAGGACATCACCAACAGCATGGCCTCGGATTCGTTCAAGCTCAACGAAGTGCTGTACATGGTCGTCGAGACCATGCTGCGTGCGCTCCAGTTCCGCAGGGTGATTTTCTGCATGCGCGACGCGAAGGCCCATGCCCTGACCGGTCGGCTTGGCGTTGGCGAGGGGGCGGCGGCGCTGTTCCCGCAGTTCAGGATTCCACTGCGCGCGAAGCCGGGCGAGTCCCCTGACCTGTTCGCGGCACTGTGCGGCAAGGGCCTGGACATGCAGGTGGACGATGCCAGCGCGGCCGGTGTCGCGCAGCGACTGCCGGACTGGTTTCGCAAGAACTTCGACGCGAGATCGTTCCTGGTCCTGCCGATGTCGCTCAAGGGCGCCCCGTTTGCAATGATCTATGCCGACCGGGGCCCGGAGTCGGTGGACATGGGTGAACAGGAACTTGCGATGCTGCGCACACTGCGCAACCAGGCCGTGATGGCCTTCAGGCAGAGCGAGCGCCTGTGATCCGGTATTGATCTCTGGCCGCGACAGGACTATCTTGAAGGGACTGCGTCAACCTTTGGAGATCCGCCATGTCTCACAGAAACCTGCTCGCAACGCTGGGCGCCATGTTGCTCGCGCTCGGCGGCTGCGCCAGTACGGCAGCCGTATCAGAGCAACGCGGTCGCACAGGTTGACACCGAGCGCGTCGCACACGTCGAGCACGCTGCCGACCGGGCGGGCGTGAAGATCCGCTGGATCAACCCTCCGACGGTCCGGGTCAAGTAAGCGGTAGAGGGGGGTGACGAGCCTTACCCCCGGCACTGGTCACAACGGTTGGGGCTGCTTCGTTCCCGACCTGACCCGATTGGCCGCGCTTCCATGCGGGGAGGCCCGTCGCCTGCGATTGTAGGCGAGCCTGCGCTTGCGGATCAGCGCAGCTTCAGCGCGTCGTCTCCGTATTCGATGTTCAGCGGCTCGATCACGAGCCGTTTGGGTCCGGCCTCGACCTGACCAGCGTGCCAGGCCTCGACACCCATGGAACGTGCGATCGCCACCGTGCGTTCGGCGTCGGCAGCGTCGACGAACAGCGCGAATCCGGCACCCATGTTGAGCGTGCCGTAGGCCTCGAAGTCATCCTGCTTGCTGTGCTTCTGGATGAAGCTGAGCACGGCAGGGACGGGCGGCACGGTATGGATGCGATAGGTTAGCGTGGCCGGATGGCGCAGCAGCTTGCGCCAGCCATGGCCGGTGATGTTGGCGCAGTAGTGCGCCGAGATGCCCGCCTTCCACAGCGCTTCGGTGACCGGCGAATAGAGCGTGGTGGGCGCCAGCAGCGCCGCGCCGTAGCTCACGCCCGGTTCCACCTCGGTCAGATAGCCCTCGGGCAGACGTTCGACCAGCTTGCGCGCGAGACTCAATCCGTTGGCGTGAATGCCACTCGAGGCGAGCAGCACGATGGCGTCGCCGGCGGCCAGGCGGTCGCCGACGCTCAGGCGTTCCTTCGGGTTGATGATGCCCGTGCACGATGCAGCGAGGTCGATGCGGCCAGGTTCGACGATCCCGGCCAGCGCCGGCGTTTCGCCGCCGCCCCAGGCCACGCCGCAGGCCTCGCAGGCCCGCTGCCAGCCCGCGACGAGTGCCTGGGCTCGGTCCGCGTCGGCAAACCAGTCGCTGCCGCCGGCGGCCCAGTAGGCCTGCACGACGAGCGGAGTTGCGCCGACCGTGATGAGGTCGTTGACCGCCATCGCGATCGTGTCCTGGGCGATGGCGTCGTACGAGCTGCGCCCGGTCAGGCGTGCCATTTCGTCGGCCACCAGGGCCTTGCTGCCCAGGCATTCGACGATGCTGGCGAGGTAGAACGGCCCGACATCGACCACGTAGGCGGATTCGCCGCGCGAGGCCTTCACCTCGCTGAAGCCATGGGCGCTCAGCTGCGTTGCAGTGGCGGCCGCGGCGCGTTGCGCTGCGACCTTCAGCGGGTCGATGAGGTCGTAGACGACGCCGGACTGTTCATAGCTCAGCGGCGCGTCGGATGCGGCAGGGGTCGTGGTCATGGGAGCCGATTATCGCCGGGGGTGACCCGTAGAATGCCCTGCATGAGCTATGTCGTCCTGGCCCGCAAGTACCGGCCGCGCAATTTCGACCAGATGGTCGGGCAGGCGCATGTCGTGCAGGCGCTGGCCAATGCCTTGCGACAGCAGCGCCTGCATCACGCCTATCTGTTCACCGGAACGCGCGGCATCGGCAAGACGACGGTCTCGCGGATCCTGGCCAAGTCACTCAACTGCATCGGTCCGGACGGCACCGGCGGGATCACGGCCGAGCCCTGCGGCGTTTGCGCCACCTGCACCGCGATCGATGCCGACCGTTACGTCGATTACATCGAGATGGACGCGGCGTCGAACCGCAGCATCGACGAAATCCGCGAGCTCATCGAACGTGCGGCCTACAAGCCGAGCGTGGGGCGATTCAAGGTGTTCATGATCGACGAAGCACACCAATTGACCAAGGACGCCTTCAATGCGCTGCTCAAGACGCTCGAGGAGCCGCCCGACTACCTGAAGTTCGTGCTGGCCACGACCGACCCGGAGAAGATGCTGCCGACCGTGCTGTCGCGTTGCCTGCAGTTCAACCTGCGGCCGATGGCGCCCGAGGTGATCGAGGAGTACCTGGGCAAGGTGCTGGCCGCCGAGCAAGTGGCCAGCGATGAAGGGGCACTGCGCCTGCTCGGGCGTGCCGCGCGCGGTTCGATGCGGGACGCCTTGTCGCTGACCGACCAGGCGATCGCCTTCGGGGGTGGCGCGGTCGAGGAATCGGCGGTCCGGGCCATGCTGGGCTCGGTCGATCGGCGCCATTCGACGTCGCTGCTCGAGGCGATCGCTCAGCGCGACGGGCCGGCCTTGCTGGCCGGTGTCGACGTCTTGCGCCGCGAGGGTCTGTCGGCCAGCGCCACGCTCGAGGAAATGGCCGCGACACTCCAGCTGGCCGCGGTCGAGCAGTCGGTCCCCGGCGCGCTCGACGATGCGGAGGAAACGACCGCGGCTGCGCGTGCCATTGCGACGCAGATGCCGGCCGATGAGCTGCAACTGCTCTACAGCATGCTCGTGCACGGACGCGCCGAGCTGACCTTGATGAGCGACGAATACGGTGCGCTGACGATGGTGCTGTTGCGCCTGTTCGGTTTCACCCCCGCCGGGTCGAAATCGGTCCCCCCGCCCCGCGTTGCACGACCGCAGCCACTGCGGGTCTCGGCGAGCGCCAGCAGTGCCGCCCGGCCGGTGACTCCGCGCGCCACGCCTGCACCAGCGGCGCGACAGCCGTCGGCCCCAACCCCCGCGCCCGCGCAGGATGTGGCGCTGGGCGACCGCTGGGCGGCGCTCGTGGCGGCGCTGCTGGCAAGGGGCGCGGTGACGGCGTTGGCGCGCGAGCTGGCGATGCAGTCCGGCTTGCTCGCGGTTGACGAGGGTGCGACGCCGCCTGTCTGGCGCCTGTGCGTCGAGCGCGAGACATTGTGTTCGGCGCCCAACATCGACAAGCTCGGCGCGGCCATCGAAGGCGAACTGGGTGAACCGGTGCGTTTGCAGATCGAGACGGGCGTGCCGTCCGACAGCCCGGCGATCCGGGACGCCGCCGAACGCGCATTGCGTCAGCGCGAGGCCGAGCTGACCATCGAATCCGACCCTGGCGTGCGCGAACTGCTCGGGCAGTTTCGCGGTGCACGCATCGTGCCGGGGTCCATCAAACCCGTTTGAAGAGGAAATAGCCATGATGAAGAACCAACTCGCCGGCCTGATGAAGCAGGCGCAGGCCATGCAGGACAACCTCAAGCGCGCCCAGGACGAGCTGGCGCTGATGGAGGTGGAGGGCCAGTCCGGCGCCGGCCTGGTCAAGGTCGTGATGACCTGCAAGCACGATGTCAAACGAGTCAGCATCGACCCCAGCCTGCTCGCCGACGACAAGGACATGCTGGAAGATCTCGTGGCGGCCGCCTTCAACGATGGTTTGCGGCGCGCGGAGGAAGTGAGCAGCGAGAAGATGGGCAAGCTGACCGCCGGGCTGCCACTGCCGCCCGGAATGAAACTGCCCTTCTGAGCGCCAACCCGCCGTGAGCGAACCCACGCTGAGCAACCTCATCGAGGCGCTGCGACGCTTGCCCGGCGTGGGCGTCAAGTCGGCCCAGCGAATGGCCTATCACCTGCTGCAGCATGACCGGGCCGGAGCCGACCGGCTGGCGCGTGCGCTGGGGCAGGCGTTGACGAGCATGCGGCACTGCGAACGCTGCCACACCTTCACCGAAGACGAACTGTGCGCGACCTGTCGAGACGGGTCGCGCGACGGTCGGCAGTTGTGTGTCGTCGAGTCGCCGGCGGACCAGGCCGCGCTGGAGCGCTCGGGAGGCTTTCGCGGCTACTACTTCGTCCTGATGGGCCGGCTCAGCCCGCTCGACGGGGTTGGAACCGGACAGATCGACGCCCGCACCTTGCTCGAGCGGGCCACCAATGGCGTCGTCGAGGAGGTGATTCTGGCGACCAGCTTCACGGCCGAAGGAGAAGCGACTGCGCATGCGCTTGGTGAGGCCCTGCGTGCGCGCGGCATCCGCGTAACGCGGCTTGCGCGCGGTGTCCCGGCGGGCAGCGAACTCGAGTTCGTCGACCTGGGCACGATCGCCCATGCCCTGGTCGACCGGCGTTAGCGACCCTTCACCGAGCGCTCGACAGTCGTCGTCTTGGCCACCGGTCGCTTGGACGGCACGCGCCGCGTCGCGCGCTTGCCAGACTTCGCAGGCACCATCACGACGATCTGGGCGCCTGCCCTGAAGCGGGACTGGACGGTGACGTCGTTCCAGGCCGCCACCAGGCTCGCCGCCACGCCATAGCGCCGGGCGACGTTGGCGACGCTGTCACCCTTGCGGCCTGCCTTGATCACGATACGGCGCAGCGACTGTTCGGGCGCCAGGCTCATGGCGGCCTTGTCGGCCACATGCCCGGGCACATCCATCGATGCACCGGCAGCCCTGGGCACGATCAGGGTCGAGCCGGTCCGCACCAGCATGCGCGGGGGAATGCGATTGACCTCGCGAAGTTCGCTCTCGGTCATGCCCACCCGGCTCGCAGCCTCCGATGGCTTGAGCGTGCGCGGCGCAATCCAGGCCGTCCAGCTGGCCAGCTGGCCCGTGTGGTTCTTCAGTTCACGCACGAATCGATTGGCGTTGTCGTATGGCAGCAGGACCTGGGGCGTTCCCGCCGCCAGGATCACCGGCTTGTCGTGTTGAGGATTGAACTGCCGGAAGGTCTCGAGCGGCATGCCCGCCAGATCGGCGGCCAGGGCGACGTCGATGTCGCGTTCGATCCCGACGGCCAGGAAGTAGGGGTGGTTGGCAAGCGCGGGCAGGGTCAGACCGAACTTCTGCGGGTCGTCGATCAGGTTCTTGACGGCCTGCAGCTTGGGCACGTAGTTGCGCGTCTCGGACGGCATGCGCAGGCGGGTGTACTCCAAGGGGTGCCCCGCAACCCGGTTGCGGGCCAACGCACGCTGCACGCTGCCCTGGCCCCAGTTGTAGGCCGCAAGCGCCAGGTGCCAGTCGCCGAACATCGTGTGCAGGCTCTGCAGATAGTCGAGTGCGGCGCGGGTCGACGCGAGAACGTCGCGCCGGTCGTCCTGGAACAGGTTCTGCTTCAGGTCGAAATCGCGGCCGGTGGACGGAATGAACTGCCACATGCCCGCGGCACGGGCCGTCGATACGGCTTGCGGATTGAACGCACTTTCGACGAAGGGCAGCAGCGCCAGCTCCTGCGGCATGCCTCGCGTTTCCAGCTCTTCGACGATGTGGAACAGGTATCGGCCGCCGCGTTCGGTCATGCGCGCAACGTACTCCGGCCGCGAGGCATACCATTGCTCCCACTGGCGCACGAGGTCATCGTCGAGGTCGGGCATCGCAAATCCAGAGCGGATGCGGGTCCAGAGATCGGCGTGAAACCCATCACCGGAGCGGCGGCTCGACTCCGACTGGCGCAATGCCTGTCTGGAGGCCGCCTTCGCCGCGAGCTCTGCGCTTCGATCAGGCGCGACCTCGGCGGTCGGCAGCGGCGGTGCCGCGGCGATCGGCGCTTCGGCCACTGGCGTCGGTGGGACAGGTAGCGGGGCAACGGGTACGGTGGTGCAAGCCGCCAGCGCGGCGATTGCCAAACCACAGAGCAGGGCCGACGAACGGCGCAAGAGAATCATCAGCAGCGGGCCTGTTGAATGGCGTATGAGATCGCGTCGCCTATGGCATGCAGCAACAGATGCACGGGCTGGTCACTAGAATCGGCTCGGGTCGCAGGAAGACCAGCAAGATCGAACAGGGCAGAAGGTTCCATGACGCGTGATGGTGCGATTGTAGAGTTCGGCGCCTGGCTTCGGTCGCCACCGGGTCGCTACCTTCTGGAATGGGAGCAGGCCCATCTCGACGACGCGGTTGTCAACGCGTTCGGATTTCATGCCCTTCAACTCGGACTGCCGGAACTGGACGCCTTGAGGGCCAACCGGATGCCGCATCGCTGGGTCGCGAACGACTCGCTCGATCCGGCACCAGGGTCCGGTGCAGCACCGACTTCGGACAATGCGGTCGCGCCGGGCAAGTCCGCGGGACGCGGCATGCTCCATTGTGATTTCGACGCGCTGCCGTTTCCCGAGCACAGCCTCGATCTGGTCGTGCTGCCGCATGGTCTGGAACTGGCGCGCGACCCACATTCCACCTTGCGGGAGGTCGAGCGGGTGCTCGTTCCAGAGGGGCGGCTGCTGGTCACCGGGCTCAACCCGGCCAGCCTGTGGGCGCTGCGCCAGCGCGCGGGGCATGCGGTGCGTGGCCTTGGCAGGGGCCGTGCGAGCCCCCTGTATCTTCCGGCGTCGGGTGAGTTCATCGGCTACTGGCGCCTGCGCGACTGGTTGCGCCTGCTTGGCATGGAGGTCGACGGCGGACGCTTCGGCTGCTACCGGCCACCGTGCAAGACCGAACGCTGGTTGGCGCGTTACCGTTGGCTGGACAGGGTCGGGGCGCAATGGTGGCCGGTGCTGGGGGCGGTGTACGCCATCAGCGCCGTCAAGCATGTCAAGGGCATGCGCCTGGTGGGGATGGCCCGGCAGGAACTGCGCGTGCCGCGCGCAGGCGCGGTGGCGGTGTCGCGCCGCCAGGTGGAACTGACAGAGGCCGATGCATGACATCCGAGATCGAGATCTACACCGATGGTGCCTGCAAGGGCAACCCCGGCCCCGGTGGCTGGGGTGCCTGGCTGCGCGCTGGCGTCCATGAAAAAGAGCTCTGGGGCGGTGAAGCATTGACCACCAACAACCGGATGGAATTGACCGCCGTGATCGAGGCGCTGTCGAGCCTCAAGCAGGAGAGCCGGGTCACGGTGCACACCGACAGCGAGTACGTGCGCAATGGCATCACGAACTGGATCCACGGATGGAAGGTGCGTGGATGGAAGACGGCTGACCGCAAGCCCGTCAAGAACGTCGACCTCTGGCAGCGCCTCGATGCGCTGCGCGAGCGGCACGAGGTCGAATGGCGCTGGGTCAAGGGGCATGCAGGCGATCCGGGCAACGAGCGGGCCGACGCCCTCGCCAATCGAGGGGTCCCTGCGCTGCGCGTCTGACGCCGGCGCCCACTGGCGTTAGAGTTCGCCTCCAACTGAGTGAATCGATGAACAAGAAATTCGTGACTGGCGTGGCCGTGCTGGCAGTGGCTGCGGTTGCGCTGGCCTACTGGTGGCAGCAGCGGGCCGAAAAGGCGCCCGCGATGGCGACAGCCGCGCCCGGTGCCGGCGCGGGGAAGCCCGGCGGCGGTGGTCCGGCGACGGTGGAGGTCGGCCGTGTGCAACGCCTGCGCCTGGTCGACGATGCGATTTCGGTCGGCACCTTGAGTTCGCGCCGCGGCGTCGTCATCCGGCCCGAGGTCAGTGGCCGCATCGCCGCGCTCGGATTCACCGAAGGCCAGCGCGTGCGCCGCGGGCAGCTGATGGTGCAGCTCGACGACAGCCTGCAGCAGGCGCAGCTGCGCCAGGCCGAGGCGCAGGAGGCGCTGTCGAGATCGCAGTGGCAGCGCAACCGCGACCTGGCGGCCCAGAACTTCGTCAGCCAGAACGCGGTCGACCAGAGCGCCGCTGCGCTCGAAGTGGCGCAGGCCCAGGTCGCCCTGGCCCGGGCCCAGCGCGCGCGCATGCGCATCGACGCGCCCTTCGACGGCATTGCCGGCGTGCGCCAGGTCGAAGTCGGCGACTTCATCAAGGACGGTGCCGACATCGTCGCCGTCGAGGACCTGTCCCAGCTTTGGGTCGACTATCAATTGCCGGAGCGCTACCTGGCCCGTCTCAAGTCCGGTCAGGTGGTCGAACTGACGCTCGACGCGATGGCCGGGCAACGCTTCACGGCAAGGGTCGAGGTGCTCGATGCGCAGGTCGACGTGAACGGACGCACGCTGCGCGTGCGCGCGCGCCTGGACAACCGCGACGGTGCGCTGCGGCCCGGCATGTTCGCGCGCACGCGAACGGTGTTCGGGGTGCGGGAGAACGCGCTCGTGGTCCCCGAAGAAGCGCTCGTCCCGCAAGGCGGCAAGCAGTACCTGATCAAGGTCGTCGACGGCGAGAAGGGAAAGGTCTCGGAGCGCCTCGAGGCCAAGATCGGCGCGCGCGTGCCGGGCCGGGTCGAGATCCTGGAAGGGGTCGCCGATGGCGACATGATCGTGGTCGCCGGCCAGGACCGGCTGATGCGCGGCGAGGCGATGCCGCTGCGGATCGTGCAACTCGGCGGCCCGGCAGGCGGGGCTTCGGCACCGGCGCGCGCCGCCTCGGACGGCGCGAATCAGCGCGCGCCGGTCTGATCGGGGCACGACGATGCGGCTGTCCGAAGCTTCGATCCGCCGGCCTGTGCTGGCCTGCGTGATGTCCTTGCTGCTGGTGCTGATCGGCCTCGTGTCGGCGTCCCAGCTGAGCCTGCGCGAGTACCCACGCATCGACGAGCCGCTCGTCAACGTGACGACCCGCCTCCAGGGTGCGTCGTCCGAGGTCATCGAGTCGCAGGTCACCAAGCCGCTCGAGGACTCGATTGCCGGCATCGACGGGGTCGACATCATCACCTCGGTGTCGCGCTCCGAGCGCAGCCAGATCACGGTGCGCTTCAAGCTCACCAAGGACCCGGATACGGCCGCCGCCGAAGTTCGCGACCGCGCAGCGCGCGTTCGCGGCCGCCTGCCCGACACCGTCGACGAACCCGTGATCGCGAAGGTCGAGGCCGACGCAACGCCGACGATCTGGCTCGCCTACACGAGCGAGACGATGGGCCCGCTCGAGCTGTCGGACCTGATCAATCGTGTCGTCAAGCCGCGCCTGCAGACCGTGCCGGGGGTCGCCGAAGTTCAGATTGGCGGCGAGCGGCGCTATTCGATGCGGATCTGGCTCGACCCGGACCGGCTCGCCTCCTACCGTCTGACGGTCCAGGACGTCGAGGACGCGCTGCGGCGGCAGAACCTGGAGGTGCCGGCCGGCCGCATCGAGAGCGAGCAGCGCGAGTTCAGCGTGACCGCGCGCACCGACCTCAACACCCAGGCCCAGTTCGAACAGATCGCGTTGCGCAACGTGGGGGGTCACACGATCCGCTTGCGCGACGTGGCGCGGGTGCAGGAAGCGGCGCAGAACGATCGCACGCGGGTGCGCCTGAACGGCGTCCCGGCGATCAGCACCGGCGTGATCCGCAATGCCACCGCCAACCCGCTCGAAGTGGCCGACGGCGTGCGCGCCATGATGCCGCTGATCCAGCGCGACCTGCCGGACTCGGTGCGCGTCGTGCAGGCGACCGATCTGTCGGTCTTCATCGATCGATCGATCAAGGCCGTCTTCACGACCACCGTCGAAGCCATCGTGCTGGTGGCGCTGGTGGTCTTCGTCTTCCTGCGCACGCTGCGCGCATCGATCATCCCGCTGATCACGATTCCGGTCAGCCTGGTCGGCGCCTTTGCGCTCGTCGCATTGGCCGGGTTCACGATCAACACCCTCGTGCTGCTGGCCCTGGTGTTGGCGATCGGTCTGGTCGTCGACGACGCGATCGTCGTGCTCGAGAACATCTACCGCCACATCGAGGCCGGGCTGAGTCCCTTCCAGGCCGCGCTCAAGGGCGTGCGCGAGATCAGTTTCGCGGTGGTCGCGATGACCCTGACGCTGGCTGCAGTGTTCGCGCCGCTCGCCTTCACGCCCGGGCGCACCGGGCGCCTGTTCAGCGAGTTCGCCCTGACCCTGGCCGGCGCCGTGCTGGTGTCGGGTTTCGTCGCGCTCACGCTGACACCGATGATGTGCAGCAAGCTGCTGCGCCATGTCGAGCGGCGCAGCTGGTTCGACCGCACGATCGATCGTGGCCTCAACCGCCTGACTTCGGGCTATACGCGGGTGCTGCGCTGGACGCTCTCGCATCGCTGGCTCGTCGTGCTGGCGATGCTGGCCTCGGGCGGCGGCAGCGCCTGGCTGTACACCAACGCGAAGAGCGAGCTCTCCCCACTCGAGGACCGCGGGGTGATCGCAATGCCGATCCGTGCACCTGACGGCGCCACGCTGCAGTACACGGCGCGCTACCTCGACGAGATCGAGCGCATCGTCGCGCCCTACGACGAGTTCGATCGGCGCTTCACGTTCGTCGGCGGCGGCGGCCAGGTGTCGAGTGCGTTCGGGGTGCTGCGCACGGTGGACTGGACCGAACGCAAGAAGACGACACCGATGCTGGCGCGCGAGCTGCTGCCAAAGTTCCAGGCACTGCCCGGCGTCAGCGTGTTTCCGATCACACCGCCGAGCCTCGGGCAGGGCTTCGCGTCGCGGCCACTCAACGTCGTCATCGTCAGTGGCGACAGCTACGACAACATGGCCCGGGTGGCGGGGCAGATGATGGCCGAGTTGCGCAAGAACCCCGGCATCGTGCAGCCCGACATCGACCTGCAACTCAACTCGCCGCAGATCTTCATCGATGTGGACCGCCAGCGCGCCGCGGACATGGGCGTGCCTGTCGAGTCGGTCGCGCGCACGCTCGAGACCATGCTCGGTGGACGGGCCACGACGCGCTACAAGCGCGACGCCGAGCAGTACGACGTTGTGGTGCAGACCGAGGACGCCGGCCGGGCGTCGCCTTCGGACGTCGAGCGCATGTTCGTGCGTGGGCGAAACGACAACATGGTGCCGCTGTCCTCGCTCGTGACAGTGCGCGAGTCGGTGAGTCCGCGCGAGCTCAATCACTTCAATCAGCGGCGGTCGGTGACGATCCAGGCCAACCTGGCGCCCGACTACTCGCTCGGTGAAGCGCTCGCCTACGTCGATGAAGTGGCCGCGCGCGTGCTGCCGCTGGGGTACACGACCGACCTCAACGGCGTCAGCCGGGAGTTCCGTTCCTCGTCCGGCGCACTCGGACTGGTCTTCGTGCTGGCGCTGCTCTTCATCTTCCTGGTGCTGGCGGCGCAGTTCGAGAGCTGGCTCGACCCCTTCGTGATCCTGCTGTCGGTGCCGTTGTCGATGGTGGGCGCGCTGCTTGCGCTCAAGTTGAGCGGCGGCACGCTCAACGTCTTCTCGCAGATCGGGTTGATCACCCTGGTCGGCCTGATCACGAAGCACGGCATCCTGATCGTCGAATTCAGCAATCAGTTGCGTCGGGCCGGCGGTGCGACGATGGACGCCGTGATCGAGGCAGCCAGCCTGCGCCTGCGTCCGATCCTGATGACCACCGGCGCGATGGTGCTGGGCGCCTTGCCGCTCGCATTGGCGAGCGGCGCCGGGGCCGAGAGCCGTCAGCAGATCGGCTGGGTCATTGTCGGCGGCATGTCGCTGGGCACGCTGCTGACGATTTTCGTCGTGCCGACCATGTACACGCTGTTCGCGCGCCGCGCCACACCGGGGGAGATCACGACGCCGGCCGACGAGACGGTGCAGGTCCCGACTTGAGGCTGCTCACCCCCCGATGTAATGCATTTCGACCCGGCGCTCACCGTTGGTGAGGTCGGGCTGGCCGCTGGCGCGCAACTCCGAGTAACGATCGCTTCGCACGCGCCAGATCTCGCCGATCGCGGCCGAGATCTCGGCGTCGCTATGACCGGCGCGCAGCAGGGCGCGCAGGTCCTGGCCCCGGGTCGCGAACAGGCATGTGAAGAGCTTGCCCTCGGTCGACAGTCGGGCCCGGTTGCAGTCGCGGCAGAACGCCTGCGTGACACTCGAGATGAGGCCGATCTCGCCGCGCCCGTCGGCATAGCGCCAGCGCTGGGCGGTTTCGCCAATCGCGCTCGGAGCCGCCGGCTCGAGCGCGAATGCCTCGTGCAGGCGCTGGCGGACATCGTCCGAAGGCATCACCTCCTGCATGCGCCAGCCATTGGTGGCGCCGACGTCCATGAATTCGATGAAGCGCAGGATCACCGCGGGCCCGAAGGCATCACGCACGTAGCGCGCCAACGGCACGATCTGCTGATCATTGGTGCCATGCTTGACCACCATGTTGATCTTGACCGGCGTGAGTCCCGCATGCAGCGCGGCCTCGATCCCGCGCAGCACGTCGGCGACCGGGAAGTCGACGTCGTTCATGGCCCGAAAGATCGTGTCATCGAGCGCATCCAGGCTGACCGTCACCCGTTGCAGTCCTGCGGCCTTCAGCCCGGCAGCCTTGCGCTCGAGCAAGGAGCCGTTGGTGGTCAGCGTGATGTCGAGTGGCGCTCCATCCGGCGTCCGCACCTCGGACAGCATCGCGATCAGGTCCTCGAGATGCCGGCGCAAGGTCGGCTCGCCACCGGTCAAGCGCAGCTTGTGCACGCCGTGACCGACGAAGATCCTGGCCAGCCGGGTGATCTCCTCGAAACTGAGCAAGGAACTGTGCGGAAGGAAGGGATAGCGCTTGTCGAACACTTCCTTCGGCATGCAATAGCTGCAGCGGAAGTTGCATCGATCGGTGACCGAGATCCGCAGATCGTGCAAAGGACGGCCGAGCGCATCGGCCAGCAGCCCGTCGGGCGCCCTCAGGTCCGCAGGGATGCGAGGGACTGACGCCGCGACACGAAGGTCTGCCAGAGGAATGATGCTCTCGCCCATGCGGCCGATTGTGCCCCGGGTTCGCTAGAGCGCGCCTGGATCTGCGTCACGGCTGGTGCCGACCGACCGACGTGCGCCGTTGTAGCGAGTGGTCCAGTAGGGAGTCGCCATGTCTTCGATGCGGACTTCGGCACCCGTTCGCGGGGCATGGATGAACCTGCTGCCGCCGATATAGAGCCCGACATGCGAGAAGGCATGGCGCTGGGTCTGGAAGAAGACCAGGTCGCCTGGAAGGAGATCCTCCCGGCTGACAGCGAGGAGGCGGTCGTCGAAAGCCTGCTGGTCCGCGCGCCGGGGCAGCCGCAGGCCAAGCGTGATGTCGAAGACATGGCGGGTGAACCCGCTGCAGTCGAACCCCTCGGCGACCGAGTTGCCGCCGTTGCGATAGGCCGTGTCGAGGAACCCCATCGCGGTCAGCACGAGTTGTTCAGCCCCGTTGCGGTCGCGAGCCGGTGCCGGGTGGGGCAGGGCGTTCGACGCAGAAGCCCGTTCGACCGACGGGCTCGCGAGACGATCACTCCCACCGGGCGCGGCGCAGGCCTGGACCAGCAAGATGCCGCACAGCTGCATGCACACGCGCAAGGTTTTCACAGCGGGCAGAATAGAAGGGCAGTTGGCGGGTGTCAATGAACGCCCGGCCCATCAACCCATGAGGAGAAGACACCAATGTTCAAGGCACTGTTGCTCGAGAAGGGCGATGACGGCTTCGGCTGCACGCTGACCGACGTCGATGAGGCGCGCCTGCCTCAGGGCAACGTCCTGGTCCAGCCCGAGTACTCGACCTTGAACTACAAGGACGGACTGGCCATCACCAACAAGGCGCCCGTCGTGCGGAGCTGGCCAATGGTGCCAGGGATCGACGGCGCAGGCCTCGTCGTCGAGAGCCAGCATCCGGCCTGGAAGGCGGGGGACCGCTTCGTCCACAACGGATGGGGGGTCGGCGAGACGCGCTGGGGTTGCCTGGCCCAGCGCGCGCGGCTGGACGGCGACTGGCTGGTCCGCTTGCCCGACGGATTCACGACGCGCCAGGCGATGGCGATCGGGACCGCGGGCTACACGGCCATGTTGTGCGTGCTGGCGCTCGAGCGCCACGGTGTCAAGCCGGGTGACGGCGAGGTCCTCGTCACGGGGGCCACGGGGGGCGTCGGCAGTGTTGCGGTGATGCTGCTGTCGCGCCTGGGATACGCCGTCACCGCCGCCAGCGGCAAGACGCAGGAGACGGACTACCTCGTCGCACTCGGTGCCAAGCATGTCATCGACCGCGCCGAACTGGGCACCGCCGGCAAACCGCTGCAGAAGGAACGCTGGGCGGCTGCCGTTGATGCGGTGGGCAGTCATACGCTGGCCAATGTGCTGGCGCAGGTCCGCTACGGTGGCGTCGTCGCGGCCTGCGGCCTGGCCCAGGGCGCCGACCTGCCCGCCACCGTCATGCCCTTCATCCTGCGCAGCGTGACGCTGGCCGGGATCGACAGCGTGATGGCGCCGCTCCCGTTGCGCCAGCAGGCCTGGGATCGCCTTGCGCGCGACATCGACGCTGACGCGCTCGAGCGCGTGGCACACGAGATCCCGTTGACGCAGGTGCAGGCCCGAGCCGCCGACTTGATGGCGGGCAAGGTCACGGGCCGTTTCGTGGTGCGGATCGACTGATTGGGCCGAAGAGTCAGGCGACTGTCAGCGCATACCGCCTTAATTGGGGCAAACCGCAAGACACAGGAGACCGATCATGACGCAGTACGACGACTTCCACCGTCGCTCGATCGAGGACCGCGACGCGTTCTGGGCCGAGCAGGCCGCTCTGATCGACTGGCACAAGCCATTCGACCGCGTGTGCGACTACGACAAGCCCCCGTTCGCCAAGTGGTTCGTCGGTGGCCAGACCAATCTGTGCCACAACGCAGTCGACCGGCACGCGGCCACCCATCCCGCGCGCAACGCACTGATCTTTGTCTCCACCGAGACCAATCAGGAAATCGTCTACAGCTTCAGCCAGCTGCAGAGCGAAGTCGAGCGCATGGCGGCGATCCTGATCGAGCTGGGCGTGAAGAAGGGCGACCGGGTCCTTGTCTACATGCCGATGATCCCGGAGGCGGCCTTCGCGATGCTGGCTTGCACCCGAATCGGGGCGCTGCATTCCGTGGTGTTCGGTGGTTTTGCCAGCGTCAGCCTGGCCAATCGCATCGACGACGCCGCGCCGACCGTCATCGTGAGTGCCGACGCGGGCAGCCGCGGCGGCAAGGTGGTGGCCTACAAGCCGCTGCTCGACGAGGCGATCCGGCTGGCCAAGAAGAAACCGGCCAAGGTGCTGATGGTCAACCGCAAGCTGGCCGACATGACCGTGGCCGAAGGCCGCGACGTCGACTACGCGGCGCTGCGCGAGAAGCACATGGCGAGCCGCGTCCCCTGCACCTGGGTCGACGCCACGCATCCGAGCTATACGCTCTACACCAGCGGCACGACGGGCACGCCGAAGGGCGTGCAGCGCGACACCGGTGGCTACGCGGTGGCGCTGGCCGCGAGCATGAAGCACATCTATCTCGGCAATGCCGGCGAGGCCTACTTCTCGACGAGCGACATCGGTTGGGTCGTTGGCCACAGCTACATCGTCTACGGCCCGCTGATCGCCGGCATGGCGACCATCATGTACGAGGGCCTGCCGATTCGGCCCGACGCAGCGATCTGGTGGAGCCTGGTCGAAAAGTACAAGGTCACCTCGATGTTCAGCGCGCCGACGGCGATCCGGGTGCTCAAGAAGCAGGACCCGGCAGCGCTGAAGAAGCACGACTTGAGCAGCCTGCGCGCATTGTTCCTGGCCGGCGAACCACTCGACGAACCGACCGCGACCTGGATTTCCGAGGCACTTGGGCGCCCGATCATCGACAACTACTGGCAGACCGAGACCGGCTGGCCGATCCTCGGTCTGTGCAATGGCGTCGAGCAGGCTCCGACCAAGTTCGGTTCGCCCGGCAAGGCGGTCTATGGCTATGACGTCAAGCTGATCGACGAGAACACCGGCCAGGACCTGAGTGGTGCGAACCAGAAGGGCGTGATCGCGATCGAGGGACCGCTGCCGCCGGGCTGCATGCAGACCGTCTGGGGTGACGACCAGCGCTTCGTCGACACCTACTGGACCAGCATCCCCGGTCGCATGGTCTACAGCACCTTCGACTGGGGCATTCGCGACGAGGACGGCTACTACTTCATCCTCGGTCGCACCGACGACGTCATCAACGTCGCCGGCCACCGGCTGGGCACGCGCGAGATCGAGGAGAGCATCTCGAGCCACCCGAACGTGGCCGAGGTCGCGGTGGTCGGGGTGGCCGACCAGCTCAAAGGCCAGGTCGCGATGGCCTTCGTGGTGCTGAAGGATGCCAGCAAGGTCGCCGACCCCAATGCCGCGCTCAAGCTCGAGGGCGAGATCATGAAGGTCGTCGACAGCCAGCTCGGCGCAGTCGCGCGGCCGTCCCGGGTGCGTTTCGTCACCGTGCTGCCGAAGACACGTTCGGGCAAGTTGCTCAGGCGTGCCATCCAGGCCGTGTGCGAGGGCCGCGATCCGGGTGACCTGACGACGATGGAAGACCCGGCGGCGCTGCAGCAGGTCAAGGCCCTGATCACGGGCTGAGGCGGTCTCCGCGTTCGGTAGGATGCGGGATCTCCAGTTCGAGGTCTCGCAGCATGATGAACATCCGATCGGCGCGCATCGGCGCGTCGCTGAGCTTGGCGCTCCTGTTTGGCCCGGCACTGGCCGACGGCAAACCCCGGGTCGAGAAAGAGGCGGATCTCCCGCGCTTCAGCTACCCGGTCAAGGGCCCGCTGGTGGAACTGGTGCGCGACCCGGCCCTGCTCGCACCACTGTCGGCGGCGATCCGGCGCGACACTGAGTCGGTGCTGTCGGGGTATGACATTGCGGACCGCGCGACCCGTCGGGGCCTGATCGGCACCCTCGCGGCGATCGACTTCCTCGATGGACGCTACGAGTCCGCCGCCCGGCATGCCGTCACCTTGCGCAGCTTGCAGGACAAGCCGGCCGACAAGTTGCTGTCCGGGCTCAGACTCCAGTTGATGAGCGAAGCGGCCCTGGCGCATGGGCTCAACACCGAGGCCTATCGGGCCGCCGTGAAGAAGGCATTGGGCGACTCGATCGAGTCGATGCCCTACGAGGTCATCAGCAACGACATCAAGGAAGCAAAGGCGGGCGCGGAGTTGATCGGCGAGTCGCTGATCCTCGGCCGCCCGCGCGAAGTCTGGCAGCCGATCGTCGACACGAGCGGCGCGCTCAGTTCGGACATCGCGCCGGGCCTCGTCAACGCACGCTTTGCGCTGGTCGCGATCCTGCCGCTCAAGCAGGATCTGATCGACCTCTACACGCGCTATCTGGATGCCCATCGTGTGGTCAAGCCCGACATCTGGCCGGCGCGAAACCAGGACCTTCCGGCGGGGCGTTCCTATGCCCCGGTCAAGCTGGCGGTCTGGGACAGCGGTAGCGACACCCAGCTCTTCGGGGCGCAGGTGGCGCGCGCCGCCGACGGGCAGCCGAGTGTGATCGCGTTCGACAAGTACAGCCGCCCGTCGACCGGCGAGCTGATGCCGATCCCGGGCGAGCTGCGCGCCAGGCTGCCGCAGATGAAGGCCAGGACCAAGGGGTTCTCCGACCTGCAATCCAACATCGACAGCCCCGAAGCGAGCGAGGTCAAGCGCTTCCTGTCGACCCTGGCGCCCGATCAGTACAAGCCCGCCATCGAGGAAATCTCGCTCGCCGGCAACTACGAACATGGCACCCATGTCGCGGGCATTGCACTGGACGGCAATCCCTACGCAAGGCTGGTCGTCGGCCGCATCGAATTCGGCTGGACCATCCAGCCCGACCCCTGCCCAAGCCGTGAGGGTGCCGAGCGAGATGCCAAGGCGGCAAGGGCATTCGTCGACTTCTTCAAGCGCGAAGCGGTTCGAGTCGTCAACATGAGCTGGGGCGGGAGCGTCAAGGGCATCGAGAGTGACCTGGAGCAATGTGGCATCGGCAAGTCGCCCGACGAGCGCAAGACGCTGGCGCGCGAGTATTTCGAGATCTCACGCAAGTCCCTCGCCGACGCGTTCGCGGCGGCGCCCGAGATCCTGTTCATCACGGCGGCCGGCAACAGCGACTCCGACGCCAGTTTCGTGGAGGACATCCCGGCCGGCATCGTGCTGCCGAATTTGCTGACGGTGGGCGCAGTCGACCAGGCCGGGGACGAAGCCTCGTTCACCAGCTACGGCCCGACCGTCAAGGTGCATGCCAACGGTTACCAGGTCGAGAGCTTCCTGCCAGGTGGTGACCGCGTGGCGCTGTCAGGCACCTCGATGGCGTCGCCACAGGTCGCCAATCTGGCGGCCAAGATGCTGGCCGTCGATCCCCGGCGCAAACCGACTGAGCTGATCGAGCTGATCGTCGGCACCGCCGACGCGAGCGCCGATGGTCGGCGCCACCTGATCCATCCGAGGAAGGCTTTGGCGGCGGTCGGCCTGCGCTGAACGCGGCTGCGGCGGGCTACAGGACTTCTGAGGCGAAGTCCGCCAGGCGCGAACGCTCGCCGCGCGCCAGCGTGATGTGACCACCATGTGGCCAGCCCTTGAAGCGGTCGACGGCGTAGGTCAGGCCCGAACTGCCCTCGGTCAGATAGGGTGTGTCGATCTGCGCGAGGTTTCCCATGCAGACGATCTTCGTTCCCGGGCCGGCGCGTGTGACCAGGGTCTTCATCTGCTTGGGCGTCAGGTTCTGGGCCTCGTCGATGATCACGAACTTGTTCAGGAAGGTGCGCCCACGCATGAAGTTCAGGCTCTTGATCTTGATCTTGCTGCGCACCAGGTCGTTGGTCGCGGCCCGGCCCCATTCGCCGGCCGTGGTGTCGCCGCGCGCGAGCACCTCCAGGTTGTCGTCGAGCGCACCCATCCAGGGCCCCATCTTCTCTTCTTCGTTGCCGGGCAGGAAGCCGATGTCCTCGCCGACCGGCACCGTGACCCGGGTCACGATGATCTCCGAGAAGCGGCGTTCATCGAGCACCTGGCTGAGGCCGGCGGCAAGTGACATCAAGGTCTTGCCGGTTCCCGCGGTCCCGGCCAGGGTGACGAAGTCGCAGTCCGGGTCCATCAGCAGGTTGAGCGCGTAGTTCTGCTCACGGTTGCGCGCCGTCACGCCCCAGACCGAGTTCTTGGCGTGGCTGTAGTCGCGCAGGGTCTTCAGCACGGCGGTCTTGCCGGTGATCTCGTGAACGCGTGCATACAGCGGTGCAGCGCCCGGGGTCTCCAGGTAGACGAACTGGTTGATCGTCAACACCGGGACCAGGGGCCCGCTGATGCGGTAGAAGGTGTGGCCTCCTTGCTGCCAGCTCTCCATCGTCTTGCCATGGCGCTCCCAGAAGTCGGACGGCAATGCCAGCACGCCGCTGTAGAGCAGGTCCCCGTCCTCCAGCACCTTGTCGTTGAAGTAGTCCTCGGCGGCCAGCCCCAGCGCGCGCGCCTTGACCCGCATGTTGATGTCCTTGGACACCAGCACCACGTCGCGCTTGGGTTGGGACTCGCGCAGGCTCTGAACGACGCCGAGGATCTGGTTGTCGGCCTTGCCCTGCGGCAGTCCGGTTGGCAACTTGATGTCCAGCAGCGTGGTCTGGAAGAACAGCTTGCCACCTGCTTCCCGGTGCCCGGTCTTGGCCAGCGGGATGCCTTCCTTGGGGTCCAGTGCCCCGTCGGTTGCGAGGGCATCGAGGTCCCGGCTGACCTGGCGCGCATTTCGCGCGACCTCGCTCATTCCGCGCTTGTGGCCGTCGAGCTCCTCGAGCGTGATCATCGGCAGGAAGACGTCATGTTCCTCGAACCGGAACAGGCAGCTCGGGTCGTGCATCAGCACATTGGTGTCGAGCACGAACAGCTTGGCTGGCCCGCCTGTCTTGCGCGCGCCCGGCCTGGACCTCGAACCAGCGGCCGGCTTCGGGGCCGGCATCGCGGCGGCCGGGGCGGCGACCGCACGCGGCGCGCCCACCTGTGCGGCGTCGTCGCGCAGTTCGGTCGAGGACGAAGGAGCGGGCCGGGCCGCGGCTTGATGCGGCTTGGCGCGGTGTTCAGGTCTGGGCGCCGCCTGGGTGTCGATGTCGGCGGCTGCGAGCTGGTCGCCCTTGCGGGCTGGCGGCTTGGGAAGGGGCATGGAAGGGGTGGGAAGCGGAATCGGAAAAACAAAAAGCCGCACAGGCGTCTGTGCGGCTTTGCGAAGTGCGCGTCTGAGAACTCAGGGGCATGGCGGCATTATGCATGCCTTGTCCCCGGGATGAGCAGCGCTCAGGTCTTCAGGGCCTTGACCGCCTTGAGCACCTCGTCGACATGGCCGGCGACCTTGATGCCACGCCATTCGGCACGCATCACGCCTTCGGCATCGATCAAGAAGGTGCTGCGCTCGATGCCCTTGACCTTCTTGCCGTACATGATCTTGTTCTTGACCACGCCGAACATGTGACAGAGTTTTTCCTCCGTGTCGGCGATCAGCTCGAATGGCAATTCGAGGTTCTGCTTGAACTTGTCGTGCGACGCCATGTTGTCGCGCGAGACGCCGAAGATGACGGCACCGGCCTTCACGAAATCCTTGTGACGGTCACGGAACTGCATGGCCTCGGTGGTGCAACCCGGCGTCGCGTCCTTCGGATAGAAGTACAGGACGACCGACTTGCCCAAATGCGACTGGGGCGTGACGGACACGCCCCCAGTGGCTTCGGCTTCGAATTCAGGTAGGAGTTTGTTGACGACTGGGGTCATGGGCTGGCGCGTTGCGTTGCGGGGCTCTGCAATGGACTCAACCGCCAATTATAGTTGTGTTGGCGACCTGGGGCTTTGGGGACACCAACAGCGCCGCAACGACGCGTCGGCCTTCGCTGGCCAGGACGTTGTAAGTGCGGCAGGCGGCGCCCGTGTCCATGGTCTCGATGCCGACGCGTTGCCCGATCAGGCTGCGGTACAGCGACGGCGAGACAAAACGCTGGCGCTCGCCGCTGCCGAAGATGACGAGTTCGGGGCCCAAGGCGAGGATCGCCTCGAAGTGCGCCGCTTCGAGTTGCTCCGGCGTGGCCGGCGGCCACTCCCGCACCTCGCCATTCCACGGGATGAGCAGGCTGCGCGAAAACGAGCGTGCGCCAACCCAGACGCTGCCGGGTTCATGGCGCGTCACGACATTGGTGCCGGGGAGCGAATCGGGTTGGAACTTCATGCGGCGATAATTCTAGTTTGGCCGATCAAGGAACTGCCGGCCGCACCTCACCGACTGCCCACGCCATGAAACCGATCGCCAAATCCAGCAAGCTGGCCAATGTCTGCTACGACATACGCGGACCCGTGCTCGACAAGGCGCGCCAGATGCAGGAGGAAGGGCACAAGATTATCCAGCTCAACATCGGCAACCTGGCGGTGTTCGGCCTCGAGCCGCCGGACGAGATCGTGCAGGACATGATCCGCAACCTGCCGCATTCGGCCGGCTACACCGACAGCAAGGGCCTGTTCGCGCCGCGCAAGTCGGTCGTGCACTACACGCAGGAAAAGCACATCGCCGGCGTGACGGTCGACGACGTCTACCTGGGCAACGGCGCGTCCGAGCTGATCGTGATGGCGCTCAACGCGCTGCTCAACGACGGCGACGAGATCCTGGTGCCGGCACCGGATTACCCGCTGTGGACCGCCGCGGTTTCGCTGTCGGGCGGCACCCCGGTGCACTACCTGTGCGACGAAGGTGCGGGCTGGCTGCCTGACCTGGACGACATCCGCAGGCGGATCACGCCACGCACGCGCGGCATCGTCGTCATCAATCCGAACAATCCGACCGGTGCGCTCTATCCCGACGACATGCTGCGTGCGCTGGTCGAGATCGCGCGCGAGCACCAGCTCATCGTGTTCGCCGACGAGATCTACGACAAGACCCTGTACGACGAGGCCCAGCACACGAGCATCGCGTCGCTCGCCGACGACCTGCTGTTCGTGACCTTCAACGGCCTGTCCAAGAACTATCGCAGCTGCGGCTACCGCGCCGGCTGGATGATCGTCTCGGGCGACAAGCGCCACGCAGGGGACTACATCGAAGGCCTGAACATGCTGGCCTCGATGCGCCTGTGTTCGAACACGCCCGGCCAGCTCGCCATCCAGACCGCGCTCGGCGGCTACCAGAGCATCAAGGACCTGGTGGCGCCGACCGGCCGCCTGTGCCGGCAACGTGACCTGGCCTACGAACTGCTCACGCAGATCCCGGGAGTCAGCGTGGTCAAGCCCAAGGCCGCGCTGTACATGTTCCCGCGCCTGGACCCCAAGCTCTACCCGATCCAGGATGACCAGCAGTTCGCCTACGAGCTGCTGGCCGAGGAGAAGGTCCTGATCGTGCAGGGAACCGGTTTCAACTGGCCGACACCGGACCACTTCCGCATCGTGTTCCTGCCCAACTCGGACGACCTGACCGAGGCCGTCGGCCGAATCGAGCGTTTCCTCCACCACTACCGCAGACAGCACAACACATGAAACCCATCCAGGTCGGATTGCTCGGGCTCGGCACCGTCGGCGCCGGCACCTTCGAGGTGTTGCGCCGCAACCAGGAAGAAATCCGCCGCCGTGCCGGGCGTGGCATCCAGATCGCGGCGGTCTGCCGGCGTGACCTGGCTGCCGCGCAAAGCCTGGTCGGTGAGGCCGCACGGGTGGTTGGCGACCCGGTGGCGCTGGTGCGTGACCCGGAACTCGACATCGTCGTCGAGCTGATCGGGGGACTCGAGCCGGCGCGCACGCTGGTGCTGGATGCGATCGCCCATGGCAAACATGTGGTCACGGCCAACAAGGCGCTGCTGGCCATCCATGGCACCGAGATCTTCGAGGCGGCGCGCGCCAAGGGCGTCGTTGTCGCCTTCGAGGCCGCGGTGGCCGGGGGCATCCCGATCATCAAGGCGCTGCGCGAGGGCCTGACCGCCAACCGGATCGAGTGGATCGCCGGCATCATCAACGGCACCACGAACTTCATCCTGTCCGAGATGCGCGCCAAGGGCCTGGACTTCGGCGTCGTGCTGGCCGAAGCGCAGCGCCTGGGTTACGCCGAAGCCGACCCGACCTTCGACATCGAAGGCGTCGACGCCGCGCACAAGCTCACCATCATGAGCGCGATCGCCTTTGGCGTGCCGGTCCAGTTCGACAAGGCCCATATCGAGGGCATCAGCGCACTGCAGGCGGTCGACATCCGCTATGCCGAGCAACTCGGCTACCGCATCAAGTTGCTGGGCATCACCAAGCGGCGCGATCACGGCATCGAGTTGCGGGTCCACCCGACCCTGGTCCCGACCGGTCGTCTGATCGCCAATGTCGAAGGTGCGATGAATGCGGTGCTCGTCGAAGGTGATGCGGTCGGGCCGACCTTGTACTACGGCAAGGGCGCTGGCGCCGAGCCGACGGCCAGCGCGGTCGTTGCCGATCTGGTCGATGTGACGCGTTTGCACACCGCCGACCCCGACCACCGCGTGCCGCACCTGGCCTTCCAGCCCGGTTCGCTGCAGGCCACGCCGATCCTGCCGCTCGACGAGGTCGTGACCTCGTTCTACCTGCGGCTGATCGTCGCCGACGAGGCCGGCGTGCTGGCCCGCATCACGGGCATCCTGGCCGAGCACCAGATCTCGATCGACGCGGTGCTGCAGCGCGAAAGTGCCGAAGGCGAAAACCAGACCGATCTGATCATCCTGACCCACGACACGGTCGAGGGCCGGATGCGCAAGGCACTCGAGCAGATGCAGGCGCTGGCGACCGTGCTGGCCCCGATCGTCAAGATCCGCAAGGAAAGCCTGAAGTGAATTACATCAGCACGCGCGGCGACAAGCTGCCGCGCAAGTTCTCGCAGATCCTGCTCGAAGGGCTCGCGCCCGACGGCGGCCTGTACCTGCCCGAGGCCTACCCAGCGGTGGACGGCGCCACCCTGGCGCGCTGGCGCGGCCTGCTCTACGCCGACCTGGCCCACGAGATCCTGTCGCTCTACATCGACGACATCTCGGCCGATGACCTGAAGCGCCTGGTGCAGTCCACCTACACCGAGGCGGTGTTCGGCACGCCCGAGATCACGCCGCTCAAGCCGCTGGCACCGGGCATCTTCATCCAGGAACTGTCCAATGGCCCGACGCTCGCGTTCAAGGACCTGGCGATGCAGTTGCTCGGCGCGCTGTTCGAGTACGAACTCGGGCGCCGTGGCGAGACGCTGAACATCCTGGGCGCCACTTCGGGCGACACCGGCAGCGCAGCCGAATACGCGATGCGCGGCAAACGCGGCGTGCGGGTATTCATGCTCAGCCCGAACGGGCGCATGAGTCCGTTCCAGCAGGCCCAGATGTTCAGCCTGCCGGACCCGAACATTCACAACATCGCGATCGACGGCGTGTTCGACGACTGCCAGGACATCGTCAAGGCGGTCAGCAACGACCTTGCCTTCAAGCGCCGCTACCGCATCGGTACCGTCAATTCGATCAACTGGGCCCGCGTTTTGGCCCAGGTCGTCTACTACTTCGCGGGCTACTTCGCGGCAACGAAATCGAACGCAGAGCAGGTCAGCTTTGCGGTGCCGTCGGGGAACTTCGGCAACATCTGCGCCGGTCATGTGGCGCGCACGATGGGGTTGCCGATCAAGCGCCTCGTGCTGGCCACCAACGAGAACGACGTGCTCGACGAGTTCTTCCGGACCGGGACCTACCGCGTGCGCAGCACCGCGCAGGAGACCTCGAGCCCGTCGATGGACATCAGCAAGGCAAGCAATTTCGAGCGTTTTGTGTTCGACCTGCTCGGGCGCGACGGTGCGCGTGTGCGCTCGTTGTTCGGCGAGGCCCTGGCGCGCGACGGTGGCTTCACGCTGCCGGCCGACGACTTCGCCCGCATCGCCGACCACGGATTCGTGTCCGGCAAGAGCACCCATGCCGATCGCCTGCGCACGATCCGCGCGACCTGGGCCGACCACGGCGTGATGATCGACACCCACACCGCTGATGGGCTCAAGGTCGCGCTCGACCATGTCGAGCCGGGCGTTGCGATGATCGTGCTCGAAACGGCGCAGCCGGCCAAGTTCGCCGAGACGATCCAGGAAGCGCTGGGGCGGGCGCCGTTGCGGCCGGCGGCACTCGAAGGCATCGAGGCACTGCCCAAGCGCTTCTCGGTGCTCGGCGTGGATGTGGCGGCGGTCAAGTCCTATATCGAGAGCCACTGCCACGGGGAGGGGCCGAATGGCTGAGGTGCGCCGCCCCCTGTTGAGCCTGGACGAGGCCCTGGCGCGTCTGGAAGCGGGCGCGCTCGCACACCGGATCACCGGGCGCGAAACCGTCCAGACGCTCGATGCACTGGGTCGCGTGCTGGCCGAGGACGTGACGTCGCTGCTCGATGTGCCACCCGCCGACAACACCTCGATGGACGGCTACGCGCTGCGCTGTTCCGACGTGCCGGTGGCCGGCACCGAGTTGCCGGTCTCTCAGCGCATTGCCGCCGGCGTGGTGGGGCGGCCGCTGCTGGCCGGCACCGCGGCACGCATCTTCACCGGCGCCCAGGTCCCCCCTGGCGCGGACGCCGTGGTGATGCAGGAGCAATGCGAAGCATTGCCCGCAACAGAAGCGGGCGCCGAGGATCTCGGGTCGGTCCGTGTCCAGGCGGTCCCGGTCGCTGGACAATGGGTGCGCCGGCGTGGCGAGGACGTTCGTCAGGGGGCCACCGTTCTGACCGCCGGCACCCGGCTGACGCCGCAGGCGCTCGGCCTCGCGGCCTCGGTCGGGGCGGCGGAGCTGCTCGTCGTGCGCCGGCCCCGGGTCGCGCTGTTTTCGACCGGCGACGAGCTGGTGATGCCGGGCCAGCCGCTCAAGCCCGGCGCCATCTACAACTCGAACCGGTACACCTTGCGCGCGCTGGTGCAGGCCTGCGGCGGTGAAGTCCAGGACCTCGGCATCGTGCCCGACCGGCTCGACGCGACACGCGACGCCTTGCGCCGCGCGGCCGCCGATGCCGACCTGATCCTGACATCGGGCGGCGTGTCGGTGGGCGAGGAGGACCATCTTCGTCCGGCCGTGCTCGCCGAAGGCCGGCTCGATCTGTGGCAGATCGCGATGAAACCCGGCAAGCCGCTCGCTTTTGGTCAGGTGGGCGACGCGCTGTTCATGGGGCTCCCGGGCAACCCGGTGTCGAGCTTCGTGACCTTCGTGCTCGCCGTCGCCCCCGTGCTCAGGGTGCTGCAGGGGGCCACTGCGAGGTCGATGCCGGCCCTTTCGCTGCGTGCCGACTTCGACTGGCCCAAGCCTGACCGGCGCCGCGAGTTCCTTCGCGTGCGCCTGAACTCCGAAGGCGGCCTGGACCTGTTCCCGAACCAGAGCTCTGGCGTCCTGACCTCGACCGTCTGGGCCGATGGCCTCGTGGACAACCCAGCCGACCAGGTCATCGAAGCCGGCAATGCGGTACGCTTTCTGCCGATGAACGGATTGATCGGGTCATGAGAGTCCAGGTGCGCTATTTCGCCTCACTGCGCGAGGCGCTCGGCGACGGCGAGGGCCTGGACGTGGCGCCGGGCACCACGCTGGGCGCGCTGCGCGACCAGCTGTGCACCATCGACCCGGCGCATCGGGCCGCGCTCGAACGGCCGCGCGCACTGCGCTGCGCGCTCGACCGCGCCATGCGCGACGAATCGACGCCGGTCGCCGAAGGTGCCGAAGTGGCCTTCTTCCCGCCCGTCACCGGCGGCTGAACGGATTGACCATGGACCGCGTCACGATCCAGACGCAGGATTTCGACCTGGCGGCCGAACTGGCCACCTTGCGTGACGGGGACGCCGGCGTGGGCGCGATCGTCAGCTTCGTGGGCACGGTGCGCGAACACAACCATGGCGGCGATGTGAGCCGGCTGGAACTCGAGCATTACCCCGGCATGACCGAATCGGCGATCGAGGCGATGATCGACGCCGCCCTGGCGCGCTTCGACATCCGGGCCGCCCGGGTCGTGCACCGGGTCGGGCCCTTGCTGCCGCAGGATCAGATCGTGCTCGTCGCGGTCACGTCGGCGCACCGCGGCGAAGCCTTCCAGGCCTGCGAGTTCCTGATGGACTACCTGAAGACCCAGGCACCGTTCTGGAAGAAGGAAACCACGCCGGAAGGCAGCCGGTGGGTCGATGCCAGGGTCGAAGACGACGCGGCCCTCGCACGCTGGGGGCTGCAATCGGGCAACGCCAGCTAGCTGCCGGCCCGACGCTCCGCGCTTCACGGGTGCCGCCCGACGCGGGATGCCGGGCCGGGCTCTGACCTACATTATTCGACCATGGCCGACCGTTCCTCTGATCATGTCGATGCGCCTGGCGTCGACGCCATTGCGCTGCGCAGCGCGCTGGGCCGCTTCGCGACCGGGGTGACCGTCATCACCTGCCTCGACGCGCAAGGTCAGCGCATCGGCCTGACGGCGAACTCCTTCAGTGCGCTGTCGCTCGACCCGCCGCTGGTGTTGTGGTCCTTGCGCAAGGTCAGCCCTAGTCTGCCGGCATTTCGCAGGGCGGGCCATTTCGCCATCAACGTGCTGGCCGCGGCCCAGGTCGATGTGTCGCGCCGCTTCGCGTCCGCAGTGGTGGACAAGTTCAGCCTGGGTTCGTGGAGCGAGGGTCTGGCTGCGCTGCCGGTACTGACCGGGGCTGCGGCAGTGCTGGAGTGCAGGCGCCATTCCGAGCACGACGCCGGCGACCATGTCCTTTTCATCGGCGAGGTTTGCGGCGTCGCCGACCATGGCACCTCACCGCTGGTCTTTCACGGGGGGCACTACCATCTGCTTGGGGAGGTGCTGTGATGCACCCTGCACATATCGCCGGTCGGCCCGACCGCTTGACCCAGAACCAGCGGGAGTGGATCGACCTGGCCGCGACGCTTGGCCGAAACAGCCTGGCGCCGCGTGCCGCAAAGGTCGACCGCGACGCGGTGTTCCCGCGCGAGAACTTCGACGACCTGCGCCGCGCGGGGCTGCTGGCGCTGTGCGTGCCGGCTGCGCAGGGCGGGATGGGGGCGGACTTCGCCAGCTACGCCCTGACGGCCGCCGAACTGGGTCGCCACTGTGCGGCGACAGCGCTGAGCTGGAACATGCACGCCAGTGTCACGATGTGGAGCGGATTCGTCGCCGACACGCTGGACATGACTTCGGCCGAGCGGGCCGATCACCAGCGCTGCCGGGACCGGCATTTTCAGCGCATCGTCGACGACGGCAAGATCTACGCCCAACCGTTCTCCGAAGGCGGCCCGGCCGCTGCCGGGGCGGCGCCTTTCGGTACCTTGGCGCAGCGCGTGGCCGGGGGCTACGTGGTCAACGGGCGCAAGATCTTCGCCTCGATGGCCGGCGAGGCGGACTACTACGCGGTGCTGTGCACGCTGGAGCGACCGGGCGCCAGTCTGGCCGAGACGCTCTATCTGGCCCTGCCGGCGGACGCGCCGGGCATCACGGTCAGCGGGATGTGGGACCCGCTGGGCATGCGTGGCACGGTGTCGAGGGACCTGGACTTCAAGGACGTCTTTGTTCCAGACGACGGCCGGCTGTTGCCCGAGGGGCTCTACTGGCAGGCGGCACGCCGGTTCCCCCATCTGCACTCGGCCGTTGCGGCCCCGTACCTCGGCCTGGCCCAGGGCGCCTACGACTTCACGCTCGCCTATCTGCGCGGCGAGGCGCCTCACGCCTCACCGGTGAAGCGGCGCATGTACCCGACCAAGCAGCACGCCGTGGCCCAGATGCGCATCCAGCTCGAACAGATGCGGGCACTCTACTTTCAATGCGCACAGGAGGCTGGCGCCGACCCGGATCGTGACAGCCGGCTGCGCCTGTACGCGGCCCAGTACGCGGTCATGGAAGGCGCGCATGACATCGCGCAACTGGCGCTGCGCACCTGTGGCGGGCAGGCGATGCTGAAGTCGTTGCCGCTCGAACGCATGTACCGAGACAGCCGCTGCGGCTCGCTCATGCTTCCCTGGACCGCGGAACTCTGCATCGACCGGCTCGGGCGCGAGTGTCTGTACGACCCCGACGAACGCGACGAGGCCATCGAATAGCGGTTGGCGGGCCACGGCTCACTTGATTTCCGCGCGCTGTCCCCCAAGTCTGGCGTATTGGAGGACATAGCCGATGAGAGCCGACAAGTTCACGACTGCCTTTCAGCATGCGCTGGGTGATGCCCAGAGCATGGCCGTCGCGCGCGACAACCCCTACATCGAACCGGCGCACCTGCTCGCGGCCATGCTGCAGCAGGAGGATGGGCCCAAGGCGCTGCTGGAGCGGGCCGGTGCGAACCTCGCTGCCTTGCGCACCGCCATGGACACCGCCATCAACGGCCTGTCCAGCGTGCAGGGCGGGGGCCAGCCGGTGCAACCGGGACGGGACCTGCTGGCCTTGCTGCAGGCGGCCGACAAGGAAGCCACGAAGCGAGCCGACAGCTTCATCTCGAGCGAGATGTTCCTGCTGGCATTGGCCGACAGCAAGACCGACCTCGGCGGTGTCGTGCGCGGCCATGGGCTGACGCGCAAGTCGCTCGAGGGCGCGATCGACTCCGTGCGCGGCGGCGCCAAGGTCGACTCGGCCGAGGCCGAGGGCCAACGCGAGGCGCTCAAGAAGTACACGCTGGACCTTACCGAACGTGCCCGTGCGGGCAAGCTCGACCCTGTGATCGGGCGCGACGACGAGATCCGGCGCGCGATCCAGGTCCTGCAGCGGCGCAGCAAGAACAACCCCGTGCTGATCGGCGAGCCGGGCGTCGGCAAGACCGCGATCGTCGAAGGCCTGGCCCAGCGCATCGTCAATGGCGAGGTGCCGGACTCCCTGCGCGACAAGCGCGTGCTGGTGCTCGACATGGCCGGCCTGCTGGCCGGCGCCAAGTACCGCGGTGAATTCGAGGAGCGCCTGAAGGCCGTGCTGAAGGAAGTGGCCGCCGACGAGGGCCGCATCATCCTCTTCATCGACGAGCTGCACACCATGGTGGGTGCCGGCAAGGCCGAGGGTGCCATCGATGCCGGCAACATGCTCAAGCCCGCGCTGGCGCGTGGCGAGTTGCACTGCATCGGTGCGACCACACTCGACGAGTACCGCAAGTACGTGGAGAAGGACGCCGCGCTCGAGCGCCGTTTCCAGAAGGTTCTGGTCGGCGAGCCGAGCGTCGAAGACACCGTGGCCATCCTGCGCGGCCTGAAGGACAAGTACGCCGTGCACCACGGCGTCGAGATCACCGATCCGGCGATCATCGCCGCCGCCGAACTCTCGCATCGTTACATCACCGACCGCTTCTTGCCGGACAAGGCGATCGACCTGATGGACGAGGCCGCGGCCAAGATCAAGATCGAGATGGACTCCAAGCCCGAGGTGATGGACAAGCTCGAGCGCCGGTTGATCCAGCTCAAGATCGAGCACGCGGCGGTCAAGAAGGAGAAGGACGAGGCATCGGTGCGCCGGCTCGGCCTGATCGCCGACGAGATCAAGAAGGTCGAACGCGAGAGCGCCGACCTGGAAGAGATCTGGAAGTCCGAAAAGGCGACCGCACAAGGCTCGGCTCATCTGAAGGAAGAGATCGACCGCATGCGCCAGCAGATCGAGGATCTCAAGCGCAAGGGCGACTTCAACCAGGTCGCCGAGCTTCAGTACGGGAAGTTGCCCGAACTCGAGGCCAAGCTGAACGAGGCCCAGGCCAAGGAGTCCGGCAAGGCCAAGGACGGCGAAGGCGCCGCAGCTGCTGCGCACCATGGTCGGCGCCGAGGAGATCGCCGAGGTCGTGGCGCGTGCCACCGGCATCCCGGTGTCCAAGCTGATGCAGGGCGAGCGCGACAAGCTCCTGCAGATGGAGGACAAGCTGCACGAGCGTGTCGTCGGCCAGGACGAGGCGATCGTCTCGGTGGCCGATGCGATCCGGCGTTCACGTGCCGGCCTGTCGGACCCGAATCGGCCGCTCGGCTCCTTCTTGTTCCTGGGCCCGACCGGCGTCGGCAAGACCGAGCTGTGCAAGGCGCTCGCGGGTTTCCTGTTCGACAGCGAGGACCACATGATCCGCGTCGACATGAGCGAGTTCATGGAAAAGCACTCGGTGAGCCGCCTGATCGGCGCGCCGCCTGGCTATGTCGGCTACGACGAGGGCGGCACACTGACCGAGGCGGTGCGGCGCAAGCCCTACAGCGTGCTGCTGCTCGACGAGGTCGAGAAGGCGCACCCGGACGTCTTCAACGTGCTGCTCCAGGTGCTCGACGATGGGCGCCTGACGGATGGCCAGGGCCGGACCGTGGACTTCAAGAACACCGTCATCGTGATGACCAGCAACCTGGGTTCGCACCTCATCATGCAGATGGCAGGCGAGTCGAGCGAGGCGATCCGCGATGCGGTCTGGGTCGAGGTGAAGCAGCATTTCCGCCCCGAGTTCCTGAACCGGATCGACGAGACCGTGGTGTTCCACGCGCTCGACCAGAAGCACATCGAGCGCATCGCCCGCATCCAGCTCCAGCTGCTCGAGTCGCGCATGGCCAAGATGGAGATGAAGCTCGAGGTCTCGCCCGCGGCGATCATCGAACTGGCCAAGGTCGGTTTCGACCCGGCGTTCGGCGCGCGCCCGCTCAAGCGTGCGATCCAGCACCGGATCGAGAATCCGATCTCCAAGCTGATCCTGCAAGGGCGCTACGGGCCGAAGGACGTGGTGCCGGTGGACGTCGAGGCCGGCGAGTTCACCTTCGAACGCACCGTCCACTGAGCCGGCGCGTGAGGGCCTGACTGCTCAGGCCTGAACGGCTGGCGTCAGGATCGGGCCGGAGCTTGCGCGGCGTCGCGCAGGGTCATGTCCACGCGCTGCAGCTGCATTCGCGCCAGGGGCAGGTTGGCACTGCTGGCGTCCAGCACTGCATGCAGCACGATGCCGGGATGGCCAGGCAGCGGGTGCAGCAGCAAGTGGTGTCCCGTCAACGTGATGGACGCATCGGGCTGGGCATGCCCCAGACCGAGCGCACGGCTCGACTCGGCCATGGCGGCAAACAGCGCTGCGCCCTGCGCCACCAATCGATCGGGCCCGGGCCGGCTGCCAACATGGGCCAGCGCCCGCTCGGCGCGGAAGTCGAACACGCAGGCGCTGATCAGACCCTTGATGGCGCTGCATTGCGACAGGTAGGCTTTCCAGCGCGGGTCGCTGTCGACCAGGGGCATCAGTCCGGAGTCGTCTGCGGCGTCGCCCCTGGGTGCTGGTGTCCTCGGCGCGGTCGGCGCCGTTGGGGGAGCGACCACCGTCTTGTTCTGGGGCGTCGGGGCCGCCGGAGCGCTGCCATTGCCGGTCGGGGCCACGCCACCGGTCTGTCCGCGCAGCTGGTTCCAGGCGCCGCTGATGTAGTTCCAGGCGTCGTTGGGGCGGGCCGCGGTCGGTGTCACACGAACCGTGATCTCGCGACCGCTGGCCAGGGTCTCGGCCTGCGCCGCGAGGGCAGTCGACGACCCCATGGGCATCAACAGCAGGTTGCGGTTGGCCCAGGGACCGGCCCGGATGGCGTCACGAACCGGCTGGAGTGCCGAAGTCAAGGCGTGTGACGGGAGGTCGCCGACCATCAGCACGCCCAGCCGGCTGTTTGCCAGCAGCACGTTCGCGAGCTGGCGGCGCGACTGCGAGTCGGCATCGACGTCCGAGGTGTACAGGCGCAGGTGCGTCTTGCCGGGCCCAGGCACCTGGACGAAGCGAAGCGTGGCCAGGGCCATGCCCAGCCCCTGGCGGCGAATGGCGAGTTGTTGCAGCGGCGCCGCGAGCGCCTTGGCGATCGCAGTCAGCAGGCGCAACGACGAGCTGGCGCCGATGTCGTGCAAGACGATGAAGTCTGGCGCGTGAATCGCGAATTCCTGCTGGATGGCCTGGGTGGGGTCGCTCGTGACGAAGAGCTCGAGGCGATCTTCCGCAATGCGCTGGCCGATGTCGTCCTGACCTTCGCCGAGGTAGTCGGCGCGATTTCGCACGATCTGGGTCGCGGGCGCACTCAGATCTGGCGCAATGGGACGTCGCGAAATGTCACTCATGCGGCTGGCTCCTGGGCATTGGCCTGGATCATAGACCCGGCAAGCGGTCCGCGCCTCGGCACTTGGTCGCAGTTGCGGCCTTCTAGAATGCGCGCCATGACGTCTGCTCCTTCAACGCCCAGCGTGGCTCCAGTGGTCGTGGTGGGTGCCGGCTTGGCCGGGCTGACCGTGGCATTGGAGGCAGCGCAACACCGTCCGGTGATCGTGCTGGCCAAGCGCGACCTGGAAGAGGGTGCCACCGCCTGGGCCCAGGGCGGCATCGTCGGCGTGTTGGGCGCGGACGACAGCGTCGCTTCGCATGTGCAGGACACGCTCGAAGCCGGCGCAGGCCTGGTCGAGGCGGAGACGGCGCGCTACATCGCGGAACGCAGCGCGCAGGCAGTGCAGTGGCTCGTGGATTACGGCGTGCCGTTCTCGGGCGATCCGGGCGGCCCGATGGGCCTGCACCTGACACGCGAAGGCGGGCACACCGTGCGCCGCATCGCCCATGCCGCCGACGCCACCGGCAAGGCCATCCACGACGCCTTGCTGGCGCGCGCGCGGGCGCACCCGAACATCGAATTGCGCGAACGCTGGATGGCGGTCGACGTCATCACGTCGCGCCATCTGAAGGTCGCCGAAACGCCGCGCTGCTACGGGATCTACGCCCTGGACATGGGCCGCTCGCGGGTCGAGACGCTGCCGGCCAGCGCCGTCGTCCTGGCCACCGGCGGTGTCGGCAAGGTCTACCGCTACACGAGCAACCCCGACACCGCCACCGGCGACGGCATCGCGATGGCCTGGCGTGCCGGTTGCAGGGTCGGCAACATGGAATTCATCCAGTTTCACCCGACCTGCCTGTACCACCCGCAGGAGCGCAGCTTCCTGATCACGGAAGCGTTGCGCGGCGAAGGTGCGTATCTGCGCCTGCCGACCCCGGACGGGCCGGGTGCCCGTTTCATGACCGAACATGATCCGCGGGGCGAACTGGCGCCGCGCGACATCGTCGCGCGCACCATCGACTTCGAGATGAAGCGCCACGGCGTTGACCATGTCTGGCTCGACGCGCGTCACCTGGGCGAGGAATTCCTGAAGTCGCACTTCCCGACCATTCACGCACGTTGTCTGCAACTGGGCATCGACATCGCGCGCCAACCGATACCGGTGGTGCCTGCGGCGCACTACACCTGCGGCGGCGTGGTGACAGATCTCGAGGGCAGGGCCGATGTGCCCGGGCTGTATGCGGTTGGCGAGACCAGTTACACGGGCCTGCACGGTGCCAATCGGCTGGCGAGCAATTCCCTGCTCGAATGCGTGGTGCTGGGTCGCAGTTGCGCCGAACGCCTGCTGCGCGACCCGGTGCAAGCCGGCGTGCCCCTGCCGCCATGGGACGAGAGCCAGGTCGACGACGCCGACGAACAGGTGGTCATCGCCCACAACTGGGACGAATTGCGGCTCATGATGTGGAACTACGTGGGCATCGTGCGCACGACCAAACGGCTCGAGCGCGCGCTGCACCGGATCAAGCTGCTGCGGGGCGAGATCGACGAGTACTACGCCAACTTCCGCGTTTCGCGCGACCTCCTGGAACTGCGCAATCTGGTCGCCTGCGCCGAACTGATCGTGCGCTCGGCCCTGCATCGGCACGAGAGCCGTGGCTTGCACTACAGCCGCGATTTCCCGCAGGCGCTGCCGGTCAGCTTTCCGACCGTGCTCACGCGACGGGCACGCAGCGCCCGCTGAGCGGGTCGGGCGACCCGGTCGACACTTCGATGCGGGTGCGACCGGCGCTCTTGGCGCGGTAGAGCTCCTGGTCGGCGATCGACAGCAGGCGTTCGAGGTGCAGGTCTTCTCCAGCACTCTGGGCGACACCGCCCGAGAACGAGCACGGGGGCAGCGACTGGCCTGCGAACCGCAGCGGCTCGGCGCGCAGGCGCGACTGCACGCGCTCGAGCAAGGTCCGGGCTGCGTGGGCATCGGTATTGGGCATCAGCACGACAAACTCTTCGCCGCCATGCCTGCAGACGACGTCGCTGCGGCGCAGCGACTCGACCAGCAGATCGGCGAAGTGGCGCAGCACCAGGTCGCCCGCCTCGTGGCCGAACTGGTCATTGAGTGACTTGAACCGGTCGAGGTCGAGCAGGGCAACGGCCAGGGGCTCCTGCGTGCGCCGGGACAACTCGAGCAGCCCCGGTCCCACCTCGAACAGGTAGCGCCGGTTGTGCAGGCCGGTCAGCGTGTCGCGCAGTGCCTGCTCGCGCAGCTTGGCATGCAGCAGTTCGGTTTCGTCGATCTTGGCCTGAAGGGCCCGGTTCAGGTCCGAGACCCGCTTCAAGGCCTGCTCGGCGTTGGTCCGGCTGTCGCGCTCGCTTTCGAGCTCGTGCCGGACCTCGAGGGCGATGTAGCGTGCCCTTGCGCTGCGGCCGACCAGTTCTTCGTAGACGGCATGGGCACGCCGGGCGTAGGCGAGCGCCGCGGCAAGGTCGCCGACCTGCTCGCAGGCGTCGGTGGCGGCGCGCAGCAGTTCGTAGAGGTCGAACGGCGTGCCGACCGGGTTTGCATCGAGCAGGGCCTGGGCTGTCGCCCGGGCCTGGACGGCGTTGCCGCGCATCAGCTCGATTCTCGTCTTCAGGCAGGCGAAGGCCAGCGCACCGTCGCCATCGGACAGCGCCGTGAGCGCGCCGCGCGCGGCATTGCGTTCGGCGCCGGCCAGATCGCCGACCGCCAGACAGGCCAGCCCGATGTGGATCGTGAATCGATCCTGGCGGGCGCTCAAGGCGAGCGCCAGTTCATGGGCACGCGCCGGATCGCCCGTGGCCAGGCAGATCGTGATGAGGTTTGCGCTCGCCACGTCGCAGGCCTGGGACGCATTGATGGCCTGGGCCTGCGACCAGGCCTGTTCGATCAGGCTGCGCGCGTCTTCCAGGTTGAACAGGTCCAGGTGGTAGCCACCGAGGTTGCCGAGCGCGGTCACGATCGGCCCTTCCAGGCCGGTGCGCAGCGCGGCGTCGAAGGCCGCGTAGAAGGCGCGCAACGCCGCGTCGGGTTCCCCGAGCAGCTTGGCCGTGATCGCGCGTGAATTGTTCGCGATGAAGTCGTGCATGGGCTGGGCAGGTCTGCCGCCGCGCCGATCGATCGCTTCGTGGAGGGCCCGGCTACCCCGGACATCGTGCGCGCGCCGCAGGCGGATCGCCTCGATCTCGTCGCACAGGGCCAGGACTTCAATGTCCTGTGCGGGTGAGCATGCTGCGCGCGACTTTGCCAGTGCCTCCACGACCCGGTCGGCGTCCCCGCACCGGACCTCGGCGAACGCCACATGAAGCCAGCCGACCGCCGTGGCACCACGCTCCACCAGCGCATGTCCGATCTGCCCGGCACGCGCCGGGTCAAGGTAGCACTGGCGCCAGGCCTCCTGGGTCAGGGCGTCCAGGGAGCCCTCGTGAACAGTGCAAGGCATGCCTCAGACCCTGGCCTGCATGACTTGACGCGCCTGCACGTAGTTGAAGGCTTCGTCGACGGCGGCGCGCGCCGCCTCGTCCGATGCCTCACGCTCGGCTTCGCTGCGGAAGAACGAGAAGTCGACGATGTGCCGGATGTAGCGCGGGGGCAGGTGGCTGAGCGCCACGCAGGCCACGTCGGCCAGCAGTTCGGGGTTCCCGGCAAGGGCCTTGTACTTCGCGGCGATGTCGCTCACCAGGTCGAACACGACCTGCTCGTGGTAGTTGCGAACGGACGAAAAGTCGATGTTCATGACGCTTCCAGAGACGGGGCCAGAATCGAATATCGGCGGCCCGCGCTCAAACTGAAGCGTCGATCAATCGGCAGCGACAACACGCAGTGAGAAGTCGACGGCGCGCACGTCCTTGGTCAGGCGGCCGACCGAGATGCGATCGACACCGGTCGATGCGATCGCCCGCAGCTGATCCATTTCAACGCCGCCCGAGGCCTCGAGAAGCGCGCGTCCGGCCGTCAGGGCCACCGCGTCGCGCAGTCCGGGCAGATCGAAGTTGTCCAGCAAGACACTGCTGGCGCCCGCGTCGAGGGCCTGGCGCAACTGGTCGAGCGTCTCGACTTCGATCTGGATGCCGACCCCGGCGTCCAGCGCGCGCGCCTGCTCGAGTGCCGCCGCAATGCTGCCCGCCGCGGCGATGTGGTTCTCCTTGATCAGGATCCCGTCGTACAGGGCCAGCCGCTGGTTGCGGCCGCCACCGACACGAACCGCATATTTCTGGGCCAGGCGCAGGCCCGGGATCGTCTTGCGCGTGTCGAGCACGACACAGCCGTTCGGATTCGGCGAGGCGCCGGCAATGGCATCCACATGCCGGCGAGTCGAGGTGGCCGTCGCGCTGAGCAACTGGATGAAGTTCAGCGCTGGCCGCTCGGCCGCGAGCAGGGCGCGCGCTTCGGCCTCGATGTGCACCACCACGCCATCGTTGTGCGTAAGGTCGCCATCGTTCAGCGCCCAGTCCAGGCGTGCGCCCGGGTCGAGTGCCAGCATCACCGCGTCGAACCAGTCACGTCCGCACAGCACGGCCTGTTCGCGTGAGATGACGCGGGCCCGGATGCGCTGCCCGGCGGGCACCAGCCGGCCGGTCCAGTCGCAGCGTCCGATGTCCTCGTGCAGCGCGTCTCGGACGTTTCGTTCGCGTGCCTCGTCCAGCGTCTCGTCGTGGCCGGCCATGTTCAGGCGGCGCCGACGTTCGGCACCAGTCCGGGGCGCCGCACGGCGCCGGGGTGACGCGCCACGAAGTCGAGCATGCGGTCGATGCAGCCCAGCGCCTGGCTGCGCACCGGCTCCGGCACCAGGATCTCACCTTGGCCCTGCTCGAGGCAGGCGATCACGCCGGTCAGTGCGTTCATGGCCATCCACGGGCAGTGCGCGCAACTCTTGCAGGTGGCGCTGCGCCCGGCCGTGGGCGCCTCGATCAAGGTCTTCTCCGGGGCCAGCTGGCGCATGCGGTGCATCAGGCCGTTGTCGGTGGCGACGATGAAGGTCGTGGCCGGGTCCTTGACCACGGCTTCGAGGATCTGGGTGGTCGAGCCGACCACGTCGGCCTGCGCGACGACGCTCTGTGGCGACTCCGGGTGCACGAGCACCTTGGCCCCCGGGTGCTCGCGCCTGAGCAGATCGAGTTCGAGGCCCTTGAATTCGTCGTGCACGATGCAGGCGCCGTTCCACATCAGCATGTCGGCGCCGGTCTGCTCCTGGATGTAGCGGCCCAGATGACGGTCAGGCGCCCACAGCACCTTCCTGCCCTGGTCCTTCAGGTGATTGACGATCGCCAGCGCACAAGAACTCGTGACCATCCAGTCGGCGCGCGCTTTCACCGCTGCGCTGGTGTTGGCATAGACGACGACCTCGCGCTCCGGGTGCGCATCGCAAAAGGCGCTGAATTCGTCGGCCGGGCACCCGAGATCGAGCGAGCAGGTCGCCTCCAGATCGGGCATCAGCACGCGCTTGCCGGGTGACAGGATCTTGGCCGATTCACCCATGAAGCGCACACCGGCGACGATCAGGGTCTGCGCGGGATGGTCGCGCCCGAAGCGGGCCATCTCCAGCGAGTCGGCCACACAGCCGCCGCTGGCCATGGCCAGGTCCTGGATATCGCCATCGACGTAGTAATGCGCAACCAGCACCGCCTGCCGCTCGGCCAGCAGTTCCTTGGCACGTGCAAACGCGGCGCGCCGATCAACCGCCGACAGGACCTCGGGCACCTTGGCCCAGGCATGTGCCGTGCAACTGGCGCCCTGGGCATCCTGGCGCGTGTAGTCGAAGAGCTGTTCGGTCATGGCTCAATGTTAGTCGGGTGCGCCATGGGTGTATTCGGATTGGCTACATTTCCCACATGAGTGCGATTGCCTTGCCTGCAACCCCCTGGCGAAAGGACGCGAAGGTGATCGGTCTGGTCGGCCTGGCGCACAGCATCAGCCACTTCAGCCAGCTCTTGCTGGCGCCGCTCTTCCCCTGGCTCAAGGACGCGTTCGGCGTGGGCTATGCGGAGCTGGGTTTCCTGATGACGATCTTCTTCGTCGTCTCCTGCGTGGCGCAGACCGTGTCGGGATTCTGGGTCGACCGTTTCGGGCCGCGCCCGGTGCTGTTCACCGGGCTGGTGCTGATCGGCAGCGCTGCGATCGGCTTTGCCGCCAGCACGAGCTACGCCATGCTGGCGCTGTTCTCGGTGGTGGCAGGGATCGGCAACGGTGTGTTTCACCCGGTCGACTACACGCTGCTCAACCGCAAGGTCAGCAAGGGCCGGCTCGGCCATGCCTACAGCACGCATGGGATCAGCGGCAGCCTGGGCTGGGCCCTGGCGCCCGCCTTGCTGGTGCCGCTGACCCTGGCCTACTCGTGGCGGGTTGCGCTGCTCTGCGCCGCAGTGCTCGTGTTCACCGTGCTCGCCGTGCTGGTGCTGCGGCGCGACGATCTGAACCTGGACATGGCGCCGCTGGCGGCCGGTGCGGCACCAACAGCGGACCCCGAGGGCACCTTCGACTTCCTGCGCATTCCTGCCGTCTGGATGTGTTTCGCGTTCTTCTTCTTCTACGCCGGCGCCTTGTCCGTCGTGCAAACCTTCGCGCCCGAGGCGGCGCGCCAGTTGCATGGCGTGCCTGTGCATCTGGCCGCGATCTGTCTGACCGTCTACATGGTGGCCGCCGCCGGTGGCATGTTCGTCGGCGGCTTTCTGGCGCGTGACGCCGAGCGCTGCGAGCGAATCGTCGGCGCCGCGTTCGGCCTCGCCGCAGGCGTCGCCTTGCTGGTTGGGTTCGGGGCGGTGACGGCATCTCTCGTGCCGGTCATGTTCGGTTTCATGGGCTTCGTGGCGGGCATCGCCGGACCATCGCGCGACCTGATCGTCAAACGCGCTGCCCCGGACAACGCCACCGGGCGCGTCTATGGCGTCGTCTATTCCGGCCTGGACATCGGCCAGGCCGTGGTGCCACTGGTGATCGGCCGATTGATGGACCTGCACCGCTACCAGTCGGTCTGGCTGGCGCTGGCCCTGCTCCAGGGCGTGCTGATCGCGACCGCCTTCAGCGTCGGGCGCGTGCGCCGTACGCCCGCGGTCGCCGTGGTGACCTAGACGCAGCGCCGATGGCGCTCGATGCAGGTGTCGAGCACCTCGCCACCGTCGCGCTGCCACCAGTTGCCGCTGGAGAAGATCTCGACCTCGCTGTAGCCGGCGAAGCCCTGCGCCTCGACCCAGCCCCGGGCCTGGTGGATGTCGATCACGCCGTCGCCCATCATGCCGCGGTCGGTCAGCAGGTCGGTCGTCGGCGTCAGCCAGTCGCAGACGTGGAAGGCCAGCAACCGGTGGCGGCCGGCACGCTCGATCTGCGCCTTCAGTTTCGGATCCCACCAGACGTGGTACAGGTCGACCGCAACGCCGAGTGCGCCGCTGCGGCCGGGGTCGAGTCGGTCGCAGACATCGAGCGCCTGCTCGAGCGTGTTGATGCAGGCGCGGTCGGCGGCATACATCGGATGCAGTGGCTCGATCGCGAGTGGCATCGTGCGTTCGCGGGCGTCGGACAGCAGCGCAGCGATCCCCTCGCTGACCTGCTCGCGTGCACCGGCAATGTCCTTGTGGGCGGCCTGACCCGCGAGCGCGCCGGGCAGACCGCCGACGACGAGGATCAGGCAGGCGGCACCCAGTTCACAGGCTTCGTCGAGGGCACGCCGGTTGTCATCGCGCACCGCCTGGCGCGAAGCGACATCGGTGTAGGTGAACATGCCGCCGCGACAGTAGCCTGACAGCTCGAAACCATGGTCGCGCACCGACTTCGCGGTGGCCGCCAGCCCCGCGGCCTGGACCTGGTCGCGCCAGGGCGCGATGGCGCGGATGCCACGCGCGGCGCAGGCGTCCAGGATCTGCAGCAGCGGCCAGTCCTCGCCACGCTGCTTGCGCACGGTGGCGGTGTTGATCGACAGCCAGCGGTGGTCGGCGCTGAAATCCCTCATCGGTCGTTCATCCGTCGATGCCATGCAGGGCCAGCAGGTGGGTCAAGCGCGCGACCGCCCGTTCCGGGTCGGCGATCAGCCCGGCGCCATCGGCGAGGCGGAACAGTTCGGCCAGGTGGGGCAATGAACGAGTGCTCTGCTGGCCTCCTACCATCACGAAATGGTCCTGGTGGCCATTGAGCCAGGCCATGAAGACGACACCGGTCTTGTAGTAGCGCGTCGGGGCGCGGAAGATGTGGCGCGACAGTGGCACGGTCGGCGCCAGGATGGCGTGGAAGCGCGCTGTGTCGCCGGCGCTCAACGCCGCCAGCGCCGCACTCGCCGCAGGCGCGATGGCGTCGAAGATGCCGAGCAGCGCGTCGCTGTGGTGGTGAGTGGCTTCCGGGCCGACACCGTCGCCCGCGATCAGCTCCGCGTAGTTGAAATCGTCGCCGGTGTACATGCGAACACCGGCCGGCAGGCGGCGGCGCATCGCGATCTCCTTGTCCTTGTCGAGCAGCGAGATCTTGATGCCGTCGACCTTGGTGGCGTGGGCTTCGATGATGCCCAGCGCCGTGTCCATCGCCTTGTCGACATCGTCGCTGCCCCAGTAACCCTTGAGGGCAGGGTCGAACATGTCCCCCAGCCAGTGCAGGATCACCGGCTGCCGGGCCTGGCTCAGCACGCGGTCGTAGACCGTCTCGTAGTCGGCCGGGCTCGTCGCGACACGGGCCAGCGCGCGGCTGGCCATCACGATGAGCTTGCCGCCAAGTCTCTCGATCGCGGCCATCTGCAGCTCGTACGCGCGGATCACGTCGTCGACCGAGCGCGCGTCTTCAGGTGCCAGGTGGTCGGTGCCGCAGCCACTGGCGAGGAAGGCGCGCGGCAGGTCTTTCGCGGCCTCGATCGAGCGGCGGATCAACTCGAGCGAGGTCGGCCAGTCCAGCCCCATGCCGCGCTGTGCGGTGTCCATCGCCTCGGCCACACCCAGGCCCATCGACCACAGCCGCCGTCGGTAGGCGATCGTCGCGTCCCAGTCGATCGCGCATTGTTGCCAGGGGTCGATCGCGGCACGGGCATCGGCCACCACATGCGCGGCCGAGAATGCGATCCGGTTGAAGCGGATGCCCGGCCCGGCGGGCTCGAACCCGGCGGCGCGCTGCAGTTCGTAGACTTCCAGCGTCCCCTGGTCGGTCGGCAGCTTGATTTTCATGGCCGACCTTCAGAGCGCCAGTGGCGCCACGTCGATCCAGCGCCGTTCGCGCCAGCTCTGCAGCGCCGCCTCGACCAGTTGCACGCCCTTGGCGCCTTCGGGCAGGGTCCAGCGGTAGGGCGCATCCTCGGCGATATGGCGGATGAACGCCTCCCACTGGATCTTGAAACCGTTGTCGAAGGGTTCGGTGTCGGGCACGTCCTGCCACTGGTCGTGAAAGGCCATCGTCTGCTTGACGTCCGGGTTCCAGACCGGGCGCGGTGTGGCCACGCGCGACTGGGCGCGGCAGTCGGTCAGCCCGGCGACGGCCGAGCCATGGGTGCCGTCGACATGGAAAGTCACGAGGTCGTCGCGCCGCACGCGCGTGGTCCACGAACTGTTGACCTGCGCGACCACCGCCTCGCCGCCATGGCCCTTGAGTTGCAACGTGGCGTAGGCCGCGTCGTCGGCAGTGGCCTCGTAGGGCTGGCCGGCCTCGTCCCAGCGCTTGGGGATATGGGTGGCGCCGAGGCAGGAGACCGACTGCACCTCGCCGAACAGGTTGTCGAGCACGTAGCGCCAGTGGCACATCATGTCGAGGATGACGCCGCCGCCGTCCTGCTGGCGGTAGTTCCAGCTCGGACGCTGGATCGGTTGCAGGTCGCCTTCGAAGACCCAGTAGCCGAACTCGATTCGCACCGACAGCATGCGGCCGAAGAAACCCGCCCGGCGCAGCATGTCGAGTTTGCGCAGCCCCGGCAGGAAGAGCTTGTCCTGTACCGCGCCATGCTTGATGCCCGAGGCCTGGGCCAGGCGCGCGATCTCGACCGCCTCGTTCAGGTTGGTCGCGATCGGTTTTTCGCAGTAGACATGCTTGCCGGCGCGGATCGCCTGGGCCAGCAGGGTCGGGCGCATCTGGGTCGTGCCGGCGTCGAAGAAGACCGTGTCGCCCTTGTTGGCCAGCGCCGTATCGAGGTTCGTGCCCCAGCGCTCGATGCCATGCGCACGCGCCAGGGCCTCGATTCGCTCGGCATTGCGGCCGATCAGGATCGGGTCCGGCATCACCTTGTCGCCATTCGCCAGCGTGACGCCGCCCTGCGCGCGGATCGCAACGATCGATCGGATCAGGTGCTGGTTCATGCCCATGCGCCCGGTGACGCCGTGCATCACGATGCCCAGTCGTTGTGTGCTCATGCCAATGCCTTTCAGGTGATGCGCAACTTGAGCGCGTGATCGTAGGGCAGCGCCGGATGCTCGAAGCTCGTGCCTACGTTGACATAGTGCAGCGCACAGGCGCGGCGCCAACGCGTCGACAGGTTCGGCCCGGACTGGTGGAAGGTGTTGCCATGGTGGAAGGACACGCCACCGCGCATCACCGGCGCCGGCGTCATCGGCTGGCGCGCCAGGATCGCCGCCGGCAACTGCAGGTTGTAGGGTTCATCAGCCGGCGCCTCGTGCGCATAGACCGGCCCGCGCTGGCTGCCTTCGCCGAAGTACAGGCAGCCGTTCTCCAGCGTCGCGTCGTCGAGCGCGATCCAGGCCGTGACCACGCCCTCGAGGTCGTTCGGGCCGAAGTAGAAGTTGTCCTGGTGCGCCGGTTTCGGGCCGCCGCCTTCGGGCGGCTTGAAGAAGATCTGGCTGAAGTAGACCCACACACCCGGGCCGATCAGCGATTCGACGATCGCCACCAGGCCCGGGTCGCGCGCGATCGCGCGCACCGCCTCGCGGTGATGGTGCGGGTTGTCGAGTTTGCGCAGCACGGTGCGAGCCGCCACGCCGCCGTCGACATACCAGGCGCGCTGCCCGGGTGGCAGGTCGGCCAGGAACTGCTCGCCCCAGCTCTGGATGTCGTCGATCAGGGCGGCCGTCTGCTCGGCATCGAACAGCGCCGGCACGGTCACGTGACCGCTGTGTCTGTAGACCGCCTTGTCGGCGTCCGACCATGTCATCGAAGGTTCCGGCGCGAAGGGTGAACGGGAAACCGGGAAACATCCCCAGTTGGTGAATTAATGTAGGCAGCGGGACGGCCCGCGTCAAGCAATCAGCACTGTCTTGACGCTCTCCAGGGCGGCGGATAGGATGATTCATCACTATCTGGTGAACTCAGCGGAGACTCTGCATGCCCCGAATCAAGACCACCGTCGTCGGCTCCTATCCGATCCCGGCCTGGCTGGTGTCCAACCCTTCCGAACAGGCCCTGATGGACGCGACGCGCGTGGTCATCGACACGCAGGAACAGGCCGGTGTCGACGTCGTCTGCGATGGTGAGCTCTACCGCTTCGACATCAACCACCCCGAGACAAACGGGATGATCGAGTATTTCGTGCGGCCGATGGACGGCATCACGCAGCGCTTCTCGTTCGACGACCTGATCGCCTACCGCTCCAGCACCGGCATGAAGTTCCGCACCCGTCCGCCGGGCACGGTGGTGGGGCCGATCGGCCATGGTGCGCTCGACCTGCCGCTGGCCTGCTCGCGAGCCAAGGCGCTGGCGACCAGGACCTTCAAGTTCACCGTGACGGGCCCGCACATGCTGGCCAAGACCTTGATCGACCGCCACTACGGTGACCTGCCGGCCCTGGCCCATGCGATCGGCGACGCGCTCGCCGAACAGGTGCGGCACCTGGACGCCGACGTCGTGCAGATCGACGAAGCCAACCTGCCCGGGCATCCCGACGAGTGGGAATGGGCCGCATCGGCGATCAACCGCATGCTCGACGCGGTCCCGGGCACACCCGCGGTCCATCTGTGTTTCGGCAACTACGGTGGTCAGACCGTGCAGAAGGGCACCTGGGCCAAACTGATGAACTACCTCAACGCGCTGCACGCCGACCATGTGGTGCTCGAGTGCGCACACCGACCGCCCGACGAGTTGCTGGCCTTCAAGGACCTGAAGCCGGAGATCGGTTTCGGCCTCGGCGTCGTCGACATCAAGGCCACCGATGTCGAGAGCGCCGACCAGGTGGCGCGCGCCATCGAGCGCGCCGAGAAGGTGCTGGGCGCCGGCCGCGTGCGCTACATCCACCCGGACTGTGGCTTCTGGATGCTGCCGCGCTCGGTGGCCGACGCCAAGATGCGCGCGCTGGCGCTGGGCCGCGACCGTTTCGAGGGCATCACATCGTGACCACCCGCGAATCTGCCGGCGCGCTTCGACGATGTCGAGGCGCTGGAGGATTTCATGACCACGCCGTCGCCGGCCCTGGTGGCCGACCTGGCCGGCATCGACGGCGACATCATGGTGCTCGGCGTCGGCGGCAAGATGGGCCCGACGCTGGCGCGTTTGGCCAAACGCGCGGCGCCGGGCAAGCGCGTGATCGGTGTGGCGCGCTTCAGCGACAAGGCCTTGTCGGCGCGGCTCGAGGCGCCAGGGCGTCGAGTGCATCGCCTGCGACTTGCTCGATCGGGCGGCGATCGAACGCCTGCCGAACGTTGCCGACGGCGTGAAAAACGTGGTCTTCATGGCCGGCCACAAGTTCGGTGCCGCCGACAACGTGTCGCTGACCTGGATGATGAATGTCGGCGTGCCATTGATGGTCGCCGACGCGTTCCGCGACGCACGCATCGTCAGCTTCTCGACGGCCTGCGTCTACCCCTTCGTCCCGGTCGACGGCCCCGGGGCACCGGAGGACATGGCGACGACGCCACCGCCGGGCGACTACGCCACCTCCTGCGTCGGGCGCGAACGCATGTTCGAGTACGGATCTCGAAAACACGGCACCGCCGGTCGCAGCGTGCGCCTGTCCTATGCGATCGACCTGCGCTACGGCGTGCTGCACGATGTGGCGCGCGCCGTTCTCGACGGCCAGCCGCTGGACCTGACGATGGGCCATGCCGACGTGATCTGGCAGGGTGACGCCAACGAGCAGGCATTGCGGCTGCTGGCGCATTGCACGACGCCGACCACGCCGATCAATGTCAGCGGCTCGCGCCACACCTCGGTGCGCTGGCTCGCTGCCGAGTTCGGCCGCCGCTTCGGCCGCGAACCAATCCTCAAAGGCGAGGAGGCGCCGACCGCCTGGCTCGTCGACACGCGCCAGGCCCAGGCCCTGTTCGGCCAACCCGGCGTCCCGATCGATCGCATGATCGACTGGGTGGCCGACTGGGTGCAGCGCGGCGGCGCGAGTCTTGGCAAGCCGACCCACTTCTCGACCCGGGATGGAAAGTATTAAGCCCACCCCCGAAGCGGCTTCGCCGCTCCCCCTCAAGGGGGCGCAACCGGCGGACCGGCAGAGCCGGATCCGCGGTTGCCACTTGATCCGGTCGCTGGCCCTGGACGATCTGCCCGGCGCGCTCGCCTTGTCGGCCGCGGCCCACTGGAACCAGGTCGAGGCCGACTGGCGAGCTGATGCTGCAGATGGGGCAGGGCTGGGGTCTGCATGCCACCGATGACGAGGGCCGATCGCAACTCGCAGCTTCTGCGCTGATCCTGCCTTACGGCGAGGACTTCGCCTGGACCAGCATGGTGCTGGTGGCACCGGCCTTTCGCCGGCGGGGCTTTGCAACGGAGCTGCTGCGCCTCGCACTCGACGCGGTCGCCGCCGACGGCCGCACGGCGATGCTCGACGCGACGCCGGCGGGGCGTCCGGTCTACCTGCCACTCGGTTTTCAGGACACCTGGTGCTTCACCCGCCATCGCCGAACGGCGGTGAGCGCCGTCGCGCCGAGCCGCCGCTCACGCCCGTTGACCGAGGCCGACTGGCCGGCGATCGCCGCACTCGACCGAACCGCCTTCGGGGCCGATCGCCTGGCGCTGCTCGAGCACCTGGCCGGCCGCCAGCCGGCCGCCGCCCGCGTGGTCGAGACCGAGGGGCGACTGCGCGGTTTCGTACTGGCCCGGGAGGGCCGCACCGCCAGCCAGATCGGCCCGTTGCTGGCCGACGATCCATCGACGGCCGCCGTCTTGCTCGACGACGCCCTGGCGGCGCTGCCGGGGCCGATCTGCATCGATCTGCTGGACCAGCGCAGCGAAGCGCTGGCGGGCTGGCTGGCCGAGCGGCAGTTCGTGCCGGAGCGACCCTTCACGCGCATGGCGCGCGGACGCTCGACGGCGCCGGGGTCCACCGAGCGGCTCTGGCTGGTCGCCGGACCGGAACTGGGCTGAGGCGGGACGCGAGCCGGTCCCTGCGGACCGGATTGCGCCTGCCGAAGCGACCGGGCCTGCCAGCCCGGTCGTGCAGCGGTGCGACCGTGGGACTTGCCGACTACTTCGTCATCTTGATCGAACGGTCGAGGAACTCGTTCGTATAGACGGACTTGACGTCGAAAGGCTTGTCGATGCCGATGTACTCGCGCACCAGCTCATAGTCAGCCGCCATGCGCGCATCGTCGTGGATGCCGAGTGCGACGTCGCGCGAGAACTTGTCGCTCATCAGCTTCTCGACCAGGCCCCAGTTCTGCATCTCGTTGTCGAACTTGAGCGCGCCATTGGCGTCGATCAGCGCCTGCACGCAGGGCTTCGGGTCCTTGACGCAGGCGGCAAACGCGCGCTGGGTGACCTTGACGAATTTGCCGACCAGCGGCCGGTTGGCCTCCAGGTACTTGGCGTTGACGATGATCGAGTTGCCGTAGGGGTTCAATCCCGCATCACGCCAGGCCAGGAAGCCCAGGTCGTCGCCGAGTTCGCGCTGGAAGATGTGGTGGATGTTGTAGAACGAGGTCGTGACGTCGATCGACTTGGCCTTCAGCGCTGCCAGCTTGGCGTTGGCGTCGATGTTGACCCAGGTGACCGACTTCGGGTCGATGTTGTTGGCCTTGGCCAGGGCCGGCCACATGACACGCGCGCCGTCGGCCGCCGGGTTGCCGATCTTCTTGCCGGGGAAGTCCTTGACGCCGGTGATGCCCGAGCTCTTGAGCCAGTACATGCCCTGGGGCGAGTTCGCATAGACGTTGTAGACGGCCACCGTGTCGGCGCCCTTGCTCTTGGCCACGAGGACGCCGCCCATGTCGGCCAGGCCGATCGGCGTGGCGCCGGCGCCAACGCGCTGCGTGGCCAGGGCCGAGCCCTTGCCTGGCTCGATGTTGAGTTCGATGCCCTCGCTGGTGTACCAACCCATCTTCTTGGCGTAGAAGTAGGGCGCGTGGTCGCCACCGGGCACCCAGTTGAGCACGAAGTCGACGCTCTGCTGCGCCAGCGCCGGGGTTGTCGTGATGGCGGCGGCAGCGGCCAGGCACGCGAGTCTTGTGATGGGGGCCAGGGTCTTGAACATGCGGTCTCCTCGAGGGTTCGGTGGATCGTTTGACGGCGTCAAAGGCCTGCGATACAGTAAATTCACCAATTAGTGATTTCCGTCGAAAAGTATAGAACAACGGAACCGATTCACCCAGCGATGCACCCTCGCATCCGTACTCACTTTCCCTGATGCCAACCCACTGGTCCGACCTGCCATCCGAGGTGCTGGCACTGCTGCGCCAGGGCACGGTGATCCCGGCGCATCTGCTGGCCCTGACCAGCGCACGCGAGTTCGATCGGCGCCGCCAGCGTGCCTGTCGCGCTACTACCTGGACGCCGGCGTCGGCGGGCTCGCGGTCGGCGTGCATGGCACGCAGTTTGCGATCCGCGAGGCCGGCCTGTACACGCCGGTGCTCGAATGCGCAGCACAGGAAGCGGCCGACTGGGTCGACCGGCCGGTGGTGCTGATCGCCGGCCTGTCCGGGCGCACCGCGCAGGCCTGCGCCGAGGCGCACACCGCGCGCGACATGGGCTACCACGCCGGCATGCTGTCGCTGGCGCCGATGAAGGGCGCCTCGGTCGATGAGTTGATCGAACATTGCGCCGCCGTGGCCGCGGTGATGCCGCTGATCGGCTTCTATCTGCAAACGGCGGTCGGCGGCATCTCGCTGCCGGTGGACTTCTGGCAGCGCTTCGCGGCGATCGACAACGTCATCGCGATCAAGATGGCGCCCTTCAACCGCTACCGCACGCTCGACGTCGTGCGCGCCGTGGTCGCGGCCGGCGCCGAGGAGCGCATCACGCTGTACACCGGCAACGACGACCACATCGTGCTGGACCTGCTGGCGCCGTTCGACGTGCGGCGCGGCGAGGACCTGGTGCGCGTTCGGATCCGCGGCGGCCTGCTCGGGCACTGGAGCGTCTGGACCCGTTCGGCCGTGGCCCTGCTGGCGCGCATCCACGCGACGGTCGAGCAGGGGGCAGGTCGATGCCGATCTGCTGGCCCTCGATTCGCGCGTCACCGACTGCAACGCCGCCTTCTTCGACGTCGCGCACGAGTTCGCCGGCTGCATCCCGGGTTGCCACGAGGTGCTGCGGCGCCAGGGACTGCTCGAAGGCACCTGGTGCCTGGACCCGAACGAGGGCCTGTCGCCGGGCCAGGCCGAACTGATCGACCGCGTCTGCCGCGACCATGCCGACCTGGCCGACGACGGCTTCGTCGCCGACGGTCTGGCACGCTGGCTGTCCTGACCCCCACCTGACAAAGACGCATGGACCGCACGCAGAACAAGATCGGCCAGTACGCGCTGGGCATTCTGGCCCACCTGCTGCTGCTGCTCGCCTGGTACCTCTTCGTCCGCCTGGGCGACGTGCCGCGCTTCGTGATGCCGTCGCCGCAGGACACGATCAAGGCCCTGTTCGTGGCCGACTATGGCTGGTGGCCCAACACGCTGGTGACGGCGACCGAGATCTTCGGCGGCTACCTGATGGCCCTGGTGGTCGGCGTGGCGCTGGCGCTGATGTTCACCTGGTCGAAGGTGCTCGAGTCGCTGATGCTGCCCTTGCTGGTCACGATGAACATGATCCCGAAGGTCGCGCTCGGCCCGCTGATCATCGTCTGGTTCAAGTACGGTGTCTTCCCGAACTCGATGATGGCGTTCTCGATCGCGGTGTTCCCGATCCTGCTCACGACGGCGCGCGGCCTGCGCGAGATCGAACCCGACCTGCTCGACCTGGTGCGCTCGCTGCGTGGCACGCGCTGGCAGCTCTTCACCAAGGTGCAGTTGCCCGGCGCCTTGCCCTATGTCTTCGCCGGCATGAAGGTGGCGGCGATCCTGGCCGTGGCCGGTGCCGTCGTCGGCGAGTTCCTCGGTTCCGACCGTGGCCTGGGCTATCTGATGCTGCAGGTCCAGGTGACGCTGGACACGCCGGCGATGTTCATGGCGGTGATCCTGATCACGCTGCTGGGCATGCTGCTGTACGGACTGGTCCTGCTGCTCGAACACCTCTTCGTCGTGAAGGACGCGCGCGTCTCATGAATTCGAACCCTGCCGCGGCCGATACCGTTGTCGAGCCTTTCGTCCACCTCGACGGGGTCTCGAAGACCTACCGCACCGGCCGCAAGGAACACCTGGCGATTTCGGACGCCAGCTTCGACGTGATGCCGGGCGAACTCGTGTCCCTGGTCGGGCCGTCGGGCTGCGGCAAGTCGACGCTGCTGAAGATCCTGGCCGGGCTGCATGGGCACGACAAGGGCACCGTGCGGATCGGCTCGGCCGCGCATCCCTTCGACCCGGCGCGCGACATCGGCATGGTCTTCCAGGCGCCGCTGCTGCTGAAGTGGCGCCGCATCCTCGACAACGTGCTGCTGCCGGCCGAACTGCTCGGCCTGCCGATGCCTGCCGCGCGCCAGCGTGCGCGCGAACTGCTCGCCCTGGTGGGCCTCGATGGCTACGAGGACAAGTACCCGTACGAGCTGTCCGGCGGCATGCAGCAGCGCGCCGCGATCGCACGTGCGCTCGTGCACGACCCCAAGCTCGTGCTGATGGACGAGCCCTTCGGTGCGCTCGACGCCCTGACGCGCGAGAAGATGAACCTCGAGCTGCTGCGCATCTGGAAGGAGTCCGGCAAGACGATCCTGTTCGTCACCCACGGCATCTCGGAGGCGGTGTTCCTCGGCACGCGCGTGGTCGTCCTCACCTCGGGGCCGGCGCGCATGGCCGACAACATCCCGATCGACCTGCCGCACCCACGCACGCTCGACATGAAGACGCAGGAACGATTCGGTGCCTACACGCGCCGCATCTACCGCCTGTTGGGGATGGAATGAGGGGAATGGAGTGAGGACATGAGCGCGCCGCGATTCGAGGTTCAATCGATCGACCTGTTCGAGCGCGGCGTGACGCTGCGCATGCCCTTTCGCTTCGGCATCGTCACGCTGACCGAGGCGCCGCAGGCCTTCGTGCGGGCCAGGGTCCGGCTTGCCGACGGCCGTATCGGCGAGGGCATGGCGGCCGAACTGCTGGCGCCCAAGTGGTTCGACAAGAACCCCGCGCTGAGCAACGAGGACAACTTCGACCAGTTGCGCCTCGCCCTCGGCCTGGCGCGCGAGCGCTATCCTCGGCGGCGGCGCCCAGACCGCCTTCGGCCACTTCGCCTCGCACTACCGGGCCCAGATCGCGACGGGGGCCGAGCGCGGGCTGAACAGCCTGGTCGCCAACTACGGCCCGGCCCTGATCGACCGCGCCCTGCTCGACGCCTTGTGCCGGGCGACCGGGCAGTCCTTCGCCTCCGCCGTGCGCGCCAACCAGATCGGCCTCGAGGCGGGCGATCTCTGCCCGGACCTGGCCGGTGTCGACCTGCCGGCCTTTCTCGGGTCGCTGCAGCCGGCGACGACGCTCCAGGCGCGCCACACCGTCGGCCTGGTCGACCCGATCCATGCCGCCGACGTCACGACGCGAGTGAACGACGGACTGCCCGAGACCCTCGAAGAGGTCGTCCAGGTCTATCGCCAGCACTGGTTCAAGCTCAAGGTGGCGGGCGACATCGACGCCGACGTCGACCGCCTGTGCCGCATTGCCGAGGTGCTCGACACCATCGACGGCGGCTACCAGGCCACGCTGGACGGCAACGAGCAGTACCGCGACGTCGACGGCGTGATCGCGCTGTGGCAGCGCATGCGTGCCGAGCCTCGGCTCGCGCAGCTGTGCGACAGCGTGGTCCTGATCGAGCAGCCGATCCAGCGCGGCGCGGCGCTGGCGCACGACGTCACGGCGCTCTCGAAGCTCAAGCCGGTGATCATCGACGAGTCCGACGATTCGCTCGACGCTTTCGTGAAGGCGCGCGACATGGGCTACCGCGGCGTGTCGTCCAAGACCTGCAAGGGTCTGTACAAGTCGATCCTGAACGCCGCGCGCTGCCGTCACTGGAACCAGCAGGCCGGCACCGCGCGCTTCGTGATGAGTGCCGAGGACCTGACGATCCAGGCTGGCCTGGCGCTGCAGCAGGACCTGGCCCTGGTCGGCCTGCTCGGCATCACCCACGTCGAGCGCAATGGTCACCACTACGTCAACGGCATGGCCGACCTGCCGGCGGCCGAACAGAGCGCTTTCCTCGCCGCTCACCCCGACCTCTACCACCGCGCGCACGGCGCGGTGCGCGTGCGCATCGTTGGCGGCGCGCTGCAGATCGGCTCGCTCGACTGCCCCGGCTTTGCCAGTGCTGCGGCGCCCGAGTGGACAGCAATGTCGCCGATGAGCGTGCCACGGTGAACAAGGACGTCGACAGCGGCCCCGAGACCGGCGCGCTGGCGCGCCTGTGGGCCGTGGTTGTGTACTACCTGCCGAGTGCGGCGGTGATGCTCGGTCTGGTGCTGCTGTGGCAGTTCGCGGTGGTGGTCTTCGAGGTCAAGGACTACATCTTGCCGACGCCGATGTCGGCGCTGCGTGCGCTGGCCGACCCCAACTACCAGTGGATGTCGAACCTGCTCGCCACACTCTATGCCGTGCTTGGCGCGTTTGCGCTGTCGGCGGTGCTCGGGGTCGCACTCGCCATCGTGATCGTCTGGAACCCGCTGCTGATGCGCACCGTGATGCCGGTGCTGATCCTGTTCAACACCTTGCCCAAGATCGCGCTCGCGCCGCTCTTCGTGATCTGGCTCGGCTACGGGATCTGGCCGAACATCGTGATCGGCACCACGATCGCTTTCTTCCCGATGGTCGTCAACACCGCGGTCGGGCTGGCCAGTGCCGAGCCGGAACTGCTCGACCTCGTGCGCACGCTGCGCGCCAGCCGCTGGCAGGTGATGAGAAAGATCCGCTTCCCGAATGCCGTGCCCTACATCTTCGTCGGCCTCAAGCTGGCCGCGACGATGAGCGTCATCGGCGCCCTGGTCGGCGAGTTCGTGGCCTCGGAACGCGGCCTCGGTTCGCTCATCATCACCGGCGGCGTGACCTTGCAGACATCGTCGATCTTCGCCTCGCTGATTCTGATTTCCATCATGGGCCTGGTGCTCTACGGACTGGTCGTGGCCGTCGAGCGGGTTGTTGCGCCCTGGGCGCACCGGGAGGACACGACCGCTTGAATAGGAGATCGATCATGTCGATCGTGAAGAAGACTCTGGTCGTTTGTGCGTCCGCACTTGCCGTGCTCGCGGCCGGCCCGGCCTGGGCTCAGGACAAGGTCCAGCTGCAGCTGAACTGGTTCCACCTGGCCGACCATTCGCCGATCTACCTGGCCCTGAAGAAGGGTTACTACAAGGAAGAGGGGCTGGACCTGACCGTGCTGCGCGGCAGCGGCTCGGGCGACGCGGCGAAGAAGATCGACCTCGGCCAGTCCGACATCGGCATCGCCGACGCGCCGACCGTGCTCACGGCGATCAGCAAGGGTGCGAACCTGAAGATGGTCGCGGTCGTCTACGACAAGGCCGGCAACAACGTCTTCTTCCGCAAGAGCGCGAACATCAAGTCGCCCAAGGACCTGATCGGCAAGAAGATCGCCGCGCCGCCGGCCGATTCGCACCGCGTGCTGTGGCCTGCCTTCGCTGCACTGCATGGCATCGACCCGGCGTCGGTGACCCTGGTCAACGTCAAGCCCGAGGGCAAGCAGGCGATCGTCGCAGCGAACGAGGTCGACGGCTCGTTCGACCTTTACACCAGCTATGCGATCTGGGAAAAGGTGCTTGGCAAGGGTGATGTCGGCCACCTGCTGTGGGCCGACCACGGCCTGCCGATCTACGGCCACACCTACTTCGTCAACAACGACCTGATCAAGAAGAACCCGAAACTGATCGAGCGCTTCCTGCGCGCGACGCACAAGGGCTGGCGCGACGCGAAGGCGAACCCGGCGGCGTCGATCGACGCGATGGCCGAGCAGGTCGCGGGCCTGGACCGCGACACGCTGCTCGCGACGATGCCGCAGATCCTCGACCTGTGCGTAACGGAACGGTCGGCCAAGCACGGCCTGGGCTGGATCGAGCCCGAGCTGATGCAGAAGACGATGGACATCACCTTTGCCAACAACAAGCCGGAGAAGATGCCGGTGCTGGCCGATGTCTTCACGAACCAGTTCAGCAGCAAGATCAAGCCTTGAGATGGAGCCCAACCGCGAACAGATCGACGCGACACCCGGCCCGCAGCTGCTCGAGTTCGGCAGCGCGGGCTGCGGCTGGTGTCAGGCCGCGCGGCCTCTGATCGCCGAGGCCTTGGCGGCCCGGCCGGGACTGAAGCACCTGAGAGTCGAGGATGGCCGCGGGCTGCCGCTCGGCCGCTCCTACAGTGTCAAGCTGTGGCCAACGCTGATCGCGCTGCAGGACGGGCGCGAGGTTGCCCGCGTCGTCAGGCCCGGCTCGGTGTCGGAGGTGTCGGCGCTGCTGGCCGCGCTCAAGCCGGCGCCATGACCTGCGCTTCGAGCAGGCCGCGCACATAGCCGATCGACGCCGCTGCGCAGCCCGGGCCGTCCGGCACGTAGTCGAACGGCTCCATCGCAAGCCAGCCGTGGTAGCGCTGGCGCTGCAGCGCAGCCAGGATCGGGCCGAAGCGGTCATCGCCTTGCCCCGGCCCGCGCCGGTTGCGGTCATTGAGCTGCACATGGGCGAGCCATCCCGTCGGCCACCAGCGTTCGATCAGCTCGGGCAGCGATTCGGCCTCGGTCGCGCCGGCCGAACTCGTGTCGAGCATCGTGCGCAGCCCGGGCAGGTTTGCCGCTTCGACGATTGCAGCCGCTTCGGCCACCGTGTTGACCACCGAGGTCTGGTCACGCGCCAGAGGCTCGATGCAGTAGGTCAGGCCGCAACGGGTTGCGGCCACGCCAGCGTGCACCCAGGCTTCGGTGGCGCGCGCCAGTGCGTCTTCGTGGCTTTGGCCCGGCTGCGGGTTGCGCTGTTGCGGTGACCCGTGCACGAGGTAGGTGCCGCCCATCGCCGCGCACAGCTCGACCAGGTGATCGATCGTTTGCAGCGTGCGCTGGCGCACCGCCGCATCGGCACTGCTGATCGACAGGCCAGCAGGCGCCACCAGCAGCCAGTGCAGGCCGCCGATCACCAGTCCATGGTCGGCCGCGACGCGCGCACATTCGCGTGCCTGCGCCTCGGTGAGCATGGACGGGTCGGCGGCCAGGGTGTAGGGCGCGACCTCGAGCGCGCGGTAGCCCAGACGGCTGGCGTAGTCGCATTGGGTCGCGAAGTCCCAGGGCGCGAGGACTTCGTTGCACAGCGAGAGTCGATTGATCATGTGGGTTTCCAGGAGGCAATGCGCCGCCGCAGCGCGGGGATCTGCGCGAGCAGCATCAGCAACACGAGTGCGGCCAACACGGCGCTGATCGGGCGGGTGAAGAAGGGCGCCAGGCTGCCGTCCGACAGCACGAGGCCGCGGCGCAGTGATTTGTCGATGATCTCGCCCAGCACCAGGCCAAGCACAAAGGGCGCAACCGGGAAGCCACGCCGGCGCAGCACGAAACAGACGATGCCGACGGCGAGCATCACCCAGACGTCGAATAGTCGCTGCGTGATCGAGTAGGCACCGAGCACGCAGAGCACGAAGATGATCGGCATGATGACTTCGCGCGGCACGCGCAGCACCCACAGGATCGGCCGCACCAGGATCAGGCCGAAGATCAGGATCGACAGCGTCGCGAACAGCGTGATGCCGACCACGTCGTAGATGAACTGCGGCTGGTTGATCATCAGCATCGGACCGGGTTGCGCCCCGTGGATGATCATCGCGGCCATCAGCATCGCGGCCGGTGCCGAGCCGGGGATGCCGAGCGCCAGCGCCGGGATCAGTGCGCCGGGGATGGCAGCGTTGTCGCCCGCTTCGGCCGCCATCAGGCCCTCGACCGAGCCCTTGCCGAACTTTTCGCGCTCGCGGCTGGCGCGCCGGGCCGCGGCGTATGAGGTCCAGGAGCCCATGTCCTCGCCGACGCCCGGCAGCACGCCGATGAAGACGCCGATCAGGCCCGAACGCAGGATGGTGCGCCAGTAGCGCAGCACGTCGGAGATGCGGGGCAGCACGGAGTCCAGCGTGCTCTTGATCGGCTCCAGCCGACGCTCGCTCATCACGGTCAGGATCTCGGCGAAGCCGAACGCACCGACCAGAGCCGGGATCAGGCCGATGCCGCCGGTCATCGCATTGGCGCCGAAGGTGAAACGCTCGTGGGCGTGGATCGGGTCGAGGCCGATGGTGGCGGTGAAGATGCCGAGCATGCCCATCAGCCAGCCCTTGATCGGGTTCGAGCCGGTCACGCTGCCCGACATCATCACGCCGACCATACCGAGCCAGAAGAACTCGAAGGCGCCGAAGCTGAGCGCTGTCTCGGCCAGCAAGGGCGTGAACATCGCGAGGCACATGACACCGAACAGCGAACCCGCCACCGAGCCGGTGGTGGCGATGCCCATCGCACGCCCCGCCTGGCCCTGCAACGCGAGCTGGTGGCCATCCAGGCACGACGCCGCATTCGCCGCCGTGCCGGGAATATTGAGCAAGATGGCAGTGCGGCTGCCGCCGTAGATGGCGCCGACATAGACGCAGATCAGGACCAGGATGGCGTCGTTCGGCGCCATCTTGATGGTCAATGTCGTGAAGAGGGCGACGCCGAGCGTCGCCGACAGGCCCGGCAACAGGCCGATCATGATGCCGACCAGCGTCGCGCCGAGCGCGTAGGCGATCTGCCAGGGCCCGGTCAGCGCCGCCAGCGCCGCCCCGAGGTGGCTCAGGCCGTCCATCGACAGGTCACGGCAGGCGCACCAGGAAGACCGACTCGAAGAGCCAGGAGATGGCCGCTGCTGCAATCGCCGCGATCAGTGCGGTCTGCGCAAGTCCGCGCCCGACCGCTCCGGCAGCACGCCAGGCGGACCAGCTGAACAGGCTCGTGAAGGCAAAGATGAAGACCGCCGCCTGCAGCACGAAAGGCAGGCCGCTGCCAAGGGTCACGGCGCCGAAGCCCAGGCACAGCACCAGGACGCCCGCGGTGCGGCGCAGACCACCGCTGTCCGCCGGCGCGGACGCGTCGACCGCTGGCGCGCGCGGCGCCAGGGCCAGCATCAGGGCGAGCAGGATCATCAGCGCACCGACCAGTCCGGGCGTCAGGCCGGGCACCGACCAGGGGTTGATGCCGCGGTTGTCCAGTCGGTCCATGCGCCACGACGCGATCAGGATCGCCGCGCCGGCCGCCGCCCAGCCGGCGGCGTTGATCAGCTCGTCGCGGCGCGTCACGGGCATCGCGAACCGGTCAGCGTTTGATGCCGAGCGACTCCGGAGAGACCTTGGCCAGACCGGCGTCCTGCAGCAGGTAGGCGTCGTTGACGACGGTCGGCCAGACGGCGTCGTGGGCGGCCTTGCCGTACAGCGGCGTGAAGAGCGCGCCCTTGTCGTTGGCGTACTTGCGCACCTTGTCGGACTTGGCAATGCGCTCGGCCCAGAGCTTCTCGACCGTCGCCACCACCTCGGCCGGCACGCCCTTCGGGATGAAGATGCCGAAGCCGGTCGTGACCTTGGGGAAGTCCTTGACGAACTGGGTGATCGGCGGGATGGTGCCGACGCCTTCGATCGTGAGCGCCTCGTCGCCCACGACGACGAGCGGACGCAGGCGTTTGCCCTTGATCATCTCGGCCTGCTCGGGCGCAAGCTGGGTCGTGACCTGGGTCTCGCCCGACACCGTCGACACCACGGCCGGATTGCCGCCGTCATAGGTCACGTGGCGGTACTTGGCGCCGGTGGCCTTGGCGATGGCCTCCATCGCGAAGTGGCCCGACGAGCTGTTGCCCGCGGTGCCGACCGGCAGCGGGCCGGCCTTCATTGCCTCGAGCAGCTGGGGGAAGGTCTGGTAGGGCGTCGACGGATTGACGCTGACGATCGACACGTTCGTCACCGCCAGGAAGAGGTGGAAGTCGTCGAGCTTGCTGTTGATCATGCCCAGCACCGGGTAGGTGCCGAGCTGCTTGGCCGCACCGGCGGTCCAGGTGTAGCCATCCTTGGGCGCGTCCATCGCGGCCTTGGTGCCGATCGAGCCGGCGCCGCCAGGCTGGTTGACGACGACGATCTTCTGGCCCAGGCCTTCTTCGAGCTCGGAGGCCGCGAGCCGGGTGATCTGGTCGGTGGCGCCGCCGGCCGACCAGGGCACGATGATCGTGATTGGCTTGGTGGGCTTCCACTGCGCAAACGCGGTACCGGGCAGGGCAAGTGCGGCGGTGGCCAGCGCGGCGGCGAGGACACCGCGACGGGCGATGAGGGATGAAACGGAATGGGGCACGGGCAGTCTCCTGGTGGGGGTGGGGCAGGGGACGCGCTTCGCCGGCGCGCTTCGGTCTTAGTTAACCGTATGGTGAATCATAGTCAGGCCGTGCGCGTTCGGCAACTGCTGCGCCGTCAATCACGCACCAGGAAACCGAGCACCACGTCGGTCATGTGCGAGAGCCGCTCAAGCTTGGCCTTGGGCGACAGCAGGTCGCGGTCGAAGATCGTCGACAGCGTGTGGCAGTTGCCCAGGTAGAAGTACGAGATCCCGGCGATCGAGATGTAGAGCTGCACCGGGTCGACACCGGCGCGGAAGAGACCTGCCTTGCTGCCGCGCTCGAGCACGCCGGCCAGCGTCTGCACCAGCGGCGAATGCATGCTGCGCACCTTGGCCGACTTCTTCAGGTGGCGCGCGCGGTGCAGGTTCTCGCTGTTGAGCAGGGTCAGGAACTCGGGGTGGGCGAGGTAGTAGTTCCAGGTGAAGGCGATCAGGCGGCGGATCGCCTCGATCGGCTCGACCTGGGTCAGGTTGAGCGCCTGCTCCTCGCCGCGGATGCCTTCGTAGGCCTTCTCGAGCACCGCGAGGAAGAGGCTCTCCTTGCTCTCGAAGTAGTAGTAGATGAGGCGCTTGTTGACCTCGGCGCGCTCGGCGATGCGGTCCATGCGCGCGCCACCCAGGCCATGGGCGGCGAACTCGTCGCGCGCTGCGACCAGGATGTCGTTCTGCGACCGTTCGGCGTCGCGCGGGCGCGGTTCGGGAGTCCTGCTGGCGATCTTGGAGGGCATGCGCTCGGATTCACTGTTTGGCGAAGTATCGGCCCCGGCGCCCCGCGAGGGCAAGCCTTCGCATAATGGGTCGTGTTCCGCAGCGAAGACCAGGAGACCCGACGATGACCCCCCGCCCCGCAGGCCACCTGCTCGTCGAAGCCCTGATCGAGCAGGGGATCGACACCTGTTTTGGTGTCCCCGGTGAAAGTTATCTCGCGGTGCTGGATGGAATGCACGAGCACCGCGACCGCATTCGCTTCATCGCGTGTCGGCAGGAAGGCGGTGCCGCCTTCATGGCCGAAGCTCAGGGCAAGCTCACTGGGCGACCGGGCATCTGTTTTGTGACCCGGGGTCCGGGTGCGACCAATGCCAGCATCGGCCTGCACACGGCCTTTCAGGACTCGACGCCGATGATCCTGTTCGTCGGCCAGGTGGCGAGCGACCAGCGTGATCGCGAGGCGTTCCAGGAACTCGACTACCGGCAGATGTTCGGCCCCGGCACGCTCGGCCTGGCCAAGTGGGTGGGCGAGGTCCACGCGGCGGACAGATTGCCCGAGTACATCGCGCGCGCCTTCCACACCGCGCTGCAGGGTCGGCCAGGGCCGGTCGTGCTGGTGCTGCCCGAGGACATGCTGACCACGCTGACATCCGCGCCGGTCCTGGCACGGCGGGCGCCGGCGCGCCCGGCACCGGCCGCCGGCAGCATCGACCAGGTCGGCCGGTTGCTGGCGGCGGCCCGTCGACCGCTGGTGATTGCCGGGGGCAGTGGCTGGGACGCGGCGGCGGCCGAGGCCCTGCAAGCGTTTGCGCAGCATTGGCAGCTGCCGGTGGGCTGTGCCTTTCGATTCCAGGACACCTTCGACAACCGGCATCCGCTTTACGCCGGCGACGTGGGCATCGGCATCAATCCGAAGCTGGCGGCGCGCGTGCGCGACGCCGACCTGATCCTGGCCCTGGGTGTGCGCCTGGGCGAAATGACGACCGGGGGCTACACCCTGCTCGAGGCGCCGCAGCCGCACCAGCGCCTGATCCACGTGCATGCCGGCGCCGAGGAACTGGGCCGGGTCTATGCGGCCGACCTTCTGGTGCACGCCTCGGTCGACCAGGCCGCAGCGGCCCTGGCGGCCCTGCCGGCGCCGGCGGATTGCGCCTGGGCCGAATGGGCCCGAAGCGCCGGCGAAGACTGTGTCGCGAACCGGGTGGCGACTGACGTGGCACCGCTCGACATGGCCGAAGTGATCAAGACGGTGCAGCGGCTCGCGCCCCCCGACACCGTCTACACGAATGGAGCCGGCAATTTCAGCGGATGGCTGCACCGCTTCGTGGTCTACCCGGGACTGCAGCACCATGGCCGGACCCAGCTTGCACCCACCTCCGGAGCGATGGGCTATGGTTTGCCGGCGGCGGTCGCGGCCGCGCTGCTCTGCCCGGAGCGGACCGTGGTCAACGTCGCCGGCGACGGCGACTTCCTGATGAACGGGCAGGAACTGGCCACTGCCATCGGCTACGGCGCGCGGCGCCTGATCAGCATCGTGGTCGACAACGGCAGCTTCGGCACGATCCGGATGCACCAGGAACGCGAGTACCCGGGCCGGGTCAGTGGCAGCGACCTGGCCAACCCCGATTTCGCCGCCCTGGCCGCCGCCTATGGCTGGCGCTGCGGGCGCATCGAGCAGACCGCGCAGTTCGAACCCGCCTTCGCGCAGGCCTTGGCGAGCGAACGGCCAACCCTGCTGCATGTCAAGCTCGATCCGGACGTCAGCACGAGCCGCAGCACGCTGACGGCCATCCGCGATGGCGCGCGCTCGCGCCTGGCCTCGACTCCACGCTAAAGTGGCAGATTCATTCAACAAGGAGGACTCCATGGGCATGCTCAGTTTCATCAAGGAAGCCGGCGAGAAGCTGTTCGGCATCGGTCAGGCCAAGGCCGCCGAACAGGCGGTCAAGGCCGCGCCGACCCCGGAAAACGTCGCTGCGATGAGTGCCGCTGCGGCCGAGGCGATCCGCGGCTACATCAAGGCCAACGGAATCGACGCGAGCGGCCTGGGCATCGCATTCGACGCCCCGAGCGGTGTCGTCACGGTCGACGGCGTGGTGCCGGACCAGGCGACCAAGGAAAAGATCGTGCTGTGCTGCGGCAATGTGGCCGGCGTGGCCTCGGTCAGCGACATGACCGTGGTCAGCACGCCGGCACCCGAGGCCCAGTGGCACACGGTCGTGAGCGGCGACAACCTGTCCAAGATCGCCAAGAAGTTCTACGGCGACGCCAACAAGTACCCGGTGATCTTCGAGGCCAACAAGCCCATGCTGAAGCACCCGGACAAGATCTACCCAGGACAGATGCTGCGCATTCCCCCGCTCTGAGGCCATGGACAAGCGCAGCAGTTGCGACCTGTGCGATCTGCACAAGTCCGATACGGGCGGGGACTTCCGGGTCCTGCCGCCGCTCTTTCACGAGTACGCAGGCAAGGCCGGGTTCGCGGGACCGGTGAGCACCGTGCGCTGCTTCGAGGACAACACCTCGGTCAAGGCGGCGCTCGAGTCGCCGGGCGCCGGCCGGGTGCTGGTGGTCGATGGCGGCGGCTCGCTCAGGCGTGCGCTGATCGGCGGCAACATCGCAGCCGCGGCGGCGCGCAACGGCTGGGCCGGCGTGGTGGTCAACGGCGCAGTGCGTGACCGGGCCGAGCTCGCGGCGTGCGACCTGGGCATCCGGGCCCTGGCCCTGATCCCGCTGCCGACCGAGCGCAAGCGTGCCGGCGAAGTCGACGTGCCGCTGCAGATCCAGGGCGTGGACCTGCGACCGGGCGAATGGCTGGTCGCCGATGCCGATGGCATCGTCGTCCTGCCGCGCGAGCCTTGACCGAGCGGGATCTGATCGACGCCGCGGCCAGGAGGTCGCGGCGCCTCGTGACGCAGCGTGCCCTGTTCGCGGCCGGCGTGGCCGTGGTGCCGCTGCCGGGCATCGACTGGCTGACCGACATCGGCGTGCTGGTCAGCCTGCTGCCGCGCATCAACCGCGAATTCGGCCTGTCGCCGGAGCAGATCGAACGCCTTGCGCCCGGAGCGCCAGCTCGTGGTCTACAAGGCGATCAGCGCCGGCGGCGGCATGCTGGTCGGCAAGGTCGTGACCCGGGAAGTCGTCATCAGGCTGCTCAAGCTGGTCGGTGTGCGGCTGACGACCCAGCAGGCCGCCAAGTACGTGCCGCTGGCCGGGCAGGCGGTGTCGGCGGTGCTGACCTACTCGGCGCTCAAGTACGTCTGCGAACAACACATCCGGCAATGCATCTCGGTGTCGCGCCAGCTTGCGCTGCCCGCACCGGTAGAATGACGTCCCTCGGGGTGTAGCGCAGCCTGGTAGCGCATCTGGTTTGGGACCAGAGGGTCGAAGGTTCGAATCCTTTCACCCCGACCAAGACAATCACGGGTCAGTGCCGAGCGGCACCGACCCGTTCGTCTTTCCGGCCGGCTCAGCGCGGAACGTAGAAGGTCGACTTCTCGCGCCGCACGATCGCCGCGCCGGCCTGTTCGTTGCGCACCTCGAATTCGATCGGATGGGCCTTGCCGCGCTCGGCCCCGCCCTCCGGCGCCAGGGTCAGGCGCAGCGGCCAGGCCCGATTGGCCGCCGCCGGCACGTCCAGGCGGGTCGCGGTCACGATGCTCAGCCCGGGCAGGCCCGACACCGCGACTTCGTAGGTCTGTGCCTGTTCGGTGACATTGGCCACATGCAGGGTGTAGACGTTCTCGATCACGCCGTCGTCGACGATGCGCGCCAGCGCCCCGCGGTCCTTGATGACGTCGACCGAGAACCCGCTGCGCGAGGACAGTGAGAACACGAAGGCGGTGCTGACCGCGAGCAGGGCCAGGCCATAGAGCAGCACGCGCGGGCGCACCACGCGGCGCAGCATCTGCGCGCGCGAGAGTTTCTGGGCCACGCCGTTCTCGGTCGAGTAGCGGATCAGCCCGCGCGCGTAGCCCATCTTGTCCATCACGTCGTCGCAGACGTCGATGCAGGCCGCGCATCCGATGCATTCGTTCTGCAGGCCGTCGCGGATGTCGATGCCGGTCGGGCAGACCTGGACGCACAAGGTGCAATCGATGCAGCTGCCCAGACCCAGCGCGGCCGGATCCGCCTTGCGCGGGCGCGATCCGCGCGGGTCGCCGCGCCCGCCGTCGTAGGCGATGACGAGCGAGTCGCGGTCGATCAGCGCGCTCTGGAAGCGCGCGTAGGGGCACATGTACTTGCACACCTGTTCGCGCAGATAGCCGGCATTGCCATAGGTCGCAAAGCCATAGAAGAGGATCCAGAAGACTTCCGAGGGCGAGAACGAGAGGATTCCCGCCTCGGCCGCCAGCTGCTGGATCGGCGTGAAGTAGCCGACGAAGGTGAAGCCGGTGACCAGGCCGATGGCCAGCCAGACCGCCTGCTTGGCCCCCTTGCGCAGCAGCTTGGCGGCGCCCCAGGGGGCCGCATCGAGTTTCATCCGGGCCACGCGGTCGCCTTCGATGCGGCGCTCGACCCACAGGAAGATCTCGGTGTAGACGGTCTGCGGGCAGGCGTAGCCGCACCAGAGACGGCCTGCCACCGCGGTGAAGAAGAAGAGCGCGAGTGCGGACAGGACGAGCAGGGCCGCGAGCAGGATCAGGTCCTGCGGCTGCAGCATCAGCCCGAAGATGTAGAAGCGGCGTTCGGTCAGGTCGAACAGCACCGCCTGGCGCCCGCCCCAGCTCAGCCACGGCAAGCCGTAGAACACGATCTGGGTCAACCAGACCATGGTCCAGCGCCAGCGCGCGAACCAGCCGGTGACGGCGCGTGGATAGATCTTCGCCTGCTTCTCGTACATCGAGACGGTCAGGCCGTCGTCGCCAGCGGCTGCGGCCGCGGCGATCGGAATCACGCGTGGCGCGCGCGGCAGGCTCGTACGGTCGGCGCCACGATCCGGCTTGTTCACCGGATCACGAAGTCGATCGCGATGGCGCCCGGTTCACGCTGCAGGTACGTGATGTCGATGCCATCGCCATAGCGTGCGCGCAGCTGATCAAGCAGCGGCAGCGGATCGTGGTCGTTCATGAAGCGCATCGTCTCGCCGGGCTGGAGTGCGTCGAGTGCGCCGAAGATCGCGGCATGGCGAAATCGTTTGGCCACGCCGCGCGCGTCGAACGGATAGATGGCGGAGGGCGAAAGATGAAGGTGCGGAGTCGACATGGGGGTGTCCTTGGTCAATGGGGGTCGGAAGACGAGGGAATGGAGTGGACGCCGCCGGCCGCACGGTTCATCGCGCGCACACGCTGCGTCCAGTCCTGCAGCAGATCGTGCGCCGTCGCGGCATCGAAGTCGGCATGGGCCAGCTTGCGAACACCGAGTTCGCCCAGCTGCAGGTGCTGGCTTGGCGTGATGTCATGCAGCTTCAAGGTGCTGCGCACGCAGGCCAGCGCACAGCCGTCGATCGCCAGGATCGGGCGCCCGGCCGCAACGGCCTTGCGGGCCGTGCGGATCAGGCTCTTGACCTGCCCGCCGAGGCCGGCGATGCAGGACATCTCGGCGTCCCCCTGCCGGTCCAGGCGCACCGCCAGGTGGTTGGCCAGTTGCGCGGCGCTCGAGCACCCCGAGCAGGCGTAGACCAGGGTCGGTGGACAGGCAGGGCGCGGCATCGCAGCAGGCGGGTCCGTTCAGGACGGTGCGCGCGCAGCGGTCTTGGCCGGCGACGCACGGCGCGAGACCGGCGCCGACATCGGCGAACTGCCTGGCAGGGTGGAGGTCGAGGGCGCGACGATGTCGGCCAGCGTGGCATCGTCGAGCACTCGGAAGTAGGCTTTCAAGGCGGCGCCGAAGACCTCCTTGAGCCGGCAAGACGGGGTCAAGGTGCAGATGCTGGTCTCGGGGTCGAAACATTCGACGAGGCGGAAGTCGGTCTCCGAGCGGCGGACCACATCCCCGACCCGGATCAGCTCGGGCTTCATCAGCAGGCGAACACCGCCGCCGCGCCCGCGCGTCGTTTCGAGCAGGCCCTGGTTGGCCAGGTCGTTGACGATCTTCATCAGGTGGTTCTTCGACACCTGGTGCCGTTCGGCCAGCTCGCCGATCGTCACCAGGCGCTCCGGGTTGACGGCGCAATACATCAGCACGCGCAAGGTGTAGTCGGTGTATTCGGCGAGTCGCAAGATGGGCCTCGGGGGTCTGTGGCGTTCGTTCGGAGCAGCTGGGAATCAGAGCCCGAGCGCGAGGCGCGCCATCTCGGACAGTCGATAGCGGTCCCAAGGCGGGTCGAAAACCCAGTCGACCGTCGCTTCGCCGACCGGGGCCATGGCGAGCAGCTTGTCGCACACCTCGTCACCCATCGCCTCGCCCATTCCGCAGCCGGGTGCCGTCAAGGTCATCGCGACAGTCACCCGGTACCGACCGTCGTCCATCGGCTGCACGTCGCAGTTGTAGACGAGGCCGAGGTCGACGATGTTGATCGGGACCTCGGGGTCGTAGCAGGTCTTGAGCATGTCCCACACGGCTTCTTCGAGTTCCGACTGGCTCACGTCGGCGGCCACGGTCGGCGCCACCGGCGCGCTGCGCCCGATGGCGTCCGCGTCGACTCCCTTCATGCGCACCAGTTGTCCGTCGACCACCATCGTGAACGACGAGCCCAGGGCCTGCGTGATCTCGGCCTTGGTGCCAGCCGGCAGTTCGACGAGACCGCCGTCGGGCACTCGCTCGACGCGCACGGAGCGTGCGATCACGACGGGTTCGCGCTTGGGGGTCATGGTGTCACCTCGGACGGGTTATCGGTCTCGGACGGCGCGGTCGGGTTCAGCGCATGCATCAACGCGTGCCAGGCCAGCAACGCGCACTTGATGCGGCTCGGGTAGCGGCGCACGCCGGCGAGCGTCACCAGCTTGCCGAGCTCGGCGCCCTCGGGCTCGAGTTCTCCCGTGATCACGGCGCGCAAACGATGGTGCAGTTGCTCGGCCAGTTCGCGCTCATGGCCGCGCACCGCCTCGGTCATCATCGACGCCGACGCGACGCAGATCGCACAGCCCTGACCGGTGAACTTGATGTCGTCGATGCGCTGCTCGTCCAGCCGCAGCGCCACGCTGATGTCGTCGCCACATTGCGGGTTGGTGCCGCGCGCCTGGTGGGTCGGATTGGCCAGGGTGCCGAAGTTCCGCGGCGCCCGTTTGTGCTCGATGATCACCTCCTGGTAGAGGTCCTGTTCGGCCGAGCTCATTGCAGCACCTTCACGGCATGGGCCACGCCGGCGACCAGGCGGTCCACTTCGTCCGGCGTGTTGTACAGCGCAAACGAGGCGCGTGTGGTCGGCCCCTGCCCGAGGTGGTCGATCAACGGCTGGGCGCAGTGATGGCCGGTGCGCACCGCGATGCCCTGTTCGTCGAGCAGGGTGCCGATGTCATGCGGGTGCACGCCATCGGCGACGAAGGACACGATGGCCGATGCCGTGCTGTGCGCCGACAGCACGCGCACGCCCGGGATCGCCGCCAGCCCGGCCACGGCCTGGGCACGCAGGGAACAGACCCAGGCGTCGATCGCCGCGCGACCAACGGCGTCGATGAAACCGGCTGCAGCGGCCATGCCGAGTGCACCGGGCACATTGGGAGTGCCGCCTTCCAGACGCGCCGGCAGGGCAGCGAAGCTGGCCTCGCTGGCGCTCACCCACTCGACCATGTCGCCGCCGAAGCGCAGCGGCGTCACGCGTTCGAGCGCCGCACGGCGCCCGGCCAGCACGCCGATGCCCATCGGGCCGTACATCTTGTGGCCGGAAAAGGCCATGAAGTCGCAGGCCAGCCGATCGATGTCGGGCACCTCGTGCGCAACGGCCTGCGCTGCGTCGAGCACCGTCAGCGCGCCGGCCCCGGACGCGAGCGCGAGCAGCTCCTCGTAGGGCGGTCGCTCGCCGGTGGCATTGGCGCAGGCCGTGACCGCGAAAACGCGGCAGCGCGGCGTTATCAGCGATGCCAGATCGTCGACCTTCAGGCGCCCCTGCGCATCGGGCTGCAAGACCGACAGCTGTGCACCGCAGCGGCGCGCGGCCTGCTGCCAGGGCACCAGGTTGGCATGGTGTTCGAGGCCGCTGACGACGATCTGGTCGCCGGCCGAGATCAGCGCCGGGCTGTCGCCAGCCGTCGACAGGCCATTCGCGAGCAGGTTGAGCGACTCGGTCGTGCCCGAGGTGAAGACCAGTTCATGCGCCGCGCCGGCGCCGATGAAGCGTTTGAGGGCGATCCGTGCGTCTTCGAAGGCCTGGCTCGCGCGTTCGCTCAGCGTGTGAACGCCGCGGTGGATGTTGGCGCGGTCGTGCGTCTCGAAGCGGCGCAGGGCCTCGAGCACCGGCTCGGCCATCTGGGTTGTCGCCGCATTGTCCAGGTAGGCCAGCGGCGCGCCATGGATCTGCTGATTCAGGACCGCAAAGGCGGCCCGGTGCCGTGTCAGGCCGGTGCCGGCGGGGGTCGAGGTGTCAGCCATTTGCCGTCTCCTCGGCGTGCCCGAGGTGGCGTGCCACCGCACGCGCGAGATGCGCGTCGACACCGAGTGCCTCCATCAGCGCCGACCCGCCCAGGCCGTCCTCGAGCAGGGCCGCGGCCATGCCCTGAACAACCAGCGAGCGCGCATCCTGGGCCGACAGGCCGCGCTGGCGGGCGTAGAAGATGGCGTCCTCGGGCAGCGCACCCCAGGTCGCGCCGTGTGCCGCCTGCACCTGGTCGTGCAGGATCTCCAGATGCGGGCGCAGCACGATGCGCGGCGTGCGCTGGCCTGCGCCGTGACCGGTCGGAATGCCGCTCAGGCGCTGCAGCACCTCGGTGTCGCCGGCGTCGGGCGCAATGCGGGAATGGGCGTTGACGACCGTCATCGCGGCGCCGCTGGCCAGCGCCAGCGCGCGCACCGCGCTGCGCGTGCGTTGTGCGGCGTGCGACAGCCGGGCCTGAAGTTCGATCGCGCCGCCGTTCGCGAACAGCACAGTGCCGGTGCGCGCCACGCCGTCGTCGGCATGCAGATCGATGGCCTGGCGCTGCAGGTGGTAGCGGCTGCTCGAGCCGATCAGTGCCTGTTCGTAGCGTGCCTTGGCGCCGACGACGACCTGCAGGTGGTGCGCGATGCGGTCGTCGGCGCCGGGTGTGGCCAGGCGCAGGTGGCGCAGCGTGGCCCCCGCGCCGAGCCGGACATGGCTGTGCAGGTTCTGCACGATCGGATGCGAACAATGCGCCGGATCGCGCTCGTGGCTTTCGACCAGCACGCAGTCGACCCCGGGCTGGATGTCGATCACCAGCATCGGCGCTTCGACCACGGCACGCGGCAGGTGGCGCAGCTGCAGCCACACGGTCTGATTGGCCTCACGATCGGCGCCCGGGGTCCCTCCCACGCTCAGGCGCAGGCCCTGACGCAACAGGCTGCGGTGGGCCCAGGCAAACGGCGCCGAGTCCCCATCACCGGGGGCCGGCAGGTCGCGCAGAAGTTCGGCCCGCTGGTCCGGATCGCCTGCATCGAGCCAGCGCGCGTCGACCCGGCCCTGCGGCGAATGGCCGACCGGGTGCAGGGTCCAGCCGGCGCCAGCCAGCGCTGGGGCTTCGCAATCGATCGCCTCGTCGGTGGCGGCGCCGTCCTCTTCGCCCAGCCAGGCCTGGGCCGCGGGAGGCGGCAGATGGCGGTAGGTTTCTGCATTGCGGGCGATCCAGCCGAGCGTGTCGAGCTGGCGGCGGGCGGCGAGGCGGTCGGCGCGTGCGCTGTCCACGGCTCAGGCCTCCGCGCTTTCGGCCGGCGCATAGCCGGTGCGCGCGATGCGGCGCGCCAGTTCCAGATCACCCGACTCGGCGATGCAACCCTGGTCCAGACGCAGCACGCGGTCGGGGGCGAGCGACTCGATCAGTTGCAGGTAATGCGAGACCACGATGAAGGCCGTGCCCTTGGCGCGCATCCGGGTCACGAGTTCGACCACGGCACGCACGCCGTCGACGTCCATGCCCGAGTCGATCTCGTCGAGCACCGCCAGGCGCGGCTGCAGCAGTTCGAGCTGCAGCATCTCGTTGCGCTTGCGCTCGCCACCCGAGAAGCCGTCGTTGACCGGCCGGCTCAGCATCGCCTCGGGCAGGCCGAGCCGTTGTGCTGCGCTGCGCGCCTGGCCGAGAAAGTCGAAGGCGTCGAGCGGTGCCTCGCCGCGTGCGTCGCGCACCGCATTGATCGCGGTGCGAACGAACAGGTTGTTCTTGACGCCGGGAATGTCCGGCGGTGCCTGGAAGGACAGGAAGAGCCCGGCGCGTGCGCGCGCCTCGGGCTCGAGCGCGAGCAGGTCCTGCCCGTCGAAGCGGGCCGTGCCACCGGTCACCTGGTAGCGCGGGTGGCCGGCCAGGGCCAGGCCGAGGGTGCTCTTGCCACTGCCGTTGGCGCCCATCAGGACGAAGACCGCGCCGGCTGGCACGTCGAGCGAGATCGACTTCAGCACATGGCGCTCGCCGATGTCGACGCGCAGGTCGCGGATCTCGAGCAGGGTGGGGGTGGTGGTCATGGGGGGTCCAGTGGGTTTGTGCGGCCGGATCAGCCGACCGAGCCTTCGAGCGACACGGCCAGCAGGGCCTTGGCCTCGAGCGCGAATTCCATCGGCAGTTCCTCCAGCACGGCCTGGCAGAAGCCGCCGACGATGAGGGCGGTGGCCTGTTCGGGGTCGATGCCGCGCTGCTGGCAATAGAACAGGCGTTCTTCCGAGATGCGGGTCGTGGTGGCCTCGTGTTCGATCTCCGCGTCGTCACGCGCCGCGTCCACATAGGGGAAGGTGTGGGCGCCGCAATTCGAGCCGATCAGCAGCGAATCACATTGGGTGTGGTTGCGTGCGCCGGCCGCGGTCGGCGCCACGCGCACCAGGCCGCGGTAGCTGTTGTGCGCGTGGCCAGCGCTGATGCCCTTGGAGACGATGCGGCTCTTCGTGTTGCGGCCGAGGTGGATCATCTTGGTGCCGGTGTCGGCCTGCTGGCGGTGGTTGGACACCGCCACTGAATAGAACTCGCCGCTCGAGTCGTCGCCGCGCAGCACGACGCTCGGGTACTTCCAGGTGATCGCCGATCCGGTCTCGATCTGGGTCCAGGCGATGTGCGAACGCGGGCCGGCACACAGGCCGCGCTTGGTCACGAAGTTGTAGATGCCGCCGCGCCCGTTTTCATCGCCCGGGTACCAGTTCTGGACCGTCGAATACTTGATGTGGGCGTCCTCATGGGCCACCAGTTCGACCACCGCCGCGTGCAGCTGGTGTTCGTCGCGCTGGGGCGCTGTGCAGCCCTCGAGGTAGCTCACATGGCTGCCCGGCTCGGCGATGATCAGGGTGCGTTCGAACTGCCCCGTGTTGCGCGCATTGATGCGGAAGTAGGACGACAGCTCCATCGGGCAACGCACGCCTTTCGGGATGTAGACGAAGGAGCCGTCGGAGAACACGGCCGAGTTCAGCGCTGCGTAGAAGTTGTCGCCGACCGGCACCACCGAACCCAGGTAGCGCTCGATCAGCTCCGGGTGGTTCTGGACCGCATGCGAGAAGGAGCAGAAGATCACACCGACATCGGCCAGCTTCTCGCGGAACGTCGTGCCCACCGAGACCGAATCGAAGACCGCGTCGACCGCCACGCCGGCCAGGCGGGCCCGTTCATGCAGCGGGACGCCGAGCTTCTCGTAGGTCTCGAGCAGTTTGGGGTCGACCTCGTCGAGGCTCTTCGGGCCATCCTTCTGTGATTTCGGTGCCGAGTAGTAGCTCAGGGCCTGGAAGTCGACCGGTTCGATCTCGAGGCGGCCCCAGTCGGGTGACGTCATCGTCAGCCAGCGCTCGAATGCCGCCAGACGCCACTTGAGCAGGAACTCGGGCTCGCGCTTGCGCAGCGAGATTGCGCGGATCGTGCCTTCGTCCAGGCCGGGGGGCAACGCGTCGGACTCGACGTCGGTCACGAAACCATGCTGGTAGGCGCGTTGCAGCGCCTGCGTCAGCGGCGCGGCCTGTTCGATTCGAGTCATGGTGGGGACCTAGGGTTCGATAGATGCATATGGTATGCATCTTTTGCCCTGAACTCAATCCCGAACCACAAAGACCGCTCTGTTTTCGCGGACTTGCCGCGCGCCGGGCAACTCAGCGCCAGGTCGACCTGATCTGTGCGCCGAGGTCCACCGGCTGCACCGGGAGCCCGGCCGCGCGGCCAAGCTGCCCGCTGTCGGCCACATGGACGGGGTCCAGGCAGGCGCCCACCTCAGGGGTGAGAAAGCGGCTCGGCACGGCGTACAGATGGCGGTCGCCGTAGCGCGACTGCTGCGTCACGTAGAAGCGCTGCGGCACCAGCAGGTGCAGATGGCGCTTGGCGCGCGTCATCGCCACGTACAGCAGGCGGCGCTCCTCGTCGATCTCGGCCGCGCTGCCGGTCGCCATGTCGGCCGGCATGCAGCCGTCGACCATGTTGAGCACATGCACGGCCGACCACTCCTGGCCCTTCGCCGAATGGATGGTCGACAGGATCAGGTAGTCCTCGTCGCGGTGCGGAACGCCGGCTTCGTCGCTGCTCGCCTGCGGTGGATCGAGCGTGAGCTCGGTCAGGAAGCGCTCGCGCGACGGGTAGCCCGAGGCGATCTGGGCCAGCTGGCGAAGATCGGCGAGGCGGATCGGTGCGTCCTCGTGCAGGCGCTCGAGCTGAGGCTGGTACCAGCGCAAGGCGGTGTCCAGTTGCGCTGGCCACGGTGCCGAGGGTTCGCGCAATTGTGCATAGGCGGCCTGGAATTCGGCGAAATCGGCGCGCGCCGCCGGCGCAGGGCGGAACGACAGCAAGGCCGCGCCGGGATCGGCATGCGCGGCCATCGTGTCGAGCAGGCGGCGGGCACTTGCCGGCCCGATGCCCGGCACCAGCAGCGCACAGCGCATGCCGGCAATCCGCCCGCAGGGGTTCTGGACGAAGCGCAAGCAGCGACAGCAGGTCCTTGACATGACCGCTCTCGAGGAACTTGAGCCCGCCGTACTTCACGAAGGGCACATGGCGGCGCGTCAATTCGAGTTCGAGCGGCGCGCTGTGGTGGGAGGTGCGGAAGAGGACGGCCTGTCGTTTCAGCGCCAGCCCCGTCTCACGCTGGCGCAGCACTTCGTCGACGACCCAGCTCGCCTGAGCCGCCTCGTCGGCCACGGTGACGAGCTGGGGCCGCGGTCCGGCTGCAACCTCGCTCCAGAGTTCCTTGGCGTGGCGCTCGCTGGCCGCCGCGATCACGGCATTCGAGGCCGCGAGGATCGGGGCCGTCGAGCGGTAGTTCTGTTCGAGCGTGACGACCCGCGTCGTGGCACCGAACTGGGCCGGGAAGTCGAGGATGTTGCGCACCTCGGCGGCCCGAAAGGCGTAGATCGACTGGGCATCGTCACCGACCACGGTCAGGCCCCGGCCGTCGGGCCGCAGCGCGCGCAGGATCTGGGCCTGCAGGCGGTTGGTGTCCTGGTACTCGTCGACCAGCACATGGTCGAAGCGTGCCGACGCGTGGGCGGCCAGGGCCGGCTCGAGCATGGCCTGGGCCCAGTAGAGCAGGAGATCGTCGTAGTCGAGCACCTGCTGGCGCAGCTTCTCGTCCACGTAGCTGCCGAACAGCGACTTCAGTTCGGCTTCCCAGGCGGCGCACCAGGGGAACTGCGACTGCAGGACCTCGGACAGCGGCAAAGCACTGTTGACGGTGCGCGAGTAGATCGCAAGGCAGGTGCCCTTGAGCGGGAAGCGGCGGTGCGTCTCGGTCAGCGAAGCCGACTGGCGGGCCAGGTTCATCAGGTCTTCGGCGTCGGCGCGGTCGAGGATCGTGAACGCCTCGGGCAGACCGATCGACGGCGCCCATTCACGCAACAGACGTGCGCCGATGGCGTGGAAGGTGCCGGCCCAGGGCAGTGCCGGCGGGCGCTGCGAAGCGCCGAGCCCTAGCGATTGCTGGAGCAGCAGGCCTGCCCGGTGGGTCATGGCCTGGGCGGCGCGGCGCGAGAACGTCAGCAGCAGCAGTCTTTGCGGGTCGACGCCGTCGCGCACCAGTCTGGCCACACGTGCCGCCAGGGTGTAGGTCTTGCCGGTGCCGGCACCTGCCAGGACCAGCAGTGGATGGTCGCCATGCTCGACGGCCAGGCGCTGGCGCGGGTTGAGCGCGGCCATCGGGTCGGGCACAACGTGGCTGATCGAAGATGCCTCGGCAGACATGCCCGGACTGTATACCCGTACATATCTCGAAAGACCTCGCAACCGCGTACTTTCCAGGGGAGAAGCCGAGCCTGCGCCGGTCTACGATGCCCATTCTGTTCCCTGGACCCTTTGCCATGAACCGCTTCGCTCACCTCATTCGCGGACTTCTCGGGGCCGGCCTGTGTGCCGTCGTTATGTCCGCCGCCGCGCAGGACCTGACGGTCGGCCTGTCGACCCCGGTCACCTCGCTCGACCCGCATTTCCACAACCTGTCGCCCAACAACAATGTGGCCGACCATGTGTTCGAGAAGCTGGTGGCAAAGGACGGCAAGGAACAGATCCGGCCCGGCCTGGCAGAGAGCTGGAAGACGCTCGACGAACTGACCTGGGAATTCAAGCTGCGCAAAGGCGTGAAGTGGCACGACGGCACCGAGTTCACGGCCGCCGACGTGGTCGCGACGCTCAAGCGCATCCCGACCGTGCCGAACAGCCCGGCGTCGTTCACGACGTATACGCGCCCGATCACCGAGTCGACCGTGATCGACAAGTACACGCTGCGCATCAAGACGGCCCGGCCGCACCCCTTGTTGCCGAACGACCTGGTGGCGGTCCGGCTGATCCAGGCCAGGACGGCCGAGGAAGCAACAACCGCCGAATTCAACAGCGGCAAGCTGATGGTCGGCACCGGACCGTTCCGGTTCAAGGAATACGTGGCAGGCGACCGGGTCGTGCTGGTGCGCAACGACAGCTACTGGGGTCCGAAACCGCACTGGAAGTCGGTCCGCATGCGCATGATCAGCAACGCGCCAGCGCGCGTGGCCGCGCTGCTCGCCGGTGACGTGCAACTGATCGAAGGCGTCCCGACGGCCGACATCTCACGCCTGCAAAAGGATGCGCGCCTGTCGGTGGCGTCGGCGGTCAGCAACCGCCTGATCTATCTGCACATGGACAGCGATCGCGACGTGACGCCGTTCGTCACGGCCAAGGACGGCTCGGCCCTCGCGAAGAACCCGTTCAAGGACGTGCGCGTGCGCAAGGCCGTCTCGCTGGCACTGGACCGCGACGCGATTTCCAGCCGCATCATGGAAGGCCAGGCCCAGCCGGCCGGGCAGCTGCTGCCCGACTTCTTCCCGGGCACCAGCAAGCGCCTGCCACCGCCCAAGCAGGACCTGAACGCGGCCAAGAAGCTGCTTGCCGAAGCGGGTTATCCGGATGGGTTCGCGATCACGCTGCATTCGCCGAACAACCGCTACATCAACGACGAGAAGGTGGCGCAGGCGGTGGCCGGCTTCCTGTCGCGCGTGGGCATCGACACCAAGCTCGAGGCGATGCCGAGCAGCGTCTTCTTCTCGCGCGCCGGCAAGCTGGAGTACTCGATGTACCTGGCCGGATGGGGTGCCGAGACGGGCGAGACCAGCTCGCCGCTGCGCGCCCTCATCGGGACCTTCGACACCAAGGCCGGCATGGGGCAGGCCAACCGGGGCCGGTTCTCGGACGCCGGCGTCGACGCGCTGATCCTGACCGCGATGAGCAACATCGACGACACCAAGCGCAACCTGATGCTGGCCGCGGCGTGCGACAAGTCGATCGGCGAGCTGCAGGCGCTGGTGCCGGTGCACTACGAGGTCTCGTCCTGGGCCATGCGCAAGGGCATCGCCTATCCGGGCCGGGCCGATCAGTACACGCTGGCGTTCGAGGTGACCGCTTCCAAGTGACCGCAGCGTGACGGTCTTCCTGCTGCGCCGTCTGGCGCAGACGGCACTGGTGCTGTTCGTCACCTCGCTGCTCGTCTTCTTCGGGCTGTTCGTCGTCGGCGATCCGATCGAGATCCTGGTCAATCCGGTGGCCGACGAGATCGAGCGGGCGCGCGCCGCAGCCGCGCTCGGGCTGGACAAGCCGATCCTCGAGCAATACGTGGTGTTCGTGCGCAACGCCTTGTCGGGCCACCTGGGCACCAGCTTCGTCTATGGCCAGTCGGCGCTGGCAGTGATCATCGAGCGCATGCCGGCGACCCTCGAGCTGGCCTTTCTCGCGATGGTCATCTCGGTCACGCTGGGCGTTCCGCTCGGCCTGTACGCCGGCCTGCGGCCCGACAGCGTGGCCTCCAAGACCATCATGGCCGGATCGATCGTCGGCTTCTCGCTGCCGACCTTCTGGGTCGGCCTGATCCTGATCCTGGTCTTCGCGGTCGAGCTGGGCTGGCTGCCCTCGGGCGGGCGCGGGCCGACCGTGGAGTGGTTCGGCCTGAAGCTGTCGATCCTGCACTGGGAGGGCCTGAAGTACGCGCTGCTGCCCGCCATCAACCTGGCCCTGTTCAAGCTCAGCCTGATCATCCGGCTGACGCGTGCCCAGGTGCGCGAACAGTCGCTGCTGGACTACATCCGGTTCGCGCGCGCCAAGGGCCTGCCGCGGCGCCGCATCATCGGCGTGCATCTGCTCAAGAACATCATGATTCCGCTCGTCACCGTGGTCGGGCTCGAACTCGGTTCGGTGATCGCGTTTGCCGTCGTGACCGAGACGATCTTCGCCTGGCCCGGCATGGGCAAGCTCGTGATCGATTCGATCTTCCAGCTCGACCGGCCGGTCGTGGTCGCCTATCTGATGATGATCGTGCTGATGTTCATCGTCATCAACCTGGTGGTGGACCTGCTGTACACGGCGCTCGACCCGCGCATGCGCCTGGGCGAGGACGGCACGTGAGCGCCGCGCGGCCGTTCCGAAGGCGCTCGTTGCCCCTCGGGGGGCCGATGCGCAGCATCAAGGGGGCGAGATGAGCGCGGGCGGCCGCTGGCAGACCTTTGCGTCCGAGTTCGCGCGCAGCTGGCTGGCGATGGCCGGCCTGGGCCTGTTGCTGCTCGTGGTCGTGCTGGCCCTGCTGGCGCCGTGGGTCGCGCCTCAGAACCCCTACGACCTCGGCAAGCTCGACCTGATGGATGCCCGCCTGGCGCCTGGTGAGGCCGCCGGATCGGGCGCGATGGTCTACCGGCTCGGCACCGACGGCCAGGGGCGCGACATGCTGTCGGCGATCCTCTATGGACTGCGCGTGTCGCTCATGGTCGGCGCTGCCAGTGGCCTCATTGCACTGACGCTCGGCGCGTTTCTCGGTGTCGCCGCGGCCTGGCGCGGCGGCCGCTTCGAGCAGCTGCTGATGCGCATCGTCGACATCCAGCTCGGCTTCCCGGCCATCCTGGTCGCCCTCATCCTGCTTGCGGTGCTGGGCCGCGGTGTCGACAAGATCATCATCGCGCTGGTCGCCGTGCAATGGGCCTACTACGCACGCACGGCGCGCTCGGCGGCACTCGTCGAGCGGCGCAAGGAATACATCGAGGCGGCCCAGGGCCTGGGCCTGTCCGGCTGGCGCATCATGCTGCGCCACCTGCTGCCCAATGCATTGCCACCGCTGATCGTGGTCGGCACGGTCCAGGTCGCCCATGCGATTGCACTCGAAGCGACGCTCAGCTTCCTCGGGCTCGGGCTGCCGACCACCGAGCCCTCGCTCGGTCTGCTGATCGCCAACGGCTACGAGTACCTGATGTCGGGCAAGTACTGGATCAGCGTCTATCCGGGCGTTGCGCTGCTGCTCACGATCCTCTCGATCAACCTGGTCGGCGACCAGTTGCGCGACGTGCTCAATCCGAGGCTGGCCCGATGAACGCGGCGCTGCCAATCCGTCGGGCAGGGTGGGCCGCATGACGGCGGTGCTCTCGGTGCGCGACCTCGTCACGGAATTCCATACCCGCGAAGGCGTGCTGCGGGCCGTGCAGGGGGTCTCGTTCGACCTCGCACGCGGCGAAGTGCTGGGCCTGGTCGGCGAATCGGGCTCGGGCAAGTCGGTCACCGGCTATTCGATCATGGGACTCGTCGACGCGCCCGGGCGCATCGCCTCGGGCAGCGTGCGGCTGCACGGCGAGGAGCTGGTGGGCGCGCCGGAGGCGACCCTGCGCCGCCTGCGCGGGCGGCGCATCGCGATGATCTTCCAGGACCCGATGATGACGCTGAACCCGGTGCTGAGCATCGAGACCCAGATGGTCGAGACCATGCTCGCGCACGAGGACTGTGGCCGGGCGCGGGCGCGCGAGCGCTCGCTCGAGGTGCTGGGCCAGGTCGGCATCGCCTCGCCCGAAGAACGCCTGCGCCAGTATCCGCACCAGTTCTCGGGCGGCATGCGCCAGCGGGTGGCGATCGCGATCGCCTTGCTGCACCGGCCGGACGTCATCGTCGCCGACGAACCGACCACGGCGCTCGATGTCACGGTGCAGGGCCAGATCCTGCACGAGATGCAGCGCCTGGTGCGCGACACCGGCAGCGCGCTGATCTGGATCACGCACGATCTCGCGGTCGTCGCCGGCCTGGCCGACCGCGTGGCGGTGATGTACGCCGGGCGCATCGTCGAAGAAGGCGACGTCGACGGGGTGCTCGAAGCGCCGGCCCATCCCTACACGCGCGGCCTGCTCGAGTCGGTGCCGGCGCACAACCCGGTCGGCCAGCGTCTGCGTCAGATTCCGGGCATGGCCCCGTCGTGGAAATCGCTCGATGCGGGCTGCGCCTTCCGCAGTCGTTGCACGTTTGCCGATACGCAGTGCGAGGCGATGCCGGAGCTGCTGCGCCGTGGCCGCACGTGGTGTGCGCTGCCATCACCCCTGCGAGGCCCCGGGTTGAGCGCGCCGCTGCTCGAGTTCAGGTCGGTCAGCAAGCGCTTCGAACGCAAGCTGGACCTGATCGAGAAACTGGCGCGCCGCATCGGCGCCAAGGTCGAACCGCGGATCGTGCACGCGGTCGATCGTGTCAGCCTGACGGTGCACGACGGCGAAGTGGTGGCCCTGGTCGGTGAATCGGGATGCGGCAAGAGCACGCTCGGCCGCCTCGGCGCGGGGCTGCATCGGCCGACCGACGGCGAGGTCCGCTATCGCGGGCAGGCCCTGCCGCAAGGCGCGGGGCAGCGTCCGGTGCAGATGATCTTCCAGGATCCGTTCGCCTCGCTCAACCCGCGCCTGCGGGTCGGCGATGCGATCGCCGAGGCGCCCCTGGTGCACGGCCTCGTCGACCGCGCCGCAGCCCCCGAGCTGGTGGCGCAATCGCTCAAGCGGGTGGGTCTCGACGCAGGGCTCGCCAGCCGCTATCCGCACCAGTTCTCGGGCGGGCAGCGGGCACGCATCGGGATTGCGCGCGCGCTGGCGGTGCAGCCTGAATTCCTGGTCTGCGACGAGGCCGTGGCGGCGCTCGACGTCTCGATCCAGGCCCAGGTCCTGAACCTGTTCATGGACCTGCGCGAACAGCTCGGCCTGACCTATCTGTTCATCAGCCACGACCTGGGCGTGGTGCGGCACATCTCGGAGCGGGTGGTGGTGATGTACCTCGGCCGTGTGGTCGAGGTCGCGCCGACCGACGTCCTGTTCAGCGCCCCGCTGCACCCCTACACGCAGGCCTTGCTCGACGAGGTGCCGCGCCTGGACCGGCGCCACCGCAGCTTCGTGCCGATCCGGGGCGAGATCCCGTCGCCCCTGCATCCACCTTCGGGATGCCATTTCCATCCGCGCTGCCCGAAGGCGATGGCGCGCTGCGCGAGCGAGGTGCCCGCGCTGGTCGAGCTGGCCACCGGTCGCCTCGCGGCCTGCCACCTGCACGAGCGCTCCGCATGAGCGGCGGCCCGTCGTTCCGGGTGCACGGGCCGGCCTTGGCCGCACATCCGCTGGTGCTCGACTCACCGCACTCGGGTCATGACTACCCGGACGACTTCGGTGCCGCGGTCTCGCTGCGCGACCTGCGCGACGGCGAGGACTGCCACATCGACCGCCTCTATGCGCCGGCGGTCGAGCGCGGGATTCCTCTGCTGGCAGCGCTCGTGCCGCGAACCTACATCGATGTCAACCGGCACGAGGCGGACATCGACCCGGATCTGCTCGACGGTGAATGGCCAGTCCCGATCCAAAACAGCGGCAAGGCCAACATCGGCAAGGCGCTGGTATGGCGCTTGCTCGACGATGGTCGTGCGATCTACGACCGCCGGCTCGCCGTCGAGGAAGTGATGCAGCGCATCGAGCAGCACCACCGCCCATACCACGCGGCGCTGCGCCAGCTGATCGACCAGACCCATGCCCGTTTCGGCCGTGTGCTCCACCTGAACCTGCATTCGATGCGATCGGTCGCCGGTGTCATGGGTGTCGGCGGCGCCGGGCATGTGCGGCCGGACTTCGTGCTCGGGGACCGCGACGGCAGCAGCTGCGCCCCCCGCTTCACCGAACAGGTACGCGGCACGCTCGAATCGCTCGGCTACCGGGTCCTGGTCAACGACCCGTTCAAGGGCATGGAGCTGGTGCGCGCCCATGCCGACCCGTCGCGCCAGCGACATTGCCTGCAGATCGAAGTCAATCGGCGGCTCTATATGGACGAAGCCTCGCTGCAGCGGACCGACAACTTCCCCACGTTGCAGGGACATCTGATGACGCTGATCGATCGTCTGTGCGAATTCATGAATCAAGGACCCACCGCATGAACACCGGGACCGGTGCGGCACCGCCGCCGATCGATCTGCCGCTGCCCGACATCGAGCCGTTCCGGCATGGCAACAGCGGGGTCGAGTGGGTCCATGTGCTCGACTCCGGCCGACCGGGGCCCACGGTGCTCGTGCAGGCACTGACCCACGGCAACGAGATCTGCGGCGCGCTCGCCCTGGCCACGCTGTTCGCGCAGGAACCTGTGGTCCGCCAGGGTCGCCTGATCCTGGTCTTTGCGAACACCGAGGCGTTTTCACGCTTCGACCGCGAGGACCCGCATGCCTCGCGCTACGTCGACGAAGACCTGAACCGGGTCTGGAGCGACGAGGTCCTGTTCGGCAGCCGCGACTCCTGCGAACTGCGCCGGGCGCGCAAGCTGCAGCCCTTCGTCGACGCCGCCGACATCGTTCTCGACCTGCATTCGATGCACGACCCCTGCCGGCCCATCATGGTGTGCGGCCGCGCCGAGAAGAACGCAGCCTTCGCGCGCCGCCTGGGCGTTCCGGACACGATCCTGCTCGACACCGGTCATCCCGCAGGCCTGCGCATGATCGAGCGTGGCGGGCTGGGTGATCCGGACGATCCGCGCCTGGCCGTGCTGATCGAATGCGGCCAGCACTGGGAGCGCTCGGCCGAGGCGGTGGCCGTCGACACCGTGATGCGCGTGCTGGCGGCGAGCGCGGTGGTCGACCCGGCGTGGGCGCTCGAGCGCGCCGAGGTTGCGTTGCCGCAGCGCCAGCGCACCGTGGTGGTGACCGAGGCCGTGGTGGTGCGTTCGGCCGATTTCAGGTTCCTGGTGCCGCCGGTCGGCCTGGGCATCGTGGGCCAGGCGGGTACCCCGATTGCGCAGGATGGCGACCATGTCTGGCGCGCGCCGTACGACGACACCGTCCTCGTGATGCCGTCCCTGAGCCACCTGCGGCCAGGCAACACCCAGGTCCGGCTCGGCCGATTCGTCGACTGAGCGATCCCTGCTAACCCGACCTCCCGCGGCCCGGATCGTGGCGGCTCGACGAGCCCGAGTGTCCCGAGCGACGCGACTTGCTCGAACGGCGCCGGCGCAGCCGCACCGGTTCCGGCGTCGGCGTCGGCGTCGGCACCAGCTCCGACCCCGCACTCGACCTCCTGCGCCGACGGCGCCGTCGGCGCTGCGACGATTCGTCGTTCGGTGTCGACGCGCGCGATCCATGCCGGCGATGGCGGTGCGGCCGGAACTTCAGGGCAAGCAGCGTGACGGTCACGAACAATCCGAACGCGGCCACGATGGTGGCGGTGCGAACGCCCGTGGGCATCTGCACTTGCGAAGGCCCATCGGCGACCGGCGCGAGCGCACGCAGCCGCCGCTCCAAGATGGCCTGCGGAGACGACGCTGCGAGTGCCTGCGCATGGCGCTGGTCGTCTTCCTCGAGCAGCCATTGAATCGTGCGGCGATCGCGCTCCTCGCGCGCGGCTTCACTCTTCAGCCGCTCAGTATCGGCCAGATGGAGGTCGGTGGCGCTCTGGATCCAGCTCGGCGAACGCGAGTGGTAGGGCTGGCTCAACAGGTCGGACTGGGTCTCCTCGGTCAGTTCACGCACCTGGATCGATCCCGTTTCACTCGAAGCCCAGTCGTCCAGCGCCGGCTCACCGAACGGCGGGGCGGGCACGGCGGCGGACGCGGCAAGATCGGGCGCACCTGCGGTCAGGTTGACGGCCTCGGCGTGCGCATCCAGTGCCGGCCAGAGCATGGCCCAGGTCAGGCAGGCCAGCCCGGCGCTCAAGCGGGCGCGAGGCGAGGATCGGAAGGCAGACGAAGGCAAAGCCAGGGTGGCGTTTCAGCGTGACGTCAGGCGGGCCACGAGCGCCTGCGTGTATTCGACCGTGCCGGCGCGGCCACCCAGGTCGCCGGTGCGCACCTTGTCGACGTTCAGCGTCTCGTCGATGGCGGTGCGCAGCCGCGCCGCCAGTTCGGCCCGGCCCACATGGTCGAGCATCAGCGCGGCGGCCAGCAGCAGGGCGGTCGGGTTCGCAATGCCCTTGCCGGCGATGTCGGGCGCCGAGCCGTGCACGGCCTCGAAGATGGCGGCGTCCAGGCCGATGTTGGCGCCGGGCGCCAGACCGAGGCCGCCGACCAGGCCGGCGCACAGGTCCGACAGGATGTCGCCGAACAGGTTGGTCGTGACCAGGACGTCGAACTGCCAGGGGTCGATCACGAGCTTCATCGCGCAGGCATCGATGATCACCGGTTCGATCTCGATGCGGCCCTGGTAGCGCTCGGCATGCATCTGCTCGGCCGTCTCCAGGAAGATGCCGGTGAGCGCCTTCATGATGTTGGCCTTGTGCACGATCGCCACCTTGCGCCGGCCGGTCCGGACGGCGAACTCGAAAGCGAACTCGAGCACGCGGCGGCAGCCCTGGCGCGTGTTGACGCCTGACGCGACGGCCACTGCATGCGGATCACCGTCGATCTCGATGAAGTGTTCGTGTCCGATGTACAGCCCTTCGAGGTTCTCGCGCACCACGACCAGGTCGATGTTGTCGTAGCGGCCACCGGGCACCATCGTGCGCACCGGGCGCAGGTTGGCGTAGAGCTTGAACTCCTCGCGCAACCGGACGTTGGAGCTGCGGTAGCCGCCGCCCGACGGCGTCTCGAGCGGGCCCTTGAGCGCCAGGCGGGTCCTGCGGATGCTGTCCAGCGTGGCGGTAGGCAGCGGGTCCCCGGCGACGCGGACCCCTTCGAGTCCGGCGACCTGCCGCTCCCAGGCGAACGGACTGCCCAGGGCGTCGAGCACCGCCACGGCGGCGTCGACGATTTCGGGGCCGATGCCGTCGCCGGCGATCAAGGTGGCAGCAATGGTGGGCGAAGGAATGATCGTCTCCTGAAGTTGGCTCGGGGCTGGCGGACTGTCTACGGGATGGCCTTGGCGCTCGGACGCTCGAAGACCCGGTCGCGCCAGGCCTGCAGATGCGGCATGCCTTCGTCGCCGGGCACGAACTTCATCAGGCCACGGCCGAACTCGATCGCGCAGAACGCCGTGATGTCGGCGATCGTGAACCTGGCGCCGGCAATGAAGTCCTGAGAGGCCAGCACCGAGTCGAACCAGCGCGCGACCTCGCGCACCTTCTCGCCCTGCGAGCGGCCGAAGTCGGCGAACTGGGGCTGCTCCAGGGATGCCAGACCGGGATGCGTGTGGCGGATGCAGTTGGCGATCCCGGCCAGCAGATAGTGCTCGACGCGCCGGTCCGCCATTTCGATGAAGGCGCGCTCCTCGGCATCGCGGCCCATCAGGTTCGGCTCGGGCTGGACACCTTCGAGGTAGGTGCAGATCGCCCGCGTCTCGCCGAGCACGCGGCCATCGTCGAGTTCGAGCACCGGAACCTTGGCCAACGGGCTCTTGGCCAGGTACTCGGCGCTGCGATGCTCGCCGCGGCCGATCTCGACCTGGACGAACTCGATGCCCGTCATCTCCTTCTCCGCAATGAACATCGTCACGCGGCGCGGGCTGGGGGCACGGGGGGAGATGTAGAGTTTCATGGCGGGCCGGCAGGGCCGATGCGGGCGGGTTCGATGTCTGATTGTGCGACGCGTTGAAAGATCGGGCCCGGATGTCGGCCTTGGCGTGAAGGCCAGGACCTCAGGCGCCGATCATGCGCAGGGCGCGACCGTAGGCGGCCGGGTCCTGCAGCGCCACGAACAGGAGCCCGGCCAGCGCGCCGGACAGGTGGGCGTCGTGGTTGACGCGGCCGCGCCGCTGGCGCGACGCATACCAGGTGAAGGCGAGGTAGCCGAGTGCGAACAGCGGTGCCGGGATCGGCACCGGAATCGGCAGGATGAACAGCGAGGCGGTCGGGAAATGCACGATCGACGCGAACAGCACGGCAAGGATCGCCCCCGAGGCGCCCAAGGTGCGGTAGCCGGGCTCGCGCCGGTGCATCAGCCAGGTCCCGGCGCCGCTGGCCAGCAGGCCGAAGGCGTAGAGCAGCGCGAACGCCGTCGAGCCGATGGCGCGCTCGAGGCCGAACCCGAAGGCAAAGAAGGTGAAGCCGTTGAACAGCAGATGGCCCAGGTCGGCGTGCAGAAAACCACTCGTGACCACGGTCAGGTACTCGCCGCGCGCCGCCCAGCCGTGCGGGCGGAACACATGGCGATCGATGATCGATGGCGACACGAACAGGGCGTAGAGACTGGCGATCACGATCGTCGCCAGGATCAGCATCGATGCGGGGGCTCCGCCGGACAGGGCGATCAGGTCTTGCACACTCGGATTTCCTTCTTGGCGCTGGGACAGGTGCAGGGCAGGGCCGTCGTGTCGCGTGGCGGCACGCGACGAGTCGTGTGACGGACCCGGAGGGACTTGAACGAACTCCGGATTTCCGCGCCAGTGCTTGGGTTGGGTGTTTCGATCCTAGCGTTGTTCCAGGATCCGTCCCCCGGCACGGGCCGTTGACCGGTCGTGGGCCGTTTCGCACCAGCTGATTGTCGTCCGTTGGGGCGACACGAGGATGTGATCCCAGCTTGAACGTGTACCTGAGGGCAGGGAGCCTCACGAAAGTACCCAGGAACTGCGACCTTCCGCTGCGGGGAGGGCGTCGGCGATACTGGATGGACCACAGCATCGCGCGATGATCAACAAACACACCGAGTCACGACCGCTTCATGCCGACACCGGGCGGACGCTGTTCGGAGACACATTCAACGCCGAGCAGATCAGCGCACAGTTGTCGCGTGGGGGTCGCCGCCTGCTTTTTCCAGACCCCCACCTCGAAGCGGGGTTTCGGCGCTATTTCGAGCGGTACAGCCTGATCCAGGTGCGCCCGGCCCTTCTGGTCTTGATCGTCTTGATCGGCTTGTTCGGCCTCACCGATCTTGCCAACTTCCCCCCCGAGATCTCCCGCTATACGCTGGCGTTACGCCTGTTCGTGGTGGTGCCGGTTCTGGCATGGGCGTACTGGCGCACATACCGGGTCGGCGCCGACAGCAGGCTGTATCCGAGCCTGGTGGTGGCCGCCGCGATCACTTCCGTCTCTGCGGTGGCGCTGGTCTACATTCCACACTCCTCCGGCCTGCACACGCCCTACGAAGGGCTGATGTTGTTCATGTTTGGCATCGGCGGCTTCATGGGTTTGCGCTTGGCCCATGCGGTGTCCCTCCTGGTCCTGATATCGCTGCTGTACGTAGCGGCGGAACTGGCGGCCGCCATGCCGTTGCCTTTTCTGGTCAACAGCGGCTTTCGAATCGTCTGCACTGCTGTGGTGGGAGGCTTCGCGGCCTATCTGAACGAGCGGCAGGCGCGCCAGGTCTACCTGCACCGCATACTGCTGGAGAGCTATGCTCACCGCGATGGCCTGACAGGTATCGCGAACCGGCGCGCTTTCGACACACACGCTGTCGGCGTGGTCCAGCAGGCGGCGCGCGAGCGCAAGCCGATCACCTTGATGATCATCGACGCCGACCACTTCAAGGAATACAACGACACGTACGGACACGCCATGGGCGACACCTGCCTTCAGCAGCTCGCCACGGCGATTACGCAAAGCGCCCGTCGTCCCCTGGACCTCGCTGCGCGCTATGGCGGCGAAGAGTTCGTGGTGCTGTGGTTCGACATAGATGCGGAGAAGTCACAGCGGCTTGCGGCCGAGCTGCAAGCGCGCATTGAGAGCCTCGCGCTGCCGCACGCCGGCTCGCCCGTGTCTGGTTACGTCAGCGTCAGCGGTGGCATTGCCACACGCCTTGCGGGCGACATTCGTCCGCTGGAGGATCTACTGGAAGAAGCCGACCACGCGCTCTACCAGGCCAAGGCGGGCGGGCGCAACCGCTTCGTCCATTTCTCGGCCGCGGCTTCGAGCCCGGTGGCCGCGGGTAGGACAACCTGACAGGTTCCCTTGCACAGGGTGGCGTGGCGGTGGCCAAGGTCTGAAAGTGGGTGTGCACGAATCCGTGGCCGATCGTGCACTCGATCGGCGGCTGCACGGCCCCGCGCAGTCGGTGGATGGCCTGCCCGGAGGGACTCGAACCCCCGACCCCCAGCTTAGAAGGCTGGTGCTCTATCCAGTTGAGCTACGGGCAGTGCCGGCATTCTAGGTCGCAGCCCCTGCCGATCCGTCAGTGGCGCTTGTACTGCGTGGCGCCGAACAGGGTCTCGCGCGCCTGGTCATCGGTGATGGGTCTGCGTTGCATGGCCAGCACCTCGACGCCGCGCTGGACGGCCGGGCGCGCTGCGATTTCGTCGAACCAGCCCTTCAGATGCGGGTGGTCGTTCCAGTCGATGCCCTGGTTCTTCCAGGAGCGCAACCAGGGGAACACCGCGATGTCGGCAATGCTGTATTCGGCGCCGCCCAGGTAGCGCGACTGCGCGAGCCGGGTGTTCATCACACCATACAGGCGGCGCGCCTCGTTCGTGTAGCGGTCCACGGCATAGGCGATCTTCTCGGGCGCGTAGATGCGGAAGTGATGGGCCTGGCCGAGCATCGGGCCGACGCCGCCCATCTGGAACATCAGCCACTGCAAGACCTCGTACTTGCCGCGCGTGTCCGCGGGCAGGAACCGACCCGTCTTGCCCGCGAGGTAGAGCAGGATCGCGCCAGACTCGAAGAGCGAGATGGGCTTGCCATCGGGTCCGTCCGGGTCGACGATCGCCGGGATCTTGTTGTTCGGACTGATCGCCAGGAAGGCCGGGTCGAACTGTGCGCCGGTGCCGATGTCAACCGGAATGACCTTGTAGGGCAATCCGCATTCTTCGAGCATGATGTGCACCTTGTGCCCGTTGGGCGTGGCCCACGAATACACTTCGATCATCTGGGTCCCTCGGGCTTCGTCGTTGCACTCACTCTAAACCATGCTGGATGGACTGAAGCGTCTCTTGCGCCGCGGGCCCGCGGCCACGTCGGCCCAGCCCTGGGACGAAGTTGTCAAGTGGTCGAGCGCGCAGCAAGCGCAGTTCCGGCCGCTGAAGGACGATGCCGGGTTCATGATCGACGGCCGCTCGGCCGCAGTGCCGTGGCGGCTCGAATGGGGCGTCTCGCAACGCCCCTATGTGCGCTCGTCGGAATTGCGGATCCGGGCCGAAGTGACGGTGCCCGGTTCGATCCAGGCACTCGTGCTGAACCAGGCGCTGCAGGTCTCGATGGAGAAGTCCGTCTTCGACCAGTACATCGAAGGCGTGCAGACCCGCATCGACGACCAGACCCCGCCCGAGATGCGCTGGCTGGTGATGTTCCCGAAATTGTCGGCGCAGGACCTCGGCCCGCTGGACGAACGATTCGTCGCCGTCGCGCCGAGCCGGTCGTGGATGAAGGGCTGGATGGCGGCCGGACTGACCGAAGCCCTGCTCGCGGCGCCGGAGGCGCCCGATCGGCCCTTCGTGCTGATGGTCACGCGCGGCCGCATGACCTTGCGCACCGGACTCGATGAGCCCACGCCGGCGGCGCTCGCGGCGTCGCTCAAGCTGTTCACGGCGGCCATCCGGGCCGCCCCCAGAGAGGCCATGCCCGACAGTGCGATGCCGAGCACGCAGCCAGGGCTCTTTGCCGCGGGCTCGCCCTCGGCCGAGGACGACCCGGGGCGTTGAGATCGGGGCTGCGCGCCGATCAGGCGGCCGCGTGGCGCCCCAGTTCGAGCTTGGCGATCGCGTTGCGGTGCACTTCGTCCGGGCCGTCGGCGAATCGCAGCGTGCGTGCCTGGGCGTAGTAGTAGGCGAGCGGGAAGTCGCCACTGACGCCCGCGCCGCCATGCACCTGGATCGCCCAGTCGATCACCTGACAGGCCATGTTCGGCGCCACGACCTTGATCATCGCGATCTCGCCCTTGGCGCTCTTGTTGCCCGCCGTGTCCATCATCCAGGCCGCCTTCAGCGTGAGCAGCCGCGCCTGCTCGATCATGCAGCGGGCCTCGGCGATGCGCTCGCGCGTGACGCCTTGTTCGGCCACCGTACGGCCGAAGGCGGTGCGCGACATGGCGCGTTTGCACATCATGCCGAGCGCGCGCTCGGCCAGGCCGATCAGGCGCATGCAGTGGTGGATCCGGCCCGGGCCAAGGCGGCCTTGTGCGATTTCGAACCCGCGCCCCTCGCCGAGCAGGATGTTGGACGCCGGAACGCGGACGTTGTCGAACGCCACTTCCATGTGGCCGTGCGGTGCATCGTCGTAACCGAAGACATCGAGCGGACGCACGATGGTCACCCCCGGTGTGTCGCGCGGCACGAGGATCATCGACTGTTGCGAGTGGCGCGGCGCCTCCGGATCGGTCTTGCCCATAAAGATGAAGATCTTGCAGCGCGGGTCGCCGGCGCCCGAGGTCCACCACTTGCGGCCATTGATGACGTACTCGTCGCCCTTGCGTTCGATGCGCGCCTCGATGTTGGTGGCGTCCGACGAGGCGACCGCCGGTTCGGTCATCGCGAAGGCGCTGCGGATCTCGCCTGCGAGCAGCGGCTCGAGCCATTGCTTCTTGTGCGCCTCGGATCCGTAGCGGACCAGCACTTCCATGTTGCCGGTGTCAGGCGCCGAGCAGTTGAAGACTTCGCTTGCCCACAGCACGCTGCCCATCAGTTCGGCCAGCGGCGCGTACTCCTCGTTGAGAAGGCCGGCGCCGTATTCACTCTCCGGCAGGAACAGGTTCCACAGATCCGCGGCACGCGCCTTGGGTTTGAGCTCCTCGATGAGCGGCAGCGGGGTCCAGCGCTTGCCAGCAGCCGTGTTGGCCTGCAGTTCGCTCCAGTAGCGGCCCTCGTTCGGGTACACATGTTCGGCCATGAAGGCGCTGACACGCGCCCGCAGGTCCTGGGTGCGCTTGGAATAGCCGAAGTCCATGGGATCTCCTCAGGGTGGGTTCAATCGGCCTTGCGGGCAAAGCCCCAGGCCATGTCGGCCAGCGGCCGGGTGATGGCGCCCGTCGCACGGGCTTGTGCACTCGACGCCGTGCCATCGACGACACGCTTGGCGATGCCCTGCGTGATCGACGCCAGGCGGAACAGGTTGTAGGCGAGATAGAAATTCCAGTCCGCCATCAGGGCCTGCGGATCGGCTCGCCCGGTGCGTTCGCAGTAGCGTCGAATGTAGTCATGCTCGGTGGGAATGCCCATCGACGCGTGATCCAGACCTCCGATGCCACGGAAGGTGCCGGGTGGAATGTGCCACGCCATGCAGTGGTAGCTGAAGTCCGCCAGCGGGTGGCCGAGCGTCGACAACTCCCAGTCGAGGACCGCCAGCACGCGCGGCTCGGTCGGGTGGAACACGACGTTGTCGAGGCGGAAGTCACCGTGCACGATCGAGACCTCGGCCTCGTCACGCGCGCTGGCCGGGACATGCGCCGGCAGCCACTCGAGCAGCCGGTCCATGGAATCGATCGATTCGGTGACCGACGCCCGGTACTGTTTGCTCCAGCGGCCGATCTGGCGGTCGAAGTAGTTGCCCGGTTTGCCGTAGTCACTCAGCCCGACCGCAGCGACGTCGACCTGGTGAAGGGCCGCGATCACGCGGTTCGTCTCGTCGTAGACCGCCCCACGGCCGTTCGGCGTGAGCTCGGGCAGGGCCTGGTCCCACAGGACCCGGCCATCGACGAATCCCATCAGGAAGAAGGCGCGGCCGACGATCGACTCGTCCTCGCACAGCACATGCATCGGCGGCACCGGCACGTCGGTCTCGGCGAGCGCGCGCATGACACGGAACTCGCGTTCGATCGCGTGCGCCGAGGGCAGCAGCTGCGCCGCCGGACCGGGTTTGGTGCGCAGCACATAGGCCTTGTCCGGCGTCACGAGCTTGTAGGTCGGGTTCGATTGCCCGCCCTTGAACTGGAGCACCTCGATCGGGCCCGCAAAGCCCGGCACATGGCGCTCGAGCCAGGCCTGCAGCGCCGGGACGTCGAATGAGTGGCGTGGTGCGACTGCACGTGTGCCGGTGAACTGTTCCATGGTCATCCTGCGCGGCCGGGCCGCATCAATCCTCGGCGATCGCCAGCAGCTTGTCGTGCGCGACGACCACCAGGCGGGTCGGCTCGACGCGCAGCGCACCGTCGCGCTCCAAGCGCTTGAGTTCCTGGTTGACGCGCTGGCGCGACGCGCCCAGCAACTGGGCCAGGTCTTCCTGTGCGAGTTGCAGGCCGATCAGGATTTCGTCGCCCTGATGCACGCCATAACTGCGGGCCAGCAGCAGCAGCTGACGCGCCAGGCGCGAACGCAGCGGCCGGGTGTTGAGTTCTTCGAAGTGGTCGAACATCAGCCGCAAGCGTCGGCAGTTCAGGCGCAGCAATGCGTCGTACAGCTCGACATGCTGGGACAGCAGCTCGTGGAAGTCGGGTCGGCGAACCGTGAGCAGGGTGGTCTCGCCATGGGCATCCGCATCGTGCGTGCGCGGCAGCCCGTCGAAGAGCGCGATGTCGCCAAACCAGGTGCCGGGTTCGACATAGGTCAGCGTGACCTGCTTGCCGGACAAGGACACCGTGCTGACCCGCACCGCTCCGCGCGCCACGCCGACCCATTCCTCGGCCGCTGATCCGCGCGAGGCGAGTGGTGATCCGTCCGACAGGCGCCGAACCGAGGCACGCGCCAGAATCGCTTGTCGCAGGGGGAGGGAAAGCTTCGAGAACCACGGACCACGCTCGATGTGTTGTCGCTCGTCGAGTGTAAGAGCCGGGGTATTCATGTCTTGTCCCAGACGCGACAACCGCGTCACCATTGCCAAGTTGATGTCGAACCATATCGCAAGGAGCAAACATGCCTACCGACGCCTTGAGCATTCCGAATCTTCGTGATCGAGTCAGTGCCCAGGAGTGGAGGCAGCGCATCGATCTGGCCGCGGCCTACCGTCTGGTGGCGCTCTTCGGCTGGGACGATCTGGTGTTCACGCACATCAGCGCGCGCGTGCCCGGCCAAGCGGGGGAATTCCTGATCAATCCCTACGGCCTGATGTTCGAAGAGATCACCGCGTCGAGCCTGGTCAAGGTCGACCCCCTGGGCAACAAGGTCGACGACTCGCCGTTCGACGTCAACCCTGCCGGCTTCGTGATCCACAGCGCGATTCACGCCGCGCGCGACGACGCCCATTGTGTGCTGCACGTGCACACGCCGAACGGCATCGCGGTGTCGGCCCAGAAGGGCGGCGTGCTGCCCCTGTCGCAGCAATCCATCTTCGTCCTGTCGAGCCTCGGCTATCACGACTACGAGGGTGTCGCGCTGCGCGACGACGAGAAGCCGCGCCTGGTGCGCGACCTCGGCGACCACAACTTCCTGATGCTGCGCAACCATGGCCTGCTGACGCTGGGGGCAGGCGTCGCCGGACGCCTTCTTGGCCATGTACCTGTTCGAGACCGTGTGCATGATCCAGGTTCGCGCCCAGGCTGGCGGCGGGGAGTTGGTCCATGTGGCGCCCGCCATCATCGCCACCGCGCAGGCCCAGGCGGCGCAGGTCACCCGTGGCCTCGGCGCGGGGCTGACCTGGCCCGGCTTGCTGCGCCGGCTCGACCGCCGCCTGCCCGGCTACGACCACTGAGCCGGTACGTCTCAGGCCTTGAAGCGGGGCGAACGTTTTTCTAGGAATGCGCTCACCCCTTCGCCGCCGTTGGCATGGAAGAGGTTGCGCACGAAGTGCTCGCGCTCGGCGTCGAGTTGCGCCGGCAGCGATCGATCCAGCGCCTCGTTCATCAGCTCCTTGGCGCTCGCGAGCGCATTGGGTGCCATGGCGGCCAGGCGCTCGGCCAGCACCAGGGCCTGGCTCAAGGCCTGCCCGGGATCAGCAAGCTGGTTGACGAGCCCCATGACCAGCCAGTCGCGCGCCGACATCGGCTGCGCCAGCCAGATCATCTGCATGGCCTGCGCGCGTGGCAGCAGGCGTGCGAGTTGCCAGGTCGTGCCACCATCGGGCGACAGGCCGACCCGGCCATAGGACAGCACGAACTTCGCGTCGTCGGCGGCGACCACCAGATCGCAGGCCAGCACGAGTGCGCAGCCAGCGCCCGCGGCGAAGCCCTCGACCGCCGCGATCACCGGCTTGGGGAAACTGCGCAAGGTCTCGACGAAAGCGTGCAGCCGCTCCATCGATCGCAGCTGTTCCTCGGGTCCGGATGCGCGCACCGCGCTCAAGCGCTGCAGGTTCCCGCCGCCGCTGAAATGTTCACCGGCCCCGCGCAGCACCACGGTCCGGATCTCGTCATCGGTCTCGGCCGTGCCGAGCGCTTCGACCGCAGCGGCGCTGGCCTGCGGCGACAGGCTGTTGCGTGTCGCAGGATCGCTCAGGGTCAGCACGAGGCAACTTCCCTGGCGCTCGCTCAGCATTTCTGTGGCCATGGTTGCCCTTGTGACGTGAAAAATGGCCTCGAATTGTGGCATGCGACTTGCCGATGCACTGCGGCGGTGCAGAGCCTGTAACCGTTCGTGATAGAGTCGTTTTGACCTGCACATTGGCCCCCGCGCATGCTGAAGAAGCGGCTTTCAATCCTGGTGTTGTCCTGCTTCGGCGTCCTGTGTGTTGGGGACCCGGCATGGGCCATCGGCATACGCGCTGCGGAGCGTGACGTCGCCCTGGGTCAACCGCTCGACGTGTCGATGGGCCTGACCCTGGCCCCCGGTGATGTCGTGGACCCGGACTGCGTGCGCGCGCAGGTCACGATCGGCGACGTGGTGCAACCGCGCGAAGCGGTTGGTGCGCAGATCCTGGATCTCGACGGGCGCGGGCCCGTGGTGCGCGTGCGCACCCTCGGCCCCGTCAACGAACCCGTGGTATCGGTCAACGTCTCGGTGGGCTGCAGCTCGAGCGTCTCGCGCACCTTCGTGATGTTTGCCGACCCGCCTGGCCTGGTCAACGTGGCAACGATCAGCCGCGCGCCCGAGGTCCTGCCCGAAGTGCCGGCGGCTGCCGAAGCGCGCACAGCACGCGCGCCAGCCTCCAGGCCATCGTCCGCAGCGAATCCGGACCCGGGCAGGACTCTGGCCGCCGCTGCAGCGCTGAGCCCGCAGACCGCGCCACGGCCACCGCCAAAGCGCCGCGCGACCCCTCGTACCAACGCCCGCCGGGAAGCGGCAGCGCGGAGCGCTGCCAAGGCCAAGGAGGCACGCGAGGCGCCCGCCGACACGCGGCAGGTCGCAACGACTTCGCGCCTTCGGCTCGACGCGGCACCCCTGACACCTGAATCGGCCGGCCCCTCGATCACCGATGACGCATTGGCCGCGGTGCGCGATGCCAACGCGGTCGTCCTGTCGGCGATTGCCGCCGCGTCGTCGGCCCAGGGCCGGATGGCTCTGCTCGAGAGCACCGTGGAACGGCTGCGTGTCGAGGCGCAGGAGCAGGCCGCCGTCACCGCCCAGCTGCGCGAACGCGCGGCATTGGCCGAAAGGCGCACGGCCTGGGTCATGCCACTGCTGGGCGCCATCGTGCTGGTGGCCGGACTGGCGGTCTGGCTGTGGCTGCGGCTGCGCGCGCTGGACTTGACCCGCCAGGCCGATTGGCGGCAAGTGGCGGCGCAGCAGGGGGACCGCCACGCGGTGGCACCGGCTCCCCCCGGATCGGTGCCCATGCTCGTCGAACGCAGCATCCGCAGCGGGCGGTCGGCCGCCGCACAGGGCGGGCTGGCGCCGGCAGCCGTGATCAGTCCTTCCGAGCTGTTCGACGAACCGGTCGAGCCGCACTACGACTCGCAACTCGAAGAAGTGATGCGCACCCGGCCGCTGCCGGTGTCGTCCAGGGTCGAGCCAATGCAGCCGAAGGGGGTCAGCGCAGAAGAACTGATCGATCTCGAGCAGCAGGCCGAGTTCTTCATCGTGCTGGGCCAGGAGGACTCGGCGATCGAGCTGCTCGTTCGCCACCTGCGGGAAACCGGTGGCACCAGCCCCTTGCCGTATCTGAAACTGCTCGACATCTACCGTGACATGGGCGACCAGGCCGCCTACGACCGCACGCGCGAGCGCTTCAACCAGCGCTTCAATGCGCTCGCGCCCGAGTGGGGCGATGCGTCGGCGTCGGGCCGGGCCCTGAGTGACTACCCGGCGGTCCTGGAGTCGCTGCAGGCAGCGTGGTCGAGGCCTCTGGACGCGATGGCGGATCTGGAGTCGTTGCTGTTCCGGCGCGACGGAGGTGAACTGTTCGACCTGCCGGCCTATCGTGACCTCCTGTTCCTGTATTCGCTTGCGCGCGACCTGACCCTGCTGAACGAAGGGCGCTCGGCTGCCGGGCCGGTCGACGTCCTGCTGCCCTTGCACGACACACCGGCTGCACCGGTGTCGTCCTGGGCCGGCATCGGCAAGCAAGACCCGGTCGACGCGGCCACGGCGCCGGTCGACCTGGACCTGACCGAACCCACCGAGAGTGGATTCAGCCGCTTGGGCTGAGGATCAGATCCGGGCCAGGCGCGCGAGCGCCGACTTCAAGGTCTCGTCACGCTTGGCGAAACACAGCCTGGCCAGGCCTTGTTCGGTGCCGGCAGCATAAAAAGGCGACAACGGGATGGCGGCCACGCCGATCTCGGTCGTGAGCCACTCGCAAAAGGCCTGTTCGCCCAGCGCGCTGATCGCCGAATAGTCCACCGTCTGGAAGTACGTGCCCTCGCACGGCAGCAGCTTCAACCGCGTGTCGGCGATTCCGGCCCTGAACAGATCGCGTTTGGCCTGGTAGAAGGCCGGCAGTTCGAGATATGGTGCGGCGTCGTCCATGTAGGCGGCGAGCGCATGCTGCATCGGCGTGTTGACCGTGAACACGTTGAACTGGTGAACCTTCCGGAACTCGGCGCTGAGCGCGGCCGGCGCCACCACATGGCCGATCTTCCAGCCGGTGACGTGGTAAGTCTTGCCGAAGCTCGACACGATGATGCTGCGTGCAGCCAGCGACGGCAGGGCGGCAGCACTGACATGCGGCGCCCCATCGAACACCATGTGCTCGTAGACCTCGTCCGAGATCAGGATCAGATCGGTCGGCGCCAGCAGCCCCGCGAGCGTGCGCATCTCGGCCGGTGTCCAGACCGTGCCGCTCGGGTTGTGCGGCGAATTGATCATCAATGCGCGTGTGCGAGGGGTGATCGCCGCTGCGATGGCGTCGAAGTCCGGCCGGAAGCGGCCCGCGGTCAACGGAACCCTGACCGCGAGCCCGCCGGCCAAGGTGACCCCCGGGGCATAGCTGTCGTAGCTCGGATCGAGCACGATGACTTCGTCGCCCGGGTGCACACAGCTCAGCAAGGCCGTCAGCAGGCCCTGCGTGGCGCCGGCGGTTACCGTGACCTCGGTTTCGGCATCGTAGCGATGGCCATACAGGCGCTCGATCTTGCCGGCGATCGCCTGGCGCAGCGCCGGAACACCGGCCATCGGTGGGTACTGGTTGTGGCCTGCGCGCATCGCCTCGGCGACGAGGTCGGGCAGCCGGGGGTCGCAGGCGAAGTCGGGAAAGCCCTGGCCGAGGTTGACCGCGTCGCTTCGACTGGCCAGCGCAGACATCACGGTGAACACGGTCGTGCCGACCCCTGGCAATCGGCTGGGTGGTTGTGGCGTGCGCAGGCTCGGGTCCATGGTTCAGAGTTCGTAGTCGGTGCCGCCGCCGGTCATCGCGCGCTCGATCAGCGCGCGTGTGAGCCGATCCGAGAGCAGTTCGGCGAAGGTGTAGACATAGTGGCGCAGGTAGGCGCCGCGCCGGAAGGCCACACGCGACACATTGCTGCCGAACAGGTGCCCGGCAGGGCGCATCATCAGATCGGTGCCGGCGCTGTCGTCCTTCATGGCCATCTCGGCGATGATGCCGACGCCCAGCCCGAGCCGCACATAGGTCTTGATCACATCGGAGTCGATCGCCTCGAGCACGATGTCGGGTTTGCAGTCGCCGCTGTGCAAAGGCCTGGTCGATCCGGCGTCGACCGGTGAAGGTCGGGTGGTAGGAGACCAGGGGGTAGGTCGCCAGCTGTTCGAGCGTTGGTCGTTCGACCGCGGCCAGCGGGTGGTCCGGCGGGAAGACGATCACGTGCTGCCAGTCATAGCAGGGCAGCGAGATCAGTTCGTCGAAGTCGTCGATCGACTCGGTCGCGAGTCCGATGTCGGCCACGCTCTCGAGCAACATGCGCCCGACCTGGTCCGGATTGCCCTGGTGCATCACGACGCGGACCTTGGGGAATCGCCTGCGCAGCAACGCCACCGGTCCGGGCAAGACGTAGCGCGCCTGCGTGTGCGTGGTGGCGATCGACAGCGTCCCGGAGTCCTGCATCGAGAACTCGTCGCCGATCCGGCGCAGGTTCGCCACTTCGCGCTGGATCACTTCGATGGCCTTGAGGATCTGCTCGCCGGCCTCGGTGACGCGGCGCAGGCGCTTGCCATGGCGCACGAAGATGTCGATCCCGAGTTCACCTTCGAGTTCGAGGATGGCCTTGCTGACCCCCGGCTGCGAGGTGTGCAGCGCCTTGGCCGTCTCGGTGAGGTTCAACCCACGCCGGACGGCCTCCTGGACGAAGCGGAACTGCTGCAGATTCATGACGCGATCAGACGCGCGGCGACCACCGCCATCGCCTCCGCCACCAGGTCGTGCTCACCGACCGGGGGTTGCGCGAACAGTTCGAGACCAGGGATTTCCTGCTGCATCTCGGCCAGCAGCTTGGGCAGGTCGCGTCGCAGGTGCCCGCCGGTGCCCAGAAAGAGCGGCAGCACCTGGATCGCTTGGCAGCCGGCGGCGCAGAGCTCACGCACCGCCGTCGGCAGGTCCGGAGACATCAGTTCCAGGTAGGCGAGCCGGACCTCGGCATCCGGCCGCGCAAGCCGCACGCGTGCGACCACCGCTTCGAACGGCGTCGCCCAGCGCGGATCGCGCGCGCCGTGCGCAAACAGGATGAGTCCAGTCGAGGGTGTCATGTCCGGATCGATCCTATCGGTAGCGCACCAGCCAGCCGAAGGCGGCCAGCGACAACAGCAGATACAGCATTCCGGGTGCCGCCGCGACGAGCCATGGCGTCCAGTCGCTGAGCACCCCGAGGTGGCCGGCCACGTTGTTGAGCAGCACGAAGCTGATGCCGAGCATGATGCCGCCGAAGACCTTGAGGCTGACGCTTCCCGCACGTGCATGCATGTAGGCGAATGGCAGCGCCAATGCGACCATGACGATGCAGGCCAGCGGGTAGAGCGCCTTCTTCCAGAATTGCACCTGGTGGCGCTGCACGGCTTGCTCCTGGCCGCTGAGGTGTTCGCTGTATCGCCACAGCTCGAGCGTCGTCATCGTCTCGGCGGGCAGCAATGCGGCGGCCACGACATTGCGGTCGAGCGTGCTCGGCCACGCGAGTTGCGGCGCGAAGCGTGTCGTCGCGATCGACCCGTCAGCGCTTGCGTCGGGCCAGTCCAGGACATCGGCCTTCAGGAGATGCCACTGGCCGTCGGCGCCGACCGTCCCGGACGGGGCAAAGATGCGGCGCACCAGACGGCCCTTGGGGTCGAACTCGAAGATCCGGATGCCCAGCAGCGCACCACTGCCGTCGACACCTTGCACGTTGACCGATACGCTGTGCTCGCCATCCGGCGCGCTGCGCTTCTCCTTCAACCACGCACCCGCACCCCCGACACGCAGGCCACCACTTTGGCGTGCCCTGTCGAGCACCGACAGGCGTTCGGTGACCGGCGCGACGAAGTCGCCGATGACGAAGGTCACGGCGCCGAATGCGACCCCGAGCGCGAGCAGCAGACCCAGCGCGCGTTGCGGACCGAGCCCTCCCGTGCGCAGGATGGTGAACTCGGAAGACTGCGCCAGGCGCGCCAGCGAGTAGATCGTGCCGATGAGCACGGCGATCGGAGCCAGTTCGTAGGCGTGGCCGGGGAGCGCATACAGCGACGAGGTCACGGCCGTCAGCACCGTTCGCCCGTTCGATCCCACGCCGTCGAGTTCGTCCACGAAGTCGATGAAGAAGAACAGCGACAGAAAAGCCGCCGCGACGAAGAGCACCGAGCCGACGATGTCGCGGTACAGGAGCCTGCGTACCGTCTTCATGCGCGGGCCTCGCGCCTTCGACGCGGCCACCATTGAACGACCGTCGAGTGGTCACGCCACCAGACCAGTGCCAAGGCCAGGGCCGCGACACCCCCGTGCAGCCCGAGCAGCGCCGGCCCGATCGCCAGCTTTCCCGAACCGACCCAGGCCTGCGACAGGTTGATCAGGTTGTAATAGACGATGAAGGCCATCAGCGCGAACAGGAGGTTCCAGTTGCTGGCCCGGCGTGGATGGGTCGCGGCCAGACCGACGCCCAGCAGCAGCAGGTTGGCGGCGCCGACGGTCAGGCCGATGCGCCAGACGAGCTCCCCCTGATGGCGCAGCGAGGGCTCGCGCAAGAGCTGCAAGGTGCCCAGGGTCCTCGGTGCCTGTTCGGCGGCGGATCGGGCGGCCTGCGCATCGGCGAGAACACGGTAGTCCTCGAAGCGTGACTGCACCTTGTCTCCGGTGTGCGTGTCAAGGTCGTTGCGCTGCCCCCGGGTCAGGACCAGGAAGCGATCGTCGCCGACGGCCTCGATGCGGCCTTCGCTGGCCGACGTGACTGACTCGACATTTTTTTGCTGAGCCAGGATGAAGACGTTGCGGGCGTCGCCCCCTGCCGCACTGTCGCGTTCGATGAAAAACACCCTGCGGCCGTCCGCGGACGACTGGAACACGCCTGGTGTGACGCGCGAAAGATCCGATCGCTGGCTGTAGCGCACGCGCAGTTCGGCGCTGTTCTGATTGCCCCAGGGCCAGACCACCGTCATCAGGACTGCGATCACGATCAGCACCGGCCAGCTCATGGCCATGACAGGCCGTATGAACCGGGTCAGCCCGACGCCACTGGCGAACCAGATCGTCATCTCGCTGTCGCGGTACATGCGACCCAGCGTGACGACGATCGCGACGAAGAGCGACAGCGCCATCATCGTCGGCAGATTCCCGAGCGCGACATAGCCCAGCAACAGGACCACGTCCTGAGGGGAAATCTGCCCCTTCGCGGCCTGGCCGACGGTGCGGATCAACAGCATCGTCAGGACGATGGTGAGGATGACCACCAGGGTGGCCCCGAAGCTGCGTGCGAGTTCTCTGCGTACGGTCGAATCGAATACCATCGTCCGTTTTGACGGATTCGGAACGCAGATTATGGACTTCAAGAGCTTGGTCCCTGGCAGCGGCGGCGCAGCCGCGGTGGCTGCCGACGCATTGTTGGTCGTCGTGGGGGGCAGTTCGGTCCCTGCGGCCCTGGGCAAGACCCTGAGCGCAGCGCTGCAGCGATGCGTCGACCATGGGGACTTCGACTTCAAGGCCGGGCGCGTGGCCTGGCTGACGGATGTGACTGGCGTCAAGGCGACGCGGGTCGTGTTCTCGTTTGCAACGGATGCCTCCGTGCGCGCGTTTCGCAACGCCGTGTCGGCCGGTCTCGGATTGCTCAAGTCAGGCGGCACCAAGCACCTTGCGCTGCTCAGCGTCGAAGCAGCACCGCCCGATGCAGCTTCAGCCGAAGCGGTGATCGCAGCGGTCGGCGACGCGACCTATCTGTACCGCGCGACCAAGCCCAGCGCGCAACCGGCGCCTGTGCTGACGCGCGTGTCGATGCTGTGCGGCAAGACCGACGAGGCCGCAGTCGCGGCCGGCCTCGTGCAGGGGTCCGCGATCGCCGAGGGCGTGACGCTGGCGCGCGAATGTGCCAACCGGCCCGGCAACCACTGCACGCCGAGTTACCTCGCGGCGGAGGCGATGAAACTGGCCAAGGCCAAGCGAGTCAAGGTCGAGGTGCTGGAACGAAAGGATGTCGCCAAGCTGGGCATGGGCAGCTTCCTCGCCGTGGCACAGGGGTCCGATGAGCCACTCAAGTTCATCGTGTTGCGCTATCAGGGCGCGGCCAAGTCAGAGGCACCGGTCGTGCTGGTCGGCAAGGGCGTGACCTTCGACTCCGGTGGCATCTCGCTCAAGCCGGGCGCCGAGATGGACGAGATGAAATACGACATGGGCGGTGCGGCCAGCGTTCTGGGCACGATGCGCAGCATCAGCCTGCTGCAACCCAAGATCAACGTGGTCGGCCTCATACCGGCTTGCGAGAACCTGCCGAGCGGACGCGCCGTCAAGCCTGGCGACGTCGTCAAGAGCTTGTCGGGGCAGACCATCGAGATCCTGAACACCGACGCCGAAGGTCGATTGATCCTGTGCGACGCACTGACCTATGCGGAGCGCTTCAAGCCTGCCGCAGTGGTCGACATCGCGACCCTGACCGGCGCCTGCGTGATCGCACTTGGCCATCATCGATCGGGTCTGTTCACCGCCGACGAGGACTTGTCGACCGCACTGCTGGCCGCCGGCGAAAGCGCCCTCGATCCGGCCTGGCGCATGCCGGTCGATGCCGAGTACGACGAAGGATTGAAGAGCCACTACGCCGACATGGCCAACATCGCTGGCCGCGCAGGCGGCGCGATCACGGCGGCCATGTTTCTGAAGCGCTTCACCGGCAAGTACCGCTGGGCCCACCTCGACATCGCGGGCACGGCGTGGAAGTCGGGACCGCAGAAGGGTGCGACCGGTCGCCCGGTCCCGCTGCTGGTGCACTTCCTGATGGCGCGGGTGGGCGCCAGCGCCCAGTGATGCCCACCGCGAGCGTCGAGGTCGGGTCCGTCGCATGACATGACGGGCCTCGTCGAGTTCCACACCGGCGTGGCGGATCCGATCGGATTTGCCTGCCGGTTGCTGCGCAAGGCTTATAGGCAGGGCTCAGGCGTCGTCGTGACCGGCACGCCCGCCACGATCGACTCGCTCGACCGGGCGTTGTGGACCTTTGCCGCGCAGGAATTCATTCCTCACGTGAAGGTGGCCGAATCGAGCGAGGCGGTGCTCGGGCGCACGCCGATCTGGTTGGCAGCGTCGACCACCGTCCCCTCCGGAGGGCCGGACGTTCTGGTCAACATCGATGGCGAGGCACCAGCCCGCGAGGCCGCTTTCGTTCGCATCATCGAGATCGTCGGCGACTCCGAGCTTGCGGTTGCCGAGGGCAGGACCCGGTGGCGCCACTACGAATCATGGGGCGTGCAACCAGTACACCACCGTGCCCAGTGAGCCTGTTCTGGTAAACCCGTGTCCGCGCCCGATTGGCATGGCGCGTTAGGTCCACACGGGATGCAATCATGGAATCCCGCAGTCCGAAACGAGGCGCTTTTGGGGTATCGTGGCGCGCTTCTGAGCGCAGCGGGGCCTGCCAGGCCTCAAACTTTTTCAAACCGGAGGTTTGTACATGCAGATTAAATTCAAAGCCGTCGTCTTGGCGGCATCGGCGCTGATGACGGGTGCCGTCATCGCCCAAGACATGGTTGTCAAGATTGGTCACGTCGGCCCCACCAGCGGTGCCATCGCTCACCTGGGCAAGGACAACGAGAACGGCGCCCGCATGGCGATCGAGGAACTCAACGCCAAGGGCGTGATGATCGGCGGCAAGAAGGCCAAGTTCGAACTGCTGCCCGAAGACGACGCCGGTGATCCGAAGCAGGGCACCGCCGTCGCTCAGAAGCTGGTCGACAGCAAGGTCAACGGTGTGGTCGGTCACCTGAATTCGGGAACGACGATTCCGGCCTCCAAGCTGTATTTCGATGCCGGCATCCCGCAGATCTCGCCGTCGGCCACGAACCCCAAGTACACCCGCCAGGGCTACAAGACGGTGTTTCGCATGGTCGCCGATGACACGCAGCTCGGCGGCACGCTCGGAAAGTACGCCGTCACGACGCTGAAGGCCAAGACGGTTGCCATCATCGACGACCGCACGGCCTACGGCCAGGGTGTGGCCGAGGAGTTCGAGAAGGGCGTCAAGGCCGCTGGTGGAAAATCGGTCGGCCGCCAGTTCACCAACGACAAGGCCACGGACTTCACCGCCATCCTGACTGCCATCAAGGCGACCAAGCCTGACGTGGTGTTCTTCGGCGGTATGGATGCCGTCGCGGGCCCGATGTTGCGCCAGATGAAGCAGTTGGGCATCACCGCCAAGTTCATGGGCGGCGATGGCATCTGCTCGGGCGAACTGCCCAAGCTGGCCGCGGGCACGATGGGTGATGGCCAGGTCGTCTGCGCCGAAGCCGGTGGTGTCGAAGGCCAGGAAAAGGAGGGCCTCGAGAAGTTCAAGGCTGCCTTCAAGGCCAAGTTCGGCGCCGACGTGCAGATCTATGCACCGTATGTGTATGACGCCGTCAATGTGATGGTCGCCGCGATGGTCAAGGCCGGTTCTGCCGAACCCGCCAAGTACCTGCCGGCGCTGGCCGCCACCAGTGGCTACAAGGGCGTGACGGGCACGATCGCCTTTGACTCCAAGGGCGACATCAAGAATGGCGCGCTGACGCTGTACACCTACAAGGGTGGCCAGCGCGAGCAACTCGCCGTCGTGCGCTGATCAGGGACTCCCTGTCACAGCAAGAGGGCGCCCACTGGGCGCCCTTTTTCTTTTCCGACCCGGTCGGCCTGCTGTCTTACCAGCTCACTTCGCGATCGGGCGTCGAGCCGATGCGGTGGATCGAGAGATCGGCACCCTGGTACTCCTCCTCTGCCGTCAGCCGAAGACCGAGCGTGGCCTTCAGCAGCCCGTACACGACCAGACCTCCGAGCAGCGCCCAGACGATGCCGGCCAGGGTGCCTGCGAGCTGCGCAGCGATACTGACCCCACCCAGCCCACCCAGGGCCTTGCTCCCGAAGATGCCGCAGGCGATCCCACCCCAGGCGCCGCACAGGCCATGCAATGGCCAGACACCCAGCACGTCATCGATCTTCCAGCGGTTCTGGGTGAGTGTGAACAGCGAGACGAAGATCGCGCCGGCAACGCAGCCGACCACCAGCGCGCCGGCCGGGTGCATCACGTCCGATCCTGCGCATACCGCGACCAGGCCGGCAAGCGGGCCGTTGTGCACGAAACCGGGGTCGTTGCGGCCGAGCAGGGTCGATGCAAGCGTGCCCCCCGCCATCGCCATGAGCGAATTGACGGCGACCAGACCCGAGATCTTGTCGATGGTCTGGGCGCTCATCACGTTGAAGCCGAACCAGCCAACCGTCAGGATCCATGCCCCCAGGGCGAGGAACGGAATGCTCGACGGCGGGTGCGCGCTCATCGCGCCGTCCTTGCGGTAGCGATTGGCGCGCGGCCCGAGCAGCAGCACAGCGGCCAGGGCGATCCACCCGCCCACGGCATGCACCACGACGCTGCCTGCGAAGTCGTGAAACTCAGCACCAGTGACGGACTTGATCGCGGCCTGCAGGCCGAAGCTGCCGCCCCAGACCGCGCCTTCGAACAGCGGGTAGACCAGCCCCACGAGCGCAGCCGTGGCGATCAGCTGCGGCCCGAACCGGGAACGCTCGGCGATCCCTCCGGAGACGATTGCCGGGATGGCGGCCGCAAAGGTCAGCAGGAAGAAGAACTTGACGAGTTCGAACCCATTGCGATCGGCCAGCGCTTCTGCGCCCGTCATGAAGCCGACGCCGTAGGCGACGCTGTAGCCGACGAAGAAGTACGCAATGGTCGAGACCGAAAAGTCGACCAGGATCTTGACCAGCGCATTGACCTGGTTCTTCTTGCGCACCGTCCCCAGTTCCAGGAAGGCGAACCCGGCATGCATGGCCAGCACCATGATGGCGCCCAGCAGGATGAAGAGGGCGTCGGTTCCGGGTTTGATCTGATCCATCAGGGGCCTCGTCGTTTTCGCGGTGTCGATCCCATCGGCGCACCAGATGGGATCGGATCTGCACCAGGAAAGCAATCGCCGTGCCGAGCTGGTGCGTGGCGCATCGCGCCATCAGGCACCAAAGAGGATCATGACTGCACCGATGCGGTGCGCCTACGACTCAGATGGGTGCGCCGGTCTCCGGCATCAGACGAAAATGCGAGGCCTCGATGGGCTGCGTGGTGCAGCCCATCGAGGGCCTTGATCAGCGGAGGGACGCGGCCGACGGCGTCAGCGACGCGCCGGCGTCACGATCAGATCGGACTGCCGTTGTAAGTCCCGGACTTCACCTGGATGGTCTGTACCACTCCCTGTGCGGTGCCCACGGTCTTGACCGGAATTCCCTTGCCCAGGATCATCCAGGTCGTCGTGGTCTCGGCTTCACCCACCGTGTTCATCTTGTAGCGGCAGGTGTTGTAGGTCTTGCCGAACACGGTGATGCTTTCCTTGGTCTCGAACGTGTACATCTCGCTCGATGTCGCTGTCGTCGGGGGCAGGGGCACGGGGGCCGTCACCGTCGTCGTCGAAGTGACCGCTTTGGTCAGGCTCTGGCCGACCTGCAGCGTGAACTCCAGGTTCTCGTCCGCGGGTGTGTGGACCGTTTTCGAACTCGACGTTGACGTGGAGCCCGGCACCGTGATGCCTCCCACGACGATGCCGCCGGTCGTCGTGAGCACGTCGGTCGTTGATCCGAGCGTCTTCCATGGCCGCCCACTGGCGCTGGCTTGTTCGTATGACTTCGATGTGGTCCTGGTCGTCGAGGTGAGCGCGAAGCCGCCGACGTCGATCGTGTTGCTGCCCGTCGTCGTGGTCGTGACCCGCACCGCGCTAACGCCCTCGAATAGATCGGGGCCGTCGATCACGCTCTCCACGGTCTGCTCGCCCGTGATCGGGCCGCTGAAGTCGAGCACGAGATTGACCCGGAAACCCGTTGGCAGCAGGGCAGCCGCCGGATCGATGCACTCGTTAAGGGCTGCGGTCGGCAGCGGCGGCGGGTTGCAGGCCGCCGGGAACACCTGGCAGGTGTAGTCCACCATCCGGCCAAAGCTCTGGATCTGTCCGTTCGTGAAGTCGCCGAGCCCGTAGACGATGCCGTTGGCTTCGCCGAGATAGTTGCCGTTCGGGTAGGCGCGCACCGTGTAGTTGATCCCGCCATCGGTGAGCGGGAAGTTCTGCGGTCCCTTGGGAAACAGCTCGGGGTACTGCCCTTCGGCCCAGTTGAACAAATCCGCCGCAGTCAGCGCAATCGAGATGTCTGCTGCCAGCGGCCGCTTGTTCGAGGCAGCGAGACGGGTGCCTGGCTTCGCACTGGCGATCTTGCCGACGAACTGGTCCTCGGCAACCGCAACGGGGTCACTGCCACCGCAAGCGCCGAGCAGAACTGGAATGAGTACGGCAATGGCCGAATGGCGAAGGTGCGCTTGGTTCATGTGGATTCCCCTGGTCGAGTAACGAATCAGCGATGGCAAACGCTGCCAGTCTCGCTCCCGTGACGCAATCCCCAAATCATAGCGAGCGGCCTACGGTGGTTGACTGATCCGGCGCAATGCGCCGGCGGTCCAAACGGAACGGTCACGGGCGTACGGTCCGGCACGTGTGTGGCGGAAGCGGTGAGATTCGAACTCACGGAGGGGATGAACCCTCGCCGGTTTTCAAGACCGGTGCCTTAAACCGCTCGGCCACGCTTCCACTGAAGGGGATTCTAGGCCCCGGGACGCTTCGCCTGCGGGCAGGGGATCTGGATCAGGTCCCGTCGCCCGCTGTCGACACGCACGGCGCTCAGGCAGCCGCCCCAGACACATCCTGTGTCGAGCGACAGCAGGTCGGGGTGATCGATCAGCCCCAGCGTGCTCCAGTGGCCAAACGCGATCGGGGTGCCGTTGGTGCGGCGCCCGGGTACCTCGAACCAGGGCATGAAGCCCTGCGGCGGCTCAGCCGAACTGCTCTTGGTTGCAAACTCGAGCGTGCCGTCGGTGCGGCAGTAGCGGATGCGGGTCAGGGCATTGATGATGCAGCGCACCCGGTCTGCTCCTGCGAGATCGTCGCGCCACAGGCGAGGCTCGTCACCGTACATGATCCGGACGAAGTCCTGGAACTGATCGCCTCGCAACAGGGCCTCGGCCTCGGCCGCCAGGGTCAGGGTCTGCTCGCGATCCCATTGCGGCAAGACGCCCGCATGAACGCACAGCCAGCCGCAATGCAGATGGGCAAGGCGCTGTTGGCGCAGCCAGTCGAGCGAGGCCATCCGGTCAGGGGCCGCAAGAATCTCGTCGAGCGTGTCACTGCGGTGCGGGCGACGCACGCCGTTGGCGACGGCCAGCAAGTGCAGGTCGTGGTTGCCAAGCAGACAGATCGCCGAACTGCCCAATGCCCGCAGGCGGCGCAGGACGGCCAGCGAATCCGGTCCGCGGTTGACGAGGTCGCCCAGCACCACCAGGGTGTCGCGCGACGGTGAAAAGCCGATCGTGGCCAGCAGTCGATCGAGCGGATCGGCGCAGCCCTGCAGGTCGCCTACGAGGTAGTCCATCGCTTGATTCTGCTACGCTGCGGCCTTCGTCAAGCCTGCTGCAGCATGGCAGGTCGGTGCATGGACGTCGCTCTCCTTACATTCCTGATTGTTCTCAACGGCGTGTTCGCCATGTCGGAAATGGCGCTCACCGCCAGCCGCAAGGCACGCCTGCAGGTGATGGTCGTGGCCGGAGAGCCGGGCGCAGCCGCGGCCATGAAACTGCACGAACATCCGACGCGTTTTCTCTCGACTGTGCAGATCGGCATCACCTCGATTGGCGTCATGAACGGCATCGTCGGGGAATCGGCGTTTGCCGGACCATTCGCCGCGTGGCTGATGAGCTCGTTCCATCTCGAACTCGACGTCGCGTCGATAGTCGCGACCGCACTCGTGGTCATCGTGATCACGGTGCTGACGATTATCTTTGGCGAACTCGTTCCCAAGCGCCTTGGTCAGACACATCCCGAAACCGTGGCCCGGTTGGTGGCGCGGCCGATGGCGGCGCTGTCGACGATGACCCGGCCGCTCGTGTTCTTCCTGTCGGCGAGCACCGATGCCACGCTGCGACTCGTGGGCATCAGCGGCCACAAGGGGCGCAGCGTGACGGAGGAGGAGATCGCGGCCAGCCTCGAAGAAGGACTCGACGCTGGCGTCATCGAGGCACACGAGCACCAGATGGTGCGCAACGTGTTTCGACTCGACGACCGCCAGATCGGGTCGATGATGATTCCGCGCGCCGAGATCGTCTGGCTCGACGTCAGCGACACGATCGAGAAGATGCTGGCGGCCATGTCCGAACATGGTCACACACGCTATCCGGTCTGCCGCGGCGGGCTCGACGACGTGATCGGTGTCGTCGGCGTGCACCGCCTGATCGAGCCGCTGACACGCGGGCATGTGCCTTCACTGACCGAATGCATGGTGCCGCCGGTGTTCGTGCCGGAGACCCTGTCCGGCATGGAATTGATCGCGCACTTCCGCACGACCGGCGTCGACATGGTCTTCGTGGTCGACGAATATGGCTCGGTCCAGGGTGTCATCGGCGAACGTGATCTGCTCGAGGCGATTGCCGGTGAACTCGGTCCCGGCACCGGTGACGACGCCTGGGCCGTGCAGCGCGCCGATCAGAGCTGGCTGATGGACGGCTTGATCCCGATGCCCGAGCTCAAGGACCGGCTCGACCTGCACACCCTGCCCGACGAAGATCGCGGCCGCTACAACACGCTCGCGGGCATGGTCATGCTGCTGCTCGGACGCCTGCCCGAGGTGACCGATACGGTCGACTGGGACGGGTGGCGGTTCGAGGTCGTCGACATGGACGGCAAACGCGTCGACAAGGTGCTTGTGACCAAGATGAAATCAGAGGAAGAAAGTACATGATCGTTGCCAGTCTTCATCGTCAGCCGGTGCCACTCGACAGCGTCGAGCACCGTCGATTGACCCTCGCAGTCCCGTCCAGTGACCGGTCGGTTGCGGCCAAGTTGAATTCCATCTTCGTGGGGACCAACGAGTTCCCCGACGCCTGCCGGACCTTTCCGCTCGTGTTCATCCACGCGGGCAAGGATGAGGCGGGCCAGGACGAGTTCGCGCCGATCGCCATCCTCGGCCTGGCTGCCGAGGAAAACCTGTATCTGGTCGGCAACGAGTGGCGCGCCACCTACGACCCCATGGTGTTGCGTTGCTATCCCTTCGGCATCGCGCGCATCGCGACCGACCGCTACACGGTTTGCGTTGACATGGCCTGGAGCGGGGCGCAGGCCGACGGGACCGGCCAGCGGATCTTTACCGATGAAGGCGAGCCGACCGAGTTCACGAAGAACGTCCAGGGCCAGCTCGAGCATTTCGAGGTCGACATCGAGCGCACCAGACGCGGCCTGCGCAAGATCGCCGCGCTCGGCGTGATGCGGGAAATGCGCTTCGACGGCACCCTGCCCAACGGCGAGGTGGTGGCCATCGACGGCTTCTTCACGATCGACGAACCGAAGGTGCGCGCCCTGGCCGACGAGGTCGTTCTCGACCTGCACCGCGACGGTCTGCTCGCGACGATCCACGCCCACTGGTTCTCGCTCGGCCACCTGCCACGCCTGCTGCAGTGGCACGCCGAAAAGGTCGGCGCCCCCTCGGTGGCCTGAGGCCACAGGGGGTCGCGATCAGAACTTGTAGTAGAAGCCCGCCGAGTAGGTCACGGGTCGGAAATCGATGGTCGTCGTCAGCACGGTGCTGGCGACCGCCACCAGGTCGCTCTTGACGTCGACCCGGGCCACGCTGGCGAAGAGCCCCCAGTCGCGCGCCACGGCGTAGTCGATGCCGGCTTGCACCACCAGACCTACCGAGTCACTCATCTCGACCGACGGCGCGAGCGAGGACTTGATGCTGACGAAGCGCGTGTAGTTGACGCCGGCGCCGACATAGGGCCGCCACGTGTCGCCGGGCTTGCCGAAGTGGTAGTTGACGAGGAAGGTCGGCGCCACGTTCTTCGCCGACAGGACGTTGTCACCGAGAAACGCCACGCTGCCGGTGGCACGCGCGGTCACCTTGGGTGGAATGCCCAGGACGATCTCGGCACCGACATTCGCGTTCAGCATGCGCTCGTAGACCACGATCAATGTCGTGGCATCGCCGGTCTGTGCGTCTGCGCCGGGCGGAATGCCGATTCCGGAGATGCCGGTCGTCTTTGAGCTCGTGTCGTAGCGTGTCAGTCCCGCCTTGAAGACGTTGTCCTGCGCCATGGCGCCAGCACTGACGCCACAGAGGAGGGTGGCACAGGCGACGCGGGAGAATGTGTGGTTCATGGGTGTGGCTCCGGTTGTCGCTTAGATCCAGCCAAATGCGCGCAACTGCTGGGCAAAGGCATCGCTGATGATCTTGTGGCCGCCGGTCGTCGGGTGAACGCCGTCGGCGAACTGCCAGGTCGCGGCATCGGCGCCGGCACGCATGCCGTTGAAGGGCGCGCCAACCGTGCTGTTGCAGAAGAGCGACGAGCCATCCTTGACCGCGCCGCCCGTCACTGCCTGGATCTTGGTAGCGTCGCAGGTCGGCACGGTGTTGTTGACGATGCCGTACTTGCCGGGGTTCAGGTAACCGTCCTTGTACAGCGCCCAGCTGTCGATCCACTGCACGGGTTGACCGGTGACGCCCTCGCGCAGCCAGAGGTTGAAGATCTCGGACAAACCGGACAGCACCGGCCGGGCGCTCGCGGGCAGGCTCTGTCCGAAGGGAGTGTCGGCAATGTCGCTCAGGCCGACGACTGCGACATAGGTCGCCCCCTTGGCGAGGATCTTGTCCCGCACATAGCCTGCAAGCTCGAGCGCTGCCGTCTTCATGCCGGCTTGCGCCGCCAGTTGGGCATCGAGCAAGAGCGCGTTGGCCTGGTCGGGCGTGATCAGCCCCGCCGCCGCATCGGTCTGGACCTTGGTGGCGGTGGCAGAGAAGGTGCCGAACTGGATGAACACATCGTTGCTGCCGCCGTACACGAGCACAAGGTCACTCGCCTTGAAGCTCGAGAACCGGGCCAGGTGGTTGTCGATCTGGGTCTTCATCGGGACGGTCAGGGCACCACCGCTCTTGCCGATGCCGTTCGCATCGGTGACGCGTGCCCCGCCTTGTCCGTAGGCGGTGCAGGTGTTCGCAAGCGCAGGATTGGCCGCGGCCGGGCATTTGACCGATGAGCCCGCAAAGCCGACCTCGGCCGGCGTCACGATGAGCCCCAGCGTGGTGGCGAGGTTCTCGACCCACACGGTGCCGCTCGCGCTGTTGGTGGTGAACTTGCCGCCGAAGTAGGGCGGCGCACCGTTGCCGGTGAGGGAGGTCGCGGGGCTGTAGGCGCCGACATCGCTCAGGCTGTCACCGAACGACACCAATGCGGTGAATGCGCCCTTGGTGGTTGGCGCGCCGGCCGGCGCTCCGCTCCCGGGCACATAAGGGTCGCTGCCGCCGCAGGCGACCAGCAATGCGGCCGTCAGCGCGACGACGGACAGGTTGTGTAGCGATTTCATGTGGGGTCCTTTGTCTTTGCCTCACTCCAGGAGGAGGTCTTGGTCAGCGCGTGGCCTTGCTCGGCCACACGCATCGCGCAATATAGAAGCTGCCAGGTCGCGGCCATGTCCGGGAATGCCCTCTGTGGACGGACTGCGCTTGTTCAGCTGCCACAATGCGTGCCTTCTTTGCCATCGGGCGATCGTGGAATGACTGTTCTGCTCAAGAAGCCGCCAGCGGGCGCGGTTCCGATTCGGGTCGTCGATCCGACGACGTTCGAAAGTGCCATGGCGCAGGCCTCGCCAGCCGTCCGCCGCTGGTGCAAGACGGTGGGCTTCCAGGGCCGTGCACACAGCCATGTGCTGATCGCCGCCGCGGATGGGACGCTGGAGGCGGTGTGGGTTGGTGTCGAGTCGGCAGACGACCCGTACGCGCTGGCGTCGTTGCCGGCGGCGCTGCCGATGGGGCGCTACCGGATCGACGGCGATGCAGGGCCGATCGAGGCGGCGGCAGCGGCCCATTCCTGGAGTCTTGGCACCTACGCATTCGAGCGCTACAAGTCGACCAAGCGGAAGTGGCCATCGCTTTATCTGGCGCCCAGCGCGCAGGCGACGCGAGGACTTCAGTGGGCCGACGCCGTCATTCGCACCCGCGACCTGGTGAACACGCCGGCCGAGCACATGGGTCCGGCCGACCTGGCCGCCGCAGTGCAGACCGTGGCCAAGGCCCATGGTGCGAAAGTGCGCAGCGTGGTCGGCGCCGCCTTGCTCAAACAGGGCTTTCCGGCGATTCACGCTGTCGGCCGCGCTGCGGCCGCCGACCGTGCGCCGCGTCTGATCGAGCTCAGCTGGGGTTCATCGAAGCACCCGCGCCTGACCCTGGTGGGCAAGGGCGTTTGTTTCGATACCGGAGGGCTCGACATCAAGACCTCGACCGGCATGCGCGCGATGAAGAAGGACATGGGCGGCGCCGCCAATGCGCTCGGGTTGGCCCAGCTCGTGATGGCACGCAAGCTACCGGTCCAACTGCAGTTGTTGATCCCGGCGGTCGAGAACTCGATCAGCGGCAATGCCTACCGGCCCGGCGACGTGATCCGCACGCGCAAGGGCGTGCAGATCGAAATCGGCAACACCGACGCCGAGGGGCGGGTCGTGCTCAGCGATGCGCTGGCCTATGGCGCGGAATCGAAGCCCGACCTCATGATCGACATGGCCACGCTGACCGGCGCCGCGCGTGTCGCGCTGGGGCCGGAACTGCCCGCACTGTTCTGTCGCCAGACGGGGCTCGCACGCGACCTCGTGGACCGTGGCCTTCGGCTTGCCGATCCGGTCTGGCACATGCCGCTGTGGAAGGGCTACCACGCGAACATCGAGAGTGACGTGGCCGACATCGTCAACACCGGCAAGGACACGATGGCCGGGGCGATCACTGCAGCCTTGTTTCTCGAAGACTTCGTGCCACCCGCGCTCGATTGGCTGCACATCGACCTGTTCGCGTGGAACAGCCGGTCACGACCGGGGCGCCCGGTCGGCGGTGAGGCACAGACGCTGCGCACCCTGATCGACTACCTGAGCGAGCGCTACGGCGCGTGAACTCCAACCAGCCCCGGAGCAAACCATGAGTGACTCACCCATCCTGACGGCCACACATGGTGCGGTGCGCGTCATCACCCTGAATCGCCCGGCGGCATTGAACAGCTTCACGGCCGCGATGCATGCGCAGCTGCTGCCGGCCCTGGAGGCCGCCGCTGCGGACGGCGCGGTCCGGGCCGTCGTGATCACGGGGGCGGGACGGGGCTTCTGCGCGGGCCAGGATCTCAACGATCCGGGGCTGTCGGCTGCGGCTGGCGAGGCGCCAGATGTCGGTGCCGTCATCGAACGCCATTACCGGCCGCTCGCAACGCGGGTGCGCACGATGCCGGTGCCCGTCATTGCCGCCGTCAACGGCGTGGCAGCCGGCGCGGGCGCGAATTTCGCGCTCTGCTGCGACTTCGTCCTGGCTGCGCGCGGGGCCGTGTTCATCCAGGCGTTCTCCAAGATCGGCCTGGTGCCGGACTGCGCCGGGTCATGGCTGTTGCCGCGCCTGATCGGCCGCGCCAAGGCGCTGGGCTGGGCCATGAGCGGCGAGAAGATGCCCGCCGAAGAGGCCGAGCGGCTGGGTCTGATCTGGCGCTGCATCGACGACGCGGATCTGATGAACGAGGCGCTGGCGCTGGCCAACCGACTGGCCCTGATGCCTGCCAAGGCCCTGGCCGAGACGCGGCGCCTGCTGGACGCTGCCATGCCGATGTCCTTCGACGAGGCCCTGAGCCAGGAGGCGAAGACCCAGGGCGAACTGGGACGAGGGCAGGACTTCGCCGAAGGGGTTGCGGCCTTCCTGGGCAAGCGTGCGCCGGTCTTTCGGGACCGCTGAAGCGGCGCAGAACGATGCATGCCCGTTGGGGATGATCTCGTCCAGTGGTGAGGGTTCAGGCCGCCATGCCCGAGCGGCGTTCTTTGCTGCACTGATGATGGGCGCTGCGCTGGCGGCGCCCGTGGCGTGGGCGCAGGCGGCAGGCGCGGGCTCTGCCGCCTCGGCACCTGCGGGTCCGACGCTGCGCGTTGAAATGGGCCCGCCGCTGCAGTCGGCTCAATCCCTCATCGCGGAGGGGAGGTTTTCCGAAGCCCTGGCGCAGGTCGATCTGGCGGCGGCCATGCCCGACCGATCGGTTTTCGAGCGCTACGTCGTCGAGCGCATGCGCGCCGCCGCCGCACTCGGAATGAAGGACTTCGCGCTGGCCTTGACGTCGTTGGAGGCCGCGTTGCAGACCCAACAAGGGTCCGACGACGAGCGGAATTCCTTGGTTGCGGCTGGCGCAGATGCCGCCTACAAGCTGAAGGACTACAAGCTCAGTGCGACATGGGCCCAGCGCTATCTCGACCAGGGTGGACCCAACGACTCGCTTCGCCTGGTCCTGGCGCAGGCCTTGTACCTCGATGGCGCCTACGAACGATCGGCGCAGACGATGGAGTCTGTCATCGCCCGTCAGCGCAGCGCCGGCACGAAGCCCACGAACCAGCAGCTCAGGTTGCTGGCCAGCGCTTACGGCAAGCTCGGGGACGATCCCGGCTACGACCGCGTACTGGAAACCATGATCTCGGACTCAGCGGCCGCTGCGCCCTGGGCCGAACGTCTGGTGCGGCTGTCGCGCCAACCGGGTTTCGACGAACGCCTGACCATCGACGTGCTGCGCCTGGGCGTGCACCTGAAGGCCTGGGCCGAAGCCTCACCCTACGTGCAGCTCGCGGAGCGTGCGTTGGGCGCCGGTTTCACGGCCGAAGCACGGCAGGCCGTCGAGGCCGGCGTGTCGGCCGGTGCCCTGGGCAAAGGGCCCGACGCATCGGCCCATGAAGCCCTGCGCCAACGCATCGACAAGCAACTCGCAGCCGACGCACGTGCACCTCAGCCAACCGACGACAAGACGCTCGCCAATCGGGACGGCCGCTATCTGTTCAGTACCGGCTACGACCTGTTCACCGGGGGCAGAGTCGATCGGGGAATCGCCCTCATGGAGCAAGGACTGCAGCGAGGCGTGGGCTCGAACCCGACCGATGCGCGACTCCGTCTCGCCAGCGCCTATGCGCGCAGTGGTCAGGCCGCACAAGTGAGCCAGGCGCGTGGCCTGCTGGAGCAACTGGCCCAGGAGTCAACGCGGGATGGTCTGTCGGACCTGGCCCGGTTGTGGCTGCTGCACGTCGGGAAGTAGGGCCCATGGCGGAGGGAGCGTCTGAAAAAGGACCCTCCAGAGCCGTGCATCCAGTTCCAAGATATCGACCCGCAAGCCGCATTAATCCTAGGTTTGTGCGAAGGCTCTTGTCCAACACACTCCAACCCGGTACGCTGCAATCCACATCCTAAACGGGAGTAGAAACGTGGGTAACAGAACGGGGGTACACGTTGGGCGGAGGCACCTGAACAAACTTAGTGACCGGATGGTGAGGGCGCTCAAGGACCCCGGTTTCTACGGCGACGGTGGCGGCCTGTACGTGCAGGTTTCGCCCACGGGCTCAAAGAGCTGGATCTTCAGGTACGCGCGACAGGGTCGCGAGCACCAGATGGGCCTGGGATCGCTCAACGATTGGTCCCTGGCCGAGGCCCGAGAACGGGCTACAACCGCTCGAAAGAGCCTGGCTCGTGGCGTCGACCCGCTGGAGGCCAAGCGCGAGTCTGAGCGCGCCGCCAGTGTGCCGTCGCGCGTGACCACGTTCAGGCAGGCCGCTGACGACTACATCAAGATGAAGTCCGCCGAGTGGAAGAACGACAAACACCACGCCCAGTGGGAGAGCACGCTTGAGACCTACGCCCATCCGACGCTCGGCGCGATGGATGTCGGCGAAATCACTACCGCTGATGTGCAGCACGTCCTCGAGGCCATCTGGCTGACCAAGACCGAGACGGCCACGCGCGTTCGCCAGCGCATCGAAGCCGTCATCGCAACGGCCGACAAGAAGGCTGAGCGCGAACGATTGAACCCGGCACGCTGGCGCGGACACCTCGATGCACTGCTGCCGAAGCCGGCGAAGGTGGCCAAGAAGGAGAACCATCCTTCGCTCCCGTACAAGCGAGTTGGGGAGTTCATGCAGGACATCCGGTCGCAGGCGGGGTTCGCCGCGCTGCTCGTGCAGATCATCGTCTTGACAGCTGTTCGCACGTCCGAGGCGGTCGGCGCCAAGTGGGACGAGTTCGACTTGGATGAAAGAACCTGGCTGATTCCGAAGGA
>CAVPNN010000002.1:0-97070 GCA_963706655.1 uncultured beta proteobacterium
CCCTGGCCTGGAACTTTGGCTTGACGGTGTTGCGGCATCATCGGGACCACCATGAGATTCGGGAACAAGACGATGCACATCCGATGCAAGACCGCTCTGGCGGCGCTGGTGTTCACGTTGCTGGCCGCCTGCGGCGGTGGCACTGACCGCTCCAAGGCGCAGGTGCGGCTGGTCGATGCCAGCACCGGCTACACCGCGCTGGAACTGCGCGTCGATGACGAGACGCGGCAAAGCGATGTGCTCTATGGCGGTTCGGCGGCCTATGTCGAGACCGAGCCGGGGGAGACCACGCCATCTACAGCCCGGGCTCACCGACGGCGCTGCTGTCCTTCGACCCCTCGGTGTCGGCCAACAAGTACTACAGCCTGCTGGCCTATGGCGCGGCAGGCGCGCTGAAGCAGGTGCTGCTCGACGACAACATCGACACCCCCGACACCAATCACTCGCTGCTGCGAATCGTCAACGCGGCACCCGATGCCGGCGCGCTGGACATCTACGTCAGCGCTGCCACGGAACCACTGCAATCCGCGGTGGCCCTGCAGTCGGCGCTGGCGGCCGACGGCGTCAGCAGCAACATCGACGTCACCAGCGGCAGCTGGCGCCTGCGCGTCACGGGCGCCGGCAGCAAGACTGACCTGCGCCTGGACGTCAGCGCCTTCGCCCTCGACAGCCGCCAGATCCGCACCCTTGTGCTGGTGCCCGGCCCCGGCGGCGTGCTGCTGAAGGCGCTGCTGTGGACGCAGCAGGCGGACATCGTGGTTCAGCCGGCGACGCTGGCGCGCGTGCGCGTGGCCACCGGCTTGACCGAGGTCAGCGCCAGCGTGGCCGGCACGGCACTGCTGGCGCCGCTGAACACGGCCGCCGTCACCGCCTACAGCGCGCTGCCGTCCGGGGACCAGAGTGTCGTCATCGGCTCTGGCACGGAAACGCCGGTGAGCACCAGCTTCAGCCTGATGCCGGGTGCCGACTACACGCTGCTGTTGATGGGCGGCGACGCCGCGCCGGTGCCGAACTGGTTGCCCGACGACAACAGCCTGCCGAACGACCACACCCAGGCCAAGGTGAGGCTGGTCAACGGGGTGCACGGCCTGGCCGGCGGGCTGTCGCTGACGGTGGACGCGTCGCCAGTGGCGGTGAACGTCGGCGCTGGTGCGGCGTCGGTCTATGCCAGCCAGGCGCCGTCGACCATCGCGCAGGTGGCCGTCGGCGCTGCCGGCGCGGGAACGCTGTTCAGCAAGGCAGAGCAGAGCTTCATTGCCAACACCACGTACAGCGTCTTCCTGCTCGGGCCGGCGGCGTCGAGCACCGGCGTCGTGCGCGCCGACCGCTGATTGGCGGCGGGCGGCGCGAGGCCCGGCCCCGGGGGCTCAGTAGCCCGGCATCGCGGCCGTGCTCTGATACTGGCGCAGGGCCAGTCGCGCCGCAACGCCGTCGCTGCTGGCTTCCTGGGACAGGCTCTTCACCTGCGCAGCCATCTTCTCGGCCGCAGAAACCGTGCCGTCCTGGTTCGTATCGGCAGCGTCGTAGCTCGAATCCTCGCCGCGGGTTGAAGCACCCCCGGCACCACCGGGCGGAGGCGGTGGGCGCGCGCCGCCATGTGCGCCCGCGGTGCCGCCTGCGCCGGCTTGAACGGGTGGCGGGCCACTGGGTGCGCTCGCTGTGAACTCGGCGCTGGTGAGCTTGCCGTCCTGGTCGCTGTCCAGGCGGGCAAAGGCAGCTGCGGCGCCTCCTTGGTCCTGAGCGGCGAGTCTGGCACCTTCGGCCGATATCGTGCTCGTCGAACTTTCGAACTCGGCCTGGGTGAGGTAGCCCTTGCTCTGTGTGTCGAGTGTCTTGAAGAGCTCTTCAGGGCTCTTGTCGGGGCGCTGCGGGCGTTGAAGCGCCGAACTGCCGAGGCTTGCGCCAACGTTCATCTTGTTGCTCCGGTACCGCCGCAAGAGGGTCGCGGCCGGGAGGCCAGTCGATCGCCGGCCCTTGGAGAGGTTGTCGGCGGGCCCGCGGCAGGCTTGAATCGACCCGCGCATCTTTACAAAGAACGACCGGCTCGGCGGCGCACGCGCGTCGAGTCCGGGCAAACCACGGTCTCCACAATCGCTCCACATTGGCTGGCCAAGCTCTGCACTGTCCGGAATGAGCGTGCGCGGGCACAGCACTCGCCGCGTCTGGCTCGAGCGCTCGAACCGTCGAACGCAATGTCGTCAGCGCTGGCGAATGATCAGCCCTTGATCGGCGGCTGCGGCGCACGAAGTGCAACCGATTCACATGACCACGAACCGAGAGTAGCGATGAAAGAGAATCCAACAGAAGCAACTCCCCGACGCATCGACGCCGGCCATCCGTCCGAGCACAGACGCCGGCTCCTGCTGGCCATGGTCGGTGCGCTGGGTAGCAGCGCCCTGGCTGCCTGCGGCGGCGGTGGCGACGCCGAATCCGAGGACAGCGAGGCCGCGGGCGGCGGCTCCGACTCGCCTGCGGGTGCCACGACGGTCAACGGCGACGGCGTCACGCTGAGCGCGCTGTCGGGCACGCCGCAGTGGACCGACGCGACGCACGGCAAGCTCGGCGTCGCCGCGCTGGCGGCCAACATCGCCACCGTGTTCCCGAACGACAGGGTTCAACGCATCGACATCAAGATCGAGAATGCGAACTGGCTGCTGATGCAGAGCAATCTGGCCACGCTGAGCGCCACGCTCGGCAACTCACGCGACTTCACGTCGGTGGATGACCCGGTGACCGTCCCGTGCTCGCTGTGGTGCGATGGCATCGAGTGGTACAAGGTCGGCGTGCGCTACAAGGGCAATTCCAGCCTGTACAACGCCAACTCCGGCAAGTTGCCGCTGAAGCTGAAGTTCAACGAGTTCGAGGATGACTATCCGGCCATCACCGGGCAGCGCTTCCGTGGCTTCAAGACCCTGCACCTGAAGAACGGGTATCAGGATACGTCCGCGCTGCGGGAGCATCTGGTCGACGACATCTTTCGGGACTGGGGACTGGCAAGTTCGCACTCGGCGTTCTATCAGGTCTATCTGGACGTCGGCGGTGGCAGCGGGGCCGAATACTGGGGCCTGTACACCATCGTCGAGGACGTCGAAGACACCGTGCTCAAACTGCAGTTCACCGACGATGACGGCAATCTGTACAAGCCCGACGACGATGCCGGAAGCTTCGCGACGGGCACCTTCGACACCGACGAGCTGGCGCTGAAGACCAACGAAGACGGGGCCACCTACGCCGACGTGCTGGCTCTGTACACGGCCATCAACGACACGGCGACCTACAACAGCGACCGCACGGCCTGGAAGGCAGCCCTGGAAGCCGTGTTCGACGTGCCGAAGTTCCTCCGCTGGCTGGCGGCCAATACCGTGATCCAGAACTGGGACACCTATGGCGTCATGCCCCACAACTACTACCTGTACGCCAACGCCGACAACGGCGGCCGCCTCGAGTGGCTGCCCTGGGACAACAACGAGGCACTGAGCAGCAATCGACAGAGTCTGCCGCTGAACCTCGCGTCCAGCACGGCTTGGCCGTTGATCCACTACATCGGTGGCGACAACGACTATCGGACGCTGTACACGAGCTACGTCCGGGAGTTCGCCAGTTCGTACTTCGACAGCACCGCACTCGGCGCCGTGATCGACGCACGCGCTGCGCTGATCCGCAGCGCAGTGAGCAGCGAACGCAGCGGCTACACCTTCACTTCGGCGAGTGCGTTCACCACGGCGGTGGCGGCGCTCAAGACGCATATTGCGTCCCGCCAGCAAGCCGCATGGGCGTTTGCTGGCTGAGCCGAAGCTGCAGGCCCTGCCGTGCGGCAAGGCCGTCGCTGCTTGCTTCCTCGGACAGGCGCTTCACTTGCGCGCCATGCCGATGCTTCCCCGAGCCCCTGGTCCAGACGCGGCGAGCGGCTCCTGAACAGGAGAGATGAATCAATGCTGAACAAACAAGGACGACGTTCCTTCCTGCTCGTGGCCCTGCTGGTCTCGGGTGTCGCCATCGCCGCCCAGATCGGCACGGCGTCCGTCAAGAAACGGCCCAAGCTGCCGCCGACGGCGGCGACCAGCGCGGCCCTGCACAAGCAGGGCCCCAAGGCACTGCCGCAATTTGGTGAGGCCTTGGCCGACCTTGATGACAGCTCGCGCAGCGCATTCGAGGAGGGTCAGGGCGAGTTCAGTGCTGTCGAAACACCCGAGGGCGGTTTGGGACCGATCTTCAACGACAGTTCCTGCGCGGCCTGCCACACGGCGGGCGGCATCGGTGGCGCCAGCGAGACCAGCGTCACGCGCTTTGGCCGTCTGGTCGACGGCAGGTTCGACAATCTGGCGCCGCTTGGCGGCACCCTGCTTCAAGCCCAGGCCATCGACCCGGAAGCCCTCGAAACGGTGCCTGCCGAGGCCACCGTCGTCGTCCAACGCATCACCACTCCCGTGTTCGGTGCCGGTTTGATCGAGGCGATCGAGGATCAAACCATCGAGCTCAATGCCCGCCGCCGGCAGCCCGACGGCGTGCGCGGCCGTGTCGCGCGTGTGCTCGACGTGGCCAGTGGCGACATGCGTGTCGGTCGCTTCGGCTGGAAAGCGCAGAACGCCACCTTGCTGGCGTTCGCCGCCGATGCCTACCTCAACGAGATGGGCGTCACCAGCCGTCTGTTCCCGACCGAGAACGCGCCCAACGGGCGCGCCGACCTGTTGGCGAAATTCGACCAGGTCGCTGACGTCGAGGACGCCGTCGACCCTGTCAGCGGCAAGAGCGACATCGACCATCTGGCCAACTTCATGCGGTTCCTGGCGCCCCCGCCGCCGGTTCGTCCCAATGCCGATGCACTGGCCGGCGCGCGTGCTTTCGACAAGGCGGCGTGCAGCGCCTGCCACACACCGGTGATGTTCACTGGCACCAACCCGGTGGCGGCGCTGAGCCAGCGGCCCGTGCGCCTGTACTCTGACCTGCTGCTGCACGACATGGGCCGCCTGGGCGACGGCATCGAACAGGGCGACGCCAAGATGCGCGAAATGCGCACGGCGCCGCTGTGGGGCCTGCGCGCTCGCACCGCGCTGCTGCACGACGGCAGGGCGATGTCGGTGACTGAGGCGATCACCCAGCACGACGGTGCTGCCGCAGCCTCGCGCCGGCGATTCGAAGCCTTGCCCGCCCGCGAACAGCGGCAGTTGCTGGAGTTCCTGAAAACGATCTGAGCCCGATCGAGGCGGCGCAGACATCGTTGCTTGGCGTTGTTACCATCGTTCGGCCTTCATCAGCCAGAGGCACCGACATGCCTCGCCGCCGCAGGTCCGTGGGTTCACTGATGATCGCCACTGTCTCACTTCGTTGGAGTGTTCCGATGCTTTTCCGCCTGATCCTGATTGGCCCGCTGCTGATCGCCTTGAACACCAGCGCGGCAACCCTGCCCATCTTCGACTCGCACTTGCACTACAGCCACGACGCCTGGGAGCAGTTGCCACCGAAAGAGGCGATCGCGATCCTGCGCAAGGCCGGGTTGAAAGCGGCCATGATCTCCAGCAGCAGCGACGACGGCACGCAGATGCTGTATGCCGAGGCGCCGGATCTCGTGATTCCGGTGCTGCGGCCCTACCGCAAGCGCGGCGAACTGAGTTCGTGGGTGCGTGACCCGAGCATCGTGGCGCACCTCGAGTCCCGCCTGAAGGCGAATCGCTACGTGGCCATCGGCGAGTACCATGTCTACGGCGCCGACGCCGACCTGCCCGTGGTGCGCCGCGTCGTCGAACTGGCGCGCGAGAACAAGCTGTATCTGCATTCGCACTCGGACGCCGATGCCATCGAACGCCAGTTCAAGCAGGACCCGAACGCGCGCATTCTTTGGGCGCACTCGGGCTTCGACTCGCCAGACAAGGTGCGCGAGATGCTGCGCAAGCACAAGAACCTGTGGTGCGACCTGGCCTTTCGCAGCGACCACGCCAGCAACGGAAAGGTCGACCCGGCCTGGCGTGCGGCTTTCATGGAGTTTCCCGATCGTTTCCTGGTCGGCACCGACACCTTCACGCCGGAGCGTTGGCACTTCATCGTCGAGCATGCGAACTGGTCGCGCCAATGGCTGGCCGACCTGCCCGCCGATGTCGCAGAGCGCATTGCCTACAAGAATGGCGACGTGCTCTTCGGTGCCATGCTGAAGCGGCCATGAGAGGGGCAGCACTGCTGCTTTGCACGGTGTTGCCGGTGTCGGCCTGTCCGCTGTCGGCGCCGCCGATGCAAGCGGGCGGCGTGCAGGCGGCCTGGAAGGTGGATGGTGCGCCGATCGCCGTTGGCCGCCACTTCGCCATTGAGGTGCAGTTGTGTCCCGCGAGCGCCATGCTCGCGCGTGCCGATGCCTCGATGCCCGAACACCGCCACGGCATGAACTACCGCCCGAGCGTGAAGCCACTCGGCGACGGGCGCTGGCGAGTCGAAGGGCTGATGTTTCACATGCCGGGCCGCTGGGAGCTGCAGTTCGATGTGCAGGCGGGCGACCGCTCCGAGCGGCTGCTCGATACGATCACGCTGCCGTGAGCCCCTGGGCCTCGCGGACCCTGCTTGCACTGCTCGCCTTGTTCGCGACGGGGCCGGTGCTGGCCGGCGCTGTCGACTTCAGTGCCGAGGAGCGTGCGCGCATCGAGGCCCATGGGCCGTGGCCGCCGCCGCGCAGCGCCGATGCGGGCAACCGGGTCGACGGACGGCCCGAGGCGGTGGAGCTCGGGCGGCGGCTGTTCTTCGACAAGCGCCTGTCGGCCAGCGGCCATCTGGCCTGCGCGAGTTGCCACGACCCGAAGCGCGGTTTCCAGGATGGCCTGCGCTTCTCGCGCCATGGGCGCAACACCACCAGCCTGCTCGACGCGGGGCAGCAGCGCTGGTTCCGCTGGGACGGCGCGGCCGACTCGCTGTGGGGCGCGTCGCTTCTGCCGTTGGCCGCTGGCGACGAGATCGCAGCAACACCGCAAAGCCTGGCGGTGCTGCTCAAACGCGACCCTGACCTCCACCGGCGCTACCTTGGCCTGTTCGGTGTCCCGGTGCAGAACGAGCTGCTGCTGGTCAATGTCGCGAAGGCGCTGGCGGCGTACCAGGCTACGCTGGTCTCAGCGCGCACGCCATTCGATGAATTCCGCGACGCGCTGTCGCTCGGGGACACGGCGGCGGCGGCGCGTTACCCCGCCGCGGCGCAGCGCGGACTGAAAATCTTCGTCGGGACGGGTCGCTGCTTCTTCTGCCACGCCGGGCCGTCGTTCACGAACGGCGAGTTCGCCGACATCGGCCGGCCCTTCTTCACGGCCGGCGGCGCCGATCCAGGGCGCTGGGGCGGACTGCAGCAGTTGCTCGCCAGTCCCTACAACCGGCTCGGCGCCTATTCCGACGCACCACCCGACGATGCGCGCGCAGTTGCGACGAAGCATGTCTTCATGGAGCCGCGCCATTACGGCGAGTTCAAGGTGCCCGGGCTGCGCGGATTGCAGGCGACGGCGCCCTATTTCCACGATGGCAGCGCGGCCACGATCGATGATGTGGTGCGCCACTACAGCGAACTCGATGAGAGCCGCCTTCACGCCGACGGTGCACGCCTGCTGCAGGCGTTGAAGCTGACCCCGCCTCAGGTGGCCGATCTGGCGGCGTTCCTCAAGACGCTCAGCGCGCCCGCCGCGGCAACAAAGGGCAACCCGGTGCGCCCGCGGTGACTGAGGGAGAGGCGCGCACGCCCGCGACGACACCGCTCGGTGCGGTCTGCTCATCAGGAGCGTGGCCGCCAGCTACCCCGCCACCGACAGCTGTCCTCGGCATGTGCGTTCTCGGCTTGATCGAAAACGGGGCGCTGGTTCGTATGCCCCGTCGAAGTCCGGGTCCGATCCGCAAGCCTCTGGGCTGGGGGTAACTCTGGGGGTAGGTGCGTCAGATTGAACTGCCCGATTCGGGCATTGGCGCGGATCTCCACGACGCTTTCAAGTGACCCCGGTCCACCATTTCAGGATCTCGGTGCATCCCAGGATGTCCAGCGAGGTGTCAAAACCTCCAATCAAATCAACGGCTTGGAGGCTTTTTTCTTGTTGGCCTATGACAGCTTGCGCATCGTCTGGTGACATCGTCACGCGGGGATGCGCCGGCCGGCCGGGTCGATCTTTGGCGGCTGCGACGCGCCGCTAAGCTACACCTCATGTCCAACACGCCGTCGTTGTCGAGGGCCGCCCTGTGGATGGGTGGGTGGTTGTCGTTGATGGTGATCATCGCTGTTGCCGGCCGGGAGGCGACGCGTGAGTTGGCGGTGTTCCAGGTCATGGAGATGCGCTCAATCATCGGATTCGCCTTGCTCTATCCGCTGCTGCGTGCCAGCGGTGGTCTGGCCGCCGTGCGCACCTCGCGGCCGCTGCAGCACGTGGCGCGCAACGTGGTGCACTATGCGGCGCAGTACGGCTGGTTCGTCGCCCTGACGATGATCCCGCTGGCTCAGGTGGTGGCCATCGAATTCACCATGCCAATCTGGTCGGCGCTGCTGGCAGTGGCGTTCCTGGGCGAACGCATGAACCGCGGCAAGACGCTTGCCATTGCGTTGGGCGTGTTCGGCGTTGGCCTGATCGTGCGTCCGGCGGCCTCGGGGCTGAATGCCGGCCAGCTGATCGCGCTGTCAGCGGCGGTGGGTTTTGCGGTGTCGGTGATCATGGTCAAGTCGCTGACGCGCAGCGAAAGCGCGCTGACCATCATTTTCTGGATGCTCGTCTTCCAAAGCCTGATGGGGCTGCTGCCGGCCATTGCCGTGTGGTGCTGGCCATCGCCCCCGGTCTGGGGCTGGGTGGTCGTGATTGCCTTCTGTGGCACCTATTCGCACTACTGCATGGCGCGGGCGATGCAATACGCCGAAGCCACCGTGGTGGTGCCGATGGATTTTCTGCGTGTGCCGCTGAGCGCGCTGGCCGGCTGGCTGGTGTATGCCGAGATCGTGGATCTGTTCACCGTGGCAGGCGTGAGCCTGATCCTGGCCGCCAACCTGTTGAACCTGCGGCGCACCACAGCGGCGCGCGCGACGGCAAGACCTTAGACGGGGATTCGACAGGGTTCAGGCGTCGTTGCCCAGGGACGCGCGACCACATGCCCGGCGCGACCCGCGCCGCAAGCCGCGGAGAACGCGGGCGACAGGGTCATGCCATCGGTCTCGTCCGGCGGGGTCATGTCGACGCGCCGTTGTGGCAGCGGGTCAGAATGCCCCGCGGCAAGTCGAGGATCGCTGGGCTACTGCCCGCACTCGGCACGCAGCTGCGCCAGATCCGGTTCGATGCCCAGGCCGATCGTGTCACCCAGCTCGATCAAGCCGGCCCTCAGTGTCGTCAGCGGCGGGCACAGCAGGGTGCGAAGCGGGTTGGGGTTCGAATCAACCTCCAGCCAGCCATCGCTGTTCATGCTCGCCGCAAGTACATGCGCGGACGCCAGCAAGCCAATGCCGGCGCCCAGGTAATGCGGGCAATAACGCAAACCGGCTGCACGAATGCGCTCGATCACGCCGAGCACGCCGGACACGCCGCCCCACTTGGCCAGATCCGGCTGCACGACAGCGATAGCGCCTGACGCAATCAAAGTACCGAAAGCCGCGCTGCCGATCGCGTTCTCGCCGGCCGCCAGCGGAATCGAGGTTGCGGCGGCGAGGCGTTGCCACTCTCGCCAAGGGCGGTCAGCGCGCAAGGGTTCTTCAAGCCACGAGGGCTTGAAATCGGCAAGCCTTGTGGACATGGCAATCGCGGTTTCCAGTTCCCACGCCTGGTTGGCATCGACCATCACGGCCAAGTCTTCGCCTGCTGCCGCGCGCACCTGCCCAACATTGTCAACATCGCGCGCAGCGCCGAACCCGACTTTCAGCTTGAACGCTTCGTAGCCTTCTCGGCGCAGGCGTTGCACCGTCTCACCAGGGCACTCGGGGTTGATGCCACTGGCGTAGACCGGCACCTTGGGCGCTGACAGCCCGCCTTGCGCTGAAGCGAGATGGCGCCACAACGGGAGGCCGGATCGGCGCGCGGCCAAATCATGAAGAGCGATGTCGACCCCGGCGATGGCCTGCGCGATCGGGCCAGGTTCTCCCGATTGGATTGCGAGCACGGCGGTGCGCGCTGTCAGTTCGCTCCAAGCGGCAGCCGGTGAGGTGAAGCTGCGCCCGATCATCAACGGCGCGAGCACGGTCCGTATCAGCTGTGCGCGATGTTCGGCGCCACAGGCCGGGAAGTTGCACCAAGCTTCGCCCCAGCCCTGTTGGCCTTGAGCATCTTCGATTCGAACGAGCACCGCTGGCCGGTCGTGCATCGTGCCGAACGAGGTCTGCACCGGCGAGTTCAGGGGCCAGCGCAGGACGTGGGCTTCGACCCTGACGATGGCGGGCAGCGGCGCGGTAGTTTCCCGGGGTGCGTGCGTCATCGGGTTCGGCTATAAAGGGATGGTCAATGGTACGTTCATCACTTTGAAGCCACAAGTCCGCACAGGCCTGACCGCGGTCGCATTGCGCCTTGCGCCTTGGGTGAGCATTGTCCTGCTGTGGTACGCGGTGCGTGCAAGCGGATTGGTCAACCCCGCCCTGGTGCCGGCGCCGCACGCCGTGTTTGCCCGATTCATCGAGCTGGCGCAGGGCCGGCTGCCGTTCGACATCTGGATGTCGACGCAGCGTGTGGTGATCGGCGTGTTTCTTGGCGTGCTGGTGGCCGTGCCGGTGGGGTTCTCGATCGGCTGGTACCGCAACGTGCGCACCTTCGTCGATCCGCTGATCAACTTCTTCCGCGCGCTGCCGCCGATCGCGCTTATTCCGCTGGCCATCGTCTACTTCGGCATCGGGGAGATCGCCAAGACCATGATCTTGTTCTACGCGTCGTTCTTTGCCGGTGTCATCGTCATGGTCGAAGGCATTGGCCAGATCAGCCCGATATACGTGCGCGTGGCGCGCACGCTGGGCGCAGGCGATGTTGAGATCTTCGCCAAAGTGATCGTGCCGCTGACCGTGCCGCACATCCTCACCGCCATCCGCGTCGCGCTTGGCGTGGCGTGGGCCACGCTGGTCGCTTCAGAGCTGATTGCGGCGCAACAGGGTCTGGGCGCGCTGATCCAGGACGCGTCGTCGTTCTTTCAGCTAGACATCATCTACGTTGGCATCATCTGCATCGGCTTCATCGCGCTGGCGATGGACTTGGTGCTGCGCGCGGCGACGCGCAAGTTGATCGCATGGCAGGACCGGATTGCATGAGTACCGCCACAACTGGCGCGCCGCCCGTGCGCATCCGCTTTGACAAGGTCGGTGTCGACTACCCCACAGCAAGCGGGCCAATGACGGTGGTCGATGGCGTGAATCTGGACATCGCGCAAGGTGAATTCGTTTCCATCATCGGTCCGTCCGGCTGCGGCAAGACCACGCTGATGAACATCGTCGGCGGCTTCACGAAGCCCACGCGCGGCCAGGTGCTTCTCGACGGCCAGCCGGTGCAGGAACCGGGCCCCGATCGCGGCGTGATTTTTCAGGAGTACGGCGTATTCCCGTGGCTGACCGTGCGCGGCAACATCGAGTTCGGTCTGCGCCTACACGCCAACCAGCGGCATGCAGGCCAGCGCAGCGAGATTGCTGCACGCTACATGGCATTGATGGGCCTGAGCGACTTCGCGGACCACCACCCCAAGCACCTGTCGGGCGGCATGCGCCAGCGCTTGGCATTGGCCCGCGCCTACGCGGTACAGCCCGAATTCCTGCTGATGGATGAACCCTTCGGGGCGCTCGACGCGCAAACCCGCGGCGCCATGCAGGACCTGCTGTTGAACGTGCTGGCCACCGAAGGCAAGACCGTGCTGCTGATCACGCACTCAGTCGACGAAGCCATTTATCTGTCGTCGCGCATCGTCGTCGTCACGGCCCGACCGGCGCGCGTGCGCGAGGTGATCGATGTGCCGTTCGGCTACCCGCGCGACGAATCGGTGCACGAAGACCCGCGCTTCGCGGCGCTGCGTGCGCAGATCCGCGCACTGGTCATGCAGGAGTACGAAGCCCAGGCACGCCAATCGGCAAATCATTGACCCATCGCGGGCCACGGGCCCGCCCAACTGAGGAGACCACCATGACCCTTCGCCGCAGAACCCTCGTCCAGGCCGGTGTCGCCACGGCTGCCGCATCGCTGGCCGGCTTCACCACAACCACCTTCGCGCAAACCAAGACCAAGGTGCGCGTGGGCTACCTGCACACTCCCGCGGTTGACGGCCAGATCTGGCTCGGGCACGAATCCGGCACCTGGGCCAAGCACGGACTGGACCTGGAATTCATCCAGTTCACCACCGGCCTTGAGATCTTCCAGGCCATGATCGGCGGCAGCCTGGACGTGTTGTCCACCGGTGCCGTGGTCTCAAACTTCCCGGCGCGCGGGCAGGGCAAGGTCTTCTTGCTGAACAACATCGAGTACGCCACCGCGCAGCTTTGGGTGCGCGACGATTCGATCAAGACGATTGCCGATTTGAAGGGCAAGCAGATTTCGACAACCACCGGCACGACGGCGCATGTGTTCCTCGACCGTGCCCTGCGTTCAGCCCAGTTGGACCCGACCAAGGACGTGCAACTCGTCAACCAGCGCATGGCCGAGGCAGTGACCTCGTTCATCTCGGGCGCAGTACCGGCGGTGGCGCTGTGGGTGCCGTTCGACGTGACCGTCAAGGAGAAGGTGCCGAATGCGCGCAAGATCGTCGATGCGTCGGCATTCTTCCCCGAAGCCGCCATCATGGGCGGCTGGGCGGCACGCAACGACTACTTCGACGCGAACAAGCCAGTACTGAGCAAGCTGATCACGGCCTGGGCGGAAGTCAACGACGCAATGCTGGCCGACTTCGACGCTGCCGCCACCACCTTGCAGAAAACACGCTACCCACAAGTTCCGCTGGCCGACTTCAAGACCTCCATGAAGTTCTCCAAGTACTACACCTCGACCGAGTGGCGCAAGCTGTACTCCGACGGCACCGCCAACAAGTGGCTGCAACAGGTCACGGACTTCTTCGTCACCGCTGGCAACATCGCCAGCCCGGTGCCGGCATCGAAGTACTTCGACCCCCAGCTTTACCTGCAGGCGGTCAAGGGCTAGGGGCCAACGTGAAAGCCGCCGGCTTCGACTACATCGTCGTCGGTGCTGGCTCGGCGGGTTGTGTGCTGGCCAACCGGCTCAGCGCCGACCCGGCCTGCCGTGTGCTGCTCATCGAGGCCGGCCAAGCGGCGCGGCACTTCTGGCTGCGCCTGCCCGTAGGTTACTTTCGATCGATCTACGACCCACGCTTCACCTGGCAGTTTCCGCTGCATCCAGAAGGCGCCTCCGGCAACCGACATGTCGCCTGGCCGCGGGGCAAGGCGCTGGGTGGTTCCAGCGTCATCAACGGCTTGCTGTACATCCGCGGCCAGCCGGCCGATTTCGATGATTGGGCGAGCCGCTACGGTGCGCTTGGCTGGAGCTACCGTGAGCTGTTGCCGCTGTTCAAGCGCGGCGAAGCCTATGAAGGCGGTGCCAGCGAATTCCATGGTGCTTCGGGCGAACTGGGGGTCAGTGATCTGCGCAACGACCATCCGTACTGCGAGGCCTGGCTGGCCGCTGGCGCCCAAGCCGGCCACCCGCTGACCGATGATTTCAACGGCGTGATGCCGAATGGCCTGGGGCGCTACCAGCTGACCTTGCGCGGCCACTGGCGATGCGACGCCGCGACGGCCTTTCTCGCGCCAGTGCGCAGGCGGGAGAACCTCACGGTGCGCACCGGTGCGCAGGTGACCCGCGTGGTCGTCGAACATGGCCGCGCCAGCGGCATCGAGTGGCTCGAAGCAGGTCAACCGCTGCGCGCCAATGCGGATGGCGAAGTGATTCTTGCCGCCGGCGCACTGCAGTCGCCACAACTGCTGCAGCTGTCGGGCATTGGGCCTTCGGCGTTGCTGCGCGAGCATGGCATTGCCGTGCAGGTCGATGCAGCGGAAGTCGGACTGAACTTGCAGGATCATTACCAGGCGCGTGTCATCGTCAAGTTGAAGGAAAAGCGTTCGCTCAACGACGACGTGCGCAACCCGCTGCGGCTGGCGCAGATGGGTGCACAGTGGCTGTTCGGCCAGCGAGGTCCGCTGACAGTCGGCGCCGGCCAGGTGGGCGGGCTCGTCGCCACCGAACACGCGCACGGGGGCCGACCCGACGTGTTGTTGAACGTGATGCCGTTGTCGGTCGACAAGCCGGGTGACCCTCTGCATCGGTTCTCGGGCTTTTCGGCATCGGCCGCGCAGTGCCGCCCCGAATCGACCGGCACGGTGGCCATCGCCAGCGCCGATCCGCTGGCCTTGCCACGCATTCGCGCCGGCTATCTGACCGAGCCGCAGGACACGAAAGTGCTGGTGGCTGGATTGCGCATGCTGCGCGAAATCTATGCGCAGCCGGCCTTTCGCCGCCTGACGACTGGCGAGGAATACCTTCCCGGCGACGGCGTGGTGACGGGTGCGGCACTGGAAGACTTTGCGCGCAACAAGGGGGGCACCGTGTTTCACCCCACCAGCACCTGCCGCATGGGCGGCGACAAGACTTCTGTGGTTGATGAACGGCTGCGGGTGCGCGGCGTCGAAGGCCTGCGCGTGATCGACGCATCGGTGATGCCCCGAATCGTGTCGACCAACACCAACGCGGCGGCAATCATGATCGGCGAGAAGGGCGCGGCCATGGTTCTCGAAGACGCACGGGTGCTCGAAGTGCGCCGGACATGATTCTCGACAATGCGCAAGTGCCGCTGTATGTTCAGCTGGCCGAGTTGTTCCGCCAGCGCATCCACAAGGGGGTGTGGCGGCAGGGCGAAAAGTTGCCTTCGCTAGAGAGGCTGGCCGATGAATTCTCTGTCGCCCGGGTCACTGTGCGCCAAGCAATCGATCGGCTGGCGCGCGATGGCCTGGTGTCGCCGCAGCGTGGCCGTGGCACCTTCGTCACCGCCGCACCGCAGCGCGACCGCTGGCTGAAGGTGGAAACGAGCTTGCGAAATCTGGTCGACGTCTATCGCGACACCCGGCCGACAGTACTAAATATTGACGAAGCGACGCGCAGCCCGCTGCTCGGGAGCGCCGACGGCATCGCTGCCGAGCACTACGTGTACATGCGGCGCATCCATTCGCTCCAGGACAGGCCGTACTGCGTGATCGACATCTACCTCGACGCGACCATCTTCGCCAAGAACGCCAAGCGCTTCCGCGCTGAGACGGTGATCCCCATTCTGACTGCGATGCGGTCGGTACAGATCGTCAGTGCGCGCCAGGTGCTGACCATTTCGACCGCCGATCTCGAAGTTGCACGCCACCTTGGCATCCAAGTCAATGCACCAGTTGCCGAGGTGCGCCGAGTATTCACCGGGCCAGGACGGCGTGTGATTTATCTTGGCGAAGTCACCTATCGAGGCGATTTCATTCACCTAGAGATGGATCTGCAGGCTTAGAACGGCATCGTGCTCAGTCGCGTTCCTGAATCCGTTTCTGAACTGGCGCCAGGCGTTCGTGTCGATGGCCACCGACGGCGGCGTTGCGCACATTGCGGGCCGCCTACGCAGCAGCCCCGCGAACCTGCCCCCCGGGAACTGGTCACGAGCGCGGCTCGCGGACTGCTTGTCGACCAGGCCCTGGCCGACCATCGGATGGACAGCCGCCTGATCGTGGACCACTGAGGGCTGCCGCCAACGCGCGGGCTGGCCAACCTGAAGGAGGTGGCTATGTTGACCCAGATCATCGTGTTCGCCCTGCTGTTCGGGCTCGTCGCCGGTGGTGTCTGGCTGTTCAGGAGTTCGCGCGCGGAGCGCGCCGAGACCAGCGAGGCACTCGCGGCGATGGCGTGCACGCTCGAGACCACGTTCGACGCGGCGTCGCGATCGATGAGCGGACGCCTCAACGGGCATGCAGTTTCGATACACGAGGAACTGCATCGGGGCAGTCCGGAGGACAACGACCGCTACATCCGCATCACGGTGGAGGCAAGCGCGGGCGCGCCCTCACTCCAGCTGCTTCGCAAGGGGTCGGCCCTGACGCCTTCCTTTGCCAACGACGTGCAGACGGGTGACCCGGTGTTCGACCGCGGATTCATGGTCCTTTCGGACAACGCCGACAAGGTGCGGCAAGTGCTGACGCCGGACGTGCGGCGTCAGTTGCTCGATTTGCAGTGGCTGGGCGAGTTGCGGGTGAGCGAAGGCCAGCTGCGGTGCATGGGCGGGGTCGGCTTTCTTCGCAAGCGCCATGTCGATGAGTGTCTGGTCGTCCTCCATCTGCTGATCCGGATCGCCGACGGCTTGCGGTGACTGCCGTGACAGCCTGCTTGGCGGTCGGCTGCTGCCGCAAGCGCGATGACTGCATGCTGAAGATCGGCGCCAACGCCCACCCTGGTCGCCGCCGCGCGCGAAGTCACCGCTGGCGGGGACGTCGATCTTGACGATGCGGGCGCCCAGATTGGCCAGCTGGCGAGCGGCAAACGGTGCCGCAATGGCAGTTTGAGCGCGACGATGGCGATGCCCATGCGGGCTTGCATGGCGAGTCCAGTGCGGTCATCTCAGCGCAGCGTCGCCACCGCATCCATCGTCAGCCAGCCTTCGTGGTCCTGGGCCCACAGCGTTGCGCTCTTGCCGTCGGCGGCCGGCTGGCCGGCCACGCGGAATGGATGCAGGTCGAAGGTCGGCCGCACGGCCTTGAAGCGGAAGTGGGTGACCTCGGCATTGGGCGCCTCGCGGCGCAGCAGGTCCATCAGCAGCGTGGCGATCAGCGGGCCATGCACGATCAGGCCCGGATAACCCTCGACCTCGGTGGCGTACTTGCGGTCGAAGTGGATGCGGTGGCCGTTGAAGGTGAGCGCCGAGTAGCGGAACAGCAGCACGTGGTCGGGCACGATCACCCGCCCCCACGCCCGCTGCCCCCCGGGGGTAGGCGTTTGCGGAGCGGGGGAAGCGGATTCGCAAACCTCGTCAGCCTCGACCTCAGGCGCCTTGGTCGGCGGCGGTTCGACGTCGGTGAGCTGCTTCGCCTCGCGATAGACGATGTCGTGGAACTCGACCAGGGCCGGGTCCGTGCATGCATTGCAGCGCAGCTCGTGGCGGACCTTGACGAAGACCAGCTTGCCGGTGCGGCCCTCCTTGGTGGCGACGTCGTCGATCGTCGACCTGCGGTAGACCGAATCGCCGACGCGGATCGGCGACCGGAACTCGAACTGGCTGCCGGCCCACATGCGCCGCGGCAGTGGCACTGGCGGCAGGAAGCCGCCGCGCCTGGCATGGCCGTCAGGGCCGAGGTCGCTCTGTCGGTGCATCGGCAGGAAGTACAGCCAGTGCCAGAGTGGTGGCAAAGCGGTGCCGGTGCTGAAGCTCGCGGGCGGGTGATCGAGGGTGGCGGTCAACGCCGCCAGCGGGGTCGGTCCGACCACGTCGTGGGCCGTCTCGCTGCGGCCGATCCAGGCGGTCAGGTCGGTGTCTGTGCTCATGTCGTCTGCTCGTCCATTCAGGGCTGTGGCTCGATGGCCGCATGGCGCCATGGCGCCACAATGGGCGCAACTTCAACTTCCGTCCAGGTTCACGCCATGCTCAAGTTCTACTACTCGCTCGCACCCAACCCGATGAAGGTGGCCCTGTTTCTCGAGGAGGCCGGCCTGCCCTACGAGGCGATCCCGGTCGACACGCGCAAGGGCGATCAGCACGCTGCCGCCTTCACGGCGCTGAACCCGAACGCCAAGGTGCCGGTGATCGTGGATGGTGCGGCGACGGTGTTCGACAGCAACGCGATCCTGCTCTACCTGGCCGAGAAGACCGGCCAGTTCCTGCCGGCGCCGGCGGACCGTGGCGCCATGCTGTCGTGGCTGATGTTCGTGGCGTCGGGCATCGGGCCCTTCAGCGGGCAGTGCGTGCACTTCAAGCACTATGCCCCGGAGCCCGTTCCCTATGCGCTGAACCGCTACGACTTCGAAGCCTGGCGGCACTGGAAGATCCTCGACACGCACCTGGCGGACCGCACCTGGATGGTCGGCGAAAAGTACTCGCTGGTCGACATGGCCGTGTGGGGCTGGGCGCGCGCAGTGCCGTTTGCGCTCGGGCCCGACGCCTGGGACAAGCTGCCGAACGTCAAGCGCCTGCTCGATGCCGTCAACGAGCGCCCGGCGGCGCAATCCGCTGCGGCGCTGAAGGACCGCCATGCCTTCAAGGCCGAGATGGACGACGAGTCACGGCGCGCGATGTTCCCGCAGAACGAGCGGCTGAAGACCTGAGCCTGCGACCCGCGACAGGCGGTGTCGAAGCCGCGCACGGCCGGCTCGCGTGCGTCAATACATCGGATTGCCGTTCTTGCTCTCGGCGGGCACGGTCTGGATGGCGTCCCAGTGCTCGACGATCTTGCCGGTCGCATCGAATCGGAAGAAGTCCATCGTGACGTACTCGTCACCGTCCGGCCAGGTCTGGTGGGTGTGCAGGGCGACCAGGTCGCCCTCGGCCACCGCACGCACGAACTCGATCGACTTGTCCGGGAACTGCGTCCCCATCTCGGTGAAGTAGTCGATGAAGTGCTGCTTGCCGTCCCCGACCGCCGGGTTGTGCTGGATGTACTCGGCGCCGACGTACAGGTCCACCGCCTTGGCGGGCTCGCCAAGGTAGGCCATGCGGTAGAAGGCGATGGCGCTGCGCTTGTTGGTTTCTGGATCGTTCACTTTGGTACTCCAATGGCGGGCTCGACCTCGAGCAGGATCGGACTGTAGGCCGGGTCGGAAACCGGCACATCCTTGAAGCGGTGCAGCAGGTGGAGGCCCTGGACTGAAGGCAGGGGTCGGTCCCACCACGGACTGTCGGCGCGCGCCGGCTGGCAAGATGGCGCCATGCACCCCACCACCGAATCGACCGCCGAAGCGATCCTGCGTGAGTTGGCGCTGGCACTGGCCGGCCAACCAGTGCCTCGCGCGCGCTCGCTGCACCTGCCCGACCGCGCTGCCATGGACCGCAAGGATGGCGAGTTCGGCGCGCTGATGCTGGACAGCGGCGCGATCGGCCTGAGCTACCTGCTGCTGGGCGGCACGCTCGGTGCCTTGCAGGCCCCGGCGACTGCCGATCGTCTGGCCGGGCGCGATGCGCTCGACCTCGCGCGCCAATGGCTCGACCCCGACCCGGGCGCCCGCGCGCTCGGTTTCGCCGCGGTCAATGCATTGACGCGGCACCTGTTCGACCGCGCCGGATTCGCGCCGCCGCCTGCGGCCGACTCGCTGGCCGGTGTGGACCCCCGACCGGGCGAACACATCGGCATGGTGGGGCTGTTCCCGCCGCTGGTGCCACAGGTGTTGCGCCAGGGTGCGCGGCTGACCGTGCTGGAGTTGCGCGCCGATCTGGCCGGCGAGCGCGATGGTTACCGCGTGACACTCGATCCGCAGGCCCTGGCCAGGTGCGACAAGGTGCTGTGCACCAGCACCGCGCTGCTCAACCACAGCCTCGACCGTGTGCTGGCCGCGCTCGGCGCGGTGCCGCGCATCGCCTTGATCGGGCCCGGCGCCGGGGTCCTGCCGGACCCGCTGTTTCGGCGCGGCATCACGACGCTGGCGGGCACCTGGGTCAGCGACAGTGCCGGGCTGTGCGCGGCGCTGGCCGCAGGCGCGCCCTGGGGCACTTGCGCCCGCAAGTTCACGCTGGACGCAGCTGCTTATCCCGGGCGCGCTGCGCTGCAAGCGGGCGCGGCCGCACGATGACGGCGATGCCCGATCGTGGCGCCGCCTGATCAGGTCAGGCGCCGGACGCCTTCGACGGTTGCGAACCCGGCCAGGGTCATCGCCAGCGATCCGATCACATGCACGCCAATGGCGCCGGTGGCCATCAGCAGTCGGCCCTGCTGCAGCAGATGGGCGACCTCACCCGAGAAGGCGGAGAAGGTCGTCAAGCCGCCAAGGAAACCGGTCACGACGAACAGCCGCCAGTGCGGCCCGACTTCGGGGTGCGCCAGGAACAGCGGCAATGCCAGCCCGATCAGGTAGCCGCCGATCAGGTTGGCGGCCAGAGTGCCTGGGGGCACCGCAGGGAACCAGGCGTTGAGCCACAGCCCGAGGCCCCAGCGCGACATCGCACCGAGCGAGGCGCCGAGCGAGATCGCAAGCATCGAACTCCACATGCCTGCATTATCCCGGTGCTTGGCCGGGGGGGGGCGGCAGCGCGGCGTGTCAGGCGGTCAATCCGAGGCGACGGCTCTCGCTGAACACGGGCTCATCTTCGGCCCCTTCGGTGGCGACCGCCCGCGAGCGCCCCTGCCGCTTGGCCTCGTACAGCGCCAGGTCGGCGCGGCGCAGCGTGTCGTCGAGCGATTCGCCGGACTGCATGCGCGCGATGCCGAAGCTCAGGCCGAGGCGGGGCACGTGATGCTCGGGTGACTGCGCCTGCAGCTCATTGACGATGCGCATCGCAACGGCCAGCGCCTGGTCGACCGTGGTGCCGCGCAGCATCAGCACGAACTCGTCGCCACCCAGGCGGCCGGCCACGTCCTGCGCACGCAGCGCCTGGTTCATGCAGCTTCCCACCAGGCGCAGGGCGCGGTCACCCGCGGCGTGGCCGAGCCGGTCGTTGATGAGCTTGAAATGGTCGACGTCGAAGATCAGCAGCAGCGCCGTGCCGGCGTCGGCCGTTCGCAGCGAGCGTTCGACGAGTTCGCCGAAGCGGCGCCGGTTCGGCACGCCGGTCAGCGCATCGGTGTTGGCCAGCACGCGCAGGCGGCGGCGTGAGTCGCGCAGTTCGCGCTCGATGCGCTCGCTCATCATCATGATCGTGCTGAAGGTCATCACCGTCAGCCCGAAGGCGGCGGCCATCAGGCGCGCCAGCGACGGCTGCAGGCTGGAGAACAGCGACAGCGCGGATATCAGCGCGGACAGCGCGATCACGGTGCCCAGCAGGCGTGGCGGGCCGGCATCCTCCAGCGTGCGGCTGCCCCACAGCAATGCGCTGGCGTAGAACTGCACCAGCATCAGCGTGGCAGTCGGCCACAGCGCGCCCGCACTTTCGTTCGCCCCCCAGGCGGCGCCGGCGAGCAGCATGGCGCAGCCGGCACCGATGACGATCCAGTCGACCCGCTCGTCGGCCGGCAGCCCGAGCCGGGCGTGGAAGCGGCGCAGCCCGATCAGCGTCAGCACCGGCCAGGGCAGCAGCAGCATCGTCACGCCAGTGCTGGTCCGGCTGTCGGGGCCGGTCAGCGCCTCCAGCACCATGGCCCCAGCGCCAAGGGCGAGCGCCGCGACCCAGTAGCGCCAGCCGCGAAAGCTGCGTTGGCGCAGGCCGAAACGCGAAAGCGCCACGGCGGCCAGGATGAGGCCGGTCGCCGCGACGCCGAGAGCACCGGTGGATTCATGCATTGGGACGGCCATTCTCGGTGCCAGGCGCCGCACACGCTGCAACCGGATGCTACGTGATGTGCCCGCTTCGGTACCATCGCGCCCTGCGCGACGAACGCGCTGGAGGTTCGCATGGCAATGGACGTGGTGGATTACGAGATCAAGGGCTCCGAGATGCAGTTCGTCGAGGTCGAACTCGACCCGGGCGAGGCGGCGGTCGGCGAGGCCGGCAGCATGATGTACATGGATGACGGCATCGGCATGGACACGGTCTTCGGTGATGGCTCGGCGCAGACCGGCGGCCTGTTCGGCAAGCTGCTCGGGGCCGGCAAGCGGCTGGTGACGGGCGAGTCGCTGTTCACGACGGTCTACACGAACCAGTCGAACAGCAAGCGTCGGGTCGCGTTTGCCGCGCCCTACCCGGGCAAGATCCTTCCGATGGACCTGAGTCAGCTCGGTGGCACGCTGATCTGCCAGAAGGATGCCTTCCTGTGCGCGGCCAAGGGCGTGTCGCTGGGCATCGCGCTGCAACGCAAGCTGGGCGTCGGCTTCTTCGGCGGCGAGGGTTTCATCATGCAGAAGCTCGAGGGCGACGGACTGGCCTTCGTGCATGCGGGCGGGTCCTTGCTCAAGCGCGAACTCCAGTCAGGCCAGGTCCTGATGGTCGACACCGGATGCGTGGTGGCCTACACGCCGAACGTCGACTTCGAGATCCAGTATGTCGGCAAGATCAAGACCGCGCTGTTCGGCGGCGAGGGCCTGTTCTTCGCCAAGCTGACCGGCCCCGGCACGATCTGGCTGCAGAGCCTGCCGTTCTCGCGGCTCGCATCGCGGATCTTCGCGGCGGCACCCCAGACCGGCGGTGGCGGCAAGGGCGAAGGCTCGATCCTGGGTGGATTCGGTGCCGGCGGTCTGCTCGGGACGGTGCTCGGTGGCGACGACGAGTAGGGCGCCCGGCCGCGCGCTCGGACGCACGCCGGACGTGCCCTGTGCGCGGCGGTGATCTGCGCCGGCGCGCCAGCCTGGGCTGCTCCCGTGCAGCTCGAGCAGATGACCTCACCCGAGGTGCGGGCGCGCATCGATGCGGGTGCCACGACCGTGATCGTTCCGATTGGGGGCACCGAACAGAACGGACCGCACATGGTGCTTGGCAAGCACAACGTGCGGGTGCGGCTGCTTGCCGGCCTGATCGCCGAACGCCTGGGAGACACGCTGGTGGCGCCAGTGCTGGCCTATGTGCCCGAGGGCAACGTGAATCCGCCGCAAGCCCACATGCGCTACGCCGGCACGCTCTCGGTGCCCGGCCCGGTCTTCGAGGCGGTGCTGAACGCGACCGCCGACAGCCTGTGCCAGCATGGTTTTCGCCACATCGTCCTGATCGGGGACCATGGGGGCTACCAGAGCCACCTGCAGCGGGTGGCCAAGCATCGGGCTGGCCAGTCGGCCTGCAAGGTGCACGCCGTGACCGAGTTCTACCGCGCTGCGCAACAGCCGTTCGCCGCCTGGTTGGCTGCACGTGGCTACAGCGCGGACGAGATCGGGCAGCATGCGGGGCTCGCCGACACCTCGCTCGCGCTGGCGCTCGACCCCGAGCTGGTGCGGTCCGACCGGTTGCAGGCGGCGGGCGACGGTGTCCAGGGGGACCCACGGCGTGCCAGCGCAGCGCTCGGACGCGAGGGGGTGGCGCAGATCGTCGACCGCACGGTGCGCGCCGTGCGTGCAAGCACAGGGTCACGCTGACCCCGCACAATCACGGGTTGCGTGGTCGGGAGTGGATGCGATGGGGATGAAGATGAACTGGTTGGTGGCGGGCGCGGCAGCGGTGAGCATGATGTCCGTCCTGGCCCTGGCGTCGGCCCCTGCCGCGCCGGCCGCCTCGGCCGCTGCGCCGTCAGGGTCGGCGGCAAGACCACTTGCCCGAATGCCGGCCGTCGTCGACGCACGCAACGTCTACAGCGAAACCGCGGTCGGCAAGGTGAGTCCGGTGCTCGCGCAGGACCTGGAACGCATCTACGTGCCCAACCTGCGCGGCCACGACGTGTGGGTGGTCGACCCGGCGCAGATGAAGGTCGTCGACCGCTTCAAGGTCGGCCACAGTCCGCAGCATGTGGTGCCGTCCTGGGACTTGCGCACCTTGTGGGTCACCAACAATGCCGAGCGGCGCAACGACGGCAGCCTGACGCCGATCGACCCGCGCACCGGCAAGCCCGGGCCGGCCGTCGTCGTCGACAACCCGTACAACATGTACTTCACGCCGGACGGCAAGTCGGCCATCGTGGTGGCCGAGGCGCGCAAGCGGCTCGACTTCCGCGACCCGAAGACGATGGCGCTGCAGTACTCGATCGAGACGCCGGGCTGTGCCGGCATCAATCACGCCGACTTCTCCATCGACGGCCGCTTCGCGCTCTTCACCTGCGAGTTTGCAGGCACCCTGGCCAAGGTCGACCTGACCGAGCGCCGGGTCCTCGGCTACCTGAAGCTCGAGATGCCCAAGGTGCGCTTCAAGACCGTCAAGCTGGCTGCCAATCAGGTCTGGGAGCCGGGCGAGACCGAGATCTGCACGGTCAAGAAGGGCATGCCGCAGGACATCCGCATCTCGCCCGACGGCAGCCGCTTCTACGTGGCCGACATGCATGCGGACGGCGTGCACGTCGTCGACGGCGCGACCTTCACCCAGCTCGGCTTCATCGCCACCGGGGTCGGCGCGCATGGCCTATACCCGAGCCGTGACGGGCGTCTGCTCTACGTGGCCAACCGCGGATCGCACCAGATCCACGGCGCGCCCAAGGGCAACGGCAGCGTCGCGCTGATCGACTTCGCCACCGGGCAGGTGGTGGGCCGATGGGGCATCCCTGGCGGCGGCAGCCCCGACATGGGCAATGTGAGCGCCGACGGCAAGTGGCTGTGGCTCGCGGCACGCTTCGACGACGTGATCTACCGTTTCGACACGTCGAACGGCCAGGTCGCGCAGGTCACGGTCGGGGCCGAGCCGCATGGACTGACGGTCTGGCCGCTGCCCGGCCGCTATTCGCTGGGGCACACCGGAAACCTGCGATGAAACCCGTCGTCGACGCCTTCTGGCGGGCCGCGGCCTATTGCCTGCACCCGCGCATCATCCTGTGGTCGCTCGCGCCGCTGCTGCTGGTCTGCGCCGTCGTCCTCGGGCTGGGCTGGTTGTACTGGGACGGCGCGGTCGACGCGGTGCGTCAGTCGCTCGAAGAATGGTCGCTAGCGACGACCGTCTTCGACTGGCTGCAGAGTGTCGGGGCGGGCAATCTGCGCACCGTGCTGGCGCCGGTGATCGTGGTCGCGGTGACGCTGCCGCTGGTCGTTGTACTGGCCTTGCTGCTGGTGGCCTTGCTGATGATGCCGGCCATCGTCGACATGGTCGCGACGCGGCGCTTTGCCCAGCTCGAACGCCGCCACGGTGCTGGCTGGTTCGCGAGCGTGCTGTGGTCGCTGACCTGCACCGTGGGGGCGCTCGCTGCGCTTGTGCTGAGCGTGCCGCTGTGGCTGGTGCCACCGTTGATCCTGATCCTGCCGCCGCTGATCTGGGGCTGGCTCAGCTACCGCGTGTTCTCGTTCGACGCCATGGCCAGCCATGCCAGTGCTGACGAACGTCACCGCGTGATGCGCGAGCACCGGATCCCGCTGCTCGCCATGGGGGTGATGGCAGGTTACCTCGGCGCCGCGCCGGCGCTCGTGTGGGCGGTCGGCGCGATGGCCCTGGTGTTGGCGCCCGTGCTGCTGATCGTGTCGCTGTGGCTCTACACCCTGGTCTTCGCGTTCACGGCGGCCTGGTTCACGCACTACACGCTCGCCGCCCTGCAGCAGCTTCGCGACACGAGCCCCGTGCTGCCTGCCACCACGGAGCTCACCTCGCTGGTCGACGAGACGGCTTTGCAGCGGCCGCACCCGGAATCGCCATGAACATCGGCCTCATCATCATCGGCGACGAGATCCTCTCGGGCAAGCGGCGTGACGCGCACCTGCCCAAGGTGCTGGAACTGCTCGGCGCACGCGGCCTGTCACTGGCCTGGGCGCGTTACGAAGGCGACGACCGGGAGCGCCTCACCCGGGTGCTGAAGGACGCCTTCGCCAGTGGCGACATCGTGTTCTCGTGCGGCGGCATCGGCGCGACGCCGGACGACCACACGCGGCAGAGTGCGGCGGCCGCGCTGGGCCGGCCCCTGGTCCTGCATCCGCAGGCCGGTGCCTTGATCACCGAGCGCATGCGCGACGTGGCGGCCGAGCAGGGCGTGGCGTTCGAGCCCGACCGGCCCGACAACCGGCACCGTCTGAACATGGGTGTGTTCCCGCAGGGCGCGACCTTGATCGCCAATCCCTACAACAAGATCCCGGGTTTCAGCGTGGCCGACGTGCACTTCGTGCCCGGCTTCCCGGTCATGGCGTGGCCGATGATCGAAGGATTGCTCGATGGCCGCTACGCCGGACTCCATGGCTCGGGCAAGATCTCGGAGCGTTCGATCATCGTGTTCGGCGCCATCGAGGCTTCGCTGACGCCAACGATGGAATTGATCGAAGCGCGCTTCGCCGGCGTGCGCGTCTTCAGCCTGCCCAGTGTCGACCATCCTGAATGGGGCCGGCACATCGAGCTTGGCGTCAAAGGGCAAGCTGCTGATGTCGAGCAGGCGTTCGAAGTCCTGCACCAGGCCCTGAAGGACTTCGGGGCGAAACTTGGCCCCATGATGGTGCGCTGATCGATCCACGAACGCACCAACAAGGCGCATTGACATGCACTGTTTCAGTGCGCAGCCTGGGCAGACGCGCTCAAAGCCCAGGCACGCAATCTGCTATACATTTCCGTGCGCCTTTTCGGGTCGAACCCGAGAACTGCCGCCCGATCAAGAACCCGAAACTGCAAGAACCCTGTTCGCTAGGAGAACCTGATGGCCAAGAATGTTGCCGACGTGATGAAGATGGTGAAGGAAAACGAGATCAAGTTCGTTGATTTCCGTTTCACCGACACCCGCGGCAAAGAACAACATGTGTCGGTGCCCGTATCGCATTTCGACGAGGACAAGTTCCTGTCCGGCCATGCCTTCGACGGTTCGTCGATCGCCGGCTGGAAGGGCATCGAGGCCTCCGACATGCTGCTGATGCCCGACCCGGACACGGCCAACATCGATCCCTTCTTCGAAGAGCCGACGCTGATCCTGACCTGCGACGTGATCGAGCCGGGTGACGGCAAGCCCTATGAACGCGATCCGCGTTCGCTCGCCAAGCGTGCCGAGGCGTACATGAAGTCGTCGGGCCTGGGCGATGCCGCCTTCTTCGGCCCCGAGCCCGAGTTCTTCGTCTTCGACAGCGTGCGCTGGCAGACCGACATGTCGGGCTGTTTCTACAAGATCGAGTCGGAGGAAGCGGCCTGGAACACCGGCAAGGAATACGAAGGTGGCAACCTGGGCTTTCGCCCTGGCGTCAAGGGCGGCTACTTCCCGGTGCCGCCGGTCGACAGCGGACAGGACCTGCGCTCGGAGATGTGTCTGCTGCTCGAGCAGATGGGCATCCCGGTCGAGGTGCACCACCACGAGGTCGCGAACGCCGGCCAGATGGAGATCGGCACCCGGTTCAGCACCCTGGTGCAGCGCGCCGACTGGCTGCAACTGCAGAAGTACATCATCCACAACGTGGCCCATGCCTATGGCAAGACGGCGACCTTCATGCCCAAGCCGATCGTCGGCGACAACGGCAGCGGCATGCACGTGCACCAGTCGGTCTGGAAGGACGGCAAGAACCTGTTCGCGGGTGACGGCTACGCCGGCCTGTCGGAGTTCGCGCTGTTCTACATCGGCGGCATCATCAAGCATGCGCGCGCGCTGAACGCGATCACGAACCCGGGCACCAACAGCTACAAGCGGCTGGTGCCGGGCTTCGAGGCGCCGGTCAAGCTGGCCTACTCGGCCAAGAACCGCTCGGCCTCGATCCGCATCCCCTACGTGGCCAACCCGAAGGGCCGGCGTGTCGAGGCGCGCTTCCCGGATCCGCTGTGCAATCCCTACCTGGGCTTCTCGGCCCTGCTGATGGCGGGCCTGGACGGCGTCGAGAACAAGATCCACCCGGGCGAGGCCGCCACCAAGGACCTGTACCACCTGCCGCCCGAAGAGGACGCGAAGATCCCGACCGTCTGCCACAGTCTGGACCAGGCGCTCGAGCATCTCGACGGCGACCGCGCCTTCCTGACCAAGGGCGGCGTCTTCACCGACACCTACCTCGACGCCTACATCGAGCTCAAGATGCAGGAGGTCACGCGCTTTCGCATGGCCACCCATCCGATCGAGTTCGACATGTACTACACGCTGTAATCGTCCGCCACCGATTGACCGATGGTGCGAAGGGACGGCAATGCCGTCCCTTCGGCATTTTTGGCCCCACAATGCCCGGTATCGAAGACGATCAGGGTTCCCGCATGAAGTTCTGGGTCCTAGCATTGGGCAGCGTGCTGCCGCTGATGACCGTCGGCGTGGTGTCTGCTCAGACGAACACCGAAGCACCAACGGTCTACCGTTGCCCGGGTCCTCCGGTGCTCTACACCGATGCACTGTCGGCCAAGGAGGCGCGCGAGAAGGGCTGCCGCACCATCGAGGGCGCCCCCATCACGATCGTGCAGACCGCCAAGCCGCGCGCGCCAGCGCCGACCCCGCCGCCGCCAGTGCGCGCCCGGGTGACACCCGCGTCGATCCGGCGGCCCAGCGGGCGCGCGACAGCGACGCCCGCCGCATCCTCGGCGAAGAACTGCAGCGCGAGGAACAGCGTCTGGCCGAGCTGCAGAAGGAATTCAACAACGGTGAACCCGAGCGCCGCGGCGACGAACGCAACTACCAGAAGTACCTGGACCGCGTGGCCGACATGAAGGCCGGCATCGCCCGCAAGGAAGCCGACATCGCGGCCATCAAGCGCGAGATCGGCAAACTGCCCCAGTGACGCCCGAGAGGGCAGACGTCGAAGACGTCGGCGCCGGACTCGCGGCGTTCGACCAGTTGGCCACGATGATTGCGTTGACCGATGCCCAAGGGCATTGCCTGATGGCCAATGCCGCGCTCGAAGATGCCACCGGCAGCGCACGGCGCGCGCTGCGCAGGTCGCTCGTGCAGGACTGGCTGGCCGACCCGGGCCCGTTCGCCGATGCGCTGCGCATGGTGGTCTCGGACGAGATCGCGACCGGTCGCTTCGACGCGATGCTGCACCGTGGCGCGTCACTCGGCACTGGAGTGGCCGACCTGCCGGTGCATGTCATCGTCACGCGGACCGACTGGCCGGGACAGGTGCTGGTCGAGATGATCGAGATCGAGCAGCAGACCCGCCTGGACCGCGAGGAGCGGGCGCTCGAGCAGGCGCAGGCCAACAAGGAACTGGTGCGCAACCTTGCGCACGAGATCAAGAACCCGCTCGGTGGCATCCGCGGCGCGGCCCAGTTGCTGGAGATGGAGATCGACTCGCGCGAGCTGACCGAGTACACGCGCGTCATCATCCATGAAGCCGATCGACTGCAGCTGCTGGTGGACCGGCTGCTGTTGCCGCACCGCCGCCCGCATGTGGTCGGTGACGTCAACATCCACGAGGTCTGCGAACGGGTGCGCTCATTGATCGCAGCCGAGTTCCCGCGCGGGCTGAAGCTGACGCGCGACTACGACACCTCGATTCCGGAGTTCCGGGGCGACCGAGAGCATCTGATCCAGGCCCTGTTGAACATCGCCCACAACGCGACGCAGGCCCTGGCCGGACGCATCGACGCGGGCGATGCGGAGCTGGCATTTCGCACCCGCATCGCGCGCCAGGTCACGTTCGGCAAGCAGCGCTTCAGGCTGGCATTGGAATTGCATGTGCAGGACAACGGGCCCGGCGTGCCCGAGGCCATCCGCGATCGCATCTTTCACCCGCTGGTATCGGGGCGCGACGGCGGCACAGGGCTCGGACTGACGCTGGCACAGACTTTCGTGCAGCAGCATCAGGGCACGATCGAATGTGACAGCGTGCCGGGTCGAACGGATTTCAAGATCCTCATTCCACTGCCCTGATGCCTGAACTGCCGCATGAAACCCATCTGGATCGTTGACGACGACCCCTCCATCCGGTTTGTCCTGGAGAAGGCGCTGGCGCGCGAATCGCTGGCGGTGCGCAGTTTCGCCAATGCGGGCGACGTGCTGGCGGCGCTCGACAGCGGCGACCTGCCCCAGGTCCTGATCAGCGACATCCGCATGCCCGGCGCGTCCGGCATCGAGCTGCTGGGCCAGGTCAAGGAGCGCCTGCCGGGGCTGCCGGTCATCGTGATGACGGCCTATTCGGATCTCGACAGCGCGGTGTCGGCATTCCAGGGCGGCGCCTTCGAGTACCTGCCCAAGCCGTTCGATGTGCCGAAGGCGGTCGAGCTGATCCGGCGCGCGGTCGAAGAGAGCCTGCGCGAGGCCGTCGGTGACACGAGCCACGCGCCAATGCCCGAGATGCTGGGCCAGGCCCCGGCAATGCAGGACGTCTTCCGTGCCATCGGCCGCCTCTCGCAGAGCAATGTCACGGTGCTGATCACGGGTGAGAGCGGATCCGGCAAGGAACTGGTCGCGCGCGCGCTGCACAAGCACAGCGCCAGGGCCGACGGGCCGCTGGTCGCGATCAACACCGCGGCGATCCCCAAGGACCTGCTCGAGTCCGAACTCTTCGGTCACGAGCGTGGCGCTTTCACCGGCGCGCAGGCGACCCGGCGCGGGCGCTTCGAACAGGCCGATGGCGGAACGCTCTTCCTCGACGAGATCGGGGACATGCCGCTCGAACTGCAGACGCGGCTGTTGCGCGTGCTGGCCGATGGCCAGTTCTACCGGGTCGGCGGGCACCAGCCGATCAAGACCAATGTGCGCGTGATCGCCGCCACGCACCAGGACCTGGAGCTGCGGGTGCGCGAGGGTGCGTTCCGGGAGGACCTGTACCACCGGCTCAACGTCATCCGCCTGCGCCTGCCGGCCTTGCGCGAGCGGCGCGAAGACATCCCGATGCTGGTGCGCTTCTTCCTGGCCAAGAGCGCAAGGGATCTCGGCGTCGACTCCAAGCGAATCTCGAACACCGCGCTGGCGCACCTGAGCGACTTCGACTTCCCCGGCAATGTGCGCCAGCTCGAGAATATCTGCCACTGGCTGACCGTGATGGCGCCGACCCAGGTGATCGACGACAAGGACCTGCCGCCCGAGGTACTGGGCACGCCAGACGCGGCGCCGGCACCTCGGACCGTGCAGGCGCCTGCCGCCCCGACCACGGGCGCGACCGTCGACCCGGCCCAGGGCGGCTGGACGAGGGACCTGCAGCGCGAGGCGGGCCGGCTGCTCGAGGCCGGTTCGCCGGATGTCTGGGAGCAACTCACGCGCCGGTTCGAAGCGACGCTGATCGGCGCCGCGCTCGAGTCGACCCGTGGCCGGCGCATCGAGGCGGCTCAGAAGCTCGGCATCGGGCGCAACACGATCACGCGCAAGATCCAGGACCTCGGCCTCGACGACTGAGCCCGGCGTGCCGCGCTACTCGCTGCGGGGCCGGATACTGAACGTGATGGCGCCGCCTTCACGCCGCTCGAAGGCCTGGATGCGCTCGATCAGCGACGCCGTCAGCACATGGCCGGCCGCCAGCATCAGCACCCCGGTGGTGGAGATGAGGTCGCGTGCCAGCACCATGCCGGATTCGACCTGGGCCGACGACATCGGCACCCCGGCCGCCGCTGCGGCACCGACGCTGGCCACCGCCGGACTGGCGCTGTCGGTCTGCTGCAGAAACACATCCAGCACCTCGGGGTCGAACCTGGTGCCGCGGTTGCCGCGCATCAGCGTGCGGGCCTCCTTGGCCGTCACCTTGGCGCCGGCCAGCGTGCCGTTCTGCAGGGTATCGAACGAATCGGCCACCGCCAGGATGCGGGCGCCGAGCGGGATCGCGGCGCCGCTCAGGCGATCGGGGAAGCCCTGGCCATCGAAGCGTTCATGGTGGCCCCGGATCAGCGCGGCCACATCGCGCATGTCGTCGAGTGGCATCAGGGCCTGCTCGCCGATGACGGCGTGCTGCACGTACTGGTTCAGCTCATCGCCGGAGTAGCGTGCGACGGGCTTGTCCAGCAGCGCGTCCGGCAGCCCGATGAGGCCGATGTCGTGCAGCATGCCGGCCACGAAGATCATCTGCGCGTCGGCGTCGCTGCAACCCATGCCCAAGGCCAGCTTGTGGGCCGTCTCGGCGACGCGCCGGCCATGGCCTGCCAGGCGACCGCCGCGCAGGTCGATCAGGTTGGCGAAGACCTTGATCGATGTGAGGTAACGGCCCTTGAGCTGTTCGTGTGCCTCACTCAGCGAGGCCGTGCGTTCGAGCACACGTTGCTCGAGCAGGGCCTTGGCTGCGGTCAGTTCGGTGTTCTGAGCCTGGGTCAGGGCAGCCAGCCGCTGCGACTCGCGCTCGAGCGCGCGCATGGCCAGGCCTTGACCGACCGCGGCGCGCAGTTCGGTGTCGTCCCAGGGTTTGCTCAGGTAGCGGAAGATCCGACCACGGTTGATCGCCGCGATGGCCGAATCCATCTCGGCGTGCCCTGTCAGCAGCAGGCGGACCGTCGACGGCCAGCGCTGATGCACCAGTTCGAGCAGCTGCGCGCCGTCCATCCCGGGCATGCGCATGTCCGAGATCACGAGGTCGACCTCTTCCTGCGCCAACAGGTCCAGGGCCAACGCGCCGCTGTCCGCCGTCAGCACTCGGATGCCGTCCAGGCGCAGGCAGCGCTTGAGCGCGGACAGGACGTTCGGCTCGTCGTCGACACACAGGACCGTCGCCGGCGCGCCTCCGGCGCCGGCCGTCGGCGCAGCCGGCGTTGAAGTGGATGCCGGGCCCACGGGATCGACCAGCGACGCGGTGTTCATGTGCCCAGCGCCTCGCAGAGTTCGGTGACGCAGGCCGAGACCGAGGCCATGATCGGCAGCACCTGCTGCTGCTGCAGGCCCAGGCGTGCCCATGCGCGCAGGTCAATGGCGGGCACGGCCTCGTTCCCGGCGCGCTTGAGGTCCAGGCCGTGGACCAGGGCGTCGGCCGCATGCACGACGTCGACCACGTCCGGCCTGCCCTCGGGCGTGCCACGTGGTGCGTGGTGGTCGCGGATCGGGGCCACGACATCGGCCGGGAAGCGCCAATGCGTGGCCACGCGTGCGCCGACCAGCATGTGGTCGATGCCGAGCACCTCGCGTTCGGCCTGCAGCATCGGCATGTCGTTGGCCAGGCCGTGCTGCATGGCCGCTTCGCTCTGCAGCGGGCAGCCGGAGACGAGGGCGAGGCGGCCGATGTCGTGCAGCAGGCCGCTCGTGAAGGCGACGTCCTCGTCCAGTCGAAGCTCGTGGGCCAGGCCGCGCGCCGCCATCGCCGTGGCGACGGCATGCAGCCAGAAGTTGCCATAGTCGAAGGTGGAGCCGGGGACATGGCGGAACTGGGCCGAGACCGCGCTCGACGTGAGCAGGCAATTGACGGCGCGGCGGCCGAGCAGGTCGATCGCGTTGCGGACCGTGCCGACGCGGCCCGAGACGCCGAAGAAGGCCGAATTCGCGACCCGCAGGGTGCGTGCCGTCAAGGCCTGGTCACGCTCGATGCAGATGGCCAGGTCGACCGCTGAGCTGTCCTCGTCGCGCATCAGGTCCATCGCATCGAGCACGGCCTGTGGCAGGCTGGGCAGGTCGCCGATGAGCTTGTCCAGCGTCGCCTGCGCGATCCCGAACGATGGCGGGGCCGGAACCTGCGCCGGCGCAGCCACGATGGCCGAATCGGCCAGGCTGGCCGCCGCACCGTGGTGAGCCTGAACGTAGGGCAACAAGGGGTGGACCTCGTTGTTGCGCAGCGCGTGGCGGAACAGCAGGGCCACGCGCCCGCCATCGCTGGCAGGCACCGTCTGGCTTGAATCCAAGGTCATGCGACCTCCGTCATCGTGTGCGGCAACAGCATCAGCAACTGGCCCGCATCGTCATCCTGGCCCGGTACCGGGCGTGTCAACACGCGAAACCGGCGGCCAGCGAACTCGATCGCCGCGCCGCCGGTTCCGGCGCGTTTGATCGCCTCCTGCAGCGACGCCGGCACCGGCATGCCGAGTTCGACCCCGTGGTCCGGACCCGCCTCGGCAAGCATCACATCGGCCTCACGATTGCCGAACACCAGGACGCCGTCCGCGTCGACACCGAACACCGGCAGAGGCAGCGAGTCGAGCATCTCGCGCATATTGCCGGCCGACCGCTCGTAGATCGCAGATTGTTCGCGTTGCTGTTCCACGGTGCGTTCCAGCCTTGCGTTGAGTTCAGCATAGTCCACGTTGGCGCACTCGAGCCGCAAGGCCAGCCGCCGGTTCTCGTCGTCCAGGGCCTTGCGCCGGAATGCTTCGGCGACATGTTCGCGCAACTGGGCGTCGTCCCAGGGTTTGGTCAGGAACTTGTAGATCGCACCCTCGTTGATCGCGTCGAGGATCGATTGCAGTTCGGTGTAGCCCGACAGCACCATGCGCACCGAGTCGGGGTAGAGCTCCTTGGCGCGGCGCAGGAAGTCGACGCCCGTCATGCCCTGCATGCGTTGATCTGAAATGATGACGTCGGCTTCGATGTCGGCCAGGCGCTGCAGGCCTTCCTCGCCGCTCTGGGCCGTGACGATCCGGTAGCCGTCGACCCGGAACAGGCGCTTCAACGACGACACGATGCCAGGCTCGTCGTCCACCAGCAGCAAGGTGCGCTCGCGCCGCACACGGGTCAGGAACCGATCCGGCAGACGCCGCCGCTCGGTCACGATGCGGGCAAATTCCGCGGCCGGCACGGCAGGGCTGAAGTGATAGCCCTGGATCAGGTCGCACCTGTGCGAGGCCAGCAGGCCCAGCTGGGCCTCGGTTTCGACACCCTCGGCGAGCACCTTCATGTGCAGCCCGTGCACCATCGAGATGATCGACCGGGTGACCGACATGTCTTCGATCGAGGCGGTGACGTCGTGCACGAATGCGCGGTCGATCTTGACCACGTCGATCGGCAGCCGGCGCAGGCAGCTCAGGCTGGAAAACCCGGTGCCGAAGTCGTCGAGCGAGACCTCGACACCGAGGGCCCGGATCTCGCGCAGTGTCCTCACTGCATGGTCCACATCGGTCATCGCCGCGCTCTCGGTGAGTTCCACGCCCAGGCACATGGGGTTGGCACCGGTCCTGAGCAGCAGGGCCTGGATCCAGCCCGCCAGGTTGGGCCGCTGGAGCTGCATCGGCGACAGATTGACGGCCACCCGCAGTGGCGGCAGCCCCGCGGCGCGCCAGTCCACGATCTGCGCGCAGGCACGCTCGAAGACCCAGTCACCGATCGAACCAATCAGGCCGGAGGACTCGGCCACCGGCACGAACTCTGACGGCGATACGGGCCCGAGCACCGAGGACGTCCAGCGCAGCAGTGCCTCGGCGCCGACCACCTGGCCGTTCGCCAGGTCGACCTGGGGCTGGTAGTGAAGTTCGAACTCGTGGCAGGTCAGCGCGTCGCGCAGTGCAGCCTCGATCGTGAGCGCGCGCACCGCCCGCGCGTTCGACCCGGGCGAGCAGGTCACGATGCTGGCCTCGGCGGTGGCGCTCAGGCGTGCCGTCTGGGCGCTCTCCATCACTTCCGACGCGGTGTCACCGTCGCCAGGGAAACCGGACAATCCGATCACGCACAGGGGATAGACGTTGGTGTCCACCAGCCTGACGGGCTCCTGCAGCGCGTCGCGCACGGCTGCGGCGCGTTGCATGACGTGTTGCACATCGGCCTGCTTCGGTCCCTCAAGCAGGAGCACGAACTCGGTGTCGCCGACCTGGGCCACCCACTCGTCGGCGGCCAGCAGCGCCTTCAGGCGCGCCGCGAGCGCCATGGCCAGCATGTCGCCGGCTCCGAATCCCATCTTGGTGCGGATCTCGGTGATGCGGGCGACATCGATCGACAGCAGGGCGATCGACTTGTCCTCCCACTGGACCGCGAGCATGGCCGCCTCCAGTTTCTCGAGCAGTGCCGTGCGGTTGGGCAGGCCGGTCACCTCGTCGTGCGTGGCCAGCTCCTGGGCCCGTTGTTCGGCTTCGCGCTGCGCCGTCACGTCCTGCACGAAACCGAATCCACTCGGACGCCCGTCCTCGTCGGCCTCCACCAGACCACGGTGCAGCACGATCAGGTGGGCGCCATCGGCGCCGAACAAGCGATGCTGGATCTCGAACGGCTCGCCGGGCCTGGCCGCGCGCCAGACGCTGGCCACATAGGCCCGCTCGTCGGGTGGAAGCCAGGGCAGGTCGTCGAGCGGACCTTCGAGGTCGGTCTCGGGGTCCAGACCCGCCAGCGCGCGCAGACCATAGGAGGTGAGCACCGTGCCTTCGCCGAGCTTGACCTGGAACGAACCCGAACGCGAAAGTGTTTCCGTGCGGTCGAGCAGCCTGAGGCTGCGCCTGGCCTCGTGCATGAGCGACATGAGCGCGTCGCTCTCGGTGACCGAGACGACGACCGCGGCGCGGCCCTGGTAGTCGATCAAGCGGGGCAGCACTGTGGCGTTGAATTCGGTGCCATCGAGGCGCACGCAGCGCAGCTGGCGTTGTGAGGGAACGTCGCCGCGCAGGTGTTCGCTCAGCCGCGCCTGCACGCGCTCGCGAAACGGCGCCGCGGCCACCGCCGTATGGTGCATTCCAAGGATCTGCTCGGCACTGCCCCCCAGCATGTCCAGGAAGCGTGGGTTGGCGAACACGACCACTTCGTCCTGAATCACGAAGAGGCCGATCTGTGCATGGGCCACGAGCGCGCGCGCATCGTCGTCCGAGATGGGGACAACCGGCATCTCCTGGCTCGAAGCCGATCGATTCAGCGCTCGCGACATGGATTCCCTCGTGCGGGCCGGCGAGCGCCTCCAGGCGCGCCGCACAGACTCCCTCAAGGCGCTACGGTAGCGCGCCGGGCGCGCAGCGAATCGCCGATGAGCCGGGTGAAAGCGCCGTTTTTGAGGCGCCAGCGCGGCCTTCAGTCGAGCGTGACCAGGACCGGCGCGTGATCGCTCGGTCGCTCGTTCTTGCGCGGCAGCTTGTCGATCACACACGCGCTGACGCGCGGCTTGAGCGACTCGCTGACCAGAATGTGGTCGATGCGCAGTCCCTGGTTCTTGCGGAACGCAAGGTTGCGGTAATCCCACCAGGACCAGGACTTGGGTGGCTGCTCGAAGAGGCGAAAGGCATCCGTCAGGCCCAGCCCGAGCAGCTGCCCGAAATGGGCCCGCTCCTCGGGTGTGCAGTGGATCTGGCCGGCCCAGGCGACCGGGTCGTAGACGTCGCGGTCCTCGGGTGCGATGTTGTAGTCACCCATCAGCACGAGTTGCGGATGGCGCGTCAGCTCGTCGCGCACCAGGTCGTGCAGGGCGTCGAGCCAGCGCATCTTGTATTCGAACTTGTCGCTGTCGGGGGCCTGCCCGTTCGGGAAGTAGGCGCCGATCACGCGCACGCCGTCGACGGTGCCGGTGATGACACGCGCCTGCTCGTCGTCGAAGCCGGGGATGTTGTGCACGATGTCGGCGGCTTCGTTGCGCGACAGCAGGGCCACACCGTTGTAGGTCTTCTGGCCGAACCACTGCACACGCCAGCCGGCCGCTTCGATCTCGGCGTGCGGGAACTTGTCGTCGGTGATCTTGGTTTCCTGCAGCACGAGCGCGTCGACCGGTGAGGTCTCGAGCCAGGCCAGCACCTGGGGCAGGCGCACGGTGATCGAATTGACGTTCCAGGTGGCGAGTTTCAAAGTAGTCCTAAGTTATTGTCCATATTGACGTTTCTTATCTGTGTTTCGGTTGGTACCCCCACGCAAACCCCCAGAAGAATTCGCTGCGAACCCGGCCGACGCGGATGGACCACAACTTGATGTCGTCATCCTACAAGGGGCCGTCGGCATGCGCTCCAGGATGTCAATGCAGGGCGTCATGAGTGTTCCCGCACGGAGGCGTTCACCTTGTCGGCGAGCGTCTGGCAGCGTTGAAGCAGGTCGTCGAAGGGCTCAGCGTCGTCCAGCAGCAGACCGTCTTCGACCATGCGTTGGTAGTCCTCGGCCAGCGCTTCCCGTGCGCCGCCGGTGGGCACCAGCGTCAGCGCGCCGGTGACCGCTGCACGGTAGTCGAGGGGCGCGCCGTCAGGTGTCGACTCGGCGAAGAAGATGCTCTTGTGCGCCGCTACGGACTCGGCCAGCGTGCGGTCGGCGGCTGCGCGATCGACGAAGCCGGCGGCGTCAAGGCGCGTCACGTCATGCCAGTGGCGCGCGAAGCGCGCGCCTCCGCGGAAGCTGCCTTGTGCGCAGTAGACATGAATGGCCGTGGCCTTCTCCCAGAACGTGCGCTCGGGGCGCATGACTTGGGGTGTGGCCTCTGGAAAGCTCACGCCCGGCAGATGTTGAGCCGCATCGCAGACGACGGGTCTGGACTCGTTGGGCTCGCCGGTCGAGCGCGAGCCGAACTCCAGCAGCACTGCGGGCTGCACATAGCCTGTGCCTTGGCCCAAGGCTGCGTAGTCGATGAAGAGCTGTTCGCCTTCCGCCCTTGCCTTCGCAGGCAGACCCTGCCCGGCAAGTGCTGCCGCCAGTTCAGGCGCCAGGCTCTTGTTGACGAGGTCGGCGAGCCGCTGCCGGAGGGTCTTGCTCCACTTCTTCTCCTGGCTGCGCGAGGTGGGCCAGGGCGATTGCGCCTGTTCGATGAGATCCGGCGCGATCGCGCGGATGTCGTAGGTGAGGTCCACGTCCTCCGAAAACCGCCTGATCACGCCGTAGGCTTTGGACAGGGATGTTCCGCCCTTGAAGACCAAGCGCTTCGCATGCGGCCCGGCAAAGAGGTGTCGCAGGGCCCACACGACCCACACATCCTTCTCGAGCAGGTGCAGTGGGCGCCCCGATCTTTCGGCCGCAGTGAGCATCGCTTCACGCTGATCCTCGCGCGGCAGTGCGAAGAACTCAGGCACGTGGCACCAGGGTGCTGACTTGGCTGGCCAGCCAAGTGGGCAGGCGCGCGCGCGCATTGGCGACGGCCAGCAGTTCCGACGCAGGGAGCTTGCGCTTGAGCCGGCCGAGTGCTGCCTCGGAGCCTGAGGGGCCCGCCCACGCCAGTGATCGGATCACTTCGCCGGCCGCTTGTCCAGGGTAGAGCAGTTGCCATGACGGAGCGTGGTGCAGTTCGACCGTCTGCGAGCCGAGCTTGAGCTTGCGGCTACGGCCCGAAGTCAGGAAGATCTGGCGCACCGGCACTTGGGTCGTCAGACCCAATGCATTGGCTGCCGCAGCACCGCTGCCGACGACGGTTTCGCCGCGCTGGCTGGCCCACTCCCGTACGACCTTGGCAACCTCCGGTGCACGCGTTCCGAACTTGCCCATGACCGGCAGGACGTAGATGCCACGCCCCGCGCGCAACAACTCCCCACTCCGGGCCAAGCGCGACAAAACTTGATCCACCGCGGCCCGGCTGCCGAGATGCAGCAGAGCCTTGGCGGACAGGCTGGCGCCTTCCGGCAGTGCGGCGGCATGGGTCAGGACTTGCTGGGCGAGGTTGGACACGGTGGTTCCTTGGTTGTCAGAAGTTTAGCAAAACTTCTGACATGTCACAAGTCAATGCCCGCGCACTTGCGCTTGCACTTGCCCCTGCACTTGCACTTGCACTTGCACTGTCGTGTCGGTGTCGGTGTCGGTGTCGCGGGACGGAGTGTTCGGCGTCGGCCGACGCGTTCCAAGTTGCCAAGAGCGACGGCGCGCTTTCGTCGGGCGACCCGATCCCGGCCGCAGCGCGCGCAGGCAAAGCAATGTTCAGCGCGCGTAAAGTTTCTGCAAACCTCGGTGCTTGGCGGCACTTGCGTGGCCATACTGGGGCGCAACGGAGGACACACATGGTCGAGACCGATGACAGGCACAGCCACGAAGCAGCGCGTTCGCAGGCACCGGTGCCGACCGTGGGCTGGCGTGAACTGGGCCTGATCGCCAGCGCGGGGCAGCGCTCGCGGGATGTGGCGGCGGCGACGGCGCACCGCCCGAGGCCTTCTTGCAGACCGCGGACGCCCAGCCGATGCGCCATCTGCTGCAGGCGACGAACAGCGAGCTCTCGGCTGCACCGCCCACGGTGCTCACCCCGACGCCGACCGAACTGATGGACTGGGCCGAGCGCCAGTACGGGGCCTACTTTCCCCCGCACCAGGCCGATCTGGTGTGGGCCCCCTACGTCTACCGGCATTACCCGACGACCGGCAACTACGTCGGCGTGGCCAAAGGGCGTGTCTACATCATGGGCCCGGTCTCCGGCGGCCCGCTGGCCGACGTGGGCGAGCTCACCGACTTCAGTGCCAGCGTGTTCGCCACCGTCCAGGCCTTCGACGACGCGCAGGCGGCACGCTTTCTGGCCCAGGCCACGCTTGGCTACACGGACGCCGACATCGTGGACGTGCGCTCGATGGCCTTCGAGCCCTGGTTGGCACGCGAGTTCGACAAGCCACTGTCGAGCGGCAACTGGGCCTGGCTGGTGGCGAAGGGCGTCGACCTCGATCCGCAGGCCGTGGCGATCGCCACCTATGTCGACGAGCAGATCTGGCAGCGCCTGCTGAGCGCGAACGACGGACTGCGCCAGCGCGTGGCGCTGGCCTTGTCGGAGATCTTCGTGGTCGGCTTCGACGGCATCTCCGGCCCCTACAAGCAGTTCAGGCTGGCCGCCTGGTGGGACCTGCTGGCCGAACATGCGCTGGGCAACTACCGTGACCTGCTCGAGGCCGTGACGCTGAACCCGGCGATGGGCAGCTACCTGAACACCGCGGGCAACCAGAAGGAGGACCCGAGCACCGGGCGGCTGCCGGACGAGAACTACGCGCGCGAAGTGATGCAGCTGTTCACGATCGGCTTGCACGAGCTCGAGCTCGATGGCACGGTCCGGCGCGACGCCAACGGTGAACCGATCGAGACCTACACCCAGGACATGGTTTCGCAACTGGCGCGCGCCTTCACCGGCTGGAACCTCGATCGACCGCGCGGCGAGACCGGCCCCGAGTTCGTGCGCCGGCCGATGACACTCAACCCGGCGCTGCACTCGACGCTCGGCGTGTCCTTCCTGGGTCAGACCATCCCTGCCGGCACCGACGGCGTCGCGGCCCTGAAGATCGTGCTCGACACCTGGCTGGCCACGCCAATGTCGGCCCCTTCATCGGCCGGCAGTTGATCCAGAAGCTCGTGACCAGCAACCCGAGCCCGGCCTATGTGGCGCGGGTCGCCGGCCGCTTCAACGACAACGGACAGGGCGTGCGCGGCGACCTCAAGGCGGTGGTCCGGGCGGTGCTGCTCGACGACGAAGCGCGCGGCCCCATCAGCCTGGCCAGCCCGAGCCACGGCAAGCTGCGCGAGCCGATGCTGCGGCTGATCCAGTGGGCGCGTTCCTTCAAGGCCTCTTCGTCGAGCGGCGAGTGGAAGATCGGCAACGTCAGCAACGCCGGCACGGCGCTCGGGCAGAGCCCGCTTCGTTCACCCTCGGTGTTCAACTTCTTCCGACCGGGCTATGTGCCGGCGGGCACCACGATCGCCGACGCCGGCCTGGTGGCGCCCGAGTTCCAGCTCGCCAACGAGAGCAGCGTGGCCGGCTACCTGAACTACATGTTCGGCCTGATCGGCGCCGGGCACCGCGACGTGCGGCCGAACTACGCCGCCGAACTGGCGCTGGCCGCAAACGCGACGGCCCTGGTCGACCGCATCGATCTGCTGCTGTGCGCCGGCCAACTGAAGGACGACACGCGAAATGCCATCGTCAATGCGGTGACCAGCATCGCCGCGTCGAACGACAGCGGCAAGACCAACCGTGTCATCACGGCGGTGATGCTGGTCATGGCCAGCCCCGACTACCTGGTCCAGAAGTGAGGCGCAGCATGCCAACGCCAACGATTCATCGCTCGACCTCGCACGGCGAGCCTTTCTGCGCCGCGCCGCACTCACCGGCGTGGCCGGTGTGGCATCTCCCTGGGCCTTGAACCTGTCGCTGATGGGCGATGCGGCGGCGGCCGCGGCGCCGACCGACTACAAGGCGCTCGTCTGCATCTTCCTGTACGGCGGCAACGACCACGGCAACACGCTGGTGCCGGTCGACGATGCGAACCACGCGCGGTATGCCGCGATCCGGACCGGCATCGCGACGCCGCAGGCGGCGCTGCAGGCGACTGCGCTGACGCCGTCGGTCGCGCTGCCCGATGGCATGCGTCTGGCGCTGGCGCCGGAACTCGCGCCGCTCAAGCCGCTGTGGGACGCGGGAAGCCTCGCGGTGCAGCTCAACGTCGGCCCGCTGGTCCAGCCCACCACGCTGGCGCAGTACAACGCGCGCTCGGTGCCGCTGCCGTCCAAGCTCTTCTCGCACAACGACCAGCAGTCGGTCTGGCAGTCCGACCTGCCCGAAGGGGCCACGTCGGGCTGGGGGGGCCGGATCGGCGACCTGATGCTGGCCGGCAATGGCGGCAGCGTGTTCAGCTGCATCTCCGTGACCGGCAACGCGGTCTTCCTGTCCGGGCAGTCGGCCGTGCAATACCAGCTGAGCACCAATGGCGCGGTCGCCATCAACGGCATCGCGCGCGCGCTCAACGGTTCGGCGACCGCGCAGGCCGCGCTGCGCTCGATCATCACGGCCAGCAGCAGCCATCTGTTCGAGGACGAGTACACGCGCGTGACGCGGCGCTCGATCGACGCCGAGGTGCAGGTCAGCACGGCGCTCGCCGGTTTGCCGACGCTGAGCACGGGCTTCGACGCCGACAACTCGCTTGCCCAGCAGCTCAAGATGGTCGCGCGCATGATCGCGGCGCGGTCGAGCTTCGGCGTGCGCCGTCAGGTCTTCATGGTCTCGCTCGGGGGCTTCGACCTGCACGACTTCCTGCCCGATCGCCACCCCGGCTTGCTGAGCAATGTGGCGAATGCGATGTCCTCGTTCCAGGCGGCGACGGCCGAGCTCGGCGTGGCGGACCAGGTCAGCGCCTTCACGGCGTCCGACTTCGGGCGCACCCTGTCGTCCAACGGCGACGGGTCCGACCATGGCTGGGGCAGTCACCACTTCGTGATGGGAGGCGCGGTGCACGGTGGCCGCTTCTATGGCAGCGCACCGGCGATTGCGGTCGGAGGACCCGACGACGTCGGACAGGGGCGGCTGTTGCCGAGCACCGCAGTCGATCAGTTCGGCGCCACCCTGGCCAGCTGGTTCGGCGTGGCGCCAGGCGATCTGGCGACCGTCGTTCCGAACATCGGCAACTTCTCGACCCAGAACCTCGGCTTTCTGTAGCGTCAGGTCTGCATGCGCAGACGCCGGGCTTGCTCCTCGGCGTGCGCATCGTCGATCTCGCGCATGACGGCGCCCAGGTCGACCGACTTGTCCGGTCGTTCGAAGCGGCCACTCAGGACCGCGTCCGGGTGCAGCTCGCCACGCTCGTAGAGATTCCAGATCTCGGGGCCGAACTGCGAATGCAGGAGCTCGGGCGCAAAGCGGCCGAAGAAGTCGCGCAGGTTGTGGACATCGCGCAGCAGCATGCGCTGCGCATGGTTGTTGCCGGCGGCATCCACCGCCTGCGGCAGGTCGATGATCACCGGGCCGTCGGCGCCGAGCAGGATATTGAACTCGGACAGGTCGCCATGCACGACCCCGGCGCACAACATGCGCACCACTTCGGTCAGCAGCGTGCGGTGGTGGGTGCGCGCTTGCTCGGCGCTGAAGTCGACGTCGTTCAGGCGCGGGGCCGCATCGCCTTGCTCGTCGGCGATCAGCTCCATCAGCAACACACCATCGTGGAAGTTGTGCGGCCGCGGCACGCGCACGCCGGCCGCGGCGAGCCGGTACAGCGCATCAACCTCGGCCGATTGCCAGGCCTGCTCCTGTGCCTGGCGGCCGAAGCGCGTGCCCTTGGCCATCGCGCGCGCCTGACGGCTGTTCTTGACCTTGCGGTTCTCGGTGTAGTCGACGGCCTGGCGGAAACTGCGCTCGTTGGCCTCCTTGTAGATCTTGGCGACGCGCGTTTCGTCACCGCAGTGCACGACGAACACATTGGCTTCCTTGCCGCTCATGAGCTGGCGCACGACGGTGTCGATCAGGCCTTCGTCGATCAGTGACTGCAGTCTCTTGGGGGGCTTCATGCAGGCATTTTGCGCCGCGCCCACAATCGGCCTTCCGATTTCACCCGAGCGAATCCCCATGATCGTCGTGCATCACCTCAACGAGTCGCGCTCGCAGCGTGTGCTGTGGCTGCTGGAAGAGCTCGGCCTGGACTACGAGATCCGGCACTACACACGTGACGCCAAGACCCGACTCGCGCCGCCCGAGCTGCAGGCGGTGCACCCGCTCGGCAAGTCACCGGTGGTCGAGGTCGACGGCCTGACCCTGATCGAGTCCGGGGCCATCGTCGACCACTTCGTGCGCCGCCATGGCGGCGCGCAGCTGCGGCCGGCCGAGGACACGGCCGACTTCGAGGCCTACCAGCAGTGGCTGCACTACGCCGAGGGGTCGGCGATGCTGCCGCTGCTGCTCAAGCTCTACGTGTCGCGTCTCGGCGATGGCGGCGCGCCGTTGAAGCCGCGCATCGACGGCGAGATCGCCAACCATCTGGGCTTCGTCGACCGTGCGCTGTCGGATCGCGAGTGGCTGGTCGGCGACAAGCTCAGTGGCGCCGACGTGCAGATGAGCTTCGTCGGCGAGGCGGCGCGCGGCCTGCGCGCCGGCTATCCGAACATCGACGCCTGGGTGCGCCGTTTCCAGCAGCGGCCGGCCTACCGGCGCGCGCTCGAGCGCGGCGGACCGTACTCGATGGCCCAGTAGGGCGCCGGTCTCAGCGCTTGCGGCGGTAGGTCACGAACGCGAACCGGGTGCCGTCGGCGCCGAGCTGGGGCTCGCGCGTGATCTCGGTGAAGGCTTCGCGGTCCCAGGGCGGGAAGAAGCTGTCGCCGTCGAGGTCGGCGTCGATCTCGGTCAGCACCAGTTCGTCGGCGTGCGCGATCGACTGCCGGTACAGCTCGGCACCGCCGATGACGAAGACCCGTTCGGCGCCGGCCAGGCGCTGCAGCGCGTCGGGCAGATCGGCGGCCAGTTCGGCGCCGGGTGCGGTCCAGTCGGGATTGCGGCTGAGCACCACGTTGCGCCGCCCCGGCAGCGGCCGAAAGCGCGCCGGCAGCGAGTCCCATGTCTTGCGTCCCATGATCACCGGGCAGCCCATCGTGGTGCGCCGGAAATGCTGCTGGTCGATCGGCTCGTGCCACAGCAACTGGTTGTCGCGCCCGATGGCTTGGTTGCGCGCCACGGCGGCGATCAGGCAAAGCTTGCTCATGGGCCGGATTGTCCACGCTCGCTGACCGACAATCGGCCCTGATGCGAATCGAGACCCTTCGTCACCGGCTGCAGGCGCAGGGCGCCAAGCCCTGCCACGAGCAGCGCCTGCTGCGCCATTGGGCGCAGGCCAGGCCGCTCGACGGTGGCCTGCGCAGGCCCGAAGACCTCTACCCGCTGACGCTGCGTGCCGATCTGCCGGCGCTGGCGCGCGACCTCGACGGCCTGGCCCGGCTGCAGTCCGAGCACCCTGGCGACGATGGTTCGGTGCGGCTGCTGGTGGCGCTGGCCGATGGCCAGGCCGTCGAGAGCGTGCTGCTGCCGCGTGATGGCCTGTGCGTGTCGACCCAGGTCGGCTGCGCGGTCGGCTGTCTGTTCTGCATGACCGGCCGCGACGGCCTGCAACGCCAGCTCGGCAGCGCCGAGATCGTGGCCCAGGTGGCGCTCGCGCGGCGCCTGCGGCCGGTGCGCAAGGTCGTCTTCATGGGCATGGGCGAGCCCGCGCACAACCTGGACAACGTGCTCGAGGCGATCGAGCTGCTCGGCACCGGCGGCGCCATCGGCCACAAGCAGCTCGTGTTCTCGACCGTCGGCGACCGGCGCGTGTTCGAGCGCCTGCCGCTCGGCCCGGTCAAACCCGCACTGGCGCTGTCCCTGCACACGACCAAGGCCGAGCTGCGCGAGAGGCTGCTGCCGCGCGCGCCGCGCATCACGCCGGCCGAACTGGTCGATCTCGGCGAGACCTATGCACGCGCCACCGGCTACCCGATCCAGTACCAGTGGACGCTGCTCGCAGGCATCAACGATGGCGAGGACGAGCTCGACGGCATCGTGGCGCTGCTGCGCGGCAAGTACGCGATCATGAACATGATCCCGTTCAACCGTGTCGACGGACTCGAATTCGAACGCCCGTCCTGGGACCATGCGGCCGCGATCGCGCGCTCGCTGCACCGGCGCGGCATCCTGACCAAGTTGCGCCAGTCGGCAGGCCAGGACGTCGAAGGCGGCTGTGGCCAGTTGCGCGCGCGCGCCCTGGCGCCGGGCTGGTCACCGGTCGAGATCAGGACCCGGTCCGCGGCCTGATCAGGCCGCGCGCCGCGGCAGCAGTGCGCTCGCGATCGCCACCGTGATGGCGATCGCCGCGAACCAGTCGGCCAGACGAGGGGTCTCGCCGATCAGTGCCGCCGCCGACAGGGTGCCCACGAGCGGCACCGCCATGATCGAGAACGCGCTCGCCGATGGCGGCAGGCGGCGCGCCATGCCGAACCACAGCACCTGTGCATAGCCGTAGTTCAGGAACATGCCGTAGGCGAGCGCCGCCCACATCGCGATGCCGAAGGTCGACGGTGACGGCAAGGGCTCGGCCCACGGTGCCACGCACCAGAAGAAGGCGCTGCCGATCAGCATCATCCAGACCGTGACCGCCTCGTTGGGCAGCGTCGTGCGGGTGCGGCGCATCAGCAGCGTGCCGACCGCCCAGCTGAGCGCACCGAGCTGCATCCACAGCACGCCGAGCGGCCGCCCGGCCAGTTGCGAAAGCTCCTGCGCCGACAGCAGCGCGACCGCCGCCACCGCCGGCAATCACCGAGATCCAGATGCGCGGCGTCATCCGGTCGTGCGCAAGCAGGAGGCCGATCAGCACCGTCCACACCGGCATCGTGAAACCGAGGATGGCGGCGCGCCCCGATGCGAGTTCCTTCAGGCCGATGATCGAGAAGAAGTGCCAGCCGATGATGTTGGGCAGGGCCAGCCAGACGATGCGTGCGATTTCATGGCGTGGCAAGGCCATCGAGACGCCGCGCCAGCGATAGAACAGGTACAGCGACAAGGCGCCACCGCCCATCGTCACGGCGCGGAACCACAGCGGCGTCATCTCGCGCAGCGAGAACTTCATCATCGGCCAGTTGACGCCCCACAGCAGCGTCAGCAGCACCAGCAGGCCGACGTCGCGGCGGGTCAGCGTCACACCGCGACCGGCGCCTTGATCGCGGGGTGGTGCAGGTACTCCGTGACCTCGAAGTCCTCGTACGCGTAGTCGAAGATCGACGCCGGCCGGCGCTTGATGTTCAGCACCGGATAGGGGTGGGGCGCGCGCTCGAGCTGGGTGCGCACCTGCTCATGGTGGTTGTCGTAGATGTGGCAGTCACCGCCGGTCCAGATGAAGTCACCGACGGCCAGGTCGCACTGCTGCGCCAGCATGTGCGTCAGCAGCGCGTAGCTCGCGATGTTGAAGGGCACGCCGAGGAAGATGTCGGCGCTGCGCTGGTAGAGCTGGCAGGACAGCTTTCCGTTCGCGACATGGAACTGGAAGAAGGCATGGCAGGGCATCAGCGCCATCTTCGACAGCTCGGCCACGTTCCAGGCGCTGACGATGATGCGGCGCGAGTCGGGGTTGGTCCTGAGCTGCTGCACGACCTCGGCGATCTGGTCGATGTGGCCACCGTCGGGGGTCGGCCAGCTGCGCCACTGCACGCCGTAGACCGGGCCGAGGTCACCTCCTTCGCGCGCCCACTCGTTCCAGATCGTCACGCCGCGTTCCTGCAGCCAGGTCGCGTTGCCGTCGCCGCGCAGGAACCACAGCAGTTCCAGGATGATGGACTTCAGGTGCACCTTCTTGGTCGTGACGAGCGGAAAGCCCTCGTTCAGGTCGAATCGCATCTGATGGCCGAACACGCTGCGCGTGCCGGTGCCGGTGCGGTCGGCCTTGGCCACGCCATGGTCGAACACATGGCGCATGAAGTCTTCGTACTGGGAGCGGATGGGGCGGGGCATGGGGGGATTATCCGGTGACGCGTCGGGCGGGCGCCGCGCGAGCGGCCAAGGGGTTCGCCTGGTGACTGGCCCGCGAAGCGCGGGCCCGGATTTCGAGCTGTCCTGCAACTCCCGATCCGCAGTGTCTCTACCGTGTTTTGGGTATGGCCCCAGGCGTGCCGCGATAGCTAGACTGGCCGCGTCACTTCTGGAGCCACCCCCATGACCCGAACGAACCGCCTGCCAGTGGTGCACAAGACGGCTGCGCGTGGCCAGATCGGGCGACAGGTCGCCATCTGTCTGGCCCTTGGCGCTGCCATGATGCCGACTCTGGCGCAGGAGTGGATTGGCGCTGCACCTGGCAGCTGGTTCGAGGCCGCCAACTGGAACCCCGCGACGGTGCCGCTGGCAGGTGGCAACGTGTTCGTCAACAACGGCAGCACGGCACAACTTGACACCACGCTCAGTGGAGGACTGACCAGCACGCCGGCACTGTCGAGTCTGAACCTGGGCGTCACTTTTGGTGGGGCCAATCCGGCAGCCGGCGCTGTCATCAGCAATGGCGTGGCGATCCAGACCAGCGCTGCGCTGAGAGCCGGCATCGCCAGCGGTGGCACCGCCTCGTTCGTCGAAGGGGTGCTGGGGATCGCCGGCGCCGGTGCGTCGGTGGGTGCGCTCGACATCGGCACGGTGGTCAATCAGGGTGCGGCCACGCAGGCGCACGGCGAGGTCGACGTTGGCGGCAGCCTGGGCGTCAACGGCTTCGTGCAGGTGGGACAGGTGTTCGGCGCAGCGCGCGGCTCGCAGGTCTATGGCGCGGTGCGCGCAGGCGATCTTCAAGGGCAGGTTCAGGGCGGGTTCTGGATCGTCGGCAACGTGACAGGAACGGACGTGGCGCAGGTCGGCAGCCGCTCGTTTGCCGAGGTGGTGGCCGGTGGGAGCAGTACGCTGACCCTGGCCGGCGGCGTCTCCACGATCGTCGGCACCACCTTCGGCCCCGACCGTGTGGTCGAAGCCGGCGGCACCTTCATCAATCAAGCGACGGGCCGGGTGCAGCTGTCCGGCACGCTGGCCACCGCTGGCGACCAGGGCAGCCTGCTGGTCGGCCGCGCCTTCGGCGGCGCCGTCGACGGCTTGCTGCAGGTCGGCACGCTGGCGATGGGCAACGACCGCTTCAACGGCATCAGTGTCGGCACGTCTACCGCCGATGGCGTGGCGCGGGGTCGGGTATCGGCTGGCATCGGCGATCTGCGCCACAGCGGCTCGCTGCTCGTCGGCCAGACCACCGGTGGCAATGCCGATGGCGGCATCGACCTGGGCAGTGGCCGGCTGCTGGGCAGCGGCAGCGACAGCGTCTTCGTCGGCCATGGCACGGGCAGCAGCGGCCAGCTCGTCCGCGCCATGGGGTCGGTGGTCGCCGGCGGTGGTGTTGCGGGCTACCAGGCCTACAACGTGGGCGTGCTTTTGGGCGACGTGGCAGCGGGTTCGCTTGTGCAGGGGCGCCTGATCGGCGGGGCCGATCCGGCACTTGCCGGTGCTGGCAATGTCAATGTCGGGTTCCTGTCCGGCGCAGGTGGCGCGGCCGTCGCCAACGGCGAGATGCGGCTCGCCGGGCCGCTGGGCATGACCGGGGTGCTGCAGGTGGCGCAACTGTTCAATGCGGCCGCGGGCTCCTCGACCCAGGGCATGTTGCAGGTCGATGGTGACCTCGGCGAGGTGAACGGCGGTTTCTGGATCGTCGGCAACACCACCGCCAGCACGGCCGGCCAGGTCGGCAATCAGGCGCAGGGCGAATTGCGGGTCGGCGGCGGCATGACCTTGTCCCCAGGCACCATCACGGCAATCGGCACCACGTTCGGCACCGACCGCGTCGTCGACGGCGCGGACACGCGGGTCAACCATGCGCAAGGCAAGGTCACGATCGCGGGGACGCTGAGCACTCCCGGTGACCCGGGCGCACTGCTGGTCGGGCGCACTTTCGGGGGCCTGGTCGACGGCAGCTTGCAGGTCGGCCACCTGGCGATGGGCTCCAGCCGATTCGGCGGCGTCATCATCGGCACGTCGACGCTGGGCGATGCGCTCGGCCTGGTCGAGATCGGCGGCGGCACTCTGCGCACGAGCACGCTGGTCGTCGGCCAGTCGATCAGCGGCACGGGCCAGGGCACGCTGATCCTGCGCAACGCCGGGCTGCAGGCCGACAGTGTCGTGGCCGGTAGCGGCACCGGGCATGGAGTCGTCGACCTGGTGCAGAGCCATGCCGCGGTGGCGGACGACTTCTCGCTGCAGAACGGCATGCTGTCGCTTGCGCGCAGCCTGCTGACGGTGGGCGACGAGTTCTCGCTTGGCGCGGGCGCGACCCTTCGGCTGGGTATCGAGGGCTTGACGCGTGAGACCGAGTACGGCGCGGTCGACACCGCGCTGGCGCTGCTGGGTGGGACGCTGGAACTGGACCTCAGCGGCCTTGGCTGGCCCGGCGCGGGCAGCCTGGTGTTCGACCTGGTTCGTGCCTCGGATGACATCTTCGGAGATTTCAGCGCCGTGTCGTTCTTCGGGCTTCAGGCCGGGTACCAGGCCAGCACCGGCATCTTCAGTGTCGACGATGACAGGGTCTACCGCCTCACCCTGGCGCGGCTGAACGTGCCGGAGCCGCAGAGCGCGCTGCTGGTGCTTTGCGCGCTGTGGGTGCTCGGCGCGACTGCGCCGTCGAACCAGCCGGGCCTCAGTGGCGGCAGCGTGTTTACGCCGCCCCTCGAGCCCCTGATCCCCCGACCACGCGCGCGCTGCGCTGCGCCATCAGGATTCCGGCAATCGCCACCAGGCTCAAGGCCAGCAGCAAGAGCAGGCCATGGCGGTACCCGGCCTGCGGTGTCCACAGCAGGCCCAATGCCAGCGGCGAGGCGGCGCGTGCCAGTGCCAGCGGGACTCCGAGGGCACCGTTGAGGCTGGCCACATGGTCGTGGCTCACGTACTGCGCGATGGCGGTGCCCTTGACGATCGTGAGCATGCCCTGGCCCATGCCGTACAGGAGCACGAACAGCACCACCAGGGCCAGGCCGACCGTGCCGGCACCCCACCAGGACGCGAGCAGCAGGGCGGCCAGCCCGATCGGGACCAGGCACGGAATCGCGCGGTTGGCCACATGCACGTCGAACCGGTGCTCGAAGAAGAACAGCACGAGGCGGCCCAGGACCTGGATCACGCCGATGCTGGCCGGCACCGCAATGGCCCAGGCCTCGCCCATGCCACGCTCGCGCAGCAAGCTCACCATGTGGGCCGGCAGCGCTGCGGTGACGGCCATCGTCAGCACCACGAACACGCCGACATACAAGAAGGGCGCGCTCGTCAGCAGGCGGCGCAGCGCGACCGGTCTGGGCGCGCCCGCCGCGGCTCGTGCCGGACCCGGTGCGTCGCGCAGCAGGGTCAGGTGGATCGGCAGGCAGATCCCGAACTGCAGCGCTGCCAGTGCCCACAGGGCGTCGCGCCAGCCCAGGGTGGCAATCAGCCAGGCCGTGAGCGGAATGAAGACCGTGCTGGCCAGGCCGCCGAGAAAGGTCATCGTGATGATGGCGCGCCGGAAATCGGTGGGGAACCGGCGCGTGACGACGGCAAACACCGGCGTGTACAGGGTCGCGGCCATGGCGACGCCGAGCAGGGCCCAGACCGCATAGAAGCCGGCCAGGCTGGCGACCAGGCCGTGCGCCACCAGGCACAGGCCGGCCAGTGCGGAGCCCAGGGACATCACCCAGCGTTCGTGGCCGCGATCGATCCAGCGTCCGATCAGGTAGGCGCACAGGCCCTCGACCAGCAGCGCGAGGCTGAACGCCACCGACGACTGCGCGCGCGACACACCGAGCTCGGCCTCGATCGGCCCGATCAGCAGCGCGAAGGTGTAGAAGACGCTGCCCCAGGTGATCAGCTGGGCCAGCGACAGGCCGAGGATCAGGCGCGACTGGCGTCTTCCTGCACGGCCGCCGGGGTCGCGCTGCGCAAGCTGGTGCGGCGGTGGGTGGCGCGGATCACGGCGCGATTATCGGCGCAGGCTCGACCCTTGCCATGCGCCATCGGGGCCGCATTCAACGTGACGGACTGCCCGCTTGGCCATGGCAGCGGCCCTGGAGCGCATGAACGTCCTCCAGATCGTCATGCCAATGCCGATATCGATTCTGATGCCGGTCCCCTGTTCCACCGTTGACGCCGCGCTGCCGCGCGACCCCGCCGCGCTGGTCGAGCGCGCGCTGGAACTGCTGAACGCCGACACGGCCGCCGCCCACGCGCTGGCCACTGAAGCGCTGACGCTGAGCGAGCCCGACTCGAGCCCCGGCGGGCGGGCCTTGCACGCCCTGGGCATGGCCGACTGCCTGCCACGTCGACCACGGTGCGACCGCGCACCTTGCCGTCGAGCAACGCAGCTGACTCCTCGATCAGCGCGCTCATGGCGACTTCGCGCGTCATCTGCTCGAGCTTGCTGCCCTGGACATGCTCGGCCAGCAGCGCCCAGGCGCGTTCGCGCGTCGGGTTGTCGATGAAGACGCAGTTGATGCCGTACAGCGATACCCCGCGCAGGATGAAGGGCAGCACGGTGGCGGGGAAGTCCGCGCCCTGGGCCAGGCCGCAGGCGGCCACCGCGCCGTTCCACCTTGTGGCGGCGCAGGCGTTGGCCAGGGTGTGGCTGCCGACCGCGTCGACGACGCCGGCCCAGCGCTCGGTCTGCAGCGGCTTGCCGGGTGCCGACAGTTCGCTGCGCGCGATGATCCGGGTCGCACCGAGAAAGCCGAGGTAATCGGCTTCTTCGGCGCGGCCGGTGGCGGCCACGACCGGGTAGCCCAGACCGGCCAGCAGCGCCACCGCGACCGAGCCGACGCCACCCGACGCACCGGTCACGAGCACCTCCCCGTCGCCGGGCTTGAGCCCATGGCGCTGCAGCGCCATGACACAGAGTGCGGCGGTGTAGCCCGCGGTGCCGATCGCCATCGCGTCGCGTGTGCTGAAGGCCGCCGGCAGGCGCAGCAACCAGTCGGACTTCAGGCGCGCCTTCTGCGCCATGCCGCCCCAGTCGGTTTCGCCCAGGCCCCAGCCGTTGACCACGACCCGGTCGCCGGGCGACCAGGCCGCGACGCGGCTGCTTTCGACGACGCCTGCCAGATCGATGCCGGGCACCAGGGGCCAGCGCTTGATGATCGCGCCGCGCCCGGTGATCGCAAGTGCGTCCTTGAAGTTCAGGCTCGAGTAGTCGATGCGGACCGTGACCTCGCCCTCGGGCAACTGGGCATCGTCGAGTTCGGTGAAGGTGGCAATGGTGCGCTTGCCTTCCTGCGTCAGCATCAGGGCCTTGAACATGGTCTGTCCTCCTGCAGTTCTGGTGGCGGTATCGATGTCAAGCCGGCATTGTCCCGCTGCGCCAGCCCGAGGCGATCAGCGACACGCCGGACAGCAGCAGCACGGCCAGCACGATGCGGTGAAAGCGCGCCACGTCGAGCCGACCGTACAGGCGCCGGCCGATCCATGCGCCGAGCAAGGTGGCCGGCAAGGCCAGCAGCGCGTAGCGCGCCAGTTCGGTCGTCATCAGGCCGGCGATCGCCTGCGAGACCAGGGCGAGCGACAGCACGCCCAGGTTGAAGGCCTGGAACACCGCGCGCCGCTCGTCCTTGCCCCAGCCGCGCAGGCTGGCCCACAGCGTGGGCAACGGACCGGACAGGCCGGCCAGGCCGCCGAGCACGCCGCCGCCGAGCCCGATCAGGCCGTCGGCCCAGCGCCCGCCGTGCAGCATGCGAGGCTGTTTCGATCCGATGAGCAGCCCGCCGCACACCAGCACCAGCAGCACGCCGAGCGCCAGCTTGAACTCGCTCGCCGGCACCTGCGGCAACAGCCAGGCGCCCAGCGGCACGCCCGCCACGCCGCCGGCCATGAAAGGGGCGACGCGACGCCAGTCGATCGCGTGCCAGATCGCCGGCAGGGTCTGGAGCTGGGCCGCCACCGAGCAGACCACGACGAGCGGGGAAGCGAGCGTCGGCACCAGGGCCTGCAGCCAGATCGGCAGCGTGACCAGGCCGGTGCCGAAGCCGGTGAGGCCGTTGACCAGGCCGCCAGCGAAGGCGCCGGCGATCACCAGCGCGGCGCCGTCGATCACGGCGCCGGCATGCGCGCCGGGCTCACGGAGCGACCTCCGTGCGGCGGCTCATGCGGCGGCAGCCACCGGCTCGAGTTCGAACTGCATCGCCGCCAGCCGCGCATACAGCCCACCGCGCGCGACCAGTTCGGCGTGGGTGCCGATGTCGTCGATGCGGCCATGGTCGAGCACGACGATGCGATCGGCGCGCTGCACCGTGGCCAGGCGGTGCGCAATGACGATCGTCGTGCGGTCCTTCATCGCCGCTTCGAGCGCGGCCTGCACCATGCGTTCGCTCTCGGCGTCGAGCGCACTCGTGGCCTCGTCGAGCAGGAGCAGCGGCGGGTTCTTCAGCATCGCGCGCGCGATGCTGATGCGCTGGCGCTGGCCACCCGAGATGCGCACGCCACGCTCTCCGAGGTAGGTCTGGTAACCCTCGGGCAGGGCGACGATGAAGTCGTGTGCGAACGCCGATTTCGCCGCCGCGATCACGTCCTCGTCGCTCGCGTCGGGACGGCCGTAGCGGATGTTCTCGAGCGCACTGGTCGAGAAGATCGTGCTGTCCTGCGGCACGATGCCGATGCGCTGGCGCAGCTCTGAAAGCGCCACTTGACTGACGTCGACACCGTCGAGCAGCACACGGCCCTGCTGCACGTCGTAAAAGCGCAGCACCATCTGCAGCACGGTGCTCTTGCCGGCCCCACTGGGCCCGACCAGTGCCACGGTCTCTCCGGGCCTCACGTCGAGCGAGAAGTCGGCCAGCGCGGCCGTCAGCGGGCGCGAGGGGTAGTGAAAGGTGACCTGCTCGAAGCGCACCGCCGAGCCACCGCTGGCGACCGGCAAGGCCTGCGGCTGGGCCGGATCGGCGACCGGGGACTTGGCATCGAGCAGTTCCATCAGCCGCTCGGTGGCTCCCGCCGCGCGCAGCAGCTCGCCGTAGATCTCCGACAGCACCGCGACCGAGCTGACGAAGATGATCACGAAGACCACGGTCTGGCCCAGATGGCCGGCCGAGATGTCGCCCCGGATCACGGCCTGGGTGCCCTGGTACAGGCCCCAGAGCAGGGCGCCGAAAGTGGCGCTGATGATGAAGGCCACCAGCACCGAGCGCACCCGCGTGCGCTTGATGGCGGTCTCGAAGGCGCTCTCGGTCGAGCGGTCGAAGCGCGCGCCTTCGCGACCCTGCTGGTTGTAGCTCTGCACGACCGGAATGGCATTGAGCACCTCGGCGGCGATCGCGCTGCTGTCGGCCACGCGGTCCTGGCTCGCGCGGCTGAGCTTGCGCACGCGGCGGCCGAAGTACAGGCTGGGCAGCACGACCAGCACCAGGATGCCCAGCACCTGGGTCATCACGACCGGGTTGGTGACGATCAGCGCGCCGAGCGCGCCGATGCCCATCACGGTGTTGCGCAGCCCCATGCTGAGCGAGGAACCGACCACCGATTGCACGAGCGTGGTGTCGGTCGTGAGGCGGCTCAGCACCTCGCCGGTCTGCGTGGTCTCGAAGAACTCGGGGCTTTGCCGGACCACATGGGCGTAGACCGCGTTGCGCAGGTCGGCCGTGATGCGCTCGCCGAGCCAGCTGACCATGTAGAAGCGCGCGGCGGAGAACAGCCCGAGCGCGGCGCCGACGGCGAACAGCGCGAGGAAGTGCTCGCGCAGCGCCATCACGCGGCTCGCCCGGGTCGGCGGCGACGAGGCCTTGTCGATCAGGCCCTTGAGCGCGACCGGGAACACCAGCGTCGCCGCCGCGGCCAGCACGAGGAAGACGCCCGCCAGGGCGATGCGCCCGCGGTAGGGGCGCAGGAAGGGCAGCAGGCCGGACAGGGCGCGGGGCGTGGGGGCGGCGGCCCGATTGGCAGTGGTGGCGGACATGGGCGGCAAGTCTAGCTGGCGGCCGGCGGGCAGCCGCTCAGACCCCCAGCCGGCCCGCATTCAGCGCGCCGCCCCGCACATCAGAACGTGACGCTGGCCGCTGCGTAGATCGACCGTCCCGGTCCGGGCACGCCGATCCCCCAGGGCACACCGTTCATGCTCATCGTCGTCCCCTGGCCGACATAGGCGCCACCGGTCGGCAGCACGTAGGCGCGGTCGAACAGGTTGTCGACGCCGAAGTCGAGCCGCACGCGCTGCCAGGCGTGGCTGGCGCGCAGGTTGACGAGCGCGTAGCCAGGGGTCGGGATCTCGTTGCGGACTTCCGACAGCCTGGTCTTGCCGGCGACGCCGACCAGTTCGACACCGTTGTTCCAGCCGCCATGCCGGTGGGTCAGGCTCAGTTTGGCGCTCGGCGGCATGATGTTGTACAGGTCGTCGCCGCTGTCCCGGTTCTTGCCCCGCGTGACGCTGGCCAGGCCTTCGAGGCCCCAGTGGCCCCAGGCGGTCGTGCCGAGTGCCATCCGGCCCGAGAGGTCGAGGCCGGCGATGCGCGCCGACTGGTTTGCGTACTGCAGCACATTGAACTTGTCGGGCACGAATCCCGGGCGTGCGACGGCGTCGATGTAGTCGGACACCAGGGTGACATAGGGCGTCGCCTTGAGTGCCCAGGCGCGGTCGGCGGCGTGCCAGTCCAGTGTCGCCGAGACCGTGTGCGCGGTTTCGGGCTTGAGCGTGGGGTCGCCGAGATACCCGTTCCCGTCACCGACGAAGTTGTTCATCGTCGCCGCCATCGCCCAGGTGGACCAGGTGTAGCGCTCGTACAGGTTGGGCGAACGCACCTTGCGCGCGAAGCCGCCTTCGATATCGAGCATCGGGCTGGTGGTGTAGCGCGCCAGGGCCGTGAAGTCCCAGTTGTGATCGCTGCGCGCGCGCTCACTCGCGTTGAAGGCGGCGGCGTCGGCGAACTGGTTGCCGGGCGCATTGGGCGCGCTGCTGTAGCCATGCACCTCGCCGGCGGACATGCGCACATGCTCGAAGCGCGCACCGACCGAGGTCGTCCAGCCCGCAGCGTGCGTCGTCTCCCACTCGCCGAACAGCGCCATGCGGTCGCGCCGGCCATCGTGGATGTTCTGGAAGACGCCCGGGCCCATGCCGCCGCCGGAGGCCGGCCACTGGTCCTCCAGACGGTAGGCCTGGGCTTCGGCGCCGACGCGCAGCACTTCGTGTTCGTGCAGCCTGAGGTCGGCCTTGATCGTCAGGCCGGTGTTGTCGCTGGCGGTCTGCATCGGCATCCCGGCGGCGCAAGTGCCGGCCGGATCGCCAAAGAAGCGGATCGGATCGCAGGGCTGTCCGGCGCCGGAGTTGCTGCCGTACCAGAAGCGGCGGTCGGGGCCGAAGTCCATCAGGTGGTCGACCTCTTCCCGGTAGGCGCGGGCCTCGAGCGTGCCCCAGTCGAAGCGGCCGAGGTAGCGCAGGTTGGCGCGCTGCTGCTGGTTGTCGAGCATGTCCATGCGCTGGTTCGGATAGAGCTGCAGCGGCAGGTCCTGCAGCCCCAGCCGCAACTCCAGCAGATGGCCGCCGCTGCGCTGCGCCAGGCTGAGGCTGTGGTTGCGTGTCTCGAACGCAGTCGAGCCGATCTCGTCGAGCGGCAGGTCGTGCCCGACGCGGCCGGTCCCGGGCGTGGTCTTGAAGTCGCCGCCGGCGCGCTGGTTGTCCGATCGGGCCAGCGCGCCGCTGTAGGCGACGTGAAGCGTCTCAGTCGCCATCGAGGCGCTCACGTTGAGTCCGCGCGCATTGCCGTTGCTGCGGAAGTAGGCGCCGAGTTCGCCTTTCACGACCCGGTCCTGCCCGGCCTCGGCGAACTCCGGTTCGCGCGTGCGGGCGACGATGGTGCCGCCGATGCTGTCCCCGCCAAGACTCACCGGCGCGATGCCGGCGTAGACCTCGAGCGAACCGATGGTCGAGGGGTCGAGGTAGGACAAGGGCGGGTTCATGTGGTTCGGGCAGGACGCGATGAGGTCCATGCCGTCGACCTTGATGCGCACCCGGTCGCTCGCCATACCATGGATCACGGGCAGGCTCGAGGCACCACCGGCGCCCTGCAGCGTGACGCCAGGGATGTCACGCAGCATCGACGCGGTGTCGCCGGTCGCGCTGCGCGCCCGGCGCAGTTGCTCCGCGTCGAGCGTGGCGGGCCCGGCGATGGCGGCCGGCGCGACCGGCCGCAAGGCCTCGATGGTCACCCGGTCGGCCACCGAGGCCTGGGCCATGGCGGCAAGTGGAAACATCGTCAACAGGGACGCGACCAGGGGAGTGCGGCGTGCAGCGGCACGCCGGAAACGGGAACTTGAATTCATGATGTAGGGGATCTGGAGAAGGGCAGGCAGGAGCGCACACCACGACGCCCGGGTCGTCGACCGGGGCATGCCGTGGGGCAGTTCGGGTTCGGAGCGGATCCGGGCGGATCAGGCCTGTTGCGGCGGCGCTCGTGCCTGCGGCAGCGCGACCGCGAGTCGATGGGCGACGGGCCGGTCGGAGGTCGGGGGGCGCCCGACGTCGTCGGGCAGTTGCTGCGCAAGGGCCTGCCACAGCGGTGGTGGTGCGATCGACAACGCGCCGCACGCCGCGCAGCAAGGCGACAGCGCTGCTGCATGCTCGTCATCACCCTGGCCCGTGCGCGCGTCCGCCGGGACAGCGCCTGGAGCGGCACGCACCGAACAGACCTGCCAGGTCGGTGACGCCGAAACCAGCAGCGACTGCGCGTGGTGTGCGAAGGCCGCGTGGCTGCCGACCCACTGGCCAAGCAGCATCGCCGCGGCCAGGACCCAGGACCAGCGGGATCTGCGACGGGAAGACAGGCGCGGCATCACGATGCCAACACTCTACTGGCGAAGGCCACGCCGACCCTTACGATAGATCAAGCGGCGGGCCTGCGCCTGGTCCGGATAGCGCGACGTCTTGCCGTGCCTGGCGGCCAGGACCTGCATGATCGCGTTCGATTCGCTGAGCACGTCGCGCCGATGGACGGTGCCGACGGCGCCAACCCGCTGCAGGAGTTGCCCGCCGTCAAGGCCTTCGTCGCCGAGATCCGCGATCGCTGCGACGAGCCGCCGGTGGCCACGCCACTGACCGACATCGGCGCCTACCGCTTCTTCTGAGGCGGCGCGCCGGATTCGGGCGGCCGGCGCCCGCGCCGCGCCAGGGCCTCGCGCAGCAGGTACTCGACCTGGGCGTTGGCGCTGCGCAGCTCCTGCGCCGCGAGGCGCTCGATCTCGGCCCACAGCGCGGGGTCGATGCGCAACGCGAAGTGCTTCTTGTCGGGGCTGGCCATCGTGGGGTTCAGCGCGGCCGCAAGCGCGGGCCGATGAAGGCGGCCAGCCGGTCGGCTTCGTCGCTGCCCAGGCGGACCAGACGGCCGTCCTCGAGATGCAGGGCCACCGCACTGAAACCGCTGGCGTTGTACAGCATGCCGCGGCGCGTGCGGCGAATGCCCCAGCCTTCGAGGGCGGTCGTGCGCACCACCTCGGCGCTGAGCACGTCACGCAGTGGCAGCTCCCAGCGCGGCCAGCCGAGATAGCCGAAACGCCAGGCGATGCGTTCCTGATCGAGTTCGATCGTCAAGCGCCCCAGTACCAGAAGCACACCCAGTTGCGACAGGACGACGACCGCGACGACCCCCAGCCCCTCGGGCGAGCCCTGTTCCCACGCTGCCAACGCCGCAGCCAGCCCGGCGGTCGGCAACACGATCCACAGCAGCCACATTGCCTGCGAGTGTGAATACGAGGGCGTGCGCATCGCGGGCGGGCCTCAGTTGTAGAGCGTGCCGGCGTTGACGATCGGCTGCGCGTCGTGGTCCGAGCACAGCACGACGAGCAGGTTGCTGACCATCGCGGCCTTGCGCTCGTCGTCCAGTTCCACGACCTTGCGCTCCGAGAGTCCGTGCAGGGCCGCCTCGACCATGCCGACCGCGCCCTGCACGATCTTGTGGCGTGCGCTGACGATGGCCTCGGCCTGCTGGCGGCGCAGCATCACCTGGGCAATCTCGGGCGCATAGGCCAGGTGGCTGAGCTTGGCATCGACGATCTCGACGCCGGCCGCCTCGGCGCGGTCCTGCAACTCGGCGCGCAGCGCCAGCGCGACCTCGTCCATGCCGCCGCGCAAGGTGTGTTCGCCGGCCGCAAGATCCTCGCCGTCGTCGTAGGCGTACATCGATGCGAGGTGGCGCACGGCAGCCTCTGCCTGCACCTTGACGTAGGTCTCGTAGTCGTCGACGTCGAACACGGCCTGCGCGGTGTCGCGCACCCGCCAGACGACGACGGCACCGATCTCGACCGGGTTGCCGCGCTTGTCGTTGACCTTCAGCGTGGGGCCGTTGAGGTTGCGCGCACGGCGCGAGATCTTGCGCTTGCGGTAGAACGGATTGGCCCAGCGCAAGCCGTCCTTGCGGTCGGTCCCGACGTACTCGCCGAACAGGGTCAGGATCGCCGCCTCGTTCGGCAGCAGCATGTACAGGCCGCTCAGGACGAAGATGCCGGCGATGAACAGCGGGATGCCGATCAGCAGCCCGCGCGGGCCCAGCACGATCATCGCCGGGCCGGCCAGCACGGCCAGGATGCCGAGCCCCGCCATTGCATAGCCGCTGGCGGTACGCGCCGCTCGTTCCGGGCTGCGCGCGTCGGGTGAGGTGGTCATGGGAAACTCCGATGAACTGACATTAAAGTGATATCACTGTAATGTCAGATTCGAAATCTGGCAAGTGCCCGCGCGAAGGCCGCCGCAAGACACAAGCGGATGCCTTGGCACCCTGCTAAGGTGTGGCAACTTCCTTCGCATCAGGAGTCCGGACATGCGCAACAAGCCCTGTGCAACTGCCGCCACGATCGGCCTGCTGTGCGCCGCCATGGTCAGCCTGCCTGCCGAGGCGGGCCGCCGCCATGGCTGGCAGGGCCAACCTGGCCATCGCTGGGCCCCCGGCCTGTTCCTCGGCGGGCTGGGGATCGCGATCGGCCTGCGCGCGCTGTCGGGGCCGGACCACCTGGTGCTGCAGTCACCGCCCATCGTCGAGCGCGGGTGGCCGGTCGCGCCGCACGACCCGTTTGCATCGCTGGCGCCGGCGCCGATCATCTATCCGAGCCAGGGGCAGAGCGCGGCGCAGACCGAGGCCGACCACCAGGCCTGCAACCGCTGGGCAACGACCCAGCCCAGCGCGATGGCCGACGCGGGCGTCTTCCACCGCGCCACGCTGGCCTGCATGGAAGGCCGCGGGTACGCGGTGCGCTAAGCCCGGTCCTGCCTACAGGTTGCCTGCGAACAGCCGGCGGATGAACAGGTCCTTGAAGCTGTGCGCGTCGTCGAGGCCGAGGCGCTCGAGATAGGCGTGCGGCGCTTCCTTGCCCTCCCACAGGCTCCGGACCGCCATCTCGACGAGTTCGACCGGATGCTGGGTCGCGTGCTTGAGCTTCTTCATCGCGCGCACGATGTGCAGCTCGTCGTCGGTCAGGTCGGTGCCGAACGGGAAGTCCGGCAGCAGGCCGGCCTCGGCCCAGGGCTTCAGGGTATCGGCCAGGACCCCGGGCAGGTTGTGGCGATAGGCATCGGGCACCTGCCAGTCCTTGGCCAGCTTGCCCTGCGCCTTGGCCTCCTTGACGAGCCCCTCCTGGAAGCGCGAGTCGGCGATGCAGATCAGGCGCTTGACGACCTCGCCGTCGGGCTGGCCGCGCAGGTCGGCCACGCCGTACTCGGTCACGACCACGTCGCGCAGATGGCGCGGGATCGTCACATGGCCGTAGTTCCAGACGATGCTGCTCTTCAGGCCATCCTTGTTGTCGTGGGTGGCGCGCAGCATCATCAGCAGCCGCGCATCGGGCAGTGCATGCGCCATCGCGACGAAGTTGTACTGGCCACCGACGCCACTGACGACCTGGCCTGATTCAAGGGCGTCGCTGCAGGCCGCGCCGAGCAGCGTGACGATCATCGTCGTGTTCATGAAGCGCGCCTTGCGCCGCTGCGCGCGCTTCAGGTCACCCTGGCCGTAGAGCTGGTTGATGAAGTCGATGCGCGTCATGTCGATCTTCGCGAGCTCCTGCGCCGGCATCGTGCGCAGCCGCTCGTAGAAGTCGCGCGGGCCGAGGAAGAAGCCGCCGGTCATCACGATGCCGCGCTTCAGGCGCGAGCCGAGCATGTGCTGGCTGACGCACTCGAAGCCGGCGTCGTCGAGCAGGTTGTTGGTGCAGCGCTGCTCGCCGCGCACGAGCATGTCGCCGTCCAGGCGAACGTCGGAGCGCAGCACGCCGTAACGCTGCAGGAAGGCCAGATCGGGCGCGGCCAGCGGCGAACGCACGCGGCCGGCGTCGAGCAGGGCGCGCAGGGTGTCGGGCGTGACGGTCTCGTCGGCGATGCGGCCGTCGTTGATGAGCGTCTGCAGCACCTCGTCGTCGAACACCTCGCGCCGGATGATGCCGGCCTCGATGAGCTTGAGGAAACCGTTGACGAACATCTCCGAGCAGCCGTACAGGCCCTTGTCGAAACGGCTGAAGTCGCGCCCATCGAGCTGGTCGTGGCTGAGCGTCTTCAGGATCTGGCGGTATTCCTCGCCATGGCGGTCGCGCACGATCAGGGCCTGCGCGATCGCGTCGCCGAGCGAGCCGATGCCGATCTGCAGCGTGCCTCCATCGGCGACCAGGCTCGAGGCGTGCAGCCCGATCGCGTAGTCGGCCAGGCTGACCTTGTTGTTCGGTGGCGCGAACACCGTGTGCGTTGCGGCCGGGTCGGTGACCACGATGTCGAACATGCCGGGCGCCACGTCGGCGGTGTTGGGCATGAAGGGCATCTGCTGGTTGATCACCGCGACCTTGAGCAGCGGCGCGCGCCGCTCGGCGTACTTCTCGATGACCTCGAAGGTGACGTCCGGGTTGCTCGACAGCGACAGGCGCATGCTGTCGCCCTCGCCACGCGCCGACACCGCCTGGGCCAGGACGTTCATGCCCTGGACCGCCATGTCGCGCACGACGAAGGTGTAGTTGGTCGAGATGTAGCCTTGCTGCGCGGCCGGGTTGCCCAGATAGTCCCCGGTCTTCATGAAGAACTCGCGGACCTCGATGTTCGGCGGCAGCTTGCCGGCGCGCAGGTCCTTGACGTACTCCAGGTCCGGGTAGTCGGCGAACACGCGCTCGACGAGCGGATCGAGGAAGTGCTGCTCCAGCTCGCTGTGCCCGACCGGCTTCTCGAGCGACAACGCGGTCACGATGCGCAGTCTGCGCGTCGGGTGCGCCTTCAGGCGCCGGTAGAGCTCGTTGACGAAGGGGTTGGGCTTGCCGACTCCGAGCGGGATGCCCATCACGATGTCGCCCTCGACCTGGTCCAGGACCTGGTCGACGGCGGCAGCGATCGAGTCGACGAAACGGGGGTGGCTCATGCATCTGTCTCCTGAATGGGGTTTCTTCAGCATCGCCCACGCGCTGGGTTGATGCCTTGACCCGAGACAATTCCAGGTGCTGCCGACAGGCAGTTGCCGAAGGTGTGAAAAGTCCCTTCGCTGCGCGGGCTGGAATGTGTTGGAATCGTCGTCTGCACTCATGAAGACCGACGTGAGCCCCGATGCCCCCGCGCCATCCAAGGCAGCCGCCAAGCTGACCCTGATGGTCGGCGCGTCGCTGCTGTGCGCCCTCGTCGCGGGAGCGCTGGCGGCCCTGCTCGTGGCCTGGCTGCCGGTCTCGGCGTGGAGCGGTCCGATCGCCGCGGCCGCGCTGGCGGCGCTGGCCGGGCCGGCATGGATCTGGTGGTCCTTGCGCCGTCGGCCGGCATCGGCAGGCGCCGGCCAGGCCGACGACGGTCTCTACGACCGCGAGACCGGGGCGTTCCGGCGCGCGCCCTTCCTGGTGCTCGCCGAGCGCGAGTGGACGCGGGCCGCACGCTACGGCGGTGCGGTCGCGCTGCTCGTGATCGAAGTCGACCGCCTGCGCATGATGACCGACGACTCCGGGCCCGAGGTGGCCGACCCGCTGCTCGGGGGCCTGGTCGAGCAGATCCGCAAGGGCCTGCGTGGCGCCGACATCCTGGCGCGCTTCGATGCAGCCCAGCTGGCCGTCTTCCTGCCCGAGGCCGACGCGACCGGCGCGCTCGACGTGGCGGACCGCATCCGTGAGAGTGTCGAGAAGCTCTCGATGCCTGGCCTGCCGAAGGACGCACCGCTCACGGCCAGCATCGGCGTGTCGCTGCTCAAGCCCCAGCACCATGCGCTGACCGCGCTGTTGGCCGAAGGTGAAGCCGCCTTGGCGACTGCGCGCGAGGCCGGCGGCAACTGCGTGCGCATGGCGCCGCAGGACCGGCGCCGGGCGGCACAGCGCGGTCCGGCACATGGTGGCCGGGCCACCAAACGCGGCGGCGAGTAGGCACTCACAGCCGCAGGCGGCCGGCGTAGCCCGTCATCTCCAGATAGCCCAGTCCGATCCGCCGGCGCGCGCCATCGCGCAGCTCGGACAAGCCCTCCCAGTACATCGTGCCGGTGCTGGCCCGGCTGTCGAGTTCCTGCCCGTCGACGAGTGCCGCGACCTGGAAGACGCCGGCCGGCGTCTCGACCGTCCATTCGACAGGATAGACGGCGTTGCTGGCCGGGCTGGTCCAGCTGCGCCCGGGATGGAAGCGAACCGCGTCGGGCCCGAACGACTGCAGCTCGCCGACGGCGCTGCGCCAACTGCCACCGGCCCACAGCGAGCTGCCATCGGCCCGGCGCAGCCGAAAGGCGGTGAGCGCCGCGCCGTCGTCGAGATTGATGCCGATCCAGTCCCAGCCGACCGCCTGCGGGTCCATCAGCTGGTCGCTCCACTCATGGTCGAGCCAGGCCAGACCGGGGTCGCGCACCACCTGGCCACTATGGGCCACGCTGCCCTCGACGCGCAGCTGAGGCTCGGTCACGTAGTGGCTGAACTGGGTCGGCTGCGGCCCCTTGCGCGACAGTCCGGCGTCGCCCTGCAGCAGCCGCGGCTGGCTGCGCTGCAGGACCAGATCGAGCGCGAAGAGGTCGTCGTCGATCTGGATCCGGTAGCGCGTGCCCTCGTCGCGCAGCCGCCAGCGCCCGATGTGCACATCGGTGCCGCTGTCCGACGCGCGTGCGGCGCCTGCGTCGGCGGCACCCGACCAGCGTGCGACGCGTTGCGTGTGCAGATGGCGGCCGGTCCCCAGATCGGTCAGCGCGGCATGGGCGAACAGGAGCTGGCGCGCTGCGAAGCGGCTCTCGAGGGTCTGCGCCAGGCCCGTCCGACGCCGAAAGAAGGTGACCTGAAAGCCCAGGCGCGGGGCCTCGAATCGGCCCAGCCATCCGGTCGCGTACCACCATTCGATCCCGCTCTCGAGGTGCGCGCCATCGTCGCGCGGAAAGCGCAGTGCTGCCGGCGCCGCCAGCGCGGCAGCCGGTGCCAGCCCGCCGCCGAGCAGCGCGCACAACCAGCCGCGCCGATGCATCACCAGTCCTCCTTCACCGACAGCACGGCCGAGCGCGACGCCGCCTGCCGTGCGCTCAGCGCCGCCGTCAGGGTCCCCGCCGCCAGCACTGCTGCGCACAGCGCCAGCAGGCGCGGCCAGGGCCAGGCCAGGTCCATGGTCCAGTGAAAGCTCTGCGGGTTGACGACGAACACCAGCACCGCGCTGATCGCGCCGCCAAGGCCGAGCCCGATCGCGGTGCCGGCCGCGAGCCAGGCGGTGGCTTCGCCCGCGACGACGCCGATCACCTGGCCGCGCGTCAGCCCGAGGTGGGACAGCAGGCCGAACTCCTTGCGCCGGGCCAGCACCTGGGCCGACAGGCTGGCCGCCACACCGACCAGGCCGACGACGATGGCCACCGCCTGCAGGTAGTAGGTGACCGCGAAGCTGCGGTCGAAGATGCGCAGCGACAGGGCCCGGATCTCGCCCGAGGCGGCGAATTCGATCAAGGCCGGATCGGCCACCAGCGTGCGCAGTCCCTGCTGCACCGCCTGGAGGTCGGCGTCCGGCGCGAGCCACAGCGCGAGGTCGTTCAGCCGGTCGTCGCCGGTCAGGCGCCGGTAGTCGGTGTCGCGCATGACCAGGCTGCCGAACTGGCGTGCGTAGTCGCGCCAGACCCCGAGCACGCGGACCTCGACCAGGCGGTCGCCGAGCGGCAGGCGCAAGGTGCTGCCGGGCCGGGCGCCGTGCAGGGCGACCAGCGCCTCGCTGACCCAGACGCCGACCGTGCCGGGCAGCTCAGTCAGGCTGCCGTCGAGCAACGGCAGGTCGACCAGCGGGTTGTCGATCGAGCGCGCGATCAGGACCACCGGCGGACTCTGTGGCGCCAGCTGCAGCGGCCGGTTGCGCGAAGCGCGCGCGCGCACGACGCCGGGCAGCGCGGCGGCCTCGGCGAGCACCGAAGGCGGCAGCCAGGCCTGCTCGGCGGCCGCGCTGCTGGCGGCGCTGCGCGCATACAGGTCGGCAGGCAACACGCGGTCGAGCCAGCTCGACACGCCGTCGCGAAAGCTCGCGACCATGACCGTGAGCGCGACCGACAGGGCCAGGCTCGCGACCACGCCGGCGACCGCTGCCGTCGCGGTCTGGCGCTGGAAGCGCGCGCGGCGCAGCGCCAGCAGGGTCAGCGCCGAGGTGGGCGTGGGCAGCGCCTGCAGCGTCGCGCCGACCACCGCCGGCACGAGCGCCACGCCGGCCAGCAGCAGCAGGGCCACCGAGGCATAGGCGGCCAGTGGCAGGCCCGCGATCGGCGGCAGGAAGGCCAGGGCCGCGCCGGTGGTGCCGGCGGCCAGCGCCGGCCAGGCAGAGGCGGGAGGTGGCGGCGTGCCACCCACACCCTTGAGCACCATCGCCGGCTGCAGGCGCTCGGCCTGGCGCGAGGGCAGCAAGCCGCCGGCCAGCGCGCTCGCGCTGCCGAGGGCGAAGAACAGCAGCGCGGCAGTGGTGTCGAAGTGCAGGCTCGGGGCGATGCCGGGGAAGAATCCGCCGCCCAGGTCGCCGGCCAGCCAGCGCAGCGCCAGGGTGGCGAAGCCGGCACCGAGTGCCAGCCCGACCGCGCTGCCCACGGCGCCCGTCAATCCGCACTCGAGCAGGACCAGGCGTGCGCCGTTCGGCGGCCGTCATGCCGAGCACGCCGAGCAGCGCAAATCCGGCGCTGCGCTGCGCGACCGACAGTGCGAGCACCGAATAGACGAGGAAGGCACCGACGAGCAGTGCCACCAGGGCCAGCACCGTGAGGTTGACGCGGTAGGCGCGCGACAGCTGCGACAGGTTGTCCACTGCCTGTTCGGGCGCCACGCCGCGCACGCCGGGTGGCAGCAGGCCCTGCAGTGCATCGGGGCGGGCACCCGGGGTCAGGCGCAGGTCGATCCGGCTCAGGCGGCCGATGCGGTCGAACACCTGCTGGGCACCGGCGATGTCCATCACGGCCAGTGGCGGCCCGCCCGCGCCGACGCGGCCGCTCAGACGGATCTCGGCCCAGCCCGGCCCGACCTGGACACGCAGGGAGTCGCCATCGACCAGGCCCAGGCGCTGCTGCGCCGCGCCGTTCAGGAACACCCGACCCGGGTCGAGCCAGGCCAGGCGGTCGTCCTCGCCATCGCCCAGGCGCGGCAGCAGCTGCGGCGCGAGCCGTGCCACCGCCAGCGCGTCGACCCCGAGCACGCGCAGCGCGATCCGCGTCCCGTCGGCGGCCTGGGCGTAGGTGTCGACTTCGAGCACCGGGCTGGCCTGCTGCACGCCGTCGGCCATCACGATGCGGTCGAACAGGCGGTCGTCGAAGCCATCGCGACCGGCGCGCAGCACGAGGTCGGGTTCGCCCTGGGTGCTGCGCGTTGCGGTGGCGAACTCGGCGAGCGCCGAGCCGTTGATCAGGTGAACCGAGAACGCGAGCGCGACGCCGAGCGCCACCGCCATCGCCGCCACCCCGTGGCGCCAGGGATGGTGCCGCCACTCGCGCCAGATCAGGGGCCCGTACAGCGAGCCGAGTCCGGATGTCGTGGACGCGCTCACTGGCCCGGGCCTTCGAGCACGCCCTCGGTCGTGAGGCGCAGGATGCGGTCGGCGCGCTGCGCGGCGGCGGCCGAGTGCGTGACCAGCAGGCAGGCGGCGCCAGTCCGGCGCACCTGGTCGTGCAGCACGTCGAGCACACGCGCGGCGGTGCTCGGGTCCAGATTGCCGGTCGGCTCGTCGGCCAGGATCAGGGCTGGGGAATGCACCACAGCGCGCGCGATCGCCACGCGCTGCAGCTGGCCGCCCGAGAGCTGGGCCGGCAGCCGCTCGCCCAGTCCGCCCAGGCCGACCGCCTCGAGCAAGACCTGCACACGGGCCTGGTCGGGCCGGCGCAGCAAGCGCAGCGGGAGCTCGACGTTCTCGGCGACGCTCAGGTGGGGCAGCACATGGAAGGCCTGGAATACGAAGCCGACCTGCGCGCGCCGCATCAGGGCGCGCTCGCGTTCATCGAGCGACGACACGTCACGGCCGTCGAGCACGATGCGGCCCCGGTCCGGCTGGTCCAGGCCCGCAATGCAGTTGAGCAGGGTCGACTTGCCGACTCCGGACTCGCCCAGCAAGGCGACGAACTCGCCGCGTGCCAGTCGCAGGCTCACCGCGTCGAATACCGGCGTCGTGCCAAACGACTTGCCGAGGGACTCGATCTGCAACATGGCCCGGGCTCAGGCGGGGTCGGCGCGCGGCACGGCCAGCGCCGCCAAGGTGCGCTCGGCGCGCGCCAGGGCGTCGGGCGCATCGCATGGCACGATGGTGCGGTCGGGCATCGAGCGCAGCCAGGTCAGCTGGCGCTTGGCGAGCTGGCGGGTGGCGGCAATGCCGCGTTCGCGCAGCCCGGTCAGGTCGCCATGGTCCAGGGCCTGCCAGGTCTGGCGGTAGCCCACGCAGCGCATCGAGGGCAACTCGGGGTGCAGGTCGCCGCGCGCCCGCAGGCCACGCACTTCGTCGACCAGGCCGGCGGCGAGCATGGCGTCGAAGCGTTGCGCGATCCGCGCGTGCAGCCAGTCCCTCGAAGCCGGTTCGAGCGCGATCAGCGGCCATGCGGCACGGGCGTCGGAGGTGGCGGCCGCCTGCCAGGAGGACAGCGTGCGCCCAGTCGAAAACCAGACCTCGAGCGCGCGCTGGATGCGCTGGCGGTCGTTCGGTGCCAGGCGCGCGGCACTGGCCGGGTCGACCTCGGCCAGGTCGCCGTGCAGGGCCGGCCAGCCGCGCACCGCCGCGCGCGCATCGATTTCGGCGCGCAGCGCGGGATCGGCCGCGGGCATCGGGTTCAGGCCCTCGCGCAGGGCCTTGAAGTACAGCATCGTGCCGCCCGCCAGCAGAGGCAGGCGACCGCGGGCGCGGATGGCTTCGGCGAGCCGGGTCGCGTCGGCGACGAAGCGCGCTGCGGAGTAGGGCTCGAGCGGGTCGACGATGTCGATCAGGTGGTGCGGCACCGCCGCGCGCTCGGCCGCGCTCGGCTTGGCACTGCCGATGTCCAGGCCACGGTAGACCAGCGCCGAGTCGACGCTGATGATCTCGAGCGGCAGCCGGCGCGCCAGCGCCAGCGCGACCGCGGTCTTGCCGCTTGCCGTCGGGCCGGCCAGGCACAGGCCGAGCATCAGACGAGCCGCCCGTGGCGGCGCACCAGGGTCCAGGCCGCGACGCTCGTCAGCACGGCCCAGAAGCCGACCGTCAACGCGTAGGGCGCGAGCGTGCCATCGAGCGCCACGCCGAGCCAGCGGCCCACCGCGAAGGCGACGATCGCCAGTGCAAACCCGGCCAGCGCGGACGCGGCGCCAGCATTGGCCGGGAAGGGCGCGACGGCGCCGGTCTGCGCGCAGGGCACATGAAAACCATGGCCGAACATGTACACGCATTGTGGCAACAGCACCGCCCACATCGAATGCACCGGCAGCAGCGCCAGGCCAGCCATCGCCAGCCCGCCGGCGAGCGTGAAGAACGCACCGCGCGCGACCGTGCCGGTGGCGCCATGGCGCTGGATCAACTTGCGGCAGACCAGGGTGCCGAGCAGGTAGGACGCGGCCCCCACGCCCATGATCACGCCGTAGTAGCCAGGCGCGACACCGAGCACGTCGATGTAGATGAAGGACGAGCCTGCGAGCTGGGTGAACAGGCCGCCATAGGTGCTCGACACGAGCAGCGTCCAGGCCACGAAGCCGCGGTGGCGCGCGATGCGCGACCAGGTTCGCAGCATCGGGCCGATCGCCGTCGCATGCGGGTTGCGGGTCAGCAGGGTCTCCGGCAGGCGCCAGATCACGTAGGCCAGGGTCAGCGCGCCATAAATCGTCACCGCCGCCAGCGTGGCACGCCAGCCCCACCAGGCCGCGACCAGGCCGCCCAGCATCGGCCCGCCGATCGCCACCACGCCGAGCCCCGAAAGAGCAATCGCCATCACCTGCGCGCCTTCATGCGGCTCATACAGGTCACGCACCATGGCGCGTGCACAGACCACGGCGCCGGCCATCGTGAAGCCCTGCACGCCGCGCCAGACGATCAGCGCTTCGATGCTGGGGGTCAGCGTGGCAGCGACGCTGCCCGCGGCGAAGAGCGCGAGCGACACCAGCAGCGCGGGGCGTCGCCCGACACGGTCCGCCACCGGGCCCCAGAACAGCTGGCCGAATCCGAAGGTCAGGATCAGCACCGACATCGTCAGCTGGGCCATGACCATCGGTGCGGCCAGTTCGCGCGTGAGCGCCGGCAGCGCGGGCAGGTAGATGTCGGTCGACGCCGGCTGCAGCGCCAGCAGCATGGCCAGCCCGATGGCGGCCGTGACCGGGGAGATGACGGCCCTGGCGCCGGCGCTCGGCGCCGCCATCAGATGAAGCGCTCGTCGGGTGCGAGGTAGCGCCACTGGCCGACCGGCAGCTTGCCCAGCACGATGCTGCCGATGCGCACGCGCTTGAGCCCGACCACGTTCAACCCGACCTGCTCGCACATGCGCCGGATCTGGCGCTTGCGGCCTTCGCGCAGCACGAAGCGCAACTGGTCCTCGTTCTGCCAGCTCACGCGCGCCGGGCGCAGCGTGCGGCCGTCGAGTTCGAGCCCGTGGCGCAGGCGCTCGAGCTGGTCATCGGGCAGCCGGCCGGGCCCGGGGTACTCGACCCGCACCAGGTACTCCTTCTCGATCCGCGTCTCGTCGCCGATCAGCAGCTTGGCGATGCGGCCGTCCTGGGTGAACACGAGCAGGCCGGTCGAGTCGATGTCGAGCCGGCCGGCGGGCGCCAGGCCACGCATCTGCCCAGGGTGGAAGCGGATCGGCGCGCGGTCCTCGGACCAGCGCGTGCCGGGCGTGATCAGGGTCGACGCGGGCACATAGCCGTCTTCGGCCTGGCCGCTGACGATGCCCATCGGCTTGTGCAACAGGATCGTGACGCGGCTGGCCTGCTGGGTGCGGGCCAGCGCATCGATCTCGATCACGGCATCGGGCGCGGCACGCTGGCCGAGCACGGCGGGCTCGCCGTTCACGCGCACCCAGCCGGCTTCGATCCAGGCGTCGGCCTCGCGCCGCGAGGCCAGACCGCGCTCGGTCATGAGCTTGGCGATGCGGGGCGTGTCGGCCGGGGGTGAGGAGGGGGTCTTGGGGTCAACCATGCCCCGATTGGATCATGGCCGGCGCGCCGCGCCCGGTCTCACTCGGCGCTGCGCAGGCCGAACAGGGCCGACAGCGCGGCGCGGTACTGCGCCTGGCCGACGGCATTGGTGCTGTGGTGGGTCCCGCCCTCGACCAGTTCGAAGCGCTTGGGTTGTGGCGCGCGTTCGTAGAGCTGGCGCCCGAGTTCGGCCGGGATCAGGGTGTCGCGGCTGCCGTGCACGACCAGCACCGGCACCTTCAACTGCGCGATGCGCTCGGCCGCATCGAAGCGCTGCGTGATCAGCGGGCCGACCGGCAGCCAGCCCCACTTGAAGCTGCTGACCACGTCCGGGATCGAGGTGAAGCCCCCTTCGACGATGAGGCCGCGCGCGTCGTCGACCTGGGCCGCGAGTTCGACCGCGATCGCGCCACCGAGCGAATGGCCGAACACATAGCGTGCGCGGTCCGGGTATTGCCGCGCCAGCCAGTCCCAGGCAGCGCGCGCGTCCTCATAGGCAAAGGTCTCGGACGGCAGCACGGCGCTGCTGCGGCCGAAGCCGCGGTAGTCGACGCCGAGCACCGAAAACCCGAGTTCCTGAAGGCGCCGCATGCGGTGTGCGCTGCCGCGCACATCCCAGCGCGCGCCGTGCAGGTAGAGCAGCACCGGCGCATCGGCACGCGCATGTTCGGCCCAAAGTGCATGCAGCCGGACCGGCTCGCCGCTGGTCGCCGAGCGGTGATCGATCCAGACGTCCTGCATGCCTTCGGCCGCCGCCAGTCCGCCCCACCAGGCGCGGTCGCTCGGCTGGAAGATCCATTGACGCTGGCGCTCGTCCAGCGTCGCGCAGCCGGCCAGCGCCAGTACGGCGAGCAGCGATGCGGCGAGGGCGCGCCAACCGTGGCGCCGGATCAAGTTGTGGGAGGACATTGCGACCGATCTTGGCACAGGCCCGAAGACCACGCAGACAGGTTAGAGTGGCGGCCATGAATCGACTCCTGCTGACCCTTGTTGCGCTGTGTCTGGCCGGCCCTGCACTGGCCGATGACGCGGCGTTGTCACGTTGCCGATCGGTGGCCGACGCCCTGGCGCGGCTGGCCTGCTACGACGCGATCGTGGTCAAGGGCGCGCCGGTGCCCAAGGCGGCACCGACCGAACGCTTCGGTCTCGAAGCCCAGCTGGCGATGGCGGCCAGCCCGCACGAACAACTGGAAAGTCGGATCCCGGGCAAGTTCGAAGGCTGGGAATCGCGGACCGAGTTCCGCCTCGCCAACGACCAGGTGTGGGCGATCAACGACGGCTCGCGCGCCTACTACCAGCTGGTCGACCCGAAGGTCACGATCACGCGCGGTGTGCTGGGCAGCTTCTTCATGAAGATCGAAGGCGTCGCGCAGTCTCCCAAGGTCAAGCGACTGCGCTGAGGCGGCGCCTCAGCGGCGCGCTTTAGAGCGCCGCTGCCAGTACTGGAACTCGTCCTCGTGGACCTCGATGTCGAGTTCCATCGCACGCATCTGGATCCGCTCCTGTGCGGCCGCGACGGCCTGGTTGTAGATGCTGGGCGCGATCTCCTCGAGGAAGAAACCGAGCAATGCGCCGGCCGCGACATTGCCGATGCGCTCGTCGCGCTCTTCCAGGAAGAACTTCTCGATCGAGGTGATCGCCTGCTGGCGGACTTCGCGTGGCAATTCGATCGTCATGTGGTGGTGCCTCCGAGTGCGCGCAGCTCGTCCGCACACCAGACCCGGTCGTCCGCGCCGAGGGCGGCGTGCAGCGCCAGTGCGGCGTCGCGTGCGATCTCGAACGCGGGTTGATCGTCATTGGCGCGGCAGGCCATTGCGAGCGCGGCCTGGCCGAAGAATCTTTCGAACGGCGGCGCATCGTGGGCGTCGCAGACCGACAGGCACAGCCGGGCGGCCTGCGCCGCCTGCGCCGGCAGTCCGGCCTGCAGCCGGCTGCACGCCAGGCGGTAGGCCGCGCGCTCGTGTTCGAGCCAGCTGCCGGCGCGCGGCCAGTAGGTGAGACCGCCCTCGGCAGCGTCGAGCATGCCCTGGGTCTCGAACGTTGTTCGATCGGGTTTCTCCTCCAGTGCCGCGGCCAGGTTGTTGCCGCCGACGGCCAGCGCACGCAGGGCCGGCGACCCGTCGGGCAGCCCGCCGCCGGCGAGCGCGAGTGCGTCGCGATAGGCGCCGATCGCGACCTCGAACTGGCCGTGTCCGCTGGCCAGCGCGGCGATCTTGGCCAGCACCACGATCCGGTCTTCGCCTGCCAGGTCGGACAGCGCAGCGGCGTCGCCGTCCATGTGGCGCAAGGCGGCGCAGTCGAGCGCGATTGCGCGGTCGGTGCCGGCGCCATGGCGCGGCAAGGCGCGCAGCAGTTCGGTGGCGCGTTGCCAGCGCCCCAGGTGGGCGCCGAACACATGCGCCACGAGGCCGGCAAAGGGCGCCACCCGGGCCGCCTCCGTCACCTGGTGCACCGAGGCGGCGAGCCGCTCGGCGACCCATTCGGGGCGCTCGCCGTGATCGGCCCAGGCACTGCGCACGAAGTCATCGAAGTCCATGCTGATCACCTGTGATTCGCGAACCGGCGCTGATTGTGGCGCAGCCGCGCTCAGCGCAGCGCCTGTGCGCCGAGCATGCCGAGCGCGAATCCGAGCACCGCGCCGAGCGGTGGTGTCCAGTGGCGGCGCATCGTGGCCTTGGGTGCGATGTCCTGGAACACGAGGTACAGAATGCCGCCGGCGGCGAACGCCATCAGGGCCGCGGTCGAGACGGGCGCGTCCTGCAGCCAGTGATGGCCGGCGAGCGCAGCGAGCGGGCCGAGCAGGCTCAGCGCCAGCAGCGTGCCCAGCGCTGCACGTGCCGACTTGCCGGTCGGCGCCAGCTCACGGTAGGCGTTGAACCCCTCGGGCAGGTTCTGCACGCCGATGAAGAGCGCCAGCAAGAGCCCGAGTCTTGTGTCGTGACCGAAGACAGCGCCGAGCGAGATGGCTTCGGGCACGAAGTCCGACAGCAAGGCCATGAGCTGGGCGCGCGGCCCGCTGTGCCGGCTCAACCAGCGGTCGAGACCGGCAGTCGCGATGCCGCCGAACAGCACGCACCCCAGCAGCACCGTCGGGCTGAGCAGGGCCATTGCAGGCGGTGCGAGCGCGAAGGCGACGGCCGCAAGCAGGATGCCGCCGCCGAAGGCCATCACGCCGTGCATGGCCTCGCGCCGGGCATGGCTCGCGGCGCCATCCAGCGCATGCGCCAGCAGGCCGCCGACGAAGGCCGCCACGCCAGCCAGCCAGGCGATTAAGGCGATCGCGAGCGGCGTGTCCATGCGCTGAAGCGCCGGGCCGCTCAGCGGCCGCGCAGGAAGAGCGCGTCGAGATCCTTCATCGACAACTGGCGCCAGGTCGGGCGGCCATGGTTGCAGGTGTCGGCGCGTTCGGTGTTTTCCATGTCGCGCAGCAGCGCGTTCATCTCTTCGAGCGTCAGGCGCCGGTTGGCGCGCACGGCACCGTGGCAGGCCATGGTCGCGAGCAGGTCGTGCTGGGCCCGTTGCACGACGCTGCTCGCGCCCTGGTCGGCCAGGTCGGCCAGCACCGAGCGTGTGAGCTCGGCCACGTCGGCCTGCGGCAGCGAGGCCGGCCGGCTGCGCACCGCGAGCGTGCTGGCAGCGAGCGGCGCGACGTCCAGCCCGAGGTCGCTCAGCACCGTCGCATGGGCCTCGGCGGCGGCCATCTCGGCCGCCGTGGCGGCGAAGGTGACCGGAATCAGCAGCGGTTGCGTGGGCAGCTTGCCGGTCGCCTCGTGTGCGGTCTTCAGGCGCTCGTACACGATTCGTTCGTGCGCCGCATGCATGTCGACGATGACCAGGCCTTGCGCGTTCTCGGCCAGCACATAGATGCCGGCGATCTGCGCCACCGCGTGCCCGAGCGGCATCTCGGGCGCCGCCGCGCCGGCCGGCAAGGAGCGCAGTGCAGCCCAGGTCGGCAGGCCGCCCTGACCGGCCGTCGGGCGCGCCGGCCCAGGCCAACGCGCGGCCGGTTCGTGCAAGGACAGCGCCGGCCGCGGCGCCACGAGCGTCAACGACGCCTGCACCGACGCCCCGCCGGGTCGATCGGACGCAGGGGCGGGCAGGGCCGACGGATCGGCCGGCGCGGCGCGGGTCGGCGCGAGCGCTTCGTCGACCGCGCGCCGCACGGCCTGGTGGACTGCGCGCCCGTCGCGCAGCCGGACTTCGATCTTGGTCGGGTGAACGTTGACGTCGACCGCGTTCGGCGCGATCTGCAGGAACAGCACATAACTCGGTTGCCGGTTGCCGTGCAGCTGGTCCTCGTAGGCTGACCGAACGGCATGGGCGATCAGCCGGTCGCGCACGAAACGGCCGTTGATGAACAGGTACTGGTGGTCGGCGCGGCTGCGTGCCGCCTCGGGCTGGCCGATGCGGCCGCTCAGCTGCAGCGGCCCGACGCTGGCGTGCAGCGGGCGGCTGTGCGTCACGAAGGCGCTGCCCATCACGTCGGCCAGGCGCTGCTCGGGCGAGGTCGCGCGCCACTGCACCGTCACGCGGCCGTCCTGCCAGACGCTGAACCCGACGTCGGGCCGCGCCAGCGCGTGGCGGCGAACGGCCTCGACGCAATGCGAGGCCTCGGTGGCGTCGGTCTTGAGGAACTTGCGCCGGGCCGGGGTGCTGAAGAAGAGCTCCTGCACCTCGACCGTGGTGCCGCGCGAGCGTGCGGCCGGCTGCAACTCGCCGGTGCCGGCATCGAGCCGGTGGGCGTGGGCGTCGTCGGCGGTGCGGCTGGTCAGGCTGAGGCTCGGCGATGCTGGCCATTGCGGCCAGCGCCTCGCCGCGGAACCCCATCGTCGCCACATGCTCGAGCTCGTCGAGCGACGCGATCTTGCTCGTCGCGTGGCGCTTGAGTGCGAGTGGCAACTCGGCCACCGGGATGCCGATGCCGTCGTCCTCGACCGTGATCAGGCGCACGCCACCGGCAGCCAGGCGCACACTGACCTGCGTCGCGCCGGCGTCGAGTGCGTTGTCGAGCAGTTCGCGCACGACCGAGGCCGGGCGCTCGACCACCTCACCGGCGGCGATCTGGCTGATGAGCGGGTCCGGCAATTCGCGGATCGGGCGGCGTGGGGCGTCGACTGGCAGGGACATGCCCGGGATTGTAGGGAGCGGCCCGGCGCCGGGCCCCGCTCAGAGCTGGCGGTGGCGCGCCAGCGGCGGGTTGTTCGCGAAGTAGCGCCGGATGCCGGTGGCCAGGGCGTCGACCAGCTTGTCCTGGTAGGCCGGATCGCGCAGCAGTGCCTCCTCCTGCGGATTTGAGATGAAGGCGGTCTCGACCAGGATGCTCGGGATGTCGGGCGCCTTCAGCACCGCAAACCCGGCCTGCTCGACCTGGGCCTTGTGCAGCTTGCCGACGCGGCCGATGCGTTTGAGCACCTCGCGCCCCAGTTTGAGGCTGTCCTTGATCTGCGCGTGCGTGCTCATGTCGAGCATCGCGCCCACCACCTGCCGGTCGGCCACCTTCAGGTTGATGCCACCGACCACGTCGGCGGCGTTCTCGCGCTTGGCCATCCAGCGCGCGGCCGAGCTGGTCGCGCCATTGGTGCTGAGTGCGAAGACGCTGGCGCCGCGCGCTTCGGGGCGCATGAAGGCGTCGGCGTGGATCGAGATGAAGAGGTCGGCCTGCACGCGCCGGGCCTTGCGCACGCGGTCTTGCAACGGCACGAAGAAGTCCTCGTCGCGCGTGAGCATGGCGCGCATGCCGGGCACCGCATTGAGGCGGTCGCGCAGCTGCAGCGCGATGGCCAGCACGACGTCCTTTTCCATCAGGCCGCTGGGGCCGATGGCGCCCGGGTCTTCGCCACCATGTCCAGGGTCCAACGTGACGATGATGAGCCGCTCGATGTCGCGCTTGTCCTCGTCGCTGAGCGGCGCCGGCGCGCCAGCCGGTGCCGGGGTCTGCAGGGCCGGCCCCGGCTTGCGCGCCGGGGGGGTCGGCCCGGGCAAGCCCGGTTTGTCGACACGCGCGATCAGTTCGCCCAGGGCGTCCCGGAGCGCGCGCGCGGCCGCAGCCTCGGCCGCCTCCTTGTCGCGCACCAGTTCGAGCAGCGGGTCCGGCGCCTCGGTCGGCTGCAGGTCGAAGACCAGCCGGTGCCGATAGGCGGCGACCGGCTCGAGCGTGAACTGCTCGGGTCGGACGCTGCGTTTGAGGTCGACCACCAGGCGCACCACGTCGGGCTTGAACTGGCCGACGCGCACGCCGGCGATGTAGGGGTCGTCGGCGCGGATCTGCCCGACCAGGTCGCGCAGAGTCTCGTTCAGCTGGAGGCCGTCGAGGTCGATCACGAGCCGGCGCGGGTCGTCGATCGTGAAGTGGCTGGCCGCCAGCGCCACGTCGGACTCGATCGTGACGCGCGTATAGGCGTCGGCCGGCCAGACGCGCACCGCCACGATCGACGCGCCGCGTGCGATCTGCGCCGCGCCCAGGCCGAGCACGAGGCTGCCCATGCGGGCCAGCGCAAGGCGGCGCGCGCGGTTCATGGCAGCAGCTCGGCGCCGCGCGCCGTGCAGGCGCTGGCGACGACGTTGCGTGTGGTGGCGCCGGTTGCTTCGAGCTGCAGGCGCAGATCGGGCGTCGGCAGATACGGCGCCGCGTTCTGCGGCCACTCGGACAGCTTCAGGCCCGGGGCCGCGAAGATCTCGCGAAAGCCGGCGTCCTCCCACTCACGCGGGTCCTTGAAGCGGTAGAAGTCGAAATGCGAGATCACGAGGTCGCCCGCCTGATGGGGCTCCAGCACGGCAAAGGTCGGGCTCTTGATCCGGCCCGGCACACCGAGCGCGCGCAACAGGTGGCGTGCGAAGGTCGTCTTGCCGGCACCGAGTTCTCCCTGCAGCTCGATGTGGGCGTCGCGCAATGCCGGGCGGCGGGCCAACGCGGCGGCGAAGGCGGCGCAATCGGCCTCATTGCGCCAGTGCAGGGTGCGGGTTTCTAGAATCGGTGTATGCAACAGCGTCATCAGCTCGACGGGCAGTGGCTGGTCCAGCAACTGCAGACGTGGGCGGCTCAGGAGGGATTCTCCCAGATCGGTGTCGCCGATGTCGATCTGCGCGAGGCCGAGCCCGGCTTCGAGGCCTGGCTCGCGGCCGGCTTTCACGGCACGATGGCCTACATGTCGGCCCACGGGCTCAAGCGCAGCCGCCCGGCCGAACTGGTGCCCGGCACGCTCAGCGTCATCACGGCGCGTCTGGACTACCTGCCGCGCGCCACGCCGGATCATTGGCCGAGCGCCGAGCTGAAGCGCCTGAACAAGCCGGGCGAGGCGGTGGTGTCGATCTATGCCCGGGGGCGCGACTATCACAAGGTGCTGCGCTCGCGCCTGCAGCGGCTGTCCGAGCGGATCGCGGCCGAGGTCGGCCCTTTCGGTCACCGTGTCTTCTCGGACTCGGCACCGGTGCTGGAAGTCGAGCTCGCGACACGCTCGGGCCTGGGCTGGCGCGGCAAGCACACGCTGACCCTGAACCGCGAAGCCGGGTCGATGTTCTTCCTGGGCGAGATCTATGTCGACCTGGCATTGCCGCGCAGTGTGCCGGCGCAGGCCCATTGCGGCAGTTGCAGCGCCTGCATCGAGATCTGCCCGACCGCGGCCATCGTCGCCCCCTACCGGCTCGACGCGCGGCGCTGCATCTCGTACCTGACGATCGAACACGACGGGCCGATCCCGGTCGAGCTGCGTGCGGCGATCGGCAACCGGATCTACGGTTGCGACGACTGCCAGCTGGTCTGTCCCTGGAACAAGTACGCGCGGGTCTCGACCCTGCCCGACTTCGACGTTCGGCATGGCCTGGACGCGCCTTCGCTGCTCGGCCTGTGGCAATGGGATGAAGCGCAGTTCCTGCACCACACCGAAGGCAGCCCGATGCGGCGCGTGGGCTGGACGCGCTGGCGGCGCAATCTGGCCGTGGCGTCCGGCAACGCCCTGCGCGCGCACGCCGAGCCTGTGCTGCGCGAGTGCCTGCTCGCAGCGCGTGAGGCCGCCGACCCCCTGGTGCGCGAGCACATCGACTGGGCCCTTGCGCAAGCCTGAGTCCGGCGCCCTAACGCAGCGCTGCCAGCGCGGTCAGCGCGAGCGGCAGGCTGGCCATGCCCAGCAGCGTGGACAGCGTGACCAGGCTGGCCACATAGGGCCCGTGGCCGCCCATGCGGGCTGCCAGCACATAGGCGCTGGAGGCGGTGGGCAAGGCGGCAAAGGTCACGACGACCGCCTGCGCGAGCGGGTTCAGCCCGATCGCGATCACGAGTGCCACCGCCACCGACGGCAGGATCAGGTGGCGGATCGTCATCAGTGCGGCGGCCAGGCGCGGCCCCTCGCGCAGCGCCCCCACGCGCAGCCCGGCCCCGACCGCCATCAGGCCGATCGGCAGCGCCGCCGTGCCGATGCGCGTGAGCGTCGTGTCGGCCAGCGTCGGCAGGTGCAGCCCGAGCGCATTGAACGACAGCCCGCCGATGGTGGCCAGGATGAGCGGGTTGCGCGCCAGTTCACGCAGATAGCCGTGGCCACCCTCGCGCGCCAGCGGCCACACCGCCGCCACATTGCACAGCGGCACGACGAAGGAAATGATCAGCGCGATCCAGGCCAGCCCCTGCGCACCCGCGACGCGCTCGACGACCGCCAGCGCGACGTAGGAGTTGAAGCGGAACGCCACTTGCGACCCCGACGCATGCAGGCGTGCGTCGACCCCGGGCCAGCGCCGCAGGGCATAGGCCAGCGCGATCCCGATCGCGGTGATTGCGACCCCGGCACCGACCACGGCCAAGGCGGCCGTGGGCTTGATCGGGCTGCGCGCGATCGACGTGAACAGCAGTGCCGGGAACAGCAGGTAGTAGACGAGGCGCTCGGCGCCGTCCCAGACCGTTCGATCGAGTGGCGTGTAGCGGCAGATGAACCAGCCGCACACGATGAGTGCGAAGTCTGGCAGCAGCACGAAGGCATCGGTCATCGTCCGAGTGTGCCAGCGCGATGACAGGCAGAATCGACGCTGATGTCCGAACAATCCTTGAACCGTCGCCGAGCCTGCCTGTGGAGCATGGCCTGCCTGCTGCTCCCCGCGAGTGCTGCCGCGCAGGTCAAGGTCGAAGGCGGCCATGTCTTTCCGGCGCGGGCCGAAGTGGGCGGCCGGTCCTTGCACCTCAATGGCGTCGGCTACCGGGCCGTGGCCTGGTTCAAGGGCTATGCGGCTGCGCTCTATCTGGAGCACAAGGCCACCACCGTGGCCGCGGTGTTGCACAGTGACGGCCCCAAGCGGCTGCAGATGAAGATGCTGGTGGACGTCTCGGCGCAGGAGTTCGTCAAGGCCTTCGGCAAGGGTGTCGCGCGCAACACGCCGGCGGCCGAAATGCCCGCGCTGCGCGCCCGGATGCAGGAATTCGAGCGCCAGATCGCCTCGATCGGCGAAGTGGCCAGGGGGGACCTGGTCGACCTCGACTACCTGCCGGCGCAGGGACTGCTGTTCGTGGTGAACGGCGTGCGACGCGGTGCGCCGATCGCGGGCGCCGACCTGTACGGTGCCTTGCTGCGAAGCTTCATCGGCGATCGTCCGTACGACAAGGAAATGAAGGCAGGGCTGCTGGGTGGGCCGCTGGCCTGAAGCCGCCGCGCCGAGCGAGGACCTGGCGCTGATCCAGCGCTTCACCGACGCCCTGTGGCTCGAGGATGGCCTGTCGGCGCAGACCCTGAGTGCCTATCGGCGCGACCTCGCGCTGCTGGCGGCGTGGCAGCGTGACCAGGGGCGCAAGCTGCTGGGCAGCAGCGAGCCCGATCTGCTGGCCTATGCGAGCGCGCGCCATGCCAGCACGCGCGCAAGCACCGCCAACCGCCGCCTGACCGTGTTCCGGCGCTTCTTTCGCTGGGCGCTGCGCGAGCAGCTGGCCACGGTCGATCCCACGCTGCGGCTGCTGGCGGCGCGCCAGGCCCTGCGGGTGCCCAAGTCGCTCAGCGAGGCCCAGGTCGAAGCGCTGCTGGCTGCGCCCGACGTCGCCAGGCCGCTCGGCCTGCGCGACCGCACGATGCTCGAGCTGATGTACGCGAGCGGCCTGCGCGTGAGCGAACTGGTGGGCCTGAGCAGTGTCCAGCTCGGCCTGTCGGAGGGGGCGGTGCGCGTCACCGGCAAGGGTGCCAAGGAGCGCCTCGTGCCGTTCGGCGCCGAGGCCCACGACTGGCTGGTCCGCTACCTGGCCGAGGCGCGCGCACCGATCCTCGGTGGGCGCAGCAGCGAGGCCCTGTTCGTGACCGCGCGCGGCGCGGCGATGACGCGCCAGATGTTCTGGACCCTCGTCAAGCGCCACGCGCGCACGGCCGGCATCACGGTGCCGCTGTCGCCACACACGCTGCGCCATGCCTTCGCGACCCACCTGCTCAACCATGGCGCCGACCTGCGCGCGGTGCAGATGCTGCTCGGCCATGCCGACATCTCCACCACCACGATCTACACCCACGTGGCGCGTGAGCGCCTGCGCCTGCTGCATGCGGCGCATCACCCGCGCGGCTGAACCTGCCCAAGAAAAAAGCCGCCCCGAGGGGCGGCTTGCTCGACCGGCCGGAGCCGATCAGAAGTTGTGGCGAACGCCCATCGCGAGCGAGCTGAAGTCGTTGCCGTACAGGTTGGCCGCGCTGTCGTTGATCTTGGTGTAGAAGCCGTAGACCTTGGTGCGCTTGCTCAGGTTGTAGTTGATGCCCACGGTGGCCTGGTTGGCCGAGCTGTTGCTGACATTGCTGTAGTCGCCGGCGCGGCCGAAGTTCAGGTGGAACTCGGTCACGCCCATCGCGTACATGCCCGACAGGCGCAGCGTCGTGCGGTTGCCCGAGCCGTAGGCATCGGTGTCGCGCTGCACATAGCCGCCGAAGACGAACGGGCCGGTCTCGTACAGGGCGCGCACGGCGAACTGCTTGGCGTTGCCGTTCTTCTCGAAACCGGCGCCCAGGGCGAGCGGGCCCATGGTGTAGTTGGCGGCCAGGTCATAGCTGTGGTCGGGGCCGGCTTCCTTCAACGAAACGGCGCCTTCGAGCGTCAGGCCGCCCAGGTCCGGCGACCGGTAGGCCACCTTGTTGGCGTTGCGGCCGACATAGGCGTAGAGCGCGTCGGACGAGGTGCCGGTGTCATGGTTGTGCATGCTCACGTAATCGGCGGTGGCGAAATAGGCTTCGCTGGTGAAGTTGCCCAGGCGCAGCGTGCCGAACTGACCGGCCAGATTGACTTCGGACTGGCGCGCCCAGAAGCCGTTGCCATGCGTGGCCATGCCGGTGTCGGAGTTGAAGCCATGCTCGAGCTGATACCCGACCTTGAGTCCGCCACCGAGGTCTTCGGTGCCCTTGAAGCCGAGGCGCGACGAGTTGTTCTGCACAGCGGTCGTCTTGACGCCGGCGCTGTCCTGGCGCTCGACCGTCGTGTTGATGCGCCCGTAGATCGTGGCTTGTGCGAAGGCGGCGCTGGCGACCAGCGTCAGGGAGGTGGCGAGAAGGCTCTTCTTCATGGCGTTCTTTCGGGTGGGGGGTGAGATTTGAGGCCAGGAACCGCAGGACCTGAACCGATTCGGAAGTCTAGGTGAAAGTTAGGGTCAACCCCTAGAGATGCCCACAATTCCGCGCTCTGGCTGCGGCGCCGGCGCAACAGTCCCCGGCAACCCGGGTGACGCACAATCCCGACCCCATGGATCACACATTCCTGTCGGCCCTGGTGCTGCTGCTGCTGGTGCTCGACCCGCTGGGCGGGCTGCCGATCTACATCTCGATCCTGCGCAGCGTGCCGGCGGCGCGCCGGATGCGGGTCGCGTTGCGCGAGACCGGCATCGCCTTCGCGGTGCTGGCGCTGTTCATGGTCACCGGCCAGGCCTTCCTGACCCTGATGCGCCTGTCCGAACGTTCGCTCGAGGTGGCCGGTGGCGTGATCCTGCTCATCATCTCGGTGCGCATGGTGTTCGCCAGCGGGGCCGAGGTCTATGCCTCGGGCACCGAGGGCAAGGAGCCTTTCATCTTCCCGCTCGCGGTGCCGCTGCTGGCCGGGCCATCGGCGATGGCCACCGTGCTGCTGCTGGCCTCGCGCCAGCCCGAGAGCCTGTGGACCTGGATGGGTGCGCTGACGGTCGCGATGGTGATCTCGGGCGTCGTGCTGCTGGCCGCCGAGGGCATCCGCAAACTGCTCGGTTCGTCGATGGTGGCAGCGATCGAGAAGCTGATGGGCCTGGTGCTGACCGCGATCGCGGTCGAGATGATCCTGGCCGGCCTGAAGCGCTACTTCTTCGAACCCTGATGCTCAACGCCCGCGCAGGTGCGCGGGGGCTTCGAGCCGCTTGGCGAGCAGGGACAGGGTCAGCGTGAGCACCAGGTAGAGCGCCGAGATCGCCAGATACGGTTCCCAGTAGCGCGAGTAGGCCCCGGCCACGGTGCGCGCCGCCAGCGCCAGCTCGGCCAGGCCGATCGCCGACACGAGCGACGAGTCCTTGATCAGCGTGACGCCTTCGTTGACGAGCGCCGGCATCATGCGCCGGAACGACTGCGGCAGGATCACGAAGCGCATCGCCTGCCCATGCGTCAGGCCCAGGCTGTAGGCCGCCTGCGTCTGGCCGCGGTGGATGCTCTGGATGCCGGCGCGGAAGATCTCGCTGATGTAGGCGCCGGCGTTCAGGCTCAGCGCGACACAACCGGACAGAAAGGCGCCATGCTCCTGACGGAAGGTGCGCGCCAGGTCACCCGACAGCAGCAGGCCGCCGTCCGGGTGCACCAGGGCCGGCATGAGCGCGAAGTGCACGAGCAGGATCTGCACGAAGAGCGGCGTGCCACGAAAGAAGGTGACGTAGGCCAGCGTGACCCAGCGCACCAGTTTCAGGCCCCAGGCCAGCGCGGCCGAGGCCGGCTCGGGCGCGTCGGCCGAACTGCTGATGAGGCCGAACACGATCCCCAGCAGCAGCCCGACACCGATCGCGACGATCGTCAGCTGAACCGTCATCCACAGGCCGTTGGCGAACAACGGCCCGTAGCCGGCAAGGATGTCCCAGCGGAGATCCATCGCCGGCGCGTCCGGCGACGTTTACTTGGACGCGGCCGGCGCGGGCGCGTCGGCCATCTTGGCGGGCGCGGCGCCGAAGTACTTGGTGTAGATCGCGTCGTAGGTGCCGTCGGCCCTGATGTCGGCCAGGCCCTTGTTGATCGCGGCCAGCATTTCGGCATTGCCCTTCTTGATCGCGATGCCGTATTGCTCGGGCACGAAGTCCTTGTCCGACACGGTCTTGAACTTGCCGCCCGGGTTGTTGGCCACGTAGTGCACCACCACGCCGTTGTCGGCGACGACGGCGTCGACTCCGCCGGCCTCGAGCTCCTTGAGCGCGAGCGGCGTGGACTCGAAACGCTTGATGTTCTTGCTGTTCTTGCCCTGCAGCTTGGTCACGGCCTCGTCGCCGGTGGTGCCGGTCTGCACGCCGACCTTGAGCTTCTTCAGGTCACCGAACTTGGCGACCTTGCTCGTCTCCTTGACCGCGATCAGCTGCGCGGCGTCGAAGTAGGGGTCGCTGAAGTCCATCGTCTGCTTGCGCTCTTCGGTGATCGTGATCGCCGAGACGAGCAGGTCGCGGTCGCCCTGGCCGAGCGCGTTGAAGATGCCTTCCCACGGCGTGTTGACGAACTTGACCTCGACGCCGGCCTTGGCCGCGATGGCCTGCACGATCTCGATGTCGAAGCCGACGATCTCGGCCTTCTCGTTCTGGCTCTCGAACGGCGCATAGGCGGCGTCGGTGCCGACGGTGTAGACCTTCATCGGCGCCGGTGCGGGCGCAGAGGCGACCGGGGTCGGCGCGGGCGCCGGAGCCGGCGGCTCGGCCTTCTTGCCGCAGGCGGCGAGCACGAGTCCGGCGGCCAGCAGGCCGGCGGTCTGGAGAAAACGGCGGGTGTCGATCGAGAAGCGCATGGGGGCCTTTCAAAGGCGGTTTCGATGGAGGGCGCCAGTGTATTCGCCCCGCCTTACGGGTCCAGGGGATCGATCAGGCGTTCGAGCTCGGCCTCGTCGAAACCGGCGGCGCGCCGCGCGTCGAGATTGAACGGCGGCTTGAGCCGAGGCGCGCCGTGGCGCCGCGCGAGCAGCGCGAAATGCGCCATCGGGTCCAGGCCGTCGCGCGCGCAGCACCAGCGGTACCAGCGGTTGCCGACCGCGACATGGCCGATCTCGTCGCGCAGGATCACGTCGAGGATCTCGACCGCGCGCAGGTCGCCGGCACGGCGCAGCTTGTCCTGCATCGGTGGTGTCGCGTCGAGCCCGCGCGCTTCCAGCGTGCGTGGCACCAGGGCCATGCGCGCGGTCAGGTCGCCGGCGGTGCGCTCGGTCATCTGCCACAGGCCGTCGTGGGCGTCGAAGTCACCGTAGTCGGTGCCCATGCTGCGCAGGTGCTCGCGCAGCAGCGTGAAGTGATGTGCCTCTTCGCCGGCCACGCGCAGCCAGTCGCGGTAGTAGGCCTCGGGCAGGCCGTCGAAACGCCAGACGGCATCGAGCGCGAGATGGATCGCGTTGAGCTCGATGTGCGCCACCGCATGCAGCAAGGCGGCCCGGCCGTCGGGCGTGAAGGGCGAGCGGCGCGGCAGCTGCGCGGGGTCGACCAGCCTGGGCCGCGCGGGCCGTCCCGGCAGGCCGCCCGGATCCGGCAGTCGGGCCTGGGCGTCGATTTCGAGCCCGGCGTCGCACAGCGACTGCGTGCCCTCGACCTGGGTTCGCAGGTCCGTGCACTGCAGCAGCGCCAACGCGCGACGTCGAAGGTCCATGGCCCATTATCGGCAGGCCGGCGGCGGTCGCCGGAGTCCTTCCTACAATGCACCTTTTGCCTGCGAGGGACGCCGCGATGGCACTCTATCAACTGGGCGAGCACCGTCCCGCGATCGGCGACGACTGCTGGATCGCCGACAGCGCCGAGCTGATCGGGCGCGTGCGCCTGGGTGCACGCGCCAGTGTCTGGTATGGCGCCGTGCTGCGTGGCGATACCGAGTGGATCCAGGTCGGCGCGGGCAGCAATGTGCAGGACAACTCGGTGCTGCACGCCGACCCGGGCCTGCCGGTGCAGGTGGGCGACAACGTGACCGTGGGCCACATGGTCATGCTGCATGGCTGCACCGTCGGCGACGGCTCGCTGATCGGCATCGGCTCGGTCTTGCTCAATGGCGCGCGCATCGGGCGCAACTGCCTGGTCGGCGCGCGCTCGCTCGTGACCGAGGGCAAGCAGTTCGAGGACGGGATGCTGATCATGGGCTCGCCAGCCAAGGCCGTGCGCCCGCTCGACGCCGAAGAGATCGCACGCCTGGCCTGGAGCGCGGCGCACTATGTCGACAGCGCACGACTGAACCGCCAGGGCCGACGGATCGGGCCCGATGTCTGAGCTGCACCGGTTCCTGTTCGACGGCCTGCCCGTGCGCGGCATGCTCGTGCGCCTGACCGACGACTGGCAGGAGATGCTCGCGCGCCGCAATGAAAAGACCCCCTGGCCCGATTCGGTGCGCTCGCTCGTGGGCCAGATGTGCGCCGCCGGCGTGCTGATGCAATCCAACATCAAGTTCGACGGCGCGCTCGTGCTGCAGATCTCGGGCGACGGCCCGGTCAAGCTCGCGGTGGCCGAGGTGCAACCCAATCTGCGCTTTCGCGGCACCGCGACGCTGGTCGGCGAGGTGCCGGCCGAGGCCCGGCTGGAGGCGCTCGTCAACGTGCATGGTCAGGGTCGCTGCGCGATCACGCTCGACCCGCGCGAGCGCAAGCCGGGGCAACAGCCCTACCAGGGCGTGGTCGGCCTCAATGGCGACCAGCGCGAGCCGCTTCAGCAGCTGTCGCAGGTGCTGGAGCACTACATGCTGCAGTCCGAGCAGCTCGACACCCGGCTCGTGCTCGCCGCCGACGGCCAGATGGCGGCCGGCCTGCTGATCCAGCGCCTGCCGATCGAAGGCGAAGGCAACCTGAAGGGCGCGCAGCGCGAGGACCAGATCGGTCTCAGCGAAGGCTTCAACCGGATCGCCCACCTGGCCGCCACGCTGAGCGCCGACGAGCTGCTGACGCTCAACGCCGACACCCTGCTGCGCCGCCTGTTCTGGGAGGAGGACCTGCGCCGCTTCGAGCCGCAGGCGCCGCGCTTCGAATGCAGCTGCTCGCGCGAACGCGTGTCGTCGATGCTGCGCGGTCTGGGGCATGCCGAAAGCGAGTCGCTGATCGAAGAGCGCGGCGAGGTCGAGGTGGGCTGCGAGTTCTGCGGCCGCATGTACCGCTACGACGCGGTCGACGTCGGTGAACTGTTCACGCCCCCGGCACGCCAGGCGCCGGGTTCGACGACCGTCAACTGAGGCTACCGCACATGGCCTACGACCTGCTGAAAACGGCCCACCTGCTGGCCATCGTGGTCTGGGTCGGCGGCATGGTGTTTGCGCACTTCTTCCTGCGCCCGGCGCTCGGCACGCTCGAGCCGGCGCAGCGCCTGGTGCTGATGCACGATGTGCTCAGGCGCTTCTTCGTCGCGGTGTCGGCGGCGATCGCGGTGACCCTGGTCAGCGGCGCCGCGATGATCGACGTCGCGGCGCGGCAGGCGAGTGCGACCGGGGGTCACCTCGTCATCCCGCTCGGCTGGATGCTGATGACGGCGCTCGGCCTCGTGATGACCGGGGTCTTCGGCTTCATCCGCTGGCGCCACTTCCGCGCCCTTCAGCAAGCGCTGCTGGCGGGCCAGACGCCGGCGGCGGCCGCTGCCCTGGCCCAGATCCGGCGCTGGGTGCTGGTCAACCTGGTGCTCGGCGTCACGGTCATCGTGATCGCCGTCGGGCAGTTTCAGTTCGGTTCGTAGGCCAGGCGCACGTAGATCGGCGCAAAGGCCTCGGCCTGCGTCACTTCGAGCAGATGCTCGCGCGACAGCTCGAGCAGCGCGATGAAGGTCACGATCAGCACCGGCACGCCACGCGCAGGATCGAACAGGTCGTGGAACTCGACGAAACGCCGGCCCTGCAAGCGGCGCAGCACGATGCTCATGTGCTCGCGCACCGACAGCTGTTCGCGGCTGATCGTGTGGTGGCGGTTCAGGCGGGCGCGCTGCAGGATCTCGGCCCAGGCCGCGCGCAGGTCGGCCGGTTCCACGTCGGGCCAGCGCGGCTGCAGGCTCTGCTCGATGTGGACCTGGGCGCGCAGGAAGTCGCGCCCCTGCACCGGCAGCGCATCGAGCTGGGCAGCGGCGAGCTTGATGCGCTCGTACTCGATCAGGCGGCGCACGAGTTCGGCGCGCGGGTCCTCGATCTCGGCGCCGTCGGCCGTCTTCCTGGGCGGCAACAGCATGCGTGACTTGATCTCGATCAGCATCGCCGCCATCAGCAGGTACTCGCTCGCGAGTTCCAGGTTGTGGCGGCGGATCTGCTCGATGTAGTCGAGGTACTGGCGCGTCACGCTGGCCAGCGGGATGTCGAGGATGTTGAAGTTCTGCTTGCGGATCAGGTAGAGCAGCAGGTCGAGCGGCCCCTCGAACGCCTCCAGGAAGACCTCCAGCGCATCCGGCGGGATGTACAGGTCCTGCGGCATCTTGAACAGCGGCTCGCCGTACAGGCGCGCCACCGCGATCTGGTCGATCAGCGCCGGCGCGGCAGCATCCCTGTCGTCCGGCATGCGGACGTCGATCGGATCCATATCTTCACAAGCTCAGTGGTCGGTCTGGTAGACGTAGGGCTTCTGCGGCACCTGCGCCTCGGCCCACTCGCGCTGTTCCTGGCGGTCGAGCTGCTTGTCCCACAGCAGGGCGCGGCCGGCGCGCTGCTCGGCTTCGAGCGTGGGCTTCTTGGCCTTGAGCTCCTCGATGAAGCTCGTGACGTCGGAGGTGTATGGCTTCCAGAACAGCGGCATGGGGGACCCGAGGCAGAATGACTGCTGACCATTTTATGCGGGACCCGGGATGAATCTCCGAACTCTGTGCGCGCTGGCTGTGCTGCTGGCTCTGGTCGCCTGCGACGCCGAGCGCATCGAAAAGCTCGAAGAAGGGGTGTCGACCGAAACCCAGGTGCGTGCACAGTTCGGCGAGCCGGTGACCGTGGTCACGATGGCCGACGGCAGCCGGGTCTTCGAATACCCGCGCCAGCCCGAGGGGACGACCAACTACTTCATCACGCTCGGTCCGGACGGCAGGATGAGCGCGCTGCGCCAGGTGCTGACCGAGGCCAATTTCGCCAAGGTGAGCACCGGCATGGCGCAGCACGAGGTGCGTGCCCTGCTCGGTCGTCCGGCCAGGACGCAGCGCTTCGACCTCAAGAACGAGGAGGTCTGGGACTGGCGGTTCCAGCCGGCCCAGGGCGCGCCACTCGGGCGCACGAACCGCATCTTCAGCGCCACCTTCGATGGTGATGGCAAGGTGACGACGACGGCCGTCGGCGACGACCCGCGGGAAACCCAGATCGGCGGTAACTAATCCGCCGCCTCGGACGCGAAGGCGGCCGCCACGGTCGGCACGATGTTGTCGGCGCCGAGCACGGCGTCGAACCCGGCGCGCCGGATGAGCGACATCGGCTGCTCGTTGACATGCGCCAGCACGAGCGCCACGCCGCGCTTCTTGAGCGTGCGGTGCAATTGTTCGAGGGCGTCCAGACCCGAGGTGTCGAGCAGGACCAGGCGGTGCATTTCGAGCACCACGGCGCGCGTGCCCTCCGGCACCGAGGTCCGCAGGGCCTCGATCTTGCCGACCGCCCCGAAGAACAGCGAGCCGTAGAGTTCGAACACCTCGACCCCGGGCGGCAACTGGGCGCCGGGCGTGTGCACGACGCGGAACAGCGTGCCCATGCGCCAGATGAAGAACACGCAGGCCAGCACCAGGCCGAGTTCGAGTGCCACCGTGAGATCGAAGATCACCGTGGTGGCGAAGGTGCCGAGCAAGATCGTGCGGTAGGTGACGTTGAACTTGCGCAGGCGCACGAACTCGCGCCACTCGCCCATGTTCCAGGCCACGAACAGCAGGATGCCGGCGAGCGCGGCGAGCGGCACGTTCATCGCCAGCGGCGCCGCCACCAGCACGATGGCGAGCAGCGTGGCCGCGTGCACGATGCCGGCCACCGGGCTGACGGCGCCGGCGCGCAGGTTGGTGATCGTGCGTGCGACGGTGCCGGTGGCCGGGATGCCGCCGAAGAAGGGCACGACGAAGTTGGCCACGCCCTGCGCCATCAGCTCCTGGTTCGGGTCGTGCCTGGGGTGGTCGCCGGCGTTGTCCGCGACGCGCGCGCACAGCAGTGACTCGATCGCACCGAGCAGCGCGATCGTCAGCGTTGGCGTCACGAGCAGCTTGACCGTGGCCCAGCTGAAGTCGGGCAGTTCGAAGGCCGGCAAGGCCTGCGGGATGCCGCCGAAACGGCTGCCGATCGTGTCCACCGGCAGGGCGAGCAGCGCGGTGGCGAGGGTGGCGCCGACGAGCGCGATCACGGTGCCCGGAATGAAGGACGCGATGCGCCGCGAGCGCGCCACCAAACCCGGCTGGGCCGTGGCCGGCAGGGCATAGGACTTGGGCCACAGCACGACCACCGCCAGGCTGGCCGCACCGAGCGCCAATGCGGCCGGGTTGAGCGTGTCCAGGTGCGCGGCCATGACGCCGATCTGCGAGAAGAAGTCAGCCGGCAGCTTGGGCGTGACGAGGCCGAGGAAGTCCTTCACCTGCGACAGCCCGATCAGGACCGCGATGCCGTTGGTGAAGCCGATGACGATCGACACCGGCACGTAGCGCACCAGCGCACCGAGCTTGAACAGGCCCATCGCGAACAGCAGCACGCCGGCACAGATCGTCGAGATCAGCAGGTTGGCCAGGCCATAGCGCTCGACGATGCCGTAAACAATGACGATGAAGGCACCGGCCGGCCCGCCGATCTGGACCTGCGAGCCACCGAGTGCCGAGATCAGGAAGCCCGCGATGATGGCGGTGAAGATGCCGGCTTCGGGTTTGACACCCGAGGCGATCGCGAAGGCCATCGCCAGCGGCAAGGCCACCACCCCGACTGTCAGTCCGGCGCCGAGGTCCGACGCGAAGCGGCGCCGGTCGTAGCCGACCAGCGCATCGGCGAGCCGAGGCCGAAAAGGGTGCAGTTGAATTGCCAACGAAGGGCCTCCCGGGTTCAGCGCACGCGCATGCCGGGCATGGCGCCGGCGGTGGGTTCCAGCAGGTACAGGCCCGGAACCGACTTCTGATCATCGTGGGCGGCGGCCAGCACCATGCCCTCGCTGACCCCGAACTTCATCTTGCGCGGCGCCAGGTTGGCCACCAGCACCGTGAACTTGCCCACCAGGTCCTCGGGCGCGAAGGCGCCGGCGATGCCGCTGAAGACATTGCGCGTGCGGCCTTCGCCGGCGTCCAGCGTCAGGCGCAGCAGCTTGGTGCTGCCCTCGACGGCCTCGGCATTGACGATGCGCGCGATGCGCAGGTCGACCTTGGCGAAATCGTCGATGCCGATCGACTCCGCGAGCGGTTCGCCGCCCGGCACCACCATGGCCGACCCGGTGACCGGAACCGACAGCGATGGCTCGGCGGCCGGTGCCGGCGCACCCGCCGGCGGCTCGAACAGCGCATCCATCTGCTTGGGCTCGACACGCTGCATCAGGTGCTTGTACTCGCCGATGTGGTGCTTGCCCAGTGCCCGCGCCGCGTCGGCCCAGGCCAGAGGCTGCACCTGCAGGAAGGACTCGACCTGCGCCGTGAGCGCCGGCAGCACCGGCTTGAGGTAGATCGTGAGCAGGCGGAAGGCCTCGATGCAGACGGTGCAGACATCGTGCAGCGCGGCGTCGGCACCGGGCTGCTTGGCCAGCTCCCAGGGCTTGTGCTGGTCGACATAGGCGTTGACGCGGTCGGCCAGCGCCATCACCTCGCGCAGCGCCTTGCCGAACTCGCGCGTGGCGTACAGCTCGCCGATCGACTGCTGCTGCGCGCGCAGGCCGTCGAGCAAGGCGCGCCCTTCGACCCCCACGTCGTCCGACAGCAGGCCGGCGAACCGCTTGTGCAGGAAACCCGCCGCGCGGCTGGCGATGTTGATGTACTTGCCGACCAGGTCCGAGTTGACACGGGCCACGAAGTCGTCCGGGTTGAAGTCGATGTCCTCGACCTGGGCATTGAGCTTGGCCGCGATGTAGTAGCGCAGCCACTCGGCGTTCAGGCCGAGCTCCAGGTAGCGCAGCGGCGAGATCCCGGTGCCGCGGCTCTTGCTCATCTTCTCGCCGCTGACCGTGATGAAACCGTGCACGAACACGTAGTCCGGCGTCTTGCGGCCGGCGAAGTGCAGCATCGCGGGCCAGAACAGGGTGTGGAAGTAGACGATGTCCTTGCCGATGAAGTGCACCTGCTCGACGGCGGGGTCGGCGAGGTAGGCCTCGAAGTCCTGGCCGAGCTTGTCGAAGCGGTTCTTGAGCGACGCCAGATAGCCCACCGGCGCATCGAGCCAGACGTAGAAGTACTTGTCTTCGGTGTCCGGGATGCGGATGCCGAAGTAGGGCGCATCACGCGAGATGTCCCAGTCGGCCAGGCTGACATGGCCGAGCTCGTCGGGCGAGAACCACTCGCGGATCTTGTTGAGCACGCCGGGCTGCAGGCGCCCGGGGGTGGCCGTCCACTCCTGCAGGAAGTCGATGCAGCGCTGCGACGAGAGCAGGAAGAAGTGGTGCGCGCTGCTGCGCAGTTCGGGCGTGGCGCCGGTCAGCGCGGAGTAGGGGTTCTTCAGGTCGGTCGGCGAGTAGACGGCACCGCAGACGTCGCAGTTGTCGCCGTACTGGTCCTTGGCGCCGCACTTCGGGCACTCGCCCTTGACGTAGCGGTCGGGCAGGAACATGCCCTTGACCGGGTCGTAGAACTGCTCGACCGTGCGCTCGGAGATCAGGCCCTCCTTGCGCAGCCCGCAGTAGATGTCCTGCGCCAGCGCGTGGTTCTCCGGGCCATCGGTCGAATGCCAGTTGTCGAAGCCGATGTGGAACCCGTCGAGGTACTGCTGGCGCCCGGCCGCGATGCCGGCGACGAAGTCCTGCGGGGTCTGGCCGGCCTTCTCGGCCGCGATCATGATCGGCGCGCCATGGGCATCGTCGGCGCAGACGAAGTGCACCTCGTGCCCCTGCAGCCGCTGGTAGCGCACCCAGATGTCGGCCTGGATGTACTCCATCATGTGGCCGATGTGGAACGGCGCGTTGGCGTACGGCAGCGCCGTGGTGACGAAGAACTTGCGGGCGGCGATCATGGCCTGATTTTAGGGGCCGCCCCGGGGCGGCCATCGACTCAGTGTGCAGCGCAGGTGGTGGCCCACGCCGGGGCCGCTTCCCGGGCCTCCGGTGGTGGCGCCCATGCGGCATCGGGGGCCAAGGCATCGAGCGGGCTTGGCGTGACGCGAGCCGATGCGCGCAGCACATGGGTGTAGATCATCGTGGTGCTGACGTCGGCGTGGCCGAGCAGGCTCTGCACGGTGCGGATGTCCACCCCCGACTGCAGCAGATGGGTCGCGAAGGAGTGGCGCAGCGTGTGCACGGTGGCCGGCTTGTGAATGCCGGCGGCCTGCACGGCCAGTTTCAGGTCGCGCTGAAGGCGCTTTTCATGCAGGTGATGGCGCCGTTCGATGCCGCCTGCTTGCGGGTCGGCCGACAGCGTTGGCGATGGAAAGGCCCAGAACCAGGGCCAGCTCATCGCGGCGCGGGAGTACTTGGTGGCCAGCGCATGGGGCAGCCAGACGCCGTTGGCGCCGTCGCGGGCCCGATCCGCCAGCCAGTAGCGGCGCGCGGCGCCCAATTGGTCGTGCAGTCCATCGCGCAGCGAGCGCGGCAACATCACGACGCGGTCCTTGCCACCCTTGCCGCAGCGCACCACGATGGCCTCGCGGTCGAAATCGATGTCCTTCACCCGCAGGCGCAGGCCCTCCATCAGGCGCATGCCGGTGCCGTAGAGCAAACGCGCGAGCAAGGCAGGCACGCCGTCCAGCTGCAACAGCAGACCCTGCACCTCGGCCGGGCTAAGCACGACCGGCACGCGGCGCTGCGACTGCGGGCGCCCGATCTCCTGCATCCACGGCAGGTCGATGCCGAGCACTTCGCGGTAGAGAAAGAGCAGGGCGCTGAGCGCTTGCCGATGGGTGGCCGGCGCCACCTGACGTTCATTGGCCAGCATCGTCAGGAAGGCGCGCACTTCGTCCGCCCCCATCTCGCGCGGGTGCCGCATGCCCGACCAGCGCACAAAGTGACGCACCCAATGGACATAGGCCTGCTCTGTCCGTAAGCTGTAGTGCAGATAACGAAGACGCTCCTTGACAGCGTCCAGCAGGCGGGGAGCGCGGGTCGATGGACTGTCCACTTTGTCACCCATCATTTAGTACTGTTGTTATGTACAGTACATGCGCCCGATTGTCCAGCCCCAAAGTGATCGCGACAGCGGTTTCGTCAAGAGGTCCGGTTTCGTCGGTTGTTCGCGGACAGCGAAACCGGACATTCGTGTCGCCGTCTTCGGTACGGATCGAATAGTGCCGAACGCGCAGCGCCTGGCGAAGCTGATCCAGAAGACGCAGCGGTGGGGAACCCGCAGGAGCACTGTGGGGGTTGACGCCAGAAGGCTCGCCCGGCGACATTCCATGTCGAACCTGAGCGGCGGGTTTGGGACCGATGGCGGGAGGCTTCATCCGCCAGAATTTAGACAGCCTATATCGCCAGGTCAGCCCCCACCGAGTGGGGAAAAGAGAGGGCCCCCAAGAGGGCACAGAGGCAGCCTCATGCACGCGTCCATCCTCGCTTCTCGGGCTACGTCCCTGAATGCCAAAGTCGGCGGTGTTGCCATGGCTGCAGCCGCTTTCCTTACGCTGCTGTTGTCGCACTTCTCCACTCCGCTCGCGCCTCTTCGTCTGTTGGTGCTTGCGGTCGCTGCCTTTGCAGCATGGTCCCTCTGCGACGAAATGGGCATGCGCAAGCCACTCAATCGCGCGGGCTTCGTGTTCTTTGCTATTGCGCTCACCGCCAAAGTTCAACTCACCATTGGTGTTACGCCGGAGCGTTGCGGGCCGCTACTACCTTCTCTACGCTGCATTCGTTCTTGCAGCGCTGCTCTTTGGTCTGTTGCGTTCCGTCGTCGGCAACGCACACTAAAGAGCTTACCCATCCAAACATCCCGCCATCCGTAGCGCACGCCGTACGCGCGAGGCGCGGATACTGCTCGCCCAGGTCGTCGTACACCACAGTCCATGCTTTGTTCTTGCACCGTGCGCACGCCAGCACTTCCTTGCCGTCCGTGTTGGCGTTGTCGGTGCGGTAGGCCAGGGACACCGCTTTGTCGGTCATGCTGTGTCGCGCTCCGGTTACAACAGGCCTAACCCGTCATTCGAGCCGACCGAGCACGGCGGCTCAATTCCCACGTTAGGTGTCAGCTCGCGTCATGCCGGCAAACGGTGCCCTTCAAGCTCAGCAGTTGTTGTGCCGCGCGCCGCTACAGGCGCCTGTGACGAGGGCAGCAGGGATTGCGCGCTGGAAGCACCGGAGCATCGCGCTTGACGTCGAGCTGCGATTTGCCCCGCGAGCAGAAGACCAGCGCACGCGCGCGAGTCTCGGTCGGCGGCTTGAAAGTCACATCGAGGCCGCGCGCGGGCAACCGTGCTTCGGTAGTGCTGCTCGCGTTGTCGCACCTGGCAGCAGCGCTGAATCGCCCGCTATCCACCGTGCCCTGCGAGGGCAAGCCTGTCAGGTGCTGGCCGGTGCCGTGCAGAGTCCCCGGTGTCAAACTGCGGGCTCACCTAACCGGTCGGTCAAGCGGAGAGCCAACGGCATGGCGCCTGGCCCGCGATGCGCTGAAGGTATTCTTGCTCCTCGCGGGCCAGTCGCCACGCCGTCGTCTCCCGCTTACCTCCAACGTTAGGCGTCGCAGGGGCTACCGCAGTGGGCGCTTGCAGCAGACGGTTAGTGTATATACACTATGCAGGTGCGAGTCACCTACGGATCCGGCCAAACGCCAGAAGACGTTTGATGAGCGTGGCTTGGATTTCAAGGATGCAGCCCTTGTATTCAGGGGCATGACGGTCGAAGTCGAGGATGTTCGCAAGGAATACGGTGAGCGGCGGATCATATGCTTCGGCAAGCTGAAAGGCAGGATGGTCGCGGTCGGCTACACCCCGCGTGGCGCGGAGCGCCATGTCTTCAGCATGCGAAAGGCCAACGATCGTGAACAAGCCCGCCTCGCGCCGTACTTCGGGATCTGATCTTCCGCGCGTTGACGCGCACAAGATCAAGCCGCACGAGTACAGAGAACTGCCAGAGCTCACTGACGGCATGCTCGCACGCGCCGTCGTGAACAAGGGTGGTCGTCCAAAGTCAGAGAACCCGCGTCAGCTCATCAGCTTGCGCTTGCCGCCTGAAGTTGTGGCGCGCTGGCGTGCCACCGGGCCAGGCTGGCAAACCCGCATGGCAGAGCGTCTTGCCAAGGCACCACTGCCAAGACCGAAGAGCGACGCCTAACCCGTCGCTCAAGCGGACAGTCACCGGCATGCCGTCACCGGGCACCATTTCATTCTTGCCCGGTGCCGTCCTGCCGGCGCCCGCCGCTTAGCTCGAACGTTAGGCACCCGAAGGAGACTCTGTGCCGGTCCTACGTCCAATAGCTGACGCTGAGTACAACGCCTGGCTCGAAACAGTCATTCCTGGCTACGCCGAGGACAAGATTGCGTCTGGCCAGTGGACCGCGGAATCTGCGCTCGAGCTCTCTCGAAAAGAGTACGCAGACCTTCTGCCCAACGGCAAGGACACCGAGAACAACTACATCTTCACGGTCTTGGGCGCGAGCGGCGAAGTGGTGGGTACGCTATGGTTTGTAGCCAAAGAAAGAGCTGGCCGCCAGATCGCGTATGTCTTTGACATCTTTGTTGCCCCAGAGCACCGCAGACAAGGTCACGCATTTCGTGCCTTCCAAGCGCTCGAGCAAGAAGTCGCTCGCTTGGGGCTTAGCGGCATCGCGCTGCACGTGTTCGGGCACAACCAAGAGGCCCATGCGCTGTATGTCAAGCTCGGCTACGTAGCGACCAATATCAACATGTTCAAGCAGGTGCCGGCGGGTGCCTAACCCTTCGCTCAAGCGGAGCGCCAACGGCATGCCGCCGCTGGGCTTCATTTCATTCTGGCCCAGCGTCGTCCTGCCGCTGGCGCCCGCTTAGCTCAAACGTT
>CAVPNN010000003.1:0-354882 GCA_963706655.1 uncultured beta proteobacterium
GAGCCCGACCTGAACGCGCTGCGCTAGCGTTGGCCGTCGCCCAGCGCCAGACCCTCGCGGCGCGGATCGACACCCCCCTGCCAACGGTCCTGCCCGTTGACCTTGACGCGCAGGATCGTCGCGACGCCGCTCGACTGCGCGCCCACCGACACCTTGTGGCCGCGCGCGCGCAAGCCGGTCGCGAGCGCATCGTCCTTCCCACCTTGCGCCGCGTCGATCGCCGGGTGCTCGCCACCCACGCCCGTGGTGGCGCTGTTGGTGGCGCCGAAGTTCACCAGCGCGCTGGCCTGCTGGGCGTCGAGTCCCCAGTCGAGCACGCCGACCAGCGTCTTGGTCACGAACTGGATGATCAATCCGCCGCCGGCTGAGCCGGTGACCATGACCAGGGGTCCGAGCGACCCGTCGGCAGCGCGCTCGAACACCAGGGTCGGCGCCATCGAACTGCGCGGCCGCTTGAGCGGGCCGACGCGGTTGGCGATCGGGCCGTCGGCATCCGACGGGCTCGTCGAGAAGTCGGTCAGCTCGTTGTTGAGCAGGAAGCCGCGCACGAATCGGAACGAGCCCATGCCGCCTTCGATGGTCGTCGTCATCGAGAGGGCATTGCCAGTTGCGTCGACGATCGACACCTGCGAGGTGCCCTTGCCTTCGTGTGCGCTCGAGCCCTGTGGCAGCGCGAGCGCAAACTCGCCCGGCAGGGCCACGCCCATGCTGCGGTCTGCGCGGATCAGGTCGGCCCGGCGGCGCAGGTAGACCTTGTCGAGCAGGCTCGCCACGCCAGCGCCGGGCAAGGCCACGAAGTCGGTGTCGGCGACGTACTTGTTGCGGTCGGCATAGGCCAGGCGCTGCGCCTCGCTGACCAGATGCACGCCCGTCAGACTCGGCTTGCCGCCGTGCAGGTCGACCTCGCCCGGCCCGAACGCGTTCATGCCGAAGTTCTCCAGGATGCCGAGGGTCTGACTGACTGCGATCGCACCCGAGGACGGCGGGCCCATTCCGCAGACGCGGTAGGTGCGGTAGTCGATGCAGACCGGCTCGCGCTTGCGGGCCACGTAGCCGGACAGGTCGGCCAGCGTCGTCAGGCCGGGCGTCAGCGGCCCCGCGGCATGCACGCCGGCGGCGTCGCGCGCGATCTCGTCGACGATGTCCCGCGCAACATCGCCGGTGTAGAAGGCGGCGGCGCCACCGCTGGCAATGCGCGCCAGGGTGTCGGCATAGGCCGGGTTCCTGATCGTCTCGCCCAGGGCCTTGGCCGACAGATCGCCGTTCAGGAAGTAGGCCGCGGCATCCGTGTCGCGCAGCAGATCGGCGCGCGCGCCCGCGATGGCGTCGGCCATGCGCCCGCTGATCGGGAACCCGTCGGTGGCGAGCTCGATGCCGGCATCGAACAGGCCGGCCCAGGGTCGTTTGCCATGCTCGGCGTGCAACATCGACAGCACCCGCACCGTGCCCGGCGTGCCGATCGAGCGGCCGCTGCGGCGGGCATTTGGCAGCGGCGCAGAGGTGTCGGTATCGCTGACCCAGCGCAGATAGTTTTCGGTCGCCGCGGCCGGTGCGGTCTCGCGCCCGTCGTAGGTCTGCACGGTCTTGGTCGCAGCGTCGTAGTGGACGATGAAGGCGCCGCCACCGAGGCCCGACGATTGCGGCTCGACCAGACCGAGCACCATCTGCACCGCCACCGCAGCGTCGGCCGCGCTGCCGCCGGCGCGCAGCACCTCGCAGCCGGCCTTGGTGGCCAGCGGGTTGGCCGTGACGACCATGTAGCGGCTCGCCAGCACCGGCCGGATACCCAGTCGGTAGCCCGAAGAGGGTTCGGGCAGGGCCGGTTCGCCCGCCACCCCGGAGCCGACCACCTGCGCAGGGCCGGGCCCGGCATCGACTTCGCAGGCACCAGGGCTCGGCGGCATGCCGGCGCAGGCCGCCAGAGCCCAGACGACGGCGATTGCCAGCAAGGGCCCAAGCCCGGTTGCGCGCCCTGGTGCGACGCGCCTTGTCACGGGCGGCGCCGGCAAGGATTCAGCGTGGCGCCGACCAACCACCACCGAGCGCCTTCATCAGCGCCACGCTGGCGTCGAGCCGCAACTGGCGGGCGCGCACCAGCGCCAGCTCGGCGTCCTGCGCGCCACGCTCGGCATCGAGCACTTCGAGGTAGCCCGAGTAACCCGCCTCGTGGCGCAGCCGCGCGACGCGCACGACCTCGTCGACCGCGTCCTGCTGGTCGCGCAGTTGCACTTCGAGCCGCGCGCCCTGTTCGGTGCCGGCCAGGGCATCGGCCACTTCACGGTAGGCCGTCTGCGCCGCCTGCTGGTAGCGGATCGCGGCTTGCTCGGCCTGCGCCTGGGCTTGTGCCGTGCGCGCAGCATTGCGCCCGCCGTCGAACAGCGGCAGCAGCAGCGAGGGGCCGAGACTCCAGATGCGGGCACCGCCCTTGAGCAGGTCGACCAGGTCGGCACTCTGGCCGCCGAAGCTGCCGGTCAGCGACAGCGTGGGAAACAGCGCCGCGCGTGCCACCTCGACCTGGGCCTGGGCGGCCCGCAGCCCCTGCTCGGCCTGCATCACGTCGGGCCGCTGCACCAGCAGCGCTGCCGGCAATCCGGCCGGCACGATGATCGGTTGCGGCAGCGGCGCAGCCGCGACGTCGACGCCACGTTGCTGCTGCCCCGCCAGCAATCCGAGCTGATGCACGAGCAGCGCGCGCTGGCGCTGCAGTTCCGGCTCCTGGGCCCGGGTCGCGGCCAGCGCGGCGCGCGCCTGGGCCGCTTCGAGCGACGACGCCACGCCCGCCGTCACCCGGCGCTCGACGATCTGCAGGCTGTCCTCGCGCGCGCCGCGTTGACGCGTCAGAACGGCGAGTTGCGCGTCGATCGTTCTCAGTCCGAAGTAGGCCTGCACCACGCTGCCGGCAACGGCCAGGCGAACCGTGTCGCGTGCATGCGCGGCCGAGAGCAGCTGCGCCTGGGCGGCGGCGGTGGCGTTGCGCAGACGGCCCCACAGATCGATTTCGAACGCAGTCGACAGGACCGCACGATGGGTCGTGGACTCGACACCACTGGCCGGCGCTGGCTGCCCGTTCAGGGTGCTGACGCGTGACCGGGTGACGGCAGCCCCGAGTTCGAGGCCCGGCCACTGTGCAGCGCGTGCCAGGCCGAGCACCGCCGCCGTCTCGTCGACACGCGCCACGGCCAGGCGCAGATCGGCATTGTGGGTCAGCGCGGCGGCGACCCAGCCATCGAGCACCGGGTCGCCGAACAGCGTCCACCAGTCGCTCTGCAGCGGCGCCGGATTCGACGCCGCCGGCGCCACGCCATAGGCCGCCGGCAGCGCCGCATCGGGCAATGCCGGCTCGGGCGCCGAGGCGCAGGCGCCGAGCAAGGCGCAGACAGTCAGCATTGCACCCCGGCTCATCGGGCCCCCCAAGATGCTTCGCATCGTCCCCCCGGGGGGAGCGAGCGCCTTCGGAACGGCCGCGCGGCGCTCATGCCTGGTCCTCCCCATGCGGATGCGTATGGCTCGGCCGCGGCTTTCTGGCCAGCAGGCTGAAGAAGAGCGGGATGAAGATCGGCGCCACGAAGGTCGCGACGATCATGCCGCCGAACACGCCCGACCCCATGCTCTGGCGCGCGGCAGCGCCGGCACCGGTGGCCAGCACGAGCGGCACGACGCCGAGCACGAAGGCGAGCGAGGTCATCACGATCGGACGAAAGCGCAGTCGCGCCGCATCCGCCGCCGCGTCCTTGGCAGTCTTGCCGGCTTCCATGCCCTGCATCGCAAACTCGGCGATCAGGATCGCGTTCTTCGCCGCCAGGCCGATCAGAACGATCAGGCCGATCTGGAAGTAGATGTCGTTCTGCATCCCGCGCACGGCCACGAAGCCGAGCGCCCCGAGCAGTGCGAACGGCACCGCCAGCACCACCGCCAGCGGCACGCCCCAGCGCTCGTACAGCGCAGCCAGGATCAGATAGACCATGATGAGTGCGAAGCCGAAGGCGAAGATCGACGCATTGCCGGTGCGCTTTTCCTGGAACGCCTGGCCAGTCCACTCGATCGCGTAGCCGGCCGGCAGCGTGTCGCGCGCCACTTCCTCCACCGCGCGCAGCGCCTCGCCCGAGCTGTAGCCCGGTTTGGCGTTGCCGAGCACCTTGGCCGCGATGTAGCTGTTGTAGCGCTCGATCTGCTCGGGGCCGATGATCTCGCTGACCGTGATCAGCGCCTTGAGCGGCACCATCTGCCCGCTCGTCGACGAACGCACGTACAGGCGCCCCAGGTCTTCCGGCTTGGCACGGTACTGCGCGTCGGCCTGCATCGTCACGCGGTAGGTGCGGCCGGACTTGTTGAAGTCGTTGACGTAGAGCGAGCCCATCTGCGCCTGCAGGGCACCGAACACCTCGTTGATCGGCACCCCCAGCGCGATCGCCTTCTCGCGGTCGACCTCGACGCGCAGCTGCGGCACGGTCGGGCGGAAGAAGGTCTGGGCCGGTGTCAGTTCCGGGCGCGCGGCCAGCGCCGCCATGAAGGTCTGCGTCACCTGGGCCAGGCGCTGCGGGTCGGGGTCGGCGCGGCCCTGCACGAAGACTTCGTAGCCGCCGGCCTGCCCCAGGCCCTGGATCGGCGGCGGGTTGAAGGCGAAGGCGATGCCGTCGCCCAGGGCCGTGAAGCCCATGCCGCTGACCTGGCCGGCCAGTTCGAACGAGGTCTGCTGGCGCTGCTCCCAGGGCTTCATCGGAATGAAGATGGTCGCCGCGCTGCTCTTGCTGCCGCCGCCGATCAGGTCGAAGCCGTTGACGATGAAGATGTTCGAGATCGCCTGGTTGTCCTTGAGCATCAACCTCAGCTGTTCGGTGGTCGCGCCCGTACGCTCGAGCGTCGCGCCATCGGGCAGCTGAGCCGCCGCAATGATGAAGCCCTGGTCCTCCGGCGGCACGAAGCTGCCTGGCACGCGCGCCAGCAACCAGACGACACCGCCGATGATCGCCGCGAACAGCATCAGCGCGACCACGCGGTGCGCCAGCGCAAGGTGCACCGCGCCGAGGAAGCGTCGAGTGACCCAGCCGAAGCCGCGGTTGAAGGGCGCAAAGAGGCGTTCGCTGCGCGCCCCGTGGTTGGGTTTGAGCAGGATGGCGCACAGCGCCGGCGTCAAGGTCAGCGCGACGACGCCGGACAGGATCACCGCCACCGTCACGGTGACCGCGAACTGGCGGTAGAGCTGGCCGGCGATGCCGCCGAGGAAGGCCACCGGGATGAAGACCGCGGCCAGCACCAGCACGATGCCGATCACCGCACCCTGCACTTCGCGCATGGCCTCGATGGCGGCCGCCATCGGTGCCATCTTCTCCTCTCGGATCAGGCGCTCGACGTTTTCCAGCACGACGATCGCGTCGTCGACCACGATGCCGATCGACAGCACCATCGCAAAGAGCGTCAGCGTGTTGATCGAGAAGCCGAACAGGTACAGGCCGGCAAAGGTGCCGATCAGCGACACCGGGACCGCCAACATCGGGATCAGCGTGGCGCGCCAGGTCTGCAGGAAGACGAAGACCACGGCGAGCACGATCAGCGCCGCTTCGACGATGGTCGTCAGCACTTCCTTGATCGAGGCCGAGACGAAGAGCGTCGTGTCGTAGGGGATCAGGTAGTCGACCCCGGGCGGGAAGCGGTCGCGCTTCAACTCGATCATCTTGGCCTTGACCGCGTCGCCGGTGTCGAGCGCATTCGCACCCGATGCGAGCAGCACCGCCACCGCGATCGCCGGCTGGCCGTTGACGCTGTTGCTGGCGTCGTAGCTCTGTGCACCGAGCTCGACGCGCGCCACGTCCTTCAGGCGCAACACGCCGTTCGGTCCTGCACTGCGCAGCACGATGTCGCCGAAGGACTCGGCCTCGACCAGGCGGCCTCTTGCCGTCACGGTGAACTCGAGCTGCTGCCCCGGCGGAGACGGTGCGGCGCCGATCTTGCCGGCCGCGAACTGGGCGTTCTGGGCCTGCACGGCCGCGGCCACGTCGCCCGGCGTGACACCGAGCGCGGCCATGCGGTCGGGCTTGAGCCACAGACGCATCGAGTAGTCACGCGCGCCGAAGATGAAGACGTCGGCCGCGCCCGGCACACGCTTCAACTCATCGACGATGTTCTGCGTCGCGTAGTTCGACAGGTAGAGCGTGTCGCGCGACAGGTCGGGCGAGTTGACTGCAACGACGAGCAGGAAGTTGTTCGAGCGCTTGGCCACCTGCACGCCGTTGCGCCGCACCTCGTCGGGCAGGCGCGGGGTGGCGAGCTGCACACGGTTGTTGATGTTGAAGGTGGCCTTGTCGATGTCGGTGCCGACGTCGAAGGTGGCGGTGATCGTCGTCTGGCCGTTGGAGGCCGAGCTGGAGTTGAAGTACAGCAGGTTCTCGACGCCCGACAGCTGCTCCTCGATCGGTGCCGCCACGGTGCGCGCGAGGGTTTCGGCCGAAGCGCCGGGATAGTTGGCGGTGATCGTGACGGTGGGCGGCGCGATCTCCGGGTACTGGGCCACCGGCAGCGACACCGCCGAGACCAGCCCTGCGAGCACGATGATGATGGCCAGCACGGTGGCGAACACCGGCCGCTCGATGAAGAAGCGCGAGAACATCCGAGGGTGCCCGTCAGTTGCCGACGCCGGAGGCGGCCGACGCCGCTGGCGCCGCGCCGGCCACCTGCACGGGAGCGCCGGGGCGCAGCTTCATCAGGTTGTTCGTGATCACCTGGTCGCCATCCGACAGGCCACCGCGGATGACCCAGTCGCTGCCGAGCCAGGCCCCGATCTGCACTGGCTTGGGGGCTGCCTTGCCGTCGGGCCCGATGACCCAGACGAAACGGCCCTGGTCCCCGCTCATCACGGCGGCCTGTGGCACCAGGAAGCCCTGCTGTTCGCCGGCCGTGATCCGCACACGCACGAACTGCCCGGGCAGCCACGCGCCTTGCGGGTTGGCGAGCTCGGCGCGCATCGGCACCGTGCCCAGGTGCGGGTCGACCATCGAGCCGCTGAAGTCGAGCCGCCCGGCTTGCTTGGCCGGCTGGCCATCGGCGCCGATCAGTTGCACGAGCTGGCCACGCGCGCGCCTGAGCATTGCGGCCTCGGACTCGGCCAGCGCGAAGCGCACGCGCACCGGATCGGTCTGCACGATCGTCGTCAGCAGGCCACCGTCGGCCGGCGACACGAGCGCGCCCTCGCTGCGCTGGGAGCGCTGGATGACGCCGCTGATCGGAGCCGTGACCTGCGCGTAGCCGACGTTGAGCTGGGCCTCGTTGACCTGCGCCCGCGCGGCGAGCAGCGCCGCCTCGGCCGTCTTCAGGGTGCTGGCGGCGCTGTCGGCCTCGCGCTGGCTGATCGCGCGCGACGCGATGAGCGAGCCGAGCCGGGCCTGTTCGCGCCGGGCCTGCTCGACCAGCGCCTCCTGCTGCGCCACCGCCGCACGCGCCGCGTTGAGCGCGATCTCGTACGGCGCGCGGTCGATCTGGTAGAGCGGCGCGCCGGCGCGCACCGGCTCGCCTTCGCGGAAGAGCTGCTTCATCAGCACACCGGTCACGCGTGCGCGCACTTCGACTTCGCGCAGGCCCTCGACCGTCCCGACCGCCTCGATCGTCGATGGAACGGTCTGCGACTTGACGGCCAGCACCGCCACCGGCATCGCGGGCGGCGGGCCGCCTGCGGGGCCACCCTGGGCCGGCGCCTTGTTGCAGCCCACCGCCAGCGCCGCCAGCGCTGCCGCGGCCGTCATCAGAACCAGGCGGCGCGCCGCCACCACGCACGAAGGACTCAACAAGGGGAACTCCTCTCACATCCGCTCGGCGATGCCGCCGGCAGGACTTGTTTGACTTGCGACAAGGGTAGAGGATAGCGGCGACACGCCGATCGCGCTCCGGGCGACGAGCGCCCCGGTTAGGACCAACGCGGGGGAGGTGATTGACGGCACTCATTGCCGGGCGGCTCGCGAGAGCCTATGGTGGAATGCACCATCCTTGAGAGTCAGCCCCATGTCCCCTCCGCGCAGCCTGCTCGCCCATGTCGACTCTTCGCCGCGCAGCCGTCTGCGGATCGCGGTCGCCGAGCGCCTGGCCACCCAGTTCGGCGCCGCAGCCACGGCCGCCTATGCGGTCACGCCAGTCCTGGTCGCGCACCCGGTCGCGTTCATGCCGGGGGGCGACGCCACAGCCATGCTGGTCGAGTACGACGAGCAACGCCTGGCGACGGCCAAGGCCTATTTCGATGAGGCCGCGGATGCCGGCGACTCGCATCTGAAGTGGGTCGAGCTGCCCGACGAACCGGTGCGCGCCTTTGTCCAGGCCGCGCTCTATGCCGACCTGCTGGTGCTCGGTCAGCGCGAGCCCAAGGAAGGCGTGCGCGACGTGCCGCCGGACTTCGTCGCGTCGGTCATCGCAGGCTCGGGCACGCCAGCCCTGGTCCTGCCCTACATCCAGAAGCAGCCCGAATTCGGACGCCGGATCATGGTGGCCTGGAAGGAAACGCGCGAGTCGGCGCACGCCGTGGCGAGCGCCATGCCGATGCTGCAAGCGGCCGACCAAGTCGACGTGGCACTGTGGGACGAAGGGTATGGCGATCTCGATGCGGTCGCAGGTCGGATCGAGGCCCGGCTGCGCGGCTGCGGCCTGTCGCCGGTGCTGCACCGCTGCGGCCCCGAGGCGAGCGGGATGGGCGAGCTGATCCTGTCACGCGCCGCCGACCTCGGCGCCGACCTGCTCGTCATGGGCTGTTACGGCCACTCACGGGCGCGCGAATGGATGCTGGGCGGCGCCTCGCACACCCTGCTGGAGTCGATGACGCTGCCGGTCTGGATGGCCCACTGAAGGCCTTCAGGCCCTCAGGCCCGAAGGATCTGCTGCGTCGCCATCACCTCGGCCCGCACCGCCTCGGTCAGCTCGGCCTTCAAGGCCACGAATTCGGGCTGTGTCTTGACCGAATACTGGCGCGGATGGGCCAGATCGACGGCGCGGTCGAGCTTGATGCGGCCGGGCCGCGCGCTCATCACGACGACCCGGCTGCCCATGAAGACCGCCTCGTCGATGTCGTGGGTGACGAAGAGCACGGTCTTGCGCTGGTCCTCCCAGATGCCGAGCAGCAGTTCCTGCATCAGCTCGCGGGTCTGGTGGTCGAGCGCGCCGAAGGGCTCGTCCATCAGCAGCATGCGCGGGTCGTTGGCGAGTGCACGCGCGAGAGCGGTGCGCTGCTGCATCCCGCCCGACAGCTGCTTCGGGAAGTGGCGCTCGAAGCCAGTCAGGCCGACCTTGCGGAGGAAGCCGTGCGCGATGTCGAGCTGCTGTTCGCGCGCCATGCCGCGCTCGCGCAGACCGAAGCAGACGTTGTCGAGAACGCTCAGCCAGGGGAACAGCGTGTAGCTCTGGAACACCATGCCTCGGTCGGCGCCCGGGCCCTGGATGCGCCGGCCGTCGAGCAGCACCTCACCGGCGGTCTGCACGTCCAGGCCGGCGACGATGCGCAGCAGCGTGCTCTTGCCGCAACCGCTCGGGCCGAGGATGGTGATGAAGTCGTTCTCGGCGACGTCGAGGTCGGTCGCCTGCAGCGCGAGCGTGGTGTCGAAGCGGCGCTCGACGCCGCGTACCGAAAGCACGGCGCGCACGCTCGGGATGTCGTGGTCGGCGGCCATGGGTCAGTGCTCCTCGCGCGCGGCAATCGCGTCGATGTACATCCCGCGAAGGTGCAGGCGCAGATTCGCCGCGCCGTCGTCACTGAAGGCCAGCCACCAGTCGGTGCCTGGCACGTAGAACACTTCGCGCGAGACCGCGTAGGCGTCGTAGCGCAGCCCATCGGCCACGCGCAGTTGCAGCTGGCCGTCGCTCACGCTCAGGATCACGAGGCCCAGCTCCTGCACCGGATAGCGGCCGGCCAGGGTTGCGCGTGCCTTGGCCTCGATGCGCTTGAAGTCCGGCGCAGCGGCGGGCGTCGCCTCGCGTCCGGCCAGTCGATCCACCAGCTCGCGCTGCAGGGTCACGGTCGGCCAGGGCGGCAGGCTCGCATTGGTGACGAAGGCGACCGCCTCGCGACGGTCCCGGTCCCAGTGCACGAAGGCATGAAAGGCGTTCAGCGATCCGGTGTAGTGGCAGCGCCGCCCGCCAGCGGCGCAGTACCAGCTCAAGCCGTTGATCGCGGACGGCCGGCCGTCGATCAGCGGCGCCGCCGCGCCCGAACGTTCGATCGCGGCCGGCAGTACGGCGCCATGCGCCCAGGCGCTGCCCCAGCGCGCCAGGTCGGCGGCCGACAGCATCAGGTTGGATGCCCCGAGGAAGGCTTCGTCGTCGTACGCGTCGTGGTCCTGCCAGCGGCCCTGTCGGAAGCGGTAGCCGCGTGTCCGCGGCACCGGCCAGTCCGCAAACCGGGCCGGGCGCGCGAAGCTGTCCGTCAGCCGGTGCGGCAGGAAGAAGCGCTCGCGCACGAAGTCCTGATACGACTGCCCGCTGATGCGCTCGATGACACTGCCGGCGGCGTCGTAGCCGAGGTTGGAGTAGTCGAAGCGGCTGCCCGGGTCGAACGCCGGTGCCGGGACCAGCCGGCCGGCGATCGCCAGCAGCGCCACAGTCGTGCGCGCCTGCCCGGGCTTGAAGTGCGCGTCGAATAACTCGTAGGGCGGCGCCAGACCGTTGCTGTGGGCCAGCAGCTGCGCCACCGTGACACCGCCATGCGGGTAGGCCGGCACCAGCGACTGAACCGGCTGCTCCATCGACAGCCGCCCTTCATGCACCAGCCACCACAAACCGGCGGCGGTGAAGGTCTTGGCGATCGATCCGGTGTCGCTCGGTGTCGACGGCGTGAAGGGCCGATCAGCCTCTTGGTTTGCCAGCCCCCAGCCGCGCGCATGCACGACGCGCCCGTTGCGCATCAGGATCACCGCGCCGCTGAATTGTTTGGCCGCGACCAGTGGTTCGATCAATGCGTCGACCGCGGGTGCACTTCGGTCGTCCGTTGCAGACGGCGTCTGGGCGCAGCCGCCCATCAGCGCGGCGGCGGCCAGGACGACGGCGATGGTCAACGCCCGAACCTTGCCCATGGAAACAGCCGGCGGTTGACGGTCTTGAACAACACATCGCTCACCAGGCCGATGAGGCCGATGACGATGATGCCGAAGATGATCTGGTCGGTCGCCAGCAGCGCCTGGCTGTCGGTGATCATGTGGCCGATGCCGCTCGACGCGCCGATCAGCTCGGCGACGATGACATAGGTCCAGGCCCAGCCGAGCACCATGCGCAGGATCTCGGCGATCTCGGGCGCGGCACCAGGGATCAGCACGCGCCGGATCAGCGAACGGTCCGACGAACCCAGCGTGTAGGCCGCCTCGACGAGGTCGCGCCTTGTGTTGCCGACCGTCACCGCGATCATCAGCACGAGCTGGAAGAAGCTGCCGATGAAGATCACCGCGAGCTTCTGCGCCTCGCCGATGCCGGCCCACAGGATCAAGAGCGGAATGAAGGCGCTTGCCGGCAGATAGCGCGCGAAGCTGACGAAGGGCTCGAAGAAGGCCTCGATCGGCTTGTAGGCCCCCATCAGCACACCGAGCGGCAACGCGAGCACGGCCGCGATGATGAAGCCGCCCAGCACACGCCACACCGTCATGCCGATGTCGAATGCGAAGCCCATCTCGGTCAGCAGCGTCCAGCCCGACAGCAGCATCTTCAGCGGGTCGGCCAGGAACAGCGGGTTGACGTAGCCGCCGAACGTGGCGGCCGCCCACAGCGCAACGAAGAGCACGAAGAAGGACACGCCGAGCGCGATGCGCGCGCCCGGCGTGACCGCCACCAGAGGCTTCACTTGATGAAGGAGGTGTCGGCCAGTTTCGACAGATCCGGGATCGCCTTGATGATGCCGGCCTCGAGCAGCAGATCGGCCGCCTCCTTGCTGAAGGCCGCGTGTTCACCGGCGAAGAACTTCTGGTTCGCAGCCCGGTCCTGCCAGCGCAGGTTCTTCTGGCTGCCTTCGAACTTTTCGGCCGTCTGCTTGACGTCGGCGCCCATGATCTCGAAGCTCTTCTTCGGCTCGGCGGCGATCATTGCGACCGCGTCGAAGTAGCCGTCGGCCAGGGCCTTGGCGGCCTTGGGGTTCTCGGCCAGGAACTTCGGCGTGCAGCCGAAGGTGTCCATGATCATCGGATAGTCGAGCGTGGTGGCGATGATCTTGCCCGCCTCGGGCTTCTCGCGCACGGCGCTGAGGTAGGGCTCGTAGGTCATCGCGGCGTCGAGGTTGGCGGTGCCGGCGATCATCGCGTTGGCCGCGGCCTGCGGCTCGAGGTTGACGACGTTGACGTCCTTCACCGACAGGCCGTTCTTCTTCAGCATCCAGGCCAGTGTGAAGTAGGGCGCGGTGCCGGGGGCGCTGGCGGCCACGGTCTTGCCCTTGAGGTCGCTGATCTTGGTGATCGCGGGCTTGACGATCATGCCGTCGGCGCCGTAGCTCTTGTCGAGCTGGAAGATCTGGGTCGTCGGGATGCCGCTCGAATGCCAGACGATCCAGGTTTCGACGGTCGTCGCCGCGCACTGGATGTCGCCGCTCGCGATCGCCAGATGGCGGTCCTTCTGCGGGATCTTCTTGATCGACACGTCCAGCCCGTGCTTCTTGAACAGGCCCGCCTCCTTGGCCAGCGTGAGCGGCGCAAAGCCGGTCCAGCCGGACATGCCGATGGCGACCTTGGTCTCCTGGGCCATTGCTGCGCATGCAGTGGTGATGGCGGCCAGGGCAAGCAGTGACTTCTTCATGAGAGCTCCTCGAGGGGGGTAGGGTCAGGCAGGGGTCCAGAGTGTCGGTAGACCGGGCAAGGATCGCAGGATACGGGCCAGCGATCCATCGGTCACGAGGGTTGACGCGAGTTCGATGTCGGGCGCCAGGAAGCGGTCCTGCACCATCGCGGGGCAGGATGCGCGCAGCAGCGCATGCACCGACTCGAGTGTCGGCGAGCTCTGCAGCGGGCGCAGGAAGTCGATGCCCTGCGCGGCGGCCAGGAACTCGATGCCCAGGATATGGGCCACGTTCGAGATCATCGGCTGCAGGCGGCGCGCCGCGAAAGTGGCCATCGAGACATGATCCTCCTGGTTCGCACTCGTCGGCAGGCTGTCGACGCTGGCCGGGTGGGCGAGCGACTTGTTCTCGCTCGCCAGCGCGGCGGCCGTCACATGGGCGATCATGAAGCCGCTGTTCAGGCCGGCATCGGCAGTCAGGAAGGGCGGCAGGCGCGAGACGCCGGCGTCGATCAGCATCGCGATGCGGCGCTCGGCGATCGCACCGACTTCCGCGATCGCAGTCGCCATCGCGTCGCAGGCCAGCGCCACTGGTTCGGCGTGGAAGTTGCCACCGCTGACCATGGTCCCGTCTTCTGCGAAGACCAGCGGGTTGTCGGTGACGGCGTTGGCCTCGCGCACCAGCACCAGGGCGGCGTGGCGCAACTGGTCGAGGCAGGCGCCGACAACCTGGGGCTGGCAGCGCAGGCTGTACGGGTCCTGCACCCGGTCATCACCGTCGAGATGGCTCTGGCGGATCGCGCTTCCGGCGAGCAGCTGGCGGTAGTACTGCGCCACGTCGATCTGCCCCGGCTGGCCGCGCAGCGCGTGGATGCGCGGGTCGAACGGACCGTCGCTGCCGCGTGCCGCGTCGACGGTCAGCGCGCCGATCACGAGCGCGGCCTCGAGCACCGGTTCGAACGACAGCAGCGCATGCAGCGCAAGCGCGGTCGAGACCTGGGTGCCATTGATCAGCGCCAGGCCTTCCTTGGCCTGCAGCGTCAGCGGCTCGATGTGGTGCTCGCGCAGCACCTCGTCGGCCGCCTCGCGCAGGCCGTAGACGACGAAGTGGCCCTCGCCCATCAGCGCCAGCGTCATGTGGGCCAGCGGCGCGAGGTCGCCCGAGGCGCCGACCGATCCCTGGCACGGCACCCAGGGCACGAGGCCGGCGTTGTGCACCTTGATCAGCGTGTCGATGACTTGCGGGCGCACCCCCGAATGCCCCCGCGCCAGGCTGGCCGCCTTGAGCGCCAGCATCAGGCGCAGCACTTCCGGGGCGAGCGGTGCGCCGACGCCGACGCTGTGCGAGCGGATCAGATTCAGCTGCAGTGTGGCCAGATCGGCCTCGCTGATGCGGGTGCTGGCGAGCTTGCCGAAACCGGTGTTGACCCCGTAGACCGCGCTCTGCCCTTGCGCGGCGCGCTGCACCACGGCGGCACTCGCCTCGATGCCGGGCAGCGATGCCGGGTCCAGCTGCAGCGGCTGGACACCGGCGTGGATCGCCAGCAGGTCGTCAAGCGCCAGCGCGCCCGGGTGCAGAATCTTCAAGTGCGCACCATCGGCAGTTGCAGCTTCTGTTCGCGCGCGCAGGCCACCGCCTCGGCGTAGCCGGCGTCGGCGTGGCGCATGACCCCGGTGCCGGGGTCGTTCCACAGCACGCGTTCGATGCGCCTGGTAGCAGCGTCGGTGCCATCACAGACGATGACGACGCCGCTGTGCTGCGAGTAGCCCATGCCGACGCCACCGCCATGGTGCAGGCTGACCCAGGTCGCCCCGCCAGCGGTGTTGAGCAAGGCGTTGAGCAACGGCCAGTCGGACACGGCGTCCGAGCCGTCGAGCATCGCTTCGGTCTCCCGGTTCGGGGAAGCGACCGAGCCGCTGTCCAGATGGTCGCGCCCGATCACGATCGGGGCCTTCAGCTCGCCCGACTTCACCATCTCATTGAAGGCCAGGCCGGCGCGGTGGCGCTCGCCCAGGCCGATCCAGCAGATGCGCGCCGGCAGGCCCTGGAAGGCGATGCGCTCGTGCGCCATGTCGAGCCAGCGGTGCAGGTGGGCGTCCTCGGGGAAGAGCTCCTTCATCTTGGCGTCGGTCTTGCGGATGTCTTCCGGGTCACCGGACAGCGCCACCCAGCGGAACGGCCCCTTGCCGCGGCAGAACAGCGGGCGGATGTAGGCCGGCACGAAACCCGGGAAATCGAAGGCGTTCGCGACCCCTTCGTCGAGCGCGACCTGGCGGATGTTGTTGCCATAGTCAACGGTCGGCACGCCCATCGCCTGGAAGTCGAGCATGGCCTGCACGTGCACGGCGCAGCCCTTGGCCGCGGCGTCGCGCAGCCTGGCATGCTGGCCATCGTCGGCCTGGGCGGTGAGCCACTGGTCGACGGTCCAGCCGGGCGGCAGGTAGCCGTGCACCAGGTCGTGCGCCGAGGTCTGGTCGGTCACGAGGTCGGGCCTGACGCCACGCTTGACGAGCTCGGGCAGGATGTCGGCGGCGTTGCCGAGCAGGCCGATCGAGACTGCCTTCTTCTGATCCGTGTACTGCTTGATGCGCGCCAGCGCGTCGTCCAGATCCGTCGCCTGTTCGTCGAGGTAGCGCGAACGCAGCCGGAAGTCGATGCGGCTTTGCTGGCACTCGATGTTGAGCGAGCAGGCGCCGGCGAAGGTTGCTGCCAGCGGCTGCGCGCCGCCCATGCCGCCGAGGCCTGCGGTCAGGATCCAGCGGCCGGACAGATCACCACCGTAGTGTTGTCTACCCGCTTCGACAAAGGTCTCGTAGGTGCCCTGCACGATGCCCTGGCTGCCGATGTAGATCCAGCTGCCGGCCGTCATCTGGCCGTACATCATCAATCCCTTGCGGTCGAGCTCGTGGAAATGCTCCCAGGTCGCCCACTTGGGCACCAGGTTCGAATTGGCGATCAGCACGCGCGGCGCATCTTCATGGGTGCGGAACACGCCGACCGGCTTGCCCGATTGCACCAGCAGCGTCTCGTCCGGCTTGAGCTTTTTCAGGCTGTCGAGGATGGCGTCGAAGCAGTCCCAGTTGCGCGCCGCCTTGCCGATGCCGCCGTAGACGACGAGCGCATCCGGGTTCTCGGCCACCTCGGGGTCGAGGTTGTTCTGGAGCATGCGGTAGGCGGCCTCGATGAGCCAGTTCGCGCAGCTGATCTCGGTGCCGCGCGGTGCCGCCACCGGGCGTGCCTTGGCGTTCTGGACAGGGGACGACAGATCGGACATGGTGGACCTCCACGGACGGCAGAACAGGGTTCGACTCTACTTGTCTAGACAAGACTGTACAAGTAGGATGCACCGATGGTTTCCCCCAATGCCGCGGCTGTTTCGTTCGGCGCGCCCTATCGGCGCGTGAAGCAGCACCTGAAGGATGGCCTGGCCGCCGGCGAATGGCCGCCGGGCGCCGTGATGCCCTCCGAGGCTGCCCTGGTGGCGCAGTTCGGCGTCAGCCGGATGACGGTCAACCGGGCGCTGCGCGAACTGCAGGTCGAGGGCCTGGTGGTGCGAACCCAGGGCGTGGGCACCTTTGCGGCCCCTCTGCACCGCGTCTCGAGCACGCTCACCATCCGCGATCTGCACGAGGAGATCGAAGCGCGCGCCCACCAGCATTCGGCGCGGGTGCAGCTGCTGCGCGAGGAGTCCGCCACCGCCGGACTGGCCGCGCAACTCGGTCTGGCATCCGGCGCCCGCGTCTTCCACAGCCTGATCGTGCACCTCGAGAACGGCGTGCCGCTGCAATGCGAGGATCGTTACGTCAACCCGGCCTGCGCGCCGGACTACCTGGAGGTGGACTTCACGCGCACGACGCCGACCCATCATCTGTTCGAGGTCACGTCGCTGTGGCGCGCCCAGTACACGATCGAGGCCTCGCGCCCGACCGCACAGGAGGCGGCGCTGCTCGCGATCGCAGCCGACGACCCCTGCCTTGTCGTCGTGCGCCGCACCTTCACGAACGAGGCGCCGATCACGATCGCGCGCCTCGTTCACCCCGGATCGCGCTACAACCTGCAAGGGGAGTTCCAGCCATGATCAACATCGTGCAGACCGACCGCGTGCCCGCCCAGCCCTGGCGCAACCGGGGCGGCGAGACGCGCGAACTGCTGGCCTGGCCTGCGCCCGGCGACTGGCAACTGCGCATCAGCGTGGCCGACATCCTGCGTGACGGCCCGTTTTCGGCCTACCCCGGCGTCGACCGCTGGTTCGCCGTGCTCGAAGGCGACGGCGTCGTGCTGAGCTTCGGCACACGGCGTGAGTCGCTGACCCCCGACAGCGCGCCGCTGCACTTCGATGGCGCCCAGACGCCCTCGTGCGAGCTGCTCGGCCCCGCCACGCGCGACCTCAACCTGATGGTTCGGCAGGACGCCGGCCGGGGCCACATGGGCGCCGCCACGCTGGGCAGCGAGTGGATCAGCGCCGCAGCGCTGCGTGCGGTCTTCGTGGCCCAGCCGACCCGGCTGCAGATCGACGACGCCGACGCCGCCAGGCTGCCGGCCATGTCACTCGCCTGGAGCGATCACGCGACACGCCAGCGCTGGCGGCTGGCCGACGAAGGCGTGCAGACACGCGCGTGGTGGATCGAGTTCCGCCCGCTCGCCACATGAGCCCGACCACCCTCTGGCGCCACGCACGCCTGGCCACAATGCATGGCCCGGCGCCCTGGGGCTGGATCGACGACGGCGCGCTGCTCGTCGAGGGCAATCTGCTGCGCTGGGTCGGACCGGTCAGCGAGTTGCCCGCCGACCTGAAGCCTGACGAGGTGCTGGAACTGGGCGGTGCGCTCGTCACGCCGGGCCTGATCGACGCCCACACCCACCTCGTCTATGGCGGCGACCGCGCGGCCGAGTTCGAGCAACGCCTGCAGGGCGCCAGCTACGAGGCGATCGCGCGAGCCGGCGGCGGCATCCGGGCCACGGTGGCCGGCACACGGGCCGCGAGCGATGCCCGGCTGTTCGACGACGCCCGTCAGCGCGCGCGCACGCTGATGGCCGAGGGCGTGACCACGCTCGAGGTCAAGTCGGGCTACGGCCTGAGCGAGGTCGACGAAGCGCGCTGCCTGGGCGTCGCGCGCCGGCTTGGCCGCGAGCTGCCGCTGTCGGTGCGCACCACCTCGCTCGCGGCACATGCCCTGCCGCCGGAGTTCGAGGGCCGCGCCGACGCCTACATCGACGCCGTCTGCGCCTGGTTGCCGGGCTGGCACGCCCAGGGCCTGGTCGATGCGGTCGACGCCTTCTGCGAGGGCATCGGCTTCACGCCAGCGCAGACCGAGCGCGTCTTCCAGTCCGCACGGCGCCTGGGCCTGCCGGTCAAGCTGCACGCCGAACAGCTGAGCGACCAGGGTGGTGCCGCACTGGCCGCGCGTCATGGCGCGCTCAGCGCCGACCACCTCGAACACCTGTCGGCCGATGGCATCGCGGCGATGCGCGACAGCGGCACGGTGGCCATGCTGCTGCCCGGCGCCTACTACTTCCTGCGCGAGACGAAGTTGCCCCCGGTGCAGGCCCTGCGCGACGCCGGCGTGCCGATCGCCATCGCCACCGACCACAACCCCGGCTCGTCGCCCGTGCTGTCGCTGCTGCTGATGCTCAACATGGCCTGCACGCTGTTCCGGCTGACGCCCGAGGAAGCGCTGCGCGGCGTCACGGTCAACGCCGCGCGCGCCCTCGGCCTGACCGACCGCGGTGGCCTGGTCGCCGGCCAGCGCGCCGACTTCGTGGTCTGGGACGTGGACCACCCGCGCGAACTCGCCTACCGATTCGGGGTCAACCCTTGCCGCCGGGTCGTCGTTGCGCGGCGTACAGAGAGCGACAGCCCGATGACCCCCACGACTCGATCTACACCCTGTACCGCGGCCCGGGCCCGCTGCTCGTCAGCGTGCCGCATGTCGGCACCGAGATCCCGCACGACCTGCAGTCACGCTACGTCGAACGCGCGCTCGAGACCGAGGACACCGACTGGTTCCTCGACCGGCTCTACGGCTTCGTGCGTGCGCTGGGCGCCACGCTCATCGTGCCGCGCTACAGCCGCTTCCTGATCGACCTGAACCGGCCGAGCGAGAACACGCCGATGTATGCCGGCAGCAACAACACCGAGCTGTGCCCGACGCGCTTCTTCACCGGCGAGCCGCTCTACCGCGAAGGCCAGGCACCCGACGGCGACGAGATTGCGCGTCGCGTGAAGACCTACTGGCAGCCCTATCACCAGGGTCTGCACGATGAACTGGCGCGCCTGAAGGCCGCCCATGGCCATGCCGTGCTGTTCGACGCGCACAGCATCAAGAGCGAGTTGCCGTGGCTGTTCGAGGGCGAACTGCCGCACATGAACCTGGGCACGGTCGACGGCAGCAGCTGCGCGCCGGCGCTGCGCGACGCACTGGCGGCCGTGTTCGCGGCGCAAGACCGGTACAGCCACGTGGTCGACGGGCGCTTCAAGGGCGGCCACATCACGCGCCACTACGGCAACCCCGAGCAGGGCGTGCACGCCGTGCAACTCGAGATGTGCTGGCGCGCGTACATGGACGAGACACCGCCGTACCGCTGGTCGGATGGGCGCGCGGCCGAGGTCACGCCGCTCTTGAGCGAGCTCGTGCAGGCCATGCTCCGCTGGCGCCCGGCGTGAGCGACCAGCGCCTGCTGTGGGCCCCCTGGGCCTGGATCGATGGTGCCTGGTTGCCCTCGGTGCGGCTGCAGGTCGGCGCCGACGGCCGCTGGACCCAGGTGGTGGCCGACAGCCCCTGCCCTGCCGACGCCACCGTGCTGACCGGCCCGGTCCTGCCAGGACTGGTGGACGCGCACAGCCACGCCTTCCAGCGTGCCTTCGTCGGCCTGGCCGAGCGCCGCAGCGGGGCGCACGACGACTTCTGGTCCTGGCGCGACCGCATGTACGGCGTGGCGCTGCGGCTGACGCCCGACCAGCTGAAGGTGATCGCGACCCAGCTCTACACCGAACTGCTGGCCGGCGGCTACACCCAGGTCTGCGAATTCCACTACCTGCACCACGCGCCCGACGGGCGACCCTATGACGATCCGCTGACGATGATCCGGGCCCTCGCCGAGGCTGCCGTCGAGACCGGCATCGGGCTGACGATGCTGCCGGTGCTCTACGAGCGCGCCGGCTTCGCGGCGCCGACCCTGCGCGAGGACCAGCGCCGCTTCGCAACCGATGTCGACCGCGTCCTCGCACTGCGCGACGGCACGCGCGCGCTCGCGCTGCGCTCGCAGCTGAGCGCCGGCGTGGCCATCCACTCGCTGCGCGCGGCGGCGCCCGAATCGCTGCAGATGTTGGCGAAGCGCCTGGCCGATGGCGACGGTCCGATCCACATCCACATCGCCGAGCAGACCGCCGAGGTCGACGACTGTGTGATCGCCACCGGCCGGCGGCCGATCGAATGGCTGGCCGAACAGGGCTGGCTCGATGCGCGCTGGCAGCTGGTGCACGCCACCCACGCCACGCCCGCCGAGATCGAGGCCGTCGGCCGCACCGGCGCCGGTGTCGTGCTGTGCCCCACGACCGAAGCCAACCTGGGGGACGGCCTGGCCGACCTGCCCGCCTGGTTGGCCACCCCGACGCCGCTGTCGGTCGGCTCCGACAGCCAGGTGGGGCGCGCCTGGCCCGAAGAACTGCGCTGGCTCGAGTACGGCCAGCGCCTGACGCTGCGCCAGCGCAACGTGGCTGCCGCGCCGGCGCAAGGGGTCGACGCGAGTGCGGCACGGCTGTTCGATCGCTGCCTGGCCGGCGGCGCCGCAGCGGCCGGGTTCGGCCACTGGGGCTTGAAGCCCGGCGCGCGCGCCGATCTGCTGGTTGTCGACACGTCGGCCCCGGGACTGGCCGGCCTGCCGGCGGCCTACCTGCTGGACGCGCTCGTGTTCGCCTGCCAGACGCCCGCCTTCGCGCAAGTCTGGGTCGCCGGCCGCTGCGTCATGCGCGACCCATTGCGGCCGTCGCGCAACACGCTCTTCGAGGCCACGATGCAGTCGCTCTGGGCAGGGGGCGATGCCGATACCCGCGCTTGACGTGGCGGCGCGCGACCTCTGGCCGTTGTGCGGCTGGTCGACGCTCGAGCACGCGCCGAACGGCTGGCTGCGCCCGACCGCAGGCTTCTTCGCGCGGGTCCTGGCGCGGCCCGAGCTGGCCCTGGTCGAAGAGTCCTGCGCCGCCGAGCGGCGGCTGCATGGCCAGCTCCAGGCCGACCCGCTGCACCCGGTGCCGGACGGCGCGCTGGCCGCGCTCCGCGACGCCGACGCGCGCGAGAACTACCAGCACTGTCTGCACTTTCGCGACGGCCTGATCGCCCAGGGGTCGCTCGAGGCCTGGCTGCTCGCCCTCTTCCGTGCCGGGCACATCCACACGCCGCCGCTCTTCATCGACTTCGTGATCCAGGCCATCACGCGCGAGTTGCTCGTCGATTGCACCGACCCGCTCGAGGTGCGTGCGGCCGAACTGCTGTTCCGGCCCCAGCGCATCACGCTGCACGAGGGCCGGGTCCTGGCGGGCGACCGCGAGACGCTCGACCTGCAGGTCGAGACCGGTGGCTTCGGGGACCTCGGGCGCCTGCTGGTGCAGGCCAAGGCCGCGCTGAAACCGATCGACCTGGCGGTGCTCGGCGATCACAACGCCGAGCGCTTCTGGGACCAGGCCACGGCCGACCACGGCGCAGCGCCGCTTCCTGCTCGACCTGACCCACGAGGTCAAGCGCGACATGGGCCACGGCCTGAGCTTCACGGTGACCGAATCGCGCTCCGGGCTCAAGGCGCTGGCGCAGGTGCTGCAACGCTGGGTCATGCACCTGCTCGGCGTGGCCGTCACGATCCGACCGCTGCAGCGCATCGACGAATCCGAACTGGCGCTGGCATGTCGGCCTCGACGCCGAAGCGACTGCGCTGCTGAACGACCTCTACACCGGCGCCGAGGTCGCCGACGACCGTTTGCGCCGCCTGGTCAGCCTGTTCCGGCTCGACTTCGACGACCCGGCCGAGATGCGCGCCGACGTGGCCGGCCGGCCGGTGTATCTCGGTCTGATGATGGATGCCGAAGGCCTGCTCAGGCTCAAGCCGCAGAACCTGCTGCTCAACCTGCCGCTGGCGAAGGTGATGTAGGACCCGTCCGCGCGAAGTCCGCGGCCGTCACGCCGCAATGCGCTGCTGCAGCGCCTCTTGTGCAAGCGCGTTGATGCTCTTGCCTTCGGCCTGGGCGGCGATCGCGAGCTTCTCGTGCAGTTCGGGTGAAATCCGCAGGTTGAATTTGCCCGAGTAGCTGCGGCGAGGCTCGATGCCCTTCTCTTGGCAGACTTCGAGGAAGACCTGAAGCGATCGCTTGAACTCCGCTCGCAGTTCCTTGGGGTTCTTGCCGTAGAAGTCTGCGCCGCCGGTCAGCCCGAGGATTTCACCGCGGAACAGGTCAAGCTTCGGGTCGTACTCGATCTTCGCGCTGTATCCATCCAGGGTCATCGTGTTCATGGGCGTACTCCGTGTTGTTCCAACCGCTTCCGGATGCTTGCGACCGCGCCCTTGTCCGTGTCGGGTGATGGGTGCGGACGATGAAAGACGCGGACCTCGTTGAAGAGGACCACGTACACGCGGCTGCCCTCGCGTTCACCGACTTCCGCACAAAGCTCCTTGAACAGGGCTTCGATGTCACCCCAACGGATGTTCGCGCTGGTCGGGTGCGCGAAGACCGCTTCGAGCGTTCTTCGGCATTTCCGGTCCACCAGAATAACGGTACTTGTTACCAGTACCATCGCGCAAGCGAACCGCGTCATCGACCACCAACGAGTGGTCAGCGGACTGGGCTCTGCTCACTGCCACCTTTCGGCTCCGCGCCATGCCGGGTCCGGCGCAGACAGCTCACCACCATGCGCGTGATCAGCACCTGCGCCGCCTCGAAGTCCTGATCGGCCAGCTTGTCGCGCCCGATCAGCAGTGCGAACTGCGGCGCCAGGTCGGCGTAAGCCTGGGTCGCCGACCAGATCACGAACATCAGGTGGGTGAAGTCGACGCGCTCGATCAGGCCCTGGCGCGCCCAGCGCTCGAAGGCCTTGACCTCGGACTTCAGGTGCGGCGTGACCTGCTCGGCGAGCGCCTGCGCGTAGCGCGGCGCGCCGGCCATCACCTCGCGCGTGAACACGACCGAGCCGCTCGGCCGCTCCTGCGAGAAGCGCAGCTTGGCACGCACGTAGTTGCCGATCGCCGCCTCCGGGTCGCGCGCCCTGGCCATCGTGTCCATGCCCTCAAGCCAGGCGCCGAGCACGCCGTCGAGCACGGCGCGGTAGAGGTCGTCCTTGCTGGCGTAGTAATACAGCATGTTCTGGCGGCTGATGCCGAGCGCCGAGGCGATGCTGTCGAGCGAGACGCCTTCGAAGCCGAAGCGCGCGAACTGCAGTTCGGCCTCGTCCAGGATCGCCTGCTGCTTGCGCAGGCGAGCGGCGCGTGGCGCACGCACGGCAGTGGGCGGCGGCGCGGTCATCGAAGCGGGGCAGGGCTGAGGGTTATCACGGTCCGGCGAAACCTTACGGAATAGTAAAGTTTCAGTCAAGCAGACCTTCCCGGGGTCGCAGCGGCCGGTGACGGCCCGCGTCGCGTCCCATCGCCCACTTCGAACGAGGCTTCCATGAGCAACCCTTCCAAGCCCACGGCCGGCATCGACCACAGCTGGCTGCCGTTCACGCCCAACCGCTATTTCCGCGAGCACCCCAAGTTGCTCGCGAGTGCCGAAGGGGCCTACTACACGATGGACGACGGGCGCCGCCTGTTCGACTGCCTGTCCGGCCTGTGGTGCTGCCCGCTCGGCCACGCCCAGCCCAAGATCGTCGAGGCGCTCACGCGCCAGGCCAGGACACTCGACTACGCGACCGCCTTCCAGTTCTCGAACCCGGTGACCCTGTCCCTGGCCGAGCGCATTGCGAAGCTTGCCCCCGAAGGCATGAACCGGGTCTTCTTCACCAACTCGGGATCCGAAGGCGCCGACAGCGCGATGAAGATCGCCTACGGCTACCAGCGCCTGCGTGGCCAGGGCGCGCGCACGCGCTTCATCGGCCGCGAGCGCGGTTACCACGGCGTCGGTTTCGGTGGCATGTCGGTTGGCGGCATGCCGGCCAACCGCAAGATGTTCGGCCCCATCATGGTGCCGGGCGTCGACCACCTGCCGCACACCCACAACCTGTCGCAGATGGCCTTCACGCGCGGCCAGCCGACCTGGGGGCTGCACCTGGCCGACGAGCTCGACCGCATCGTGGCGCTGCACGACGCCTCGACCATCGCGGCCGTGATCGTCGAGCCGATGGCCGGCTCGACCGGCGTGCTGGTGCCGCCGGTGGGCTACCTGCAGAAGCTGCGCGAGACCTGCACGCGCCACGGCATCCTGCTGATCTTCGACGAGGTCATCACCGGTTTCGGCCGTGTCGGCGCCAACTTCGGCGCCCAGCGCTTCGGCGTCACGCCCGACATGATCACCTTCGCCAAGGGTGTGACCAATGGCATCGTGCCGATGGGCGGGGTGCTGGTCAGCGATGCGATCTACGACACCTTCATGGGCGCCGACGCCCCGCCGCATGCGGTCGAGTTGATGCACGGCTACACCTACTCGGGCCACCCGCTGGCGGCGGCGGTCGGCCATGCGGCGCTCGACCTGCTGCTCGAAGACGGCCTGATGGCGCGCGCGGCCGAACTCGAGCCGGTGCTCGAGGACGTGATGCACGGCCTGAACGGCGAACCTGGCGTGATCGACGTGCGCAACATCGGCCTGGCCGCCGGAATCGACCTCGAGCCGATCCCCGGCAAGCCCGGTCTGCGCGCGATGAAGGTCTTCGAACGCGGGCTCGAAGAAGGCCTGCTGCTGCGCTTCACGGCCGACACGATCGCGGTCGGCCCGCCCTTCATCTCGACCATCGATGAGTTGCATGCGATGGGCGACGGCCTGCGCCGCTCGATCCAGTTCGTGATGGCGCAGGGGCAGTGAGATGAGCTCGCCCGCACCCGACGTCCGCGCCGGCCGCCTGAGCGCCGAAGCCTGCGCGATGAACTTCGCCGACGCCCACCCGCTGCTCACGCGCATGCAGGCCCTGGTCGAGGCCGAGCGCTGCTACTACTGCTTCGACGCGCCCTGCACCACGGCCTGCCCGACCGGCATCGACGTGCCGACCTTCATCCAGCGCATCGCCCAGGACAACCTGCGTGGCGCGGCGCGCACGATCCTGCGAGGCGAATCCACTGGGTGGCATGTGCGCCCGCGTGTGCCCGACCGAAGTGCTGTGCGAGCAGGCCTGCGTGCGCAACAAGGGCGAGGACAAGCCGGTCGAGATCGGCGCCTTGCAGCGCTACGCCACCGACGCCCACCTGGCCCATCCCGGCACCCCGCTGTTCACCCGCGCTGCGGACAGCGGCCGTCGCGTGGCCGTGGTCGGTGCCGGCCCCGCCGGCCTGGCCTGCGCCCATGGCCTGGCGCGGCGCGGCCACGCGGTGACGCTGTTCGATGCCAAACCCAAGCTCGGCGGGCTCAACGAATACGGCCTGGCCACCTACAAGACGACGGACAACTTCGCGCAGCGCGAGATCGACTGGCTGCTGTCGATCGGCGGCATCACGCCACGCTGCGGCCAGCGCCTGGGCACCGACTTCACGCTCGACAGCCTGCTGAACGACCACGACGCAGTCTTCCTCGGCCTCGGCCTGGCCGCCACCCATTCGCTCGGACTGGGCGAACAGGGCATCGATGGGGTGCGCGACGCAATCGATTTCATCGCCGAACTGCGCCAGGCCAGCAACCCGTCGCAAGTGCCGATCGGCCGCCGGGTGGTGGTCATCGGCGGCGGCATGACGGCGGTCGACGCCGCCGTGCAGTCGCGCCTGCTCGGCGCCGAGCAGGTGACCATGGTCTACCGGCGCGGGCCGGCCCGGATGTCGGCCTCGCCGCACGAACAGCAATGGGCCCAGACCCATGGCGTGACGATCCGCCATTGGGCTGCACCGAAGGCACTCTTGGCCGATGGCGGCACGCTTCGAGGCCTGCGCTGCGCGGTTACGGCGGAACAGGGCGGCCGCCTGGTCGAGACCGGCGAGACCTTCGAGCTCGAGGCCGACATGGTGTTCAAGGCGATCGGCCAGGCCTTTGTCGCCGAGCCGGTCGGCGCGACCGTGGCCCTGAAGGACGGCGGCATCGCCTGCGACGCCGACGGCCGCACCAGCCACCCCAAGGTCTGGGCCGGCGGCGACTGCCGCCCCGGCGGCCTGGACCTCACTGTCGAGGCCGTCGAGCATGGCAAACGTGCCGCGGTCTCGATCGACCTCACCCTGTCCGGCCGTGCCACGCACGCGGGCGCCACCCCGGAGGCCCGTCATGGCTGATTTGAGCAGCAGTTTCGTCGGCATCAGGAGCCCGAACCCGTTCTGGCTCGCGTCGGCGCCGCCGACCGACAAGGAAATCAACGTCGTGCGCGCGTTCGAGGCCGGCTGGGGCGGCGTGGTCTGGAAGACGCTCGGCGAAGACCCGCCGATCGTCAACGTCAACGGCCCGCGCTACGCCACGCTGATGGGCCCCGACCGGCGTGTCATCGGCCTGAACAACATCGAGCTGATCACCGACCGGCCCTTGCAGGTCAACCTCGACGAGATCCAGCGCGTCAAGCGCAACTGGCCCGACCGCGCCATCGTCGTCTCGCTGATGGTGCCCTGCGAAGAAGCCTCGTGGCGCGACATCGCCAGGAAGGTCGAGGACACCGGCGCCGACGGGCTCGAGCTCAACTTCGGCTGCCCGCATGGCATGAGCGAACGCGGCATGGGCGCCGCCGTGGGCCAGGTGCCCGAGTACATCCAGATGGTCACGGCCTGGTGCAAGCAGCACTCAAGGCTGCCGGTGATCGTCAAGCTGACGCCCAACATCACCGATGTGCGCCACCCGGCGCGTGCCGCCAAGGCCGGTGGCGCCGACGCGGTGAGCCTGATCAACACGATCAACTCGGTCATGGGGGTCGACCTGGATCGGCTGGTGATGAGCCCGAGCACCGATGGCTGGGGCTCGCATGGCGGCTATTGCGGCCCCGCGGTCAAGCCGATCGCGCTCAACATGGTGGCCGAGATCGCGCGCGACGAACAAACCGCCGGCCTGCCGATCTCGGGCATCGGCGGCATCACGACCTGGCGCGACGCGGCCGAGTACATCGCGCTCGGCTGCGGCAATGTGCAGGTCTGCACCGCCGCCATGGTCTACGGCTTCAAGATCGTGCAGGACCTGTGCGACGGCCTGTCCAACTACATGGACGCGCATGGCTTCAAGTCGATCGACGACTTCCGCGGCAAGGCCGTGGGCAGCGTCAAGAACTGGAACGCGCTCAACCTCAACCATGTGGAGAAGGCCGTCATCAACCAGGACAGTTGCATCCAGTGCGGGCGCTGCCATGTGGTCTGCGAAGACACCTCGCACCAGGCCATCACGGCCATGGTCGACGGGCAGCGCCGCTTCGTCGTCAAGGACGAGGAATGCGTGGGCTGCAACCTGTGCGTCTCGATCTGCCCAGTGCCGGATACCATCACGATGCGCGCCCTCAAGCCCGGCGAGGTCGACCCTCGCACCGGCGTGACCGTCAGCGGCCGCTATGCCAACTGGACCACGCACCCGAACAACCCCATGCGCGTCGATCAAAGCGCCGGCGCCACCACCTGAGTCCCCGCCATGAGCTGCCTACCAAGTCCCCCACTGGATCGCCGGCCAGGCCGACGCCGGCGACAGCCCGCGCCGCCAGGACATCTTCAACCCCGCCAGCGGCGCCGTGCAGGGACAGCTGGTCCTTGGCAGCGAGGGCGACCTCGACCGCGCCGTTGCGAGCGCACGCGCCGCCCTGCCCGGCTGGGCCCAGACCGCGCCGCTGCAGCGCTCGCGCGTGCTGTTCCGCTTCCTGGAGATCCTGCAGGCGCGCCGCGAGCAGCTTGCCGAATGCCTGGTGCGCGAGCATGGCAAGACCCTGCCCGATGCCCTCGGCGAGGTCGGACGCGGGATCGAGAACGTCGAGTTCGCGACCGCGATGCCGCAGCTGCTCAAGGGCGAGTACACCGAGCAGGTGGCGCGTGGCATCGACGCCTGGTCGGTGCGCCAGCCGCTCGGCGTGGTGGCCGGCATCACGCCGTTCAACTTCCCGGCCATGGTCCCGATGTGGATGTACCCGCTGGCCATCGGCTGCGGCAACTGCTTCATCCTGAAGCCGAGCGAGCGCGATCCGTCGGCCAGCCTGAAGGTGGCCGAGTGGCTGAAGGAAGCCGGCCTGCCCGACGGTGTCTTCAACGTGGTCCAGGGTGACAAGACGATCGTCGACGCGATCCTGCGCCACCCGGGCATCGAGGGCGTGAGCTTCGTCGGCTCGACACCGGTGGCCCAGCACATCTACAGCGAAGGCACCGCACATGGCAAGCGCGTGCAGGCGCTCGGCGGGGCCAAGAACCACATGGTCGTGATGCCCGACGCCGACCTCGAACAGGCCTGCGACGCCCTCATCGGCGCCGCCTACGGCTCGGCCGGCGAACGCTGCATGGCGATCTCGGTGGCGGTGGCGGTGGGCGATGCGGCCGACAAGCTCGTCGCCGCGCTCGGGCCGCGCGTGAAGGCGCTCAAGATCGGCGAGGGCCACCAGGACGGCGCCGAGATGGGCCCGCTCATCACGCGCCAGGCCCAGCAGCGTGTCGAGGGCCTGATCGGGCAAGGCGTCGAACAAGGCGCGACCGCCGTGGTCGACGGCCGCGGCATCAAGGTCAAGGGCTTCGAGGACGGCTTCTTCGTCGGCGGCACCCTGCTCGACCATGTGACGCCCGGCATGGTCGTCTACACCGAGGAGATCTTCGGCCCGGTCCTGTGCGTCGTGCGCGTGCCCGACCTGGCCAGCGCGGTGGCCCTGGTCAACAGCTGCGAGTACGGCAACGGCGTTGCGATCTTCACGCGCGACGGCAATGTGGCGCGCGAGTTCACGCGCAACATCCAGGTCGGCATGGTCGGCGTCAACGTGCCGCTGCCGGTGCCGATGGCCTTCAGCAGCTTCGGCGGCTGGAAGCGCAGCCTGTTCGGTGACCACCATGCCTACGGGCCCGAAGCGGTGCGCTTCTACACCCGCCACAAGGCGGTCATGCAGCGCTGGCCCGACAGCATCGCCAAGGGGCCGGAATTCGCCTTCCCGCAGCTGAACTGAGTTCCGCGACGTTCGACTCTCCAGGAAACACCATGACCGAATCGATCCTGATCCGCGGCGCCACGGTCGTGAACGCCGACCGTTCCCACGCCAGCGACGTGCTGTGCGTCAACGGCAAGATCGCCGCCCTCGGTGACGCTGCATCGAAGCAAGCCCCTCCAGGCACGCCGACCCTCGACGGCAGCGGCCGCTACCTGATGCCGGGCGGCATCGACCCGCACACGCACATGCAGCTGCCCTTCATGGGCACGGTCGCGGCCGACGACTTCTTCACCGGCACCGCAGCCGGCTTCAGCGGCGGCACCACGAGCATCATCGACTTCGTGATCCCGGGCCCGCAGGAGTCCCTGATGGAGGCCTACCGGACCTGGCGCGGCTGGGCCGAGAAGTCTGCCGGCGACTACGGATTCCACGTCGCGGTGACCTGGTGGAGCGACGCGGTGCACGCCGACATGGGCACCCTGGTGCGCGACGAAGGCATCAACTCGTTCAAGCATTTCATGGCCTACAAGAACGCCATCATGTGCGACGACGAGACGCTGGTGAACAGCTTCAAGCGTGCGCTTGAACTCGGCGCGATGCCGACCGTGCACGCCGAGAACGGTGAGCTCGTCTTCCTGCTTCAGCAGGAAGTCGCCAAGATGGGCATCACCGGCCCCGAGGGCCATCCGCTGTCGCGCCCGCCGATGGTCGAGGCCGAAGCCGCCAACCGCGCGATCGCGATTGCCGACGTGCTCGGTGTGCCGATCTACATCGTGCACGTGAGCTGCGCCGAATCGGCCGACGCCATCGCCCGCGCCCGCGCACGCGGTCAGCGTGTCTATGGTGAGGTGCTGGCCGGCCACCTGGTGCTCGACGACAGTGTCTACCGCCACCCGGACTTCGCCACCGCCGCGGCCTACGTGATGAGCCCGCCGTTTCGCCCCAAGGGCCACCAGGAAGCCTTGTGGCGCGGCCTGCAAAGCGGCCAGCTGCACACCACGGCGACCGACCATTGCGTGTTCTGCGCGCCGCAGAAAGCCGCCGGGCGCGACAACTTCGCCCAGATCCCGAACGGCTGCGGCGGCATCGAGGACCGTTTGGCCATCCTGTGGGACGCCGGCGTCAACAGCGGCCGCCTGACGCCGAGTGAATTCGTCGCGGTGACCTCGGCCAATGCGGCCAAGCTGTTCAACCTCTACCCGAGCAAGGGCTGCATCACCGAAGGCGCCGACGCCGACCTGGTCCTGTGGGACCCGGCCGCCACCCGCAAGATCTCGGCCAAGACACAGTTCTCGAAGGGCGACTTCAACGTCTTCGAGGGCCGCACCGTGACCGGCGTCGCCACCCACACCCTGAGCCAGGGCCGCGTGGTCTGGGCCGACGGTGACCTGCGCGCCGTGGCCGGTGCCGGGCGCTACCTCAAGCGCCCGCCCTTCGGCCCCAATTTCGACGCCGCCGCGCGCCGCACGCTGGACACCGCGCCGACCGCGGTCGCCCGCTGACGACCAGGAGCACACCATGGACACCAAGACCGCCACCATCCAGAACCTGCGCATCAATGGCGAACGCCTCTGGGACTCGCTGATGGAGCTGGCCCAGATCGGCGCCACCCCCAAGGGCGGTGTGTGCCGCCTGACGCTGACCGACCTCGACAAGCAGGGCCGTGACCTGGTCTCGCGCTGGGCGCGCGAAGCGGGCATGACGATCACGATCGACAAGATCGGCAACGGCTTCCTGCGCCGGCCCGGACGCGACAACAGCCTGCCGCCGATCGTCACCGGCAGCCACATCGACACCCAGCCCACCGGCGGCAAGTTCGACGGCAACTACGGCGTGCTCGCCGGCCTGGAAGTGGTGCGCACGCTCAACGACCATGGCATCCAGACCGAAGCCCCGATCGAGGTGGCCTGGTGGACCAACGAAGAAGGCTCGCGTTTCGTGCCGGTGATGATGGGCTCGGGCGTGTTCGCCAAGGCCTTCACGCTCGAACATGCCTATGCGGCGACCGACTCCGAGGGCAAGACCGTCAAAGGCGAACTCGAGCGCATCGGCTACATCGGCGACGAGGAGCCCGGCGCGCACCCGATCGGCTGCTACTTCGAGACCCACATCGAGCAGGGCCCGGTGCTCGAAGACAACGACAAGACGATCGGTGTCGTCACCGGCGTGCTCGGCATCCGCTGGTACGACTGCACCGTGACCGGCATGGAAGCGCATGCCGGCCCGACCCCGATGGCGCTGCGCAAGGACGCGCTGCAGGTGGCCAGCAAGCTGATGCAGGAAGTCGTGGCCTGCGCGCACCGCCACCCGCCGCACGGGCGCGGCACGGTCGGCATGGTCAATGTGCACCCGAACAGCCGCAACGTGATCCCCGGCCGCGTCAAGTTCTCGATCGACCTGCGCAATGCGAGCGACGAACTGTGCGAGAAGATGGACGCCGACATCCGCGCCGTGGCGGCCAGGCTGAGCGAAGAAAGCGGTCTGCCGATCGTCATCGAGCAGGTCTCGGCCTACCCGGCCCAGCCCTTCCACAAGGACCTGGTCGACGCGGTGGCGCGCGCGGCCAGACAGCTCGGCTACAGCCACATGCCCGCGGTCTCCGGCGCCGGGCATGACGCGGTCTACATGGCGCGCCTGGCGCCCGCCGGCATGATCTTCATCCCCTGCAAGGACGGCATCAGCCACAACGAGATCGAGAGCGCCGAGCCCGAGCACATCACGGCCGGCTGCAATGTGCTGCTGCACGCGATGCTCGAACGTGCCGGAACCGTGCCCGGATGAGCGACGCCGCCGTTCATGCACAAGACCTGAGCCTCGTCTTCCAGACCGCCGACGCGCCGGTGATGGCGCTGTCGGAGGTCAACCTGACGATCGAGCGCGGGGAGTTCGTGTCCTTCATCGGTCCGTCGGGCTGCGGCAAGACGACGCTGCTGCGCGTGATCGCCGACCTGGAGCGCCAGACCGCCGGCAGCATGCTCGTCAACGGCATGAGCGCCGAGCAGGCGCGGCGCGAACGGGCTTACGGTTACGTGTTCCAGGCCGCGGCGCTCTATCCCTGGCGCAATGTGCTGCGCAACGTCATGCTGCCGCTCGAGATCATGGGCCTGCCCGCAGCCGAGCGGCGCGCCCGGGCCGAGAAGCAGCTCGAGCTGGTCGGCCTGACCGGCTTCGAGCGCAAGTACCCCTGGCAGCTGTCGGGCGGCATGCAGCAGCGGGTGTCGATCGCGCGCGCGCTGGCTTGCGAGCCCAAGCTGCTGCTGATGGACGAGCCTTTCGGCGCGCTCGACGAGATCACGCGCGACCACCTGAACGAGCAGCTGCTGCGGCTGTGGGAGCGCACCGGCAAGACCGTCGTCTTCGTGACGCACTCGATCTCGGAGGCGGTCTTCCTGTCGAGCCGCATCGTCGTCATGAGCCCGCGCCCGGGCCGCATCATGAAGGTGATCGAGAACCGCCTGCCCGCCGGGCGCAATCTCGATGCACGCGAGAGCACCGACTTCGTCGCGGTCGCCCACGAGGTGCGCGAGGCCCTGCGCGCCGGCCACAGTTATGACGACTGAGAGCGCGGCAGCGCTCGGCGGCGCGCGGCCGCTGGCGCGCACGGGCTGGCTCGCGCTCGCCTGGCACCGCTGGGGCCCGGTGGCCGTCGTGAGCGCGGTGCTGCTGGTGGCCTGGTACCTGGCCGCGATCGGCCTCAACGCGCCCCAGGTGCGCGAACGCCTCGACGGCCTCGGTGTGCCCTGGGGAACGGTGCAGCTGATCGAAGGCGCCTGGGCGATGGACCGGCCGGTCATGCCGGCGCCGCACCAGATCGCGCTCAACTGGACCGAGAGTGTGTTCGACAACGCCATCGACAGCCCGCGCAGCCTGGTCTTGCACGCCTACATCACGCTGCAGGCGACCCTGCTCGGCTTCGGCCTCGGCGTCGTGCTCGGCGTGCTGCTCGCGATCGGCGTCGTGCACAGCCGCGTGCTCGACCGCGGCCTGCTGCCCTGGGTCATCGCGTCGCAGACGATCCCGATCCTGGCGCTGGCGCCGATGGTCGTCGTCGTGCTGGGCAGCCTCGGTTACCCGGCCCTGGTCAGCAAGGCCGTGATCTCGATGTACCTGTGTTTCTTCCCGATCACGATCGGCATGGTCAAGGGCCTGCGCTCGCCCGAGGTGCTGCAGCTCGACCTGATGCGCACCTACAGCGCCAGCCGTCCGCAGCTGCTGACGCTGCTGCGCCTGCCGGCCGCCGTGCCCTTCCTGTTCGCGAGTGCCAAGGTCGGCATCGCGGCCAGCCTGGTCGGCGCCATCGTCGGCGAGCTGCCGACCGGCGCCCAGGCTGGCCTCGGCGCGCGTCTGCTGTCCGGCTCCTACTTCGGCCAGACGATCCAGATCTGGTCGGCGCTGGTCATGGCCTCGCTGCTCGGGGTGGCGCTGGTGATGGTGGTCGGCCTGTGCGAGCGCCTCGTGCTGCGCCTGATGGGGGTCCGGCCATGAAGCCGCTGCAGGGCTCGGGGCTGGCCACCGCGGGCGGCTTGCTCGTGCTGGCAGCTTCGGCCGCGGCTCTGCTGCAGTTCGCAGCGGCGCAGGAGCAGACCGCCCCGCGTGGCCTGGGCGCCGCGATGGCTGCCTGGGCGCTGCTGCTGTGGTGGGTGCTGGGCCACGCGGCGCGCCTGCAGCAGCCCAAGCCGGTGCGCCTGATCGCACCGGCCGTCTTCGGCGCGGCCCTGATCTTCCTGTGGGAGGTGGCGGTGGTCGGCTGGAACGTGCCGCGCGTGCTGCTGCCTGCGCCGAGCGAAGTCGGCCTGGCGCTGGGCACACGCTGGGACGTGCTGTGGCCCGACTTCGTGCAGACCTTCATTGCCGTCATCGCGGGCTGGGCGATGGGTTGCACGGCCGGCCTGGGCACCGCCTTGCTGGCCGACCGCTACCGCTATCTGGGTCGCGGCCTGCTGCCGTTGGCGGGGCTGGCGGGTGCGGTGCCGATCGTCGGCATCGCACCGATCATGGTCATGTGGTTCGGTTTCGACTGGCCCAGCAAGGCCGCGGTGGCGGCGGTCGTCACCTTCTTCCCGATGCTCGTCAACACGCTGGCCGGCCTGCGCTCGGTCGACGACATGCAGCACGACCTGATGCGGACCTATGCCGCCGGGCACCGCGCGACCCTGATGAAACTACGGCTGCCCAGCGCGCTCCCCTTCGTATTCAATGCGCTCAAGATCAACTCGACGCTGGCGCTCATCTCGGCCATCGTTGCCGAGTTCTTCGGCTCGCCGATCTACGGGCTCGGTTTTCGCATCAGCGCCGAGGTGGCGCGCATGAATGTCGACGTGGTGTGGGCGGCCATCGTGCTGGCCGCACTCGCCGGCTCCTTGTTTTACGGCCTGGTGGCGCTTGCGGAGCGAGCGTTCACCTTCTGGCATCCCTCGTACCGGGTCTGAACCCGCGCTCTGAATCGCTCCCCTTCCTTCCACCCCAACACACTCGAGGAGTCTCACGATGAAGAAACACATGCTGTCCCTGCTGCCTGCCGCGGCGCTGTGCCTGGCCGCCTTCGGCGCGCAGGCGCAGGACAAGCTGTCGCTGCAGCTGAAATGGGTCACGCAGGCCCAGTTCGCCGGTTATTACGTGGCCAAGGACAAGGGCTTCTACAAGGACGCCGGGCTCGACGTCACGGTCAAGGCCGGCGGCCCCGACATCAACCCGAGCCAGGTCATCGCCGGCGGCGGCGCCGACGTGATCGTCGACTGGATGCCCTCGGCGCTGGCCACGCGCGAGAAGGGCGTGCCGATCGTCAACATCGCGCAGGTCTTCCAGCGCTCGGGCATGCAGCTGACCTGCCGCAAGGACAGCGGCATCACGAAGCCGGCCGACTTCAAGGGCAGGACGCTCGGCGTCTGGTTCTACGGCAACGAGTACCCCTTCCTGAGCTGGATGGACAAGCTCGGCTACAAGACCACCGGCGGCGCCGATGGCGTCAAGGTGCTCAAGCAGGGCTTCAACGTCGACCCGCTGCTGCAAAAGCAGGCCGATTGCGTCAGCACGATGACCTACAACGAGTACTGGCAGCTGATCGACGCCGGCATGAAACCCGAGCAGCTGCTGGTCTTCAAGTACGAGGACCAGGGCGTGGCGACGCTGGAGGACGGCCTCTATGCGACCGAGAAGTCACTCGCCGACCCGAAGATGGCCGACAAGCTGGCACGCTTCGTCAAGGCGTCGCTCAAGGGCTGGGACTACGCGGTCAAGAACCAGGCCGAGGCGGTCAAGATCGTGCTGAAGAACGATGCCTCCGGCGCACAGACCGAGAAGCACCAGACGCGCATGATGGCCGAGGTCGCCAAGCTCGTCGAAGGCGGCAAGCTCGGTCACCTCGACCCCAAGTCCTACGAGCGCACCGTGGCCACCCTGATGGGCGGCAAGTCGGACCCGGTGATCACGAAGACACCTTCCGGCGCGACCACCGACAAGGTCTGGATGGCAGCCCAGAAGTAAGCCCCGCCTGAAGGACCGCGAGCCCGGGCGCCGACGAGGCGTTCCGGGCTCGCGGCGTCTTGGAGACGGCATCGCCGTGAACCCGATTGGCCGACGCGCCATCGGCGCGGCGCCTGTCTGGGTCGATGCCATGCCAGCCAAGCCACCGTCTTCCCTTTCCGAGAACGCGACCACGGCCAACAACTGATTGCCCTCGAACAAGGGGCCAAGACGAGCGATGCGTTGCTTGCGCTGCTTGCGCTGCTTGCGCTGTTCTCTTGCGCAAATCCCGCAACTGCGGTAGACTTTCGCGATGCAGTCGAAGCCGTCCGTGTCCCCCTTGTCTCGCAACACCAAGAAGTCGACGATGAAGTCGGGCGCAAAGCCGGATACGAAGCAAGGGAAAACCGCACCAGGAGTCAAGACCTTCGCGGGTCCGAACAAGCGCGCGGGTACTGTGTCGCTGAAGAAGGGCGTGCACGGGTACCGCTTGGACAAGAACGAGCTTGTCGGTCCCGGTGCTTCAGCGGTCGCGCATCTCGCGTTTCATCAACGAGAGCTGGAGGACCAAGTTCGCATGCTGCGGACTCAAGTGCTTCGGCAGAGCATTGTCCTGGATGCGTTGCGGCCCTCTCGCGTGACTTTCCACTCTGCGCCCGCGGCCGTGGACTCTTCGCGTGCAGGACAGGCGTTGGCTGACATGCAGCGCCGTCTCGGACTTGACTTGACGCAGGACGTTGAGTTCGCGGAAGAGCTCGACGACCGCTCGGAGACCGCAAAGCGGCGCTGGATAGCTGAAGGCCTGCTTGTCGGCAGCACAGACATGGGTGCCGCCTGGGGCCGTTCACGGCAAGCTCTCGAGCAGGCGGTCGACAGAGGCGAGCTCTTCAGCCTCAAGATTGCGAACAGGCGTTGGTATCCGGCCGTGTTCGCCAGGTTGGACCCGGACACCGTGAAGACCGTGTGCACCTTGCTGCACGACGTGGATCCGGTGTCTCAGTTCATATTCTGGGAACGCACGCACGGCAGTCTGGGAGGCAGGACCATCGAGGCAGCGCTGCGAACCGGGGACATGCAAGCCGGCGCGCGCGCGGCTGAAGCGTTTGCGAGAGAGCAGCTACTGCATGCTGCGCCCACCTGAGCCAGGGTCCTTCGAGGCGCTGATCTCGACAATCGGTGTGCCGGTCGCCGAGCTCTGGCGACTCAGTCGCTTCGCCGCCAGCGAGCCATACTTTGCGCGCAACGGGGCCTACCGGTTTGACGACCCCCAGGGCCTCGTGACTCCCGGCACGACGGCATTCGGGGTGCTGTATGCAGCGCAGGACCCCGACACGGCATTCTGCGAGTCGATCATTCACGAAAACAGTCTCTTTCGGGACGGAGCGTACGAGGTCTCACACGCTGTGCTCGAGTCTCGCACGCTGGTCGGGTTCAGGCATCCCACGCGCTCTAGGCTTCAAATGGCAGACCTGACAGGTCAGGGTCTCAAGCAGCTCGGGCTCAACAACGACGTTTCCGCTGGGGACGACTTCACGCGAACGCAAGCGTGGGCGGCGGCAATCCACCAGGCCCTGCCCGATATTGCCGGCATCCGCTATGTGAGTCGGCAGAACAACGACGCGTATTGCTACGCGGTGTTCGACCGCGGCGGACTGGAGCTCGACACCTGGACGACAGTGCCAAGCTCCATGTGTCGCGCTCTATGCAAGCGTTTCAACGTTCGGCCGATCGCCTGAGTCCTGGCAGGCCATTGACGGCCTCCACGTCGACCGCGATGGCGAGCCGTGGGTCCGGCGCGCAGCTGTTCAGCGCGACTGGCGGGCCAGGTCGCAGCAGATCCGGTTCAGCGCCGCGGCCTCGGCTTCCGGCAGGTCGCCCGCGCGCAGTAGCGCCGCGCGCTGAATGCCACCCAGGCGATGGTGCAGTTCGTCTTCGATCGCCTCGAGTTCGGCCACGTCCTCGGCGCGGACCTTGTCCAGGCCCCACAGGCCGCTGTCGTACCAGCCCGCACGCAGGCGCCCGAGCAGGAACTCAGCCAGCCGCAGCGCCGACTGGAGTTCGGCATGTTCGGTCGTGCTGCGCAGTTCGCTCACGGCCTGTGTCGACTCGGCCAAGACCTCGTCGAGCCATTGCAGGCCGGCCAGGACCTGGGCGCCGCTCTGGTGCGCGGCCAGGGACGGCTGGACCCGCGCGGCCTGGGCGAGCTGGCCGACCCAGTGCAGATCGAATTCGCCCGGCACGACTCGCAGGGCCACGCTGGCGCGCGCGAGGTCGGCGCCGTCGTGGCGCAGCACGCCGAGCGTAGCTTCGGTCGCGGCCAGCAGCCGCCCGAGCGGCGACACCGCATCGCCCTGCAGACGATGCGGGTAACCGGAGCCGTCGAGCCGTTCATGGTGCTCTGCCACCGCCCTCGCCACCGTCGGCGGGGCATCGGTCAGCTGGGCCAGCAGCAGCATGCCGATATGGGGGTGGACGACCAGGTGCTGGTAGCTCTCGAAGTCCAGATGGCGGTCGGCATCGGCCTCGCCATGGCGTGGATCGATGTACATCTCGCCCAGGTCGTGCACCAGGCCGCACAGCATGGCCAGGCGCAGGTCCTGCGCGCTGCCGCCCTGGCCCGCCATCAGGGCCCCGGCGAGCGCCATCGCCTCGACCGCATGCTCGTAGGCCAACGGGCGCGACGCCTGGCTGGCGGTCAGCAGGAGCTGCGCCACCGGGTGCAGCGGCACGTGCGACACCTCCTTCACGAGGCGCTGCGCATGCGGCGCCAGCACCGGCGCGAGGGGCCCGGTCCGGGCCAGCAGGGCTTCGACCGAACGCAGCAGCGTGAGCGATGTCACGCCGTCTTCGGCCAGCAGGCATGACTCCAGCGGCCGGCGCAGCTGGCGATCGAGCAGCTTGCGCTGCAGCTCGCGCGAGACCGGCTGGTCGCGTGCCCACAGCTTGATTCCGGCGCGGTCGAAGATGTCGGTCGACGCGATGATCGACTTGGTGTTGCTGGCCTCCAGGATGGTGGCGAGGGCGTGTTCGTTGGCGGTCTCGAATGCGGGCGCTTGGGCGAGTGCGGTCATGCCAATCTCCTGCGACATATGGCACCACGGTTATCGGCCGTCCGCAGGCCCGACTGAGGCCGTCGTTACGTCTTGTTGCGCGCCGCCGCGCCGCGTCAGCGCCCCAGCAGCTCGCGCGCCCGCGCGCCCGCACCGCGCGGCACCGCACCCACGATGGCCAGCGCCGGTGCGGCCTCCAGCATGCGCTCGAAGGCCTGCTGGAGGCGCCGGCCGGTGAGCGCCTGCACCTGCGCCCATCGGTGGGCAGGCGTGTGCAGCGTGCCGCGCGCGAGCAGTTCGAGCGCCGCCGCCTCGAGCTTGCGCGTGGCGCCCTCCTGGGTGCGCAGCAGGCGCACCGCGAACTGATGGCGTGCGCGTGTGAGATCGGCGCGCTCGACACCTCCCGCCTGCCGCTGCAGCAGCTGCCACAGCTGCCGGATCACCTCGTCGACATGGCGCGGTGCGGTCGAGACCTCGATCGTGAGCTGGCCACAATGGGCGAAGCGGTCCGCGCTGCAGGCGGCGTAGTAGGCCAGAGCGCGGCGTTCGCGCAGCTCGGCCATCAAGGGCGAGCTCATGCCTTCGCCGAGCAGCAGGGCGGCCATCTCCGGGGCGACATCGTCCTGTGTCAGCGCCGCCACGGGCAATCCGAGCACCAGGTGGGCCTGCCCACCACCCGGCAGGCGCCGGGTGCGCACCGCGCCCAGCCAGGCAGGCGCCGACCACTCGCTCGGCGTGCCCGGCTCGATGCCGGCGAACGCCGCCTCGACCTGGCGCGCGAGCGCCTGCGGGTCGATCGGACCGGTCGCCGCAACCACGATGTTGTGGCCGGTGAAGTGGCGTGCGATCCAGCGCTGCAGGTCCTCGCGCGTGAAGCGCTCGACCTGGCGCCGGTTGCCGATCACGGCCTGCGCCGCGCTGTGCTGGCCGTAGCAGCTGCGGTCGAGCAGCCGGTAGGCGGTGGCCATCGGGTCGTCGTCGACCTCGTCCATCTCCTGCAGCAGCACTTCGCGCTCGCGCTCGAGTTCGTCCTCGGGAAAGCTGGGAAAGCGGACCAGGTCGGCCAGCTGGCGCAGCAGCCGGCCGGCATCCTCGGGCCGCCCGCGCATGTGGAATGCCGTGTGGTCCTTGTCGGTGTGCGCGTTGGCTTCAGCGCCCAGCCGTTCGGCGTCGAAGTTGATGCGCGCCGCGTCGCGCGTCGCGGTGCCCTTGAAGACCATGTGTTCGACGACATGGCACAGGCCGCTTTCGCTGCGCCGCTCGTGAACGCTGCCCACGCGCACGTAGACGCTGAGGCTGACCGTGTGGCGCAAGGGCGCCGGCAGCACGAGCAGGCGCACGCCGGCGGGCAGGTCGAACAGCTGGGCCGGCTCTTCGAGCCTCGGCCGGGACGGGGAATCGATCAAGCGACTGAACCGGAGGCGATGGGGCCACGAGTATCGCCGCCTGATGCCCGAACCCTCAGGTCGACTGCTCGAAGTTGTCGAACCGTTCGCGCCACTGCGCCTCCCAGCCGAGCACCGCCGAGGCCGGCATCGGCCGCGCAATGAAGTAGCCCTGGGCGACGTCGCACCCGGCAGCCTTGGCGATATCCCAGTCGGCGCGGTCCTCGACGCCCTCGGCGACGGTTTGCATGCCGAGCTCGTGCGCCATGCCGACGCTCGCGGTCAGGATCGCGCGCTGGGTCGCCTGCTCGCGACCGCCATGCACGAAACCGCGGTCGATCTTCAGCTCGTCGAACGGCATGTCGCGCAATTGCGCAAGCGACGAATGCCCGGTGCCGAAATCGTCGATCGACAGGCCGATGCGCTTCAGGCGCAGGCGGGTCAGGATGTCCATCGCCGAGCGCGCGTCGCGCATCAGCCGGGACTCGGTCACCTCGAGCACCAGATCGGTCGGCGGCACGCCATGGCGCTGCGCCTCGTCGAGCACGAATTCGGTGAAGTCGAGGTGGACCAGGTTGTCCATCGACACGTTGACGGCCAGGCGCAAGGCCAGACCGCGGTCGGCCCAGTGGCGGACCTGGCGCAAGGCCTGTGACAGCACGGTGCGCGTCAGCGCGTCGATCAGGCCGTTCGCTTCGGCACTCGGCACGAAGCTTGCCGGCAGGCACATCCCGTCGCGCGGATGTTGCCAGCGCACGAGGGCCTCGACGCCGACGAAGGCACCGTCCGCCATCGACACCTTGGGCTGGTAGTGCAGGGTCAGCTCGTTGTGGGCGATCGCGTGGCGGATCTCGTCGACCCCGTAGACCAGGCCCTGGATGCTCGCCGGCACCGGCACGTAGCCGCGCCAGCGGTCGATCAGGGCGCGCAAGGTCTCGGTCGGCACCGGCTTGTGCAGGTGGCTCAGCACATTGAGCTGGTAGGCCTCGGCAAGCTTGGTGGCGGTCTCGAGCACGCGCACGTCGGCCCCGCTGACCAGGGCGACCGCGCCGGAGAACCCACGATCGGCCAGGTGGCGCATGAACTCCACCCCGTCCATGCCGGGCATGCTCAGGTCGAGCAGCAGCAGCATGGCCGAGGTGTCGCGCTCGGCCAGCCACTGCAGCGCGTCCCGGGCCGACCGGCAGGCCTTGACCGGCGGCGCGCCCATGACCTCGAGCTGGCGCTCCAGGATCTGCAACTCGAGCGGTTCATCGTCGACCAGGAGCACCCCGGGCCGCGCGGCCAGGACCGGCGCCACCGGCCCCAGGGGCAGCGGTGCCGGCGACGGCGCTTCGTGTTCGATCGCCGGCAGCCACTGTGCCAACAGCTTGCGAAGGCGGTCGAGTTCGACCGGCTTGGTCACGACATCGTCCATGCCCGCGGCCAGGCATCTCAGGGCCTCTTCGCTCATCGCGTTGGCGGTCAGAGCGACGATCGGCAAACGCTCCGCGGGGAGTTCCTCGCGTCGGATCGTGGCGGCCAGTTCGCATCCGTCCAGCCCGGGCATCTGCAGGTCGGTCAGCAGCAGCGCGTAGCGGCGCGTCACGCGCTGGCGCCGCCAGCGCGTCAGGGCATCCAGACCGTTGCCGACGACTTCGCTGGCGAAGCCGAGCAAGGCCAGTTGATGGCGGATCACGGTCTGGTTGATCTCGTTGTCTTCGGCGACCAGGACCAGGCGGACGCTGTCGGACGCGGCCAGGGCGGTGGCGGCCGAGCCAGCGTCGGCCAGCGCCAGCCGGCCGGCCTCGGTGGCAGCCTGGATCGGCCGGCCGACGGCCAGCAACACGGCCTGCACCAGTGCGTCGCGGTGCACCAGGTCGGCGTCGAGCGAGACCCGGCCGGCGTCGACCAGGCGCGGCGAGCGCCGTTGCCCGAGCTCGATCCGGACCAGGGGCACCGGCCGGCCAGCCGACCCGGGCGGCCACCAGCGGCTGTCCGACTCGCCGGGGTGGGCGCCGGCATCGACCAGCACCACCGTGGGCAGGTCGGCGTCGACCTCGAGTGCGTCGCGCAACTCGCCCAGATCGCTCCAGGCCGAGGCACGCGCACCGGCGGCGTCGAGGTAGACGCACCAGTCCTGCGCCTGTTCGACGTCCGGCAGGCAGACCAGGCATCGAATCCCGTCGAGGGCCGCGCCGTCCGGTTCGGATTCCGGCCCGCGCACCGCTGTGATCGGCATCGTGACGCTGAAGGTCGTGCCCTGCCCTTCGATGCTGTCGACCGAGATCTCGCCCTCGAACAGCTCGACCAGCCGGCGGCAGATCGCCAGCCCGAGCCCGGTGCCGCCATAGCGGCGCGTCGTGTGCCGGTCGCCCTGGTCGAACGGCTCGAAGATGGCGGCCTGAGCCTGGGCCGAGATGCCGATGCCGTTGTCGCGCACCCGCAGGCGCAGTCCTTGCTCGCCATCGCGCTCGAAACGCACGCTGATCCTGCCTTCGTGGTCGAGGCCGGCCGAGAACTTGATCGCATTGCCGACCAGGTTGTGCAGGATCTGACGCAGCCGCAGCGGGTCGCTCTCGATCCAGCGCGGCAACGCCGGGTCGACAAAGACCCGCACCTTGACGCCACGCGCGGCGGCCATCGGCTGCAGCATGTCGCACACGCTCTCGACGAGGCACAGCAGATTGGTGGGCTCCGGCACCAGCGTGATGGCGCCGGCCTCGGCCTTCGAGAAGTCGAGGATGTCGTCGATGATGCCGAGCAGGGCGATCGACGACTCGCGGATCGTGCCGGCGAGGTCCGCCTGGTGCGGGGTCAGGCTGGACTGGCGCAGCACGTCCAGGATGCCGACGACGCCATTCATCGGGGTGCGGATTTCATGGCTCATCGCGGCCAGGAAGGCGCTCTTGGCTTCGTTTGCTGCTTCTGCCGCCAGGCGCGCTTGCTCGAGCTCCGAGGTGCGCTCCTGCACCAGTTCGTCGACATGGTGGCGGTGGCGCTCGAGCTCCTCGCCGAGGCGGCGCGACGACGTCACGTCGTCCATCACGGCCAGGTACTGGGCCACCTTGCCGTCGGCCTGGCGGATCGGGGTGATGACCGCGGACACCGTGACTTCGCGACCTGACTTGGTGCGGTTGAAGAACAGGCCTTTCCAGGGCTGCCCCTCGCGCAGATGGGCGCGCAGGGATCGAAATGCCTCGGGCGGCGTGCGGCCCGACTGCAGCAGCCGGGCGTTGTGCCCGATCAGTTCGTCGCGCCGGTAACCGCTGGTTTTGACCGCTGCCTCGTTCACGTACACGATCCTGGACTCGAGGTCGGTGATCAGAATGCTCGCCGAGCTCTGTTCGACCGCGGTCGAGAGCTGACGCAGCTGGCGCTGCTGGCGCAGACCGGTCAGCAGCTGCTCGGCAGCACGTGCCAGGTCGACCAGGACTTCCTTCTGGCCCGCCGTGAGCTCGTGCGGTTGGCGGTCGGCGACGCACAGGGTCCCCATCGGCTGGCCGTCGACCTTCAATGGCACCCCTGCGTAGAAGCGGATGCCAGGCTCGCCGGTCACGAGCGGGTTGTCGGCAAAGCGAGCATCCGCCTTGGCGTCGGGCACGACGAAAAGGCCCTGCTCCAGGATCGCGTGGGCGCAGAATGACTGGTTGCGTGGTGCCTCCTGCACATCGAGTCCGACCCGCGACAGGACCCACTGGCGATCGCGGTCGACCAGGCTCACGAGTGCGATCGCGCACCCGGTCGCCGCGCTGGCGCAGCGCACGAGACCATCCAGCGCAGGCGAGCCGGCCGCGTCGAGCAGACCCAGGCTGTCCAGCGCGGCGAGGCGCTGTGCCTCGTCGTGTGGAAGCGGCGCGTGCGTCATCCCGGATTCAGCCTTTCGCGGCGCCGTCGGCACCGGTCTGCACCCTGGACCAGGCCTCGAGTGCGGCCGCGGCGTGGTCCCATGGCCGCACGGCATTGCTGCGCGCCGACACCTGCGGTTCATCGTCGGCGAGTTCATCGAAGACGAGGACCTTGGTGCGCGGCGCGACACGCGCGAGGTTCGTGACCAGCGCCGGCGCCGCTGCACCGTCGATCGAGTGATCGAGCAGCAGCAGGTCGGGCGGCCGGCGCGCCGCCATCAGGATGGCGTCGAGCACGTTGTCCAGGGACTCGATGGAGGCGCCCGGCAGGACCTTGGACGTCAGCGCCGCCAGGCTCTCGCGCCGCTGCGGATCGGCAACGACGAGCATGACCAGCGGTCCCGCTGGGGACGGTGGGCTGGCGCTGGCAGGGCTCGGCACTGGGTCCATGGGGATGCTCTCGTGAGGATCACGAGGGGCCATGTCCGGTGGACAACGTGGTGCACGCCTCGATGCCAGGACACTAGCGGCCGCGGCGTGGGCGGTCTGCGGGGAAAGCTGGATCGCGGCTGCCGGGGCCTCGTGCCCGGCACAGGGCCGCTCAGGGCTCGTCGGCGTCGATGATCCCGGCGCGGATCGCGTAGCGCACCAGGGCCGGCACGTCGCCGACCCCGAGCTTGGCCATCAGGCGGCTGCGGTAGGAGTCGATCGTCTTCGGCGACAGGTGCAGCTCGGCACCGATCTCGGTGCTCGAACGGCCGCGCACGACCATCGCCACCACCTGGCGCTCGCGCGCCGACAGGGTCTCCAGTGCCGCCGGGCCGGGTGGCGCGGTCAGACCCTGCACGGCCAGGTCGGCCACCTCCGCTCCCAGGTGCCGGCGTCCCTTGAGCACGGTGTCCACCGCAGCGAGCAACTCGGCGCCCGATGCCCCCTTCAGCACGTAGCCCGCGGCCCCCATGCGCATCGCTTCGGCCACATGGCGCGGCTGGGCCGACATCGTCAGCACCAGGGTGCGCACCGGCAGGCCTCGCTGCTGGACCTCGGCCAGCAGTTCGAAGCCCGAGCGCTGACCCAGATGCAGGTCGAGCAGGAGCAGCGCCGGCTGCAAGCGGACCAGGTCCGCGAGCGCCTGCGTGGGGTCGTCCGACTCACCGACGATCCGATGACCAGCACCCGACAGAACGGCCGCCAGCCCTTCGCGCAGCATCGCGTGATCGTCCACCAGATAGATGTCGCCCATGCCGTCACGCCTCCCAGTGCAGACGGATGCAGGTGCCACCTCCGGTGCTGCCCGAGATCTCGAGCCGGCCGCCGATGGCGATCGCACGCTCGCGCATGCCGACCATGCCGAGGTGTCCTGGGCGTCCGTCGCGCAGCGCGGCCGGAATGCCCGAACCGTCGTCGATCACCTCCAGCGTCAGAACCTGCGCGCTGCCCGTCAGCACGACCCGTATCAGCGACGAGCGGGCATGCTGGAGGGCATTGGCGATCGCCTCGCGCGCGATCATGAAGCTGCCGTATTCGACGTCGGCCGGCCAGCGTTGCCCGATCACAGCGTCGTCGGCCTCGAGCAGGACATCCGCGGCCCGGCCGAGGGCACGCGCTGCTGGATCTCGTTGTCGAGCGCGGCCGCCAGCCCCTGCTCGTTGAGCAGCGGCGGACGCAGGTCGGCCAGCATCTGGCGGGTCTCGCGCACGGCCTGGTCGACCAGGCGCGAGACCTGGCCGCAGCGCTCGCGCAGCGGGCGGACATCGCGTCGCCATGCGCTGCCACCGTGGCATCCAGGTTCAGGCGCGCCACCGCCAGCGTCTGCCCGAGGTGGTCGTGCAGCACCTGCGCGATGCGTTGCGTGGTCAGCTTCTCCTGCGTCAGCAGGCGCTGCGCGAGCTCGGACAACTCGAGCTGATAGGCCAGCAGGGCGCGTTCGGTCGCGCGCCGCGACGACACATCGCGCAGCACCGCGACAAGGCGCCCCTGCGCCATGGCCCGCATGCTGACTTCGACCGGCAGGCGGGTGCCATCGGTGCGAACGATGTCCCATTCGAGAAATTGCGAGCGACCGCCCATCAGCTGCACCAGGTCCTGATCGATGCGCGCACGGTCGTGCTCGGACAGCAGCTCGTCGAGCGTCAGGCTGGTGCTTGGGCGCCCGATCATGTCGAGCGCGGTGGGGTTCGCGTCGACGATCCGGTGCGCCTGGTCGAGCAGCAGCACACCATCGGCCATCTGCTCGAACAGGCTGCGCCGATAGGCCTCGGATTCGCGCAGCGCCGCCTCGGCCTGCTTGCGTGCGTCGATGTCGACGGTCGTGCCCGCCATGTAGACCGCGCGCCCCTCGTCGTTCCAGACCGCCTGGCCCTGGGTGTGGAACCAGTGCAGTTCCTGGTCCGTGCCCGATGGCCTGGAACTCGACGTCGTACGGCGTGCGGTCGCGCAGATGCCGGCGCAGGGCGTGCATCAGACGCTCGGCATCCGCGTTCGGGCAATCGTTCCGTGATGGTCTGCAGTTCATTCCCGTACTCGGGCGGTTCGATGCCGAGCTGGCGCCACAGGCCGGTACCGACGGTTCGTGACTCACCGGTCACATCCCACTCCCAGACCCGGTCCTGCACCGCCGCGAGCCGGTACTTGCGCTCGCTCAGGCGCAGCCTCGATTCGCTGGCGCGCAGCGCCGCCTCGGCCCGCACATGGTCCGTGACGTCGATTGCGATGCCCTGCATGAAAGGTTCGCCGCCGCCCTCGGGCACGACAAGCCGCGCCATGTCGCGGAAGTGGCGCCAGGCGCCCTGGCCGTCGCGCATCCGGTACTCGCTGTGGAAGTCACCGCCCGAGGCCAGTCCCGCGCGGCGTTCGGCCTGCGCACGGTCGAGGTCGTCCGGGTGCACGGCCGCGGCCCAGCTGCCGGCGTCGGCGATCCACTGCTCGGGTGTGCGGCCGAGCAGCCGGATGAACGGGCTGACATAGAGCACGCGCCCGCTGTCGTCGGGCACCGCACGGTAGATGATGGCCGGCATCTGCTCGGCCAGCTCACGAAACTCGCGCTCGCGATGGCGCAGCACGTCGTCCGCCCGCTTGCGCTCCGTGACGTCGGTGAAGTAGATCGACAAGCCCATCGCCGACGGATAGACACGGTTCTCGAACCAGCGCTCCCAGGGTTCGTAGTAGTCCTCGAATCGAACCGGCTGCTGGGTGCGCATAGCGTCCAGATAAGCCTGGTGGAAAGGCTGACCGACACCCTCCGGGAACTCGGTCCAGATGTGGCGCCCGACCAGATCTTCGGGGCTCTCGCGGCCGAACATCGTCGCCGCCTTGGCATTGACATAGGTGTAGTTCCACTCGTTGTCGAGGGCGACGAACCCGTCGTCGACGCGCGCCAGCACGTCGCGCAGCAGATCGCGGGCGGCGGCCACTTCGGTCAGGGCGGCTTCGCGTTCGCGCGCCAGAATGCGCCGCTGCGTCACGTCGTGCACGACCATCAGCCTGGCCCGATGGCCTTCGACGTCGACGTCGCTCGATGCCACTTCGACGTCGATCAGGCGCCCGTCCTTGGCCTGGTGGATCCAGGGCCGCTTTTCGCCCGGCGCGAATTGCCGCTCCAGCAGCCCGTCGGCCAGCGCCTGACGCAGGCGATCCCGTTCCTGGGGCGGACGCAGGTCGATGATGGTCATCGACAGGAATTCCTCGCGCGTGTAGCCGTAGTGCGCCAGGGCCGCGTCGTTGACCGCGACGTAACGCAGCGTGTCGCGATCGAAGGCCCACATCGGCAGCGGGCAGGACTCGAACATGAAGCGGTACTTGCGCTCGCTTTCCTGCATCTGGCGTTGCGCGGCCTTCCAGAACGTCACGTCGCGCGAGATGCCGAACATGCCGACGACGGTCCCGTCAGCGTCGCGCAGCGGCCCCTTGGTGGCCAGGAAGGTCAGCCGGCCGTCGGCCGTGTCCAGTTCTTCCTCGAAGGTCTCGGGCCGGTCGAGCGACATCACACGCTCGTCGTTGGCGCGGATCGTGGCGGCCGCTTCAGGCGCGAAGATCGACCGGTCGTCCTGCCCTAGCGTCGTGTCCATCGACGCGCCCGTCAAACGAGCGCTTTCGCGGTTGAAGAGCTGGTAGCGCCCCTCGCGGTCCTTCACGAAGATGGCGTCGGGTGAGTTGTCCGCAATGGCCTGCAACAGGGTCAGGGCGCGCTGGCGTGCGCGTTCGGAGGCCTCGGCACTGCCGACGGGCTGCTGCGCCTGGTGCGTCCAGCGGATCATCAGCGCATACAGGAGCGCCGCGGTCACGACGACGAAGGCCCAGCCCTTGACCGTCTGCGCAGTCGCCCGCAGCGCGTCGTCTGCAAACAGCCACTGGACCAGGGAGTCGGACAACAGGATCCACAACCCGGCGACCGCCAGATAGACGAGCACGACCGACCACACGGCGCGCCGATCCGGCGACGGGAGCGATCGTGGCGACTGGGACGGCAGGTTCATGTCGATGGCATCCGTGCACGGCCCACCCGTGGCGCTCGCTGACGCTAGCCTATGGCGCACCGCCACGCAATACGCATAGGAACGTTGCCGCTGCGCCTCAGGACACCGCGCCCAGGCCGTAGCGGCCCTGCAACAGGCGGCCGCTGTGGAAGCGCTCGAGCGCGTAGGGCTCGAGCGCCACGTCGGTTGGCAAGGACAACGCCGCTTGCGCCAGGACCCGGCCGACCGCAGGCGACAGCTTGAAGCCATGGCCGGAGAACCCGAAGCCGACGATCAGCCCGGGCACGTCGGGCAGCGGGCCGAGGACCGGGTTCCAGTCGGGAGTGACGTCGTAGACCCCGGTCCACGACGAGGCCAGGCCAGCGGTCTCGAACGAAGGGAAACGCTCGGCCGCCTGGGCACCGACCTCGGCCACGTAGTCCATCGGGATGTCGCCCTGTTCGTTGTCGGGCGCCGCCAGCGTCGTGCCGACGATGCCCTCGCTGACCAGCATCTGGCGTCCGCCGTAGCTGCGGCAATAGAGCATGCCGGGCGAGCCGAGGTCCTTGTAGACCGGCATGTCGAAGGTGTAGGCCTCGGGGCCCTCGAGCGCGAGCACGGTGTGCCGCTCGGCTTTGACCGGTATGGCGATGCCGGTCCAGCGCTCGATGTCGCCCGACCAGATGTTCTGCGTGCTGACGACCACCGGCGCATCGAAGCGGCCGCGCGACGTCTCGACGCCCATGACCTTGCCATGCGCGAGCAGGAGCTGCTGCACCTCGACGCCTTCGATGATCTTCACGCCGCGCCGCCTGGCAGCGCGCGCAAAGCTCGTCGCCACCAGATAGGCGTCGGCAAATCCGGCCTCGGGCTCGAAGCCAATCAGTGCCGCGTCATCGAAGCGGCAGATCGGCAGCTTTGCACTCGCCTCGATCGGGCTCAGCAGCTGCAGCGGGATGCCGCTCGCCTGCTGGGCCGCGAGTGACGCGCGCAGCGGCTCGAGCTTGTCGCCCTCGGGTGCGGCGATCAGGTAGCCGCATTTCACGAGCCCGGCCGAGGCCTCCTCGTCGCCGAGGTATTGCGCGAACCGGTCGAACACCTGCCACGACCGGCGCGCCAGGTCGACGTTCTCGGGCACCGAATAGTGGGTGCGCAGGATGCCGCTCGACTGCGCCGTCGTGCCCGCACCGATCTGCGTGCGATCGAGCACGAGCACACGGCCCGCCCCCAGTTCGGCAAGGTGCCAGGCGACCGAGGTGCCGATGACACCGGCCCCGATCACGATCACGTCGTAGTGGTCCATCGGCCCAGGATAGCCGCTTGACGCGATGCACGACGAGGTCCTAACGTGGCATGCCGCAACGAACCAGGAGACAGGTCATGGGCAAGACGATCCGCTTCAATCGTCCCGATGGAAAGCCAGTCGACGCCTACCTCGCAGAGTCGGCGACCCCCAAGGGTGCGCCGGCGGTGGTCGTCATCCAGGAATGGTGGGGGTTGAACGACCAGATCCGCGGCGTCGCCAACCGGCTCGCAGATGCCGGCTTCACGGCCCTGGTGCCCGATCTGTACCGCGGCAAGTCGACCGTCGAGGCCGAGGAGGCGCATCACCTGATGTCGGGGCTGGACTTCGGCGATGCCGCCGCGCAGGACATCCGCGGCGCCATCCAGCACCTGAAGGCGGGCGGCGCCAAGGTCGGCGTGACGGGCTTTTGCATGGGCGGCGCGCTGACCCTGCTGGCCTTGTCGCAATCCCCCGAGGCCGATGCCGGCGTGGTCTGGTACGGCTTGCCGCCGCTCGAGTTCCTCGACGCGTCGAAGATCAAGGTGCCGCTGCTGGCGCATTGGGCCGAGCAGGATGGCGCGTTCCCGATCGCCGGCGTCGATGCCCTCGAGAAGAAGCTGGCCGAAGCCGCCGTAGCCTACCGCGGCCATCGTTACCTCGCGATGCACGGCTTCGCCAACGAGACCGCGCAGGGCCGCGGGCGGATCCCGATCACCCAGTACGACGCCGCCTGGGCCGGGCTGGCCTGGGACCGCAGCTTCGCATTCTTCGGCCGTCATCTGGGCTGACCCCGGCCCCGAGGGCAAATCACGAGAGGCGACGCGCGATCGGCGCGCTATCGTCGTGTATTCGATCCACTGGAGGAGATAGGTCATGACAATCAACTGGAAACAGACGGCGGCGATCATCGCCGTGGCGGCGGTCGCGACGACCGCCTTCGCGCAGCAGCGTTTGTTCTTCGGCGTCGCCACCGGCGGCACCGGCGGCACCTACTACCCGCTCGGCGGCATGCTGGCCCAGCTGATCTCGAACAAGGCCGTGGTCGACGGCAAGAAGATCAGCGCCACCGCCGAAGCCGGCGGCGCCTCGGTCGCCAACGTCAAGCTGCTCGGCAACAAGGACATCGAGTCGGCCTTCGTCGCCGCCGACATCCTCGACGCCGCCTACAACGGCAAGGGCCAGTTCAACGGCGCAGCGATCAAGAACGTGCGCGCGCTCGGTGCGCTGTACCCGGAGACGGTGCAGCTGATCACGCGCGCCGACTCGGGCATCAACACCGTCAAGGACCTCAAGGGCAAGAGCATCTCTTCGGGCTCGCCCGGTTCAGGCCAGTACCAGTTGCTGACCGACCTGCTCCAGGTCTACGGCATGACACGCGCCGATATCAAGGAGGATCTGTCCTCCTTCACGCAGGCGGTCGACAAGATCAAGGATGGCAACCTGCACGCCACGCTGATCACCGCCGGAGTGCCCACCGCCGCCGTGACCGACTTCGCGCAGAGCCATGCGCTCAAGGTGATTCCGCTCGCCGGCCCCGAGATCGCGACGCTGCAGAAGCAGCAGCCCTACTACACCAATGTCAAGCTGCCGGCCGACAGCTACAAGGGCCAGACGACGGCCGTCGACACGCTTGCGGTGATGGCGGTCTGGGCCACCCATGACGCGGTGCCCGACAGCGTGGCCTACGAGGTGACCAAGGCCCTGTTCGAGAACGTGGCGATCATGGGCCAGGTCCATGTGCAGGGCAAGAACATCAGCCTCGCCACCGCGCTGGCGGTCGGCACCGCGCCGCTCCACCCGGGCGCGCTGAAGTACTTCAAGGAAAAGGGCATCGTCAAGTGAACCGGGTGCAGCGCGCCGCCATCGTGGCGGGCGCGCTGCTCGGATCATCGGCGGCGCCAGCCTGCGAACTGTTGTTGAGCGAGCACCGCAGCGGGCGCGAGCTCGCGCGGCTCGCGCTCAGTCCCGAAGCGCCGTCGGCCCGCATCGACTTCACCCATTCGGTGCTGAACACCCCCGTCAGCGACGTCTACGTCTGGCGCGCCGACGCGTCCGGCTGGCGCGCGCACCTGGTCGAAGAGCGCTATGTCGGCGACGGCTATGGCCTGCCGAACGCGGCCGGTCCGGGCGAGCGCCTGCAGCGCGACGGCGACGGCTGGCGCCTGACGCTGGACCGGGTCGTGCACCCGCTGGTCGTGCCACCGGTCCAGGCGATGCGCGTCACCGTCGGTGAGCGCGCGCCGGTGCCGCTGCACACATTGAGCCGCCACTCCATCGAACTGCGGGCCACCGGTTGCCCGCTGCCTTGACAGGACTCCCATGAGCGCTGCCACCCAGTCTGAAATCGACCGCCTGATCGAGCAGTTCGACCCCGAGTCGAGCTTTCGCAAATTGGCCGGGCTGGCGGCCGGGATCGTCACGGTGCTGGCGGTGGGCCTGTCCGGCTGGCACTACTACACCGCCGGTTTCGGCCTTGAAAACGAGATCGCTCATCGGGCGATCCATCTGTCGGTCGTGCTTGGCCTGTGTTTCCTCGTCTTCCCGCGCCAGAAGCGCCTGGGCGGGCCCTGGGAGTGGATCGTCTCGCTCGGTCTCGTGGTGTTCTACCTGCTGATGGGCTACGAGCTGATCCAGGCCACGTCGGACCCGATTCCGCCGGGTGCGACGTTCGCCTTCGGCGTCGTGCTGCTGGCGATCGCCGGCCTGTCGCTGCCGTTCAAGGTGTATGACGGCAGCCACCAGCACATCCCGCTGCGCGACTGGATCTTCGCGCTGCTCGCATCGGGCTTCTCGCTCTACCTGCTGGTCTTCTTCGACCAGATCTTCCTCGAGCGGCCGGGCGAACACACGCCGGTCGACCTGATGGTCGGTGTGATCGCGATCGCGATGGTGATCGAGGCGACGCGCCGCACGATGGGCATCTTCCTGCCCTTGCTGGCCATCGCGACGGTGCTGTACGGCATCTTCGGGCCCTACCTGCCCGGCGGCCTCGGACACCGCGGCTACAGCGTGCCGCGAGTCGTCGCCCATCTGTACAAGGGCACCGAGGGCATCTACGGCATTCCGGTCGGCGTCGTCGCGACCTTCGTCTTCCACTTCGTGCTGTTCGGCATCATGGCCCAGCTCACCGGCCTGGGGCAGCTGTTCGTCAACCTGGCGACGATCGCGGCCGGGCGCTTCGCCGGCGGGCCGGCCAAGGTCAGCGTGGTCTCGTCGGGACTGTTCGGCATGATCTCGGGCTCGCCGATCGCCAACACCGTGACCACCGGCGTGATGACGATCCCGCTGATGAAGAAGGTCGGCTTCTCGGCGCGCTTCGCCGGCGGCGTCGAGGCCTCGGCCTCGTGCGGCGGGCAGGTCACGCCGCCGATCATGGGTGCGGCCGCCTTCATCATGGCCGAGACCCTCGGCATCCCGTACAACCAGCTGATCCTGGTCGCCATCGTGCCGGCCGCGCTGCACTACTTCGCGATCCTCTTCATGGTCCATCTGGAGGCGCGGCGGCTGAAGCTGTCGGGCATGGACCCATCGGAAATCCCTTCGCTCAAGGTGGTGCTGAAGAGCTCCTGGCACCTCTTCATTCCGCTCATCGTGATGGTCACGCTGCTGCTGATGCAGTACACGCCATTCCTGGCCGCGTTCTGGGGCATCACGCTGACCGTGGCCTGCTCCTGGATTCCGCGCCTGATGGGCAACTACGGCCGCCACATGACGGGACTCACGGTCGGGCCGCGGGCCCTCGTGCAGGGTTTCGAGATGGGGGCCAAGTCGGCGCTCAGCATCGGTGCGGCCTGCGCCTGCGTCGGCTTCGTGCTCGGCATCACCACCTTGACCGGCATGGGCTTCAAGTTCTCGGCCTGGGTGATCGACCTGTCGGGCATCGCGGCGCAGATGGTGCTCTCGGTCGATGTCTTCGGCTGGTTCGCGCTGAACCAGGTGACGATCCTGTTCGGCCTGTTCTTCACCGCGGCGGCCTGCATCGTGATGGGTTCGGGCGTGCCGACGACACCGACCTACATCATCCTCGCGGCGATCGTGGCGCCGGCGCTGGCGCAACTCGGCGTGCCGCAGCTCGCGACCCACTTCTTCGTCTTCTACTTCGGCGTGCTGGCCGACGTGACGCCCCCGGTGGCGCTGGCCGCGTTCGCGGCCGCCGGCATCGCGCGCAGCGAACCGATGCGCACCGGGATGACGGCGTTCCGTCTGTCGATGGGCAAGGCTCTCGTGCCCTTCGCCTTCGTCTACACGCCGGCCCTGCTGCTGATCGACTTCACCTGGACTGCGTTCCTGATCGCCAGCGTCTCGGCAATCGTCGCCGTGATGGGGCTCGGCGCGGCCTACACGGGACAGTTCGGTCGTCGCATCGGGCGCCCGGCCTTCCTCGCGCTGAACCTGTTCTCGCTGTCGCTCGTGTTCGCCAAGCCTGAGGTGTCGGCGATCTCGGTGCCGGTCGTGCTGGCGATCCTGTGGTGGCACCGGCGCGCGGGCCGAACGGTCGACGCCGTCGCCTGACCCTGCCGCCCCGTTGAGCTGACGCAGCGCCCGCCGGGGCGCGCCGCAGTCTCGCGCCGCGCATTCACGAGATCCCGCCCGTTGCCAGATGACAAACATGTCATCTGGCTGTGCGGCGGGCGTCGGCTGGCGCGCCCAGACTTCAGTCCATGGTCAGCACAACGCAGGCCACCACAGCCCCCTCAAGACGCTACCCAAGGAGATCCTCATGAACACCCGCACCCTCATCGCCGCCGCCGCCCTCACCTTCGCCGCCGCCGGCAGCGCATTCGCCCAGGAAGCCACGATCGACACGAGCTTCCAGTTCACCCAGTCGACCGTCAGCCGCACCGCGGTCCAGGCCGAAGCGAAACGCGCCCTCGCGGCCGGCGAGCTGAGCGAGATGGCGCAGTTGAACCCACAGATCGAAATCGACAGCATGTTGAGCCGCGAAGCAGTGCGCGCCGCGACCGCCAAGGCGCTCAAGCGCGGCGGTGTCGCCAGCGTCAATGCCGAGGCCTTCTCCTTCGCCTGATCGATCCACGAACCGCTTCACTCCCACACACTCCACTGTCAAAGGACACCATCATGAACACCCGCACCCTCATCGCCGCCGCCGCCCTCACCTTCGCCGCCGCCGGCAGCGCATTCGCCCAGGAAGCCACGATCGCCACGAGCTTCCAGTTCACCCAGTCGACCGTCAGCCGCACCGCGGTCCAGGCCGAAGCGAAACGCGCCCTCGCGGCCGGCGAGCTGAGCGAGATGGCGCAGCTGAACCCACAGATCGAAATCGACAGCATGTTGAGCCGCGAAGCAGTGCGCGCCGCGACCGCCAAGGCGCTCAAGCGCGGCGGTGTCGCGAGCGTCAATGCCGAGGCCTATAGCTTCGGCTGATTCTTCGTGCCTCCTGTCGACCAGAGCGCGCCTCACGGGGCGCGCTTTGCCATGGGCGCGTGACAATGCGGGTCGACTTCGACGACACACGATGGCGCCCACCGTCAGCTTTCAGGACCAGCAACTCGACGCGCAGACTTTTGCCCAGCGCGTGCGGCGCGCCGCCACGGTGCTGCGCGGCGCCGGGCTGGACGAAGGCGGCGTGGTCGCGCTGATGATGCGCAACAGCCCCGAGATGCTCGAGCTGTTCCTGGCCGCGCGCTGGCTCGGTGCGCTGTGGTGCCCGATCAACTGGCATTTCAAGGCCGACGAGGTGCGCTACATCCTGGACGACAGCCGCGCCAAGGTGCTCGTGATCGACCAGGACCTGACACATGGGCTCGGATCGCTGGCGACGAACGAGTGCAGGCTCTTCGTCCATGGCGGATCGGGCGCCGGGTCGTGGACCGCCGCACGCGACGCCGCCGCCGAGCTGGCCGACGACGCCAAGGCGCCGCGCGGCGCCATGTTCTACACCTCGGGCACGACCGGCAAGCCCAAGGGCATCGTGCGCGCGCCGGCGACGCCCGAGCAAGTCGCACGCGGCCAGGACGTGCTGCGCCACGTGCTCGGCCTGGAGCCCGGCATGCGCGCGCTGCTCAATGCGCCGATGTACCACAGCGCTCCCAATTCCTACAGCATCGGCGCCTCGCTCGAGAACGGGCATCTCTTCATCGAACAGCGCTTCGACGCCGAACGCACGCTGCAGCTGATCGAGCAGCACCGTCTGACCCATGCCTACCTGGTGCCCACCATGTACGTGCGGCTGCTCGCGCTGCCCGAGACCGTGCGTCGCCGCCACGACCTGAGCTCGATGCGCTTCGTCGCATCGACCGGATCGCCCTGCCCGCCCGAGGTCAAGCGCGCCATGATCGACTGGTGGGGGCCGGTCATCCACGAGGCCTATGGCGCGAGCGAGCTCGGCTACATGACCCGCCTGGACAGCGCCGAGGCCTTGCGCAAGCCGGGTTCGGCCGGGCGCCCACTGCCCGGCGTGCGCCTGGCCATCCTGGACGATGCGGGCGAACCGATGCCGCAAGGCGAGGCCGGCCTCATCTACGTGCACCAGCCGGCCTACGCCGACTTCAGCTACGTCGGCAATCCCGAGGCGCGAACCCGCATCGAGCGCGATGGCCTGAAGACGCTGGGCGACATCGGTTATCTCGACGACGACGGCTTCCTGTTCATCGTCGACCGCGCCGCCGACCTCGTGATCTCGGGTGGCGTCAACATCTACCCCGCCGAGGTCGAGGCCGTGCTGCAGATGATGCCCGGCGTCGCCGACTGCGCCGTGTTCGGCATCCCGGACGACGAGTTCGGCGAGGCACTCGCCGCCGCGGTGCAATGCCAGCCTGGCGCGGCCTTGACCGCCGACGCCGTGCAGGCCTACCTGCAGCCATCGCCTGGCCGGCTACAAGGTGCCCAAGGTGCATCGAGTTCGCCGCCGAGCTGCCGCGCGAGGACACCGGCAAGATCTTCAAGCGCAAGTTGCGCGAGCCCCACTGGGCCGGGCGCACGCGCCGGGTCTGATCAGCGCCGCTTCCACGCCTTCTCGATTTCCACCGCGACGAACACGACCGCGGCCAGCGCCAGGCAGATGCCGAGCTCGCCCAGGCTCAGCGCCTCGGTGCGGAAGATGGGCTGCAGCCACGGCACGTAGATCGTTGCCATCTGCAGCGCAAAGGTCAGCGCCACCGCGCCGAGCAGCGGCAGGTTGCTCGCCAGGCCCTGCGTGAACAGTGATTCGCGCTCGGATCGGATCGCCATCAGATGCGCCATCTGGGCCAGCGTCAGGACGGTGAACACCATCGTCTGCCAGTGGGCATTGCCGGTCTGCAGCGCCCAGGCCTGCACGCCCAGGCACAGACCGCCGATCAGGAGCCCGACCCACAGCGCGTGCTGCCACAGCCCATGCGCGAACACGCTCTCCTGTGGCGGGCGCGGCGGCCGCTGCATGACGCCGCGCTCGGCCGGCTCGGTGGCCAGCGCCAGCCCTGGCAGGCCGTCGGTGACGAGGTTGATCCACAGGATGTGGATCGGCAGCAGCGGGATCGGAAGGCCGACGAAGGGCGCCAGGAACAGGACCCAGATCTCGCCCGAGTTGCTGGTCAGGGTGTAGCGGATGAACTTGCGGATGTTGTCGAAGATGCGCCGGCCCTCGCGCACCGCCGCGACGATGGTGGCGAAGTTGTCGTCGAGCAGCACCAGGCTGGACGCCTCGCGCGCCACGTCGGTGCCGCCCTTGCCCATCGACACGCCGATGTCGGCCGCCTTCAGCGCGGGCGCATCGTTGACGCCGTCGCCGGTCATCGCGACGAACTCGCCGCGCGACTGCAGTGCGCCGACGATGCGGATCTTCTGCGCCGGGTCCATGCGTGCGTAGACGGCCACTTCCTGCGCAACGTTGGCCAGCGCCGGATCGTCCATGGCCGACAGCTCCGGGCCGCTGATCACGCGGTTGCCCGTCTGCGCGATGCCGAGCTGCTGCGCGATCGCGAGCGCGGTGGCCGGATGGTCGCCGGTGATCATCACCGGCCGGATGCCCGCCGCGAGGCACTCTGCCACCGCCACCTTGGCCTCGGCGCGCGGCGGGTCCATCAGGCCCACCAGGCCGATCAGTTGCAGGTCCTTCTCGACCTCGGCCGGGGTCATGCCGCAGGGGTCTTCGACCGCGTCCATGCGCCGATGGGCCAGGGCCAGCACACGCAGACCCTGGCCGGCCCATTCCTCGGCCAGGGCGGCGGCCGTCTCGGGCAGGTCGACGCATGAAGACAGCACCGCCTCCGGCGCCCCCTTGACCCAGGCCTCGACGCCGGACGCCGTGCGATGCAGCGTGCTCATGCGCTTGCGCTCGCTGTCGAAGGGGCACTCCATCGCGCGCGGATGTTCGCGCCGGATTGCCAGAACATCCTGGCCCGCCTCGGCCGCCCCGTCGAGCAGGGCGGTCTCGGTCGGGTCGCCGTTCCAGCCGCCCTCCTTGCCCGGTGAGGCGTCGTTGCACAGCGCCATGCCCTGCCACAAGGCCGCCTCGTCGCCGAACGCCTGGTGGCGTTGCAGCTGCATGCGATTGACGGTCAGCGTGCCGGTCTTGTCCGAACAGATCACGGTCACCGAACCCAGGGTCTCGACCGAAGGCAGGCGGCGCACGAGCGCGTTGACCTTGACCAGCCGGCGTGCCCCGAGCGCGAGCAGGACCGTCACCACCGCCGGCAGCGCTTCCGGAATCGCCGCCACCGCCAGGCTGATCGCGGTCAGCGCCATCAGCAGCACCGGCTCACCGCGACCCCAGACACCGAGCGCGAAGATCAGGCCACAGATCGCGAGCACCACCAGCGACAGCCGCTTGCCGAACGATGCCAGCCGTTGCTGCAATGGGGTCGCGCGTTCACCGGCGCCTTGCAGCAAGGTGGCGACCTGGCCGATCTGGGTCTGCACGCCGGTGGCCACGACGAGCCCGCTGGCACGCCCATGCGTGACCAGGGTGCCCTTGAAGGCCATGTTGGTGCGGTCGCCGAGCGCGCTGTCGGCGCCTGCCTGCGCGGCCAGCGCCGCATGCTGTTTGTCGATCGTGACCGACTCGCCGGTGAGCGCCGATTCGTCGACCTTCAACTGCGCCACCTCGTGCAGGCGCAGGTCGGCCGGCACCAGATTGCCGGCTTCGAGCAGCACCACGTCGCCCGGCACCAGGTGCTGGGTCTCGACCTGTTGCACCTGGCCGCCGTCGCGCCGGACCATCGCGTGCGGTGCGGCCATGCGGCGCAGGGCCTGCAGGGCCTGGTCGGCGCGCCACTCCTGCCAGACCCCGATCGTGGCGTTGAGCACGATGATGATCAGGATCACGACCGTGTCGGTCAGGTCGCCGATCAGGCCGGACACGACGGCCGCCGCCAGCAGCACGAGGATCATGAAATCGCGGAACTGGTCGAGCACACGCTGCCACCAGCGACGCGGTGCTGCCTCGGGCAGGCGGTTCGGCCCGTGGCGCTGTCGGCGCAGGTCGACCTCGTCGGCCGACAGGCCTTGATTGGGGACTACGCCGAGCCGCCGGGCGACGGCATCGGCAGCGTGGACGTGCGAGTCGTGGACCGTCTCGGTCACTTACGCGTCGACGTCGGTCTCTTCGTCGTCACCGGCTTCGGGTGGCTCGGGGCCGCGCACGATGGTGACCGGGATCGTGCTCGCATTGATCACTGCATGCGAGACCGACCCCAGCAGAGCGGCACGCAGCCCACCAAGCCCGCGCGCGCCCATCACGATCGCGTCGCAGCCATAACGCTCGGCCATCTCGACCAGCAAGTGCGCGGGGTCGCCACCGGCCACCTCGCTCTCGTACAGAACCCTGGCCTGGTCCAGGATCGCTTCCGCACCGGCCAGCAGGTCCGCGCCGGCCGCACCGCGCACCTCGCGGATCACGTCCGGGTCATGCGCCGTGACCACTTCGTACAGGCTCGCGGGCTCCTGCACGTTGGCCAGCACGAAGCTCGCCTGCAGGCCCTCGCGCACCAGGCTCAGGGCATGTTCGACCGCGTGCAATGCAAGCGGGGAACCATCGACGGGAAGCAGGATTTTCATGGGGGTCTCCAGTCTAGATGCTAGGGTCCAGACTCGCATGTGGCTTGAGGCAGGTCAAGCCCGATGACCGCCCGCCGGGTTGGTGAGCAGGCATCATCGTCGCCATGAGCATCCGAAATCTCGACTCCCTCTTCGACCCGGCCTCGGTCGCCGTGTTCGGCGCCTCCGACCGCCCCGGCAGCGTCGGCGCGACCGTCTGGCACAACCTCAAGGCCGGCGGGTTCAAGGGCCCCATCTGGGCCGTCAACCCCAGGCTGACCGCGCTCGGCGGCGATCCGGTCCATGCCGGCGTGGCCGACCTGCCCGAGGCGCCCGAGCTGGCCATCATCTGCACCCCGGCGGCGGTCGTGACGGACCTGGTCCGCGAACTCGGCGCGCGCGGCACGCGTGCCGCCATCGTGCTGACGGCCGGGCTCGACACCGCGCACAAGCAGGCCCTGTGCGAAGCCGCGCGGCCCCATCTGCTGCGCGTGCTGGGACCGAACTGCCTGGGCCTGCTGGCGCCCCACATCGGTCTGAACGCGAGCTTCGCGCATGCGATGGTCGAGCCCGGCTCGCTCGCTTTCGTGTCGCAGTCGGGCGCGCTCGTCACCGCCATGCTCGACTGGGCACGCGGCAGACGCATCGGCTTCTCGCATTTCGTCTCACTCGGCGAACACGCCGACGTCGACTTCGGCGACATGCTCGACTACCTGGCCAGCGATCCGAAGACACGCGCCATCCTGCTCTACATCGAATCGATCGAGGCGCCGCGCAAGTTCATGTCGGCGGCGCGCGCGGCCGCGCGCAACAAGCCGGTCATCGTGGTCAAGTCCGGCCGCTCGGCGCAGGGCCAGAAGGCGGCGGCCTCGCACACCGGTGCACTGGCCGGGGCCGACGCGGTGATCGACGCGGCCATCCGGCGCGCCGGCATGTTGCGGGTCGACAGCCTGCAGGACCTGTTCACCGCGGCCGAGACCCTGTCGCATTTCCAGGGCCGTATCGGCGACGGCAGCGACGAACCCGTCACCATCGTCACCAATGGCGGCGGCGCCGGCGTGATGGCGGCCGACGCCACGGCACTGGCCGGGCTTTCGCTGGCCGAGCTGGGTGCCGGCACGCTGCGCGAACTCGACGCTTCGTTGCCGCCGAACTGGTCGCATGGCAACCCGGTCGACCTGATCGGCGACGCGCCGGCCGAACGTTATGTGCAGGCGATGACGACCCTGCTCGCCGACAAGCGCAGTGGCACCCTGCTCTTCGTGCACGCGCCGACCGCGATCGTGCCCAGCCTGCAGATCGCGCAGGCACTGCTGCCGGTGCTGCAGCCGGCCTCAAGTCGCGTCGTGGCCTGCTGGCTCGGTGACGCGGCGGTCGCCGACGCGCGCCACCTGTTCCACGACGCCGGCATCGCCTGCCATGACACGCCCGAAGAAGCGGTGCGCGCCTTGTCGATGCTGGCCACCTACCGGCGCAACCAGGCGCAGCTCATGCAGGCCCCACCGGCGCTGCCCAAGGCCAGCCAGCTGGACCTGGCGCGCGTGCGCGGCCTCATCGACGGCGCGCTCGCCGATGGGCGCGACATGCTGAGCGAGCCCGAGGCCAAGGACCTGCTGAGCGCCTGCGGGATCGAGGTGGCCCGCACCGAGAGCACGAGCGCCGAGCCCGACGCGGCAGCCCGGGCCGCCTCCGCCATCGGCTTCCCGGTCGCGCTCAAGATCCTGTCGCACGACATCTCGCACAAGAGCGATGTCGGCGGTGTCGTGCTCGACCTGTTGACGGCCGACCAGGTGCGGCTTGCTGCCGCCACGATGCTCGAACGGGTGCAGGCACTGCTCCCCGAGGCCAAGGTGCTCGGGTTCAGCGTGCAGGCCATGGTGCGCCGGCCACGCGCCCATGAACTGATCATCGGCGCCAGCCTGGACCCGCAGTTCGGCCCGGTCATCCTGTTCGGTCAGGGCGGCACCTCGGTCGAAGTGGTGGCCGACCGTGCGCTCGCGCTGCCGCCCCTGAATGCGCCGCTGGCGCGCGCGCTGATCGCGCGCACCCGCGTGGCCCGGCTGCTGGCGGGCTACCGCGACACGCCGGCGGTCGACCTCGACGCCATCGTGGCCGTGCTGACGGCGGTCTCCCAGCTGCTGGCCGAAGTCCCGCAGATCATCGAACTCGACATCAACCCGTTGCTGAGCGGCGCCGACGGCGCGATCGCGCTCGATGCACGGGTGCGCGTCAGCGCCGCTGCCCCGGGTGGCGCGGCGAGCTTCGCGATCCGTCCCTACCCGAGCGAACTGGTCGAGACCCTGCCCTGGCAGGATCGCACCTTGACCCTGCGCCCGATCCGCCCTGAAGACGAAGCCCAGCACCTGGCCTTCCTCGAAAAGCTCGACCCGATCGACATCCGCATGCGCGTCTTCTACAGCCGGCGCAGCATCGAGCGCAGCGAACTGGCCCGCCTGACCCAGATCGACTTCCAACGCGAGATGGCCTTCATCGCCACCGCGCCGACCGAGGGCGGCGGCGAAGAAACGCTGGGCGTGGTGCGCGCGATCGCCGACCCGGACAACCACGACGCCGAGTTCGGCATCATCGTGCGCAGCGACATCAAGGGCGGCGGCCTGGGCGAGCGGCTGATGAACAAGATGATTGCCTACCTGCGTGCCCATGGCACACGTCGGCTCGTCGCAACCGTGCTGTCCGAGAACAAGCGCATGCTGGAACTGGCGTCCGACCTGGGCTTCAGCATCGACGACCGCCCGGGCGCCGAGACACGCGAAGTCTGGCTCGCACTGCAGGACCCCGCGACGACCTGACCCGCGCGGGCTTGCCGGGCGGCAGCGGCTTGCGGCGCCGACCCTAACGCCACAGGTCGACCGGCTTGCCCTGCTCGCGCAGCTTGTCGGCGCGCGTCTGCACGAAGCGCTGGAACTGCGGCTCGCGCAGATAGGCGCCGCTGGCGACGTAGTCGAAGGCGCTCTCGATGTGGAACGGTCGCAGGTAGCCATCGAAGCGGAAGACCTCCTCGCCACGCGGGTCGAAGAAGACCGCGGTCGGGTACAGGTTGATCCGCAAGTCGCGCGCCCAGCCGGGCGCATCGGTGCGCCGACCGTCGGGAGTGGTCAGCTTGCGCGGGCGACCCGGGGACGAGTCGCGCCACGTCGAAGCCGCGCAGCAGTTGGCGCAGTGACTCGCGCGTGAAGGCCTGCGCATGCATCTCGACGCAGTCCTTGCAGGACGGCGACTCGAAAAGCACCGCCAAAGGTCGGCCACGGCCGGCGCGCGCCAGATTGGCCGGGTCGCGCATCAGGTAGGGGCGCGTGCCGCGGACGGGGATGTCAGGCTCCTTGATCTTCGTGCTCATGTACTCGGCCATCGACAGCTCGCGGTCGCGGCGCTGGATCACGTAGTCGAGCAGGTGCGTGAAGCGCTCGGGCGGCAGGTAGCCGTTGAGGCGCTGCACCAGCGTGCCGTCGGTCTCGAAGAAGAGCAGCGTCGGCGTGAACTGCACCTTCAGCGTGCGCGCCAGTTCCTTCTCGGTGGTTGTGCTGCCATCGATCCAGTGGACCTCGGCATCGCCCCAGATGTTGATGGCGATGGCGACGAAATTCGCGCGTGTCTTGTCGGTGATCGGGCCGGGGCCGAAATTGGCCTTCATCAGCGCCTTGCAGTAGGGGCATCCATCCTGGCCGAAATAGACCATCACGCGCTTGCCGTCGCGTGCCGCCTCCGCGATCTCGTCCTTGAAATCGAGCAGACTGATCGAGAACCAGCGCGGGATGTCGATCGCATGCGGCGACGCAACGGCCTGCGCCTGCGCCGGCGCGGCGACCCACAGCATCGAGGCCAGGCCCAGCACAGCCAGCCAGTTGCCGACCCGGCACCGGACGCCGAGCGCGCGCTCGGCGAGCATGCCCATCCGGTGCGACGCCGCTGCGCGTTCTGATGCAGGAAACATCGCCATCACTGCCTTTCGCCGAGACCGAGACAACGCCCACCATATGGCAGGGCTCACCGTTTGTCGAGCATGGGATTGAATGGCGACTTCACACGCTGCGATCCACAATGGGCAACCGAATTGACAGGGCTTCGTCGATGCACCTACAGTCGGCTCGCTGCGCGGCCGGCCGATGGCTGGCCCACCGTCGCATTTGCACATCGCCGAGCCCCGGGGGACCTTGCATGCCTTTTCGTTCACCCGCGTGCATCGCGCTCGCGATCTCGTTCTGCCTGACCGCCGCTGCCGCGGCCTCATCGCCGACGATCACCTACGTCGAAGGCAAGAGCACGATCATCTCGGGCGCACGCGGATTCCTCCCGGTGCCGGGCGTGACGCTGCGCCAGTGCGACATCGTCAGCACCGCGCCACAAGCCCTGGTGCAGGCAGAGTTTGCCGACGGCGGCCAGATCATCGTCGGCCACGACACGCGGCTGCTGTTCGAGTTGCCTGGTTCGGACGGTGAGGCCGCCAGCCCGGTCGTCTTGCTGGCGGGCTGGGCCAAGGTCGTGGTGGCCAAACGCGACAAGGCGCCGCCGCACCGCATCGCGACGCAGTTCCTCGACATCTCGATCGATGCCGGCGCAGCCGTGGTGCACGTCGATGCCGAGGGCGCGGCCGTATTCGTGGAACGGGGCGATGCGATCATCACGGTGGGGGGAGCGGCCGGGTCGCGCACGACCGTCAACGCATGGCAGACCTTTTCGCTCAAGCCCGGGCAGCGCCAGGGCTCGGTCGTCAAGGGCATCGAACCGGGATTCCTCAAAGGCATGCCGCGCCCATTGCGCGACAGCATGCCGTCGATGCTGGCCCGCCTGAAGGCACGCGACGTGCAGCCGCAACCTGCACCGGCCTACGATGCGAAAGAGGCCGAGCAATGGTTCAAGACGATTGCCCAGTTGCGACCCTGCGTCGCCGACAACACCGTTCGCAGCGGCCAGGAAGCGCTGGCGCGCCATGGACTCGAGGTCGGGGCGATCGATGGCATCCTCGGTCCGCGCACCCAGGCCGCATTGCGCGCATTCCAGCAGCAACGCAGCTTGACCGTGTCGGGCCAGTTCGACCCCGGGACATTGAAGGCACTCGACGTCGGCGGCCGCCGCTGAGCGCCCGCCGCCCGTTCAGCGCGGCGGCGGCAGGTCAGCGCCGAACATGCGCGGACCCAGCCATTGCAGGCCGCGGGCGATGTCCAGCCGCCCGCCCACCGAGCGCGGCAAGCCGGCGTGGGGAATCCGGAAGGCGAACACGTACTGCGGCTCCTGCCCCATGCGCAGATCGGTCAGGATCACGTCGGCGCCGGCGCGTTCGAGCTTGTAGAAGCCCTGGGTGAACCAGACCATGCGCCGCAGATGCCAATGCCCGTTGAAGTCGGCCTGCAGGCCGCCGCCGCGCTCGAAGGCATCGAGTTGCAGCGCGCGCTCGCCGTCGAGCAGCGAGCGGAATCCCTCCAGGTAGCGGTCCTCGGGCGTGACCGCCACGATTCGCCACAGCAGCGAGTTGAAAGGCGCCGGCGTCACCAGCAGATGCTGCGCCTGCACGCCCTGGGCCACGAGCGAGTCCTCGACGTCGGCGCGCACCCAGGCCTGCGCCGCCGCGGTCCAGGCCAGATAGGCACAACTCGCCACCAGCCCGGCCCGGTTCCAGACCAGGCCCCGCTCGTCGTCGCGCCGCAGCGCGACGATCACGCCGATCAGCAGCGGCACCGTGTAGAGCGGATCGATGATGAAGATGCTGCCGAGCGCGAACGGATGGTCGGTGAAGGGCAACAGCAGCTGCGTGCCATAGACCGTCATGCCGTCGAGCAGCGGATGGGTGACGAGGACCAGCCAGATCGCCAGCCACCAGCGTGCGAACAGCGCCTGCTCGCGGTGCAGCCGCGCGACGATCCAGGCAATCGGCGGCGCCACCAGCGTGAGCCAGAACAGGGCATGGCTCTCGGCGCGGTGGAAGGTCATGTTCGACACCGGGTCGCCGTGGTCGATCAGGGCGTCGAGGTCGGGCAGCGTGCCGCACACCACGCCCCACAGCACGGCCTTCCAGAGCGCAGTGCGACGGCCCATCACCGCGACCGCGACGGCCGCGCCGAGCGCGGCCTGGGAAAGGGAGTCCATGTGCCGATTCTCGCCGGCAGGCAAAGACCGGTGCGACGCAGGGCCGCTGCGCCTACCATCGGTGTCCCGCCACCGGTCAGGCCACAGCTCTCCCATGCTCGAACTGATGCACGACTACTTCCGCGGCGAGCGCCTCGAGGCGCTGGCCTTCATCCTGCCTGCCGGCGTGGCCCTGGTGGCCGTCGGCGCGGTGATGCTGCGCGGCGAGCGCGACGCCTTCGCCTGGTCGCTGGCGGTGCCGGCAATCCTGTTCGGCCTCGCCCTGATCGGCACCGGGCTCGGCGTCGGCCTGCGCACGCCGGCGCAGGTGGCCGAGCTCGCGCAGGGCCTGGCAAGCGACCCGGCGCAGATGCTGGCCGCCGAGCTGCCGCGCATGGCGCGTGTCAACGCCAACTTCCGGCTGATGTTCATCGCCTTCGGTGTCCTGGTCGGCGCCGGACTGCTGCTGGTCTACCTCGTGCGCAGCGAATGGGCGCACGGACTGGGCATCGCGTTGATGGTGGGCGGTGCGCTCGGTCTGCTCATCGACGGTGTGGCCTCGCGGCGCGCCCTGCCCTACACCGCCGCACTCGAGCAGCTGGCAGTCCAGCACCGGGTCGATCCGGCCGCGCCTGCGCCACCGCGCTGACCCGGGCCACGGCGCGGCCGATTGCCCTTAGCATGGGCCGATGCCCCCGCCGCGTCGACGTGCCACTCAGGATCCGCCGACCCAGCTGAGCCCGCCGCAGCATGGCCGCGCCATTGCTCGCGAGCGTCTGTTCGAGCTTCTCGATGCCAGCGCGGCGCGGCCCGCCACCTGGGTCTATGGCTCGGCCGGCTTCGGCAAGAGTACGCTCGTCGCGACCTACCTTGCATCGATGGCAGGTGCTGGCGGCCCGCGCACGCTGTGGCTGCAGTTCGACGACGCCGACGCACAGCCGGCAACGATGATGCACCACGTCGACCAGCTGTGCCGGGGTGCGCTTGGCCGCCGCTGGCGCCTGCCGGCGCCGACCGCCGATGACCTGCGCGACCCGGCTGCACTGTTGCAGCGCCGACTGGCGGTGCTGTGCGCCGGGCTGACGGCGCCCTGGGTGCTGGTGCTCGACAACGTGCAATCGCTCGGGCGCGATGCACCTGCCCTGACCGGCCTGGCCGCTGCGCTCAAGCGCTGGCCGGCCGGTGGCCGGTTGATCGCGATCAGCCGCGAGGCGCCGCCATCACCCTTCGCCGCGCTGCTGACCGAACAGCGCCTGGGCGTGATCGACAGCAGTGCGCTGCGGTTTTCGACAGCAGAAACCGCACACCTGATCGAGCTGCACGGGCAGGACTGGGACGCGCGCACGCTGCAGGCTCTGTCGGGCGGCTGGGCGGCAGCGATGACGCTTGCTGCTGGCAGGCGCCGCGCACGGTGGCGAGCGCCAGGTGCCCGACGCCGATGGCGCGCTCGACCGCTTGTTCGCCCTCTTCGCCGCAGACGTGCTCGAGCGACTCGACGCGCGCGAGATCGAGATCCTGATGGCGGTGTCCTGCCTGCCATCGGCCAACGCGAAGGCCGCCGTGGCGATCAGCGGCGACGCCGATGCGCCGCGCCTGCTCGCCGACCTCGCGCGACGCAGCCTGTTCACCGAGCTGCGCGCCGGCCCCGAGCCACGCTACACCTTCCACACCCTGTTCGCGTCCTACCTGCAGTCGCGTGCGCAGGCGACCTTGCCGCCGGAACGCCTGGCCGCGTGGCACCGTCGCGCCGCCGACCTGCTCGCAGGCCAGGGCCGGGCCGACGAGGCCATCCCGCGCCTGCTCGACCTCGGCGCAACCGTCGATGCAGCCACCATGCTGCGCGCCCAGGCGCCGCGCCTGATCGCCGACGGTCGCACCGACAACCTGCGCGAGTGGATCGCTGCGCTGCCGGCCACGCAGCGCGACGCCGATCCCTGGCTGCTCTATTGGCTCGGCCACTGCGATGTCGCCACCGAACCGCAGCGCGCGCTCGCGACGCTGCAGCGTGCCCACGCCGGTTTCGAGGCGGCCGGCGACCGCGTCGGATCGTTCCAATGCGCCGCCGCGGCGGCCGACGCCATCGTCTTCCTCGGCGACCGCTTCGATGCGCTCGGTCCCTGGCTAGACGTGCTGCGCGCCGGCGTCGATCACTTCCTCGCCCGCCGCGACATCGACACTGACCTGCGCGTGCTGCCCGGCCTGCTCGCCGCCTTCGTGCACCTGCGAACCGACGATGCGCGCACGGCCGCGCTCGCCGACCTCGCCGAGAGCCTGCTCGATCAGCCGCTCGCCAGCCACCAGCGTCTGCTGCTCGGCACCCTGGCCTACTACCTGCTGTGGACCGGTCAGGTGGCGCGCCTGGACCGCATCGTGCTCAAGCTCGACCGCCTGTGCGGAGACGCCAGCGTCGCGCCGACGACGCGCCTGCGCTGGCTCAGCGTGGTCGTGCTGGTGCAATCGCTGCTCGGCCGCGTCGAGGGCGCGTTGACCGCCGCCCAGCAAGCGCTGGTGCTGGCCGAAGGACGGCGCCCCCTGCTCGCCAAGGCCCATCTGCTGGTCGTGCTGGCGGCGGTGGCGGCGCGCCAGGGCGAACTGGCGCGCCACCATCTGGACGAGGCGGCGCACTGGCTCGACCCGCACAACTTCATCGACGCCACGACCTGGGCCTTCAACCGCGCCATGCTCGCGCTTCTCGACGGCGACGCCGCGGCTGCCTTGCGGCTGATGCACGACGCCGTCGCCAGCGGCCGTGCCTGTGGCTGGCCGCTGCGCGAGCACATCGCTCTCATCGGCAGCGCACTGGCGAACACCGAGGCCGGCCAGTTCGAGGCCGCCGCGGCCGCGCTGGTGGCCGCCCGCACACACCCGTTCCAGCGCGCAGGCGTCTGGCACGACTGGATCGAGGCCCTGGTCGAGGCCGACCTCGCCGACCGCAGCGGCGAGCCGGCGCGCTGCCTGGATGCGCTGCGCTCGGGTCTGGCGATCGCGCGCAAACACGGCTACGACTTCGGCCCCCTGCCCTACAGTTGCCCCGGGCTGATGCCCCGCCTGATGGCGCGCGCGCTGGCGAACGACATCGAGACGACGTTGTGCCGCCAGATCATCCGGCGTCACGCGCTGGCCGCGCCCGACGGTGCCGACGAGCGCTGGCCCTGGTCGCTCAAGCTGCGCTGCTTCGGTCGCTTCGCCATCGAGCGCGACGGTGACGCTGCGCCAGCGCCACGCAAGGAAGGGCGCAAACCCCTCGACCTGCTGAAGCTGACGATCGCCGCCGGCGGCGCAGCGCCGGTCGACCAGCTCGCGGCGGCGCTGTGGCCCGAGGCCGAGGGCGACCTGGCGCGCAAGTCCTTCGACAATGCGTTGCACCGGTTGCGCAAGCGGCTGGGGGGGACTCCACGCTGCTGCTGCGCGCCGGCACGCTGAGCCTGAACGCGGGCACCTGCTGGACCGACTTGGGCGCCGCCGAGGCCCTGCTTGGGCGCGCCGCCGACGCCCCGATCGAACAGCTGTCCACGCTCGCCACGCAGGTGCTCGACCTCGTCGACGGCCCCTTGTTTGTCGCCGACGAGGCGCTGCCGGCCTTGCTGTCGGCACGCGAACGCTGGCAGGCGCGCTGGGTGCGCGAGCTGGCTTCGATCGGCGAGCGGCTCGAACGCGCCGGTCGCGCCGAGGCGGCAGTCGCCGTCTACCGGCGCGCGGTCGAACAGGACCCGCTGGCCGAGGCGCTGACCCGGCGCCTGATGTCGGCGCTGGCGGCGCTGGGCAGGCGCGCCGAGGCCTTCGAAGCCTACCGGCGCTGCCGCTCGCAGTTGTCGATCCTGCTCGGCGTGCGCCCCGCGCCCGCCACCGAGGCGCTCGCCGCCACGCTGCGCGACGATTGATCGAATCTCTATGCGATCCGTGGGAGGGCGGGCGAGAGACTGGCTTCGTTCCCAGTCCACCCCCAAGGAGATCGACGATGAAAGCCCTGACCGCCCTCACCCTGACCTTCGTCGCAGCCGCCGCCTGCGCCCAGGACCCGGCCGCGACCGACGGCGACAAGTACCGCGTCGTGCTCGAGAACGACCATGTGCGGGTACTCGAGTACCGCGACAAGCCAGGCGAGAAGACCCATGAGCACCGTCACCCGAACTTCACGCTCTATGCCGTCAGCGCCTTCAAGCGCCGCATCCACCTGCCCGACGGCAAGGTCCTGATGCGCGAGTTCAAGGCCGGCGACGTGATGTGGTCACCGGCGCAGACGCACATCGGCGAGAACGTCGGCACGACCGACACCCACGTCATCATGGTCGAGCTGAAATCGCCGAAGTAGCGCCTTTGCGGCGGACCCGGCTGCCGACCCCCCGCACAAGCCGGCCTCAGCGACGTGGCGGCACGCAGGGGTCGCACATGAGTGCCTGCACCGCCGGCTCCGGCCGCGGCAGGATCGCCGGCGCCACCGGGATGACGCCGGCGCGATCGGGCCGCACGCGCGCGGGCAACGCGAGCGGCGCGCGGCGCACCGCCTGCACGGAGGATGGGGCCGGCGTTGCTGCGAAGAAGGCCTCCAGATCGGCGCGCTGGTGCGGACGCGTCGAGTCGTCGAGAAAGCTCATGTGGCCACCGGGGTAGTTGCGCACCAGCACGCGGGGCGAGTTCAGTCGCGTGAGGTCCTGCTCGGTGACGTGAAACGGCGTCGCCAGGTCGTGCACGCCACTGACCGACAGCACACGCAGCGCCGGGTTCTGCGCCAATGCCGCCTGCAGATCGGGCACGGTGTCGGGCAAGGCGCGGCCGGCGTGCGAGAAGTCCCAGTGCTCGATCGCATTGCTGAACAGGACGTAGGTCGATCCATTGCGGTAGTACAGCGTGTCGCGCAAGTAGCTGTCGATGGCGCTGACGAAGGACGAGGTCAGCCAGGTGCTGGAAGGGTCGCCTTCGGCCGCCAGCGCACTGCCGTTCGCGGCCTGCATGCGGCCGTCGTAGCGGCCGATCAGCCGCCCTGGCAGCAACCGGCTGCGGTAGGTGGTCGAGTCCATGTCGAAGCGCGAACTCCATTGCGACACGCCCAGGCCGGTCAGGTCGGCCAGCGCCTGCCACAACTGCGGTGCGGTCGTTCCGCTCGATCGCCAGAGCTCGACTGCCGGTCCGTAGCGGGTGGTCGCCATGTCGCGCGCCGCATCGAGCCAGGCGTCGAGATCGGTCGGCACCGGATTCGACAAGGCATGCCAGGCCCCGACCGCGGCATAACTCGGCAGGTAGCCGGCGCAGCTGACGGCGGCGCCGGCGCTGACGCCGCAGTTGTTGTTGTAGTCGAGCGCCGGCGACTGCAGCACGACGCCGTCGAGCATGACGCCCGCGTCCTGCAGCAGGCGCGCCAGGACCGCGCTGCGCGGTCCGCCATAACTCTCGCCGTAGAGGAACTTGGGGGAAGCCGTGCGCGCATAGAACTGCAGATAGCGCGTGATGAAGTCGCGGAACAGCGCGGCATCGGCATCGACGCCCCAGAACGACTGGTTGACGAACGGTGCGATGGCCTGCGATCGCCCGCTGCCCACCGCGTTGACGAAGACGAGGTCGCTGACACCGAGCAGGCTGTCGGGGTTGTCAACGAGCGGGAATGGCCGCGCCGCAGTGGTCGCCGGAACGCCCGTGACCAGGCGCTTGGGGCCGAAGGACCCGAGGTGCAGCCAGACACTGGCCGAGCCTGGCCCGCCGTTGTAGAAGAAGGTGACGGGCCGCGTGGCCGGGTCGGCCCCGTCCAGGGTGTAGGCCACGTAGAAGACGCTGGCCTGCGCGGCCAGCGTGCCCGGCGCGCGCGCGATCAGGTGGCCGGCGGTGGCGGTGTAGTCGAGGCTGCGCCCGGCCAGCGACAACTGGTGCTTCGTGATCGCCGCAGCCTCTTCGGCACCCGACAAGGCCGCGCTGGGGGCCGACGAGTAGACGGTCGGATCGTCGCGTGCGACTTCGCCCGCGCCGAGCACCGGGACGGGGGCTGGTGGCGCACCGGCCGGCGCACCGCCGCCGCCACACCCGGCGAGCAATCCGATCCCCAGGCAGAACGAGGCAAGCAAGTGTCGCATGCGACGCAGTGTAGGTCTGCCGCGCCGATCAGGGCTGTCTTGGCTTGACCCGCATGCCGTCGCCCAGCGTCGCAGGCGGGTAGACGATCACGGACTTGCCGGCCACCAGACCGTCCTGGATCCAGGCGTGGCGCCCGTTGCGCGCGCCGATCGTGACCGGCGTCAGGCGCGCACGCTCGCCGTCCACGACGAACACGGCGGTCCCCTGTCCACCCGGCCGCGGGAAGACCGCGCTCACCGGCACGCGCAGCGCGTCCTCGACACGCCGGGTCACGATGCGCACGCCGACGCGGTAGCCGTCGCCGAGCGCAGGCCAGTCCTCACGCTTGCTGAGCAGATCGATCAGCACGTTGACACGCTGCTCCTCGACGCCGAGCGCCGAGACCTTGGTGAAGGCGGCCGGTTCGACCGCCCGCACGCGACCGGCCAGGTCCTGTGGTCCGCCCCAGCGTTCGATGCGCACCGACGCCCCCGCCGGCAGTTGCAGCGCGTCGCTCGTCAGCACTTCGGCCACGATCTCCAACTGCGCGGTGTCTCCGATCTCCAGCAAGGGCGTGCCGATCGCCACCGCCGTCTCGCTCGCCTGCAGCACACGCAGGACCTGCCCCGCAATCGGCGACTTGACCTCGAACGGCGGCGCACCCGCGCCAGCCTGCGTGCTGGCCAGCGCGGCCCGGGCCTGCGCCAGATCGTGACGCGCGACCTCGCGCCCCTGCACCGCCCCGTCGAGCGCCATCTGCGCGGACTGCACCGCCAGTCGTTCGGACTCGGCGCGCAGCGGCGACACGAAACCCTGGCGCGCCAGCTCCTCGTTGCGCCGCGCCTCGGCGTTGGCCTGGGCCAGCGCAACCTCGGCGCCCGCGACGCCGGCCGAGGCACGCCGCCACTGGGCCTCGGCTGCACCGACGCGCGCGTTCAGCTCGGCGCGCGTGCGTGCATCGAACATCGGCGCAGGCGGCGGCGCCAGCGTCGCCAGCACGGCGCCGGCCTCGACGCGGTCGCCGGCGCGCAGCGTGATGCGGCCGAGCCGGCCCGCCAGCGGGGCAGCGACCACATATCGATCGCGCAGCCTTGTGCGGGCGTCCTCATCGACCGTGGTCTCGAACTCACCGCGGTCGACCATCGCCACTTCGACCGCGAGCGGGCGCGGCGCAAAGGACCAGGCCAGCACCGCCACCAGCGCAGCGATGGCCACGCCTCCCAGGATCTTCGTCTTGGTCTTCATCTCACTCTCGGGTCTTCAAGGCGGACACCATGTCGAGCCGGTCCACGCGCCGGCGCACGACGAGTGCGCTGGCCACGCCCGACACCAGCACGGCGAGCGCCGCCAATGCATAGGTGCGGGGCTGGATCACGACGGGAAAGAAGAACTGGTCGCTGGCAATCGCGCCCACCAGGGCATGCACGAGGGACCACCCCAGCACCATGCCAAGCGGCAGCGCGACCAGGATCACGATGGCGAGCTCGCCCAGCAACAGGCCCGACACCTCGGCACGGGTGAAACCGAGCACACGCAGGCTGGCCAGCTCCCAGGTGCGCTCGGCCAGGGCAATGCGTGCGTTGTTGTACACGACACCGACCGCGATCACGCTCGCAAACAGGGTCAGCACCGTGCTCATGATGCGGATGTTGCGCGCGCTCAGTTCTTCCATGTTGCGCAGCATTGTGGCCTTGCTGAAGGCGCCGGCCAGGCGCGGCTGCTCGCGCGTCGCACGCAGCAAGGCCGGCTCCTGGCCGCGTTCGACCGAGACCATGAAACCGGTCGAGAGGTCACCATCACCGAGCGCGCGGTTGAGCGCAGATCGCTCCATGTAGGCGTTCAGGCCCATCATCTCGCGCACCGTCGCGTCGACCGGCAGGCGCAGCAGGCGCGACCGGCCCTCGAGTACCTCCACGTCGACCAGGTCGCCCACACGCAGCGCCAGCTTGTCGGCCAGCCGGTCGGTCAGGACCAGGCCCTGGCCGGGCAGTTGCGTCTCGCGGCCATCGACGTCGATCAGCCGGAACAGCTCGGGCCGGGCCGGCTGCCCGCGCAACAGGACACGTTCGCGCCGGTGGCCGTTGATCAGCGCCACCTGGACATGGCGTGTCGACTCGACCTGGGTCACGCCGGGCAGCCGTGCAACGGCGAGGCGCGCGCGGTCGTGCAGCGGTTCGACCGCCCACAATGCCACGTCGTTGCGCATCACGAGCGTGAACTGGGTGTCGACGATGACCTCGATCGCATCGCGGAAGAAGTTGCCCATGACGACGATCGCCACCGCCGCCGCGACCCCGGTCACCGACAGGCCCGTGCGCCAAGGCCGGCGCTCCATCTGGCGCAGGATCATGCGCATCACGGTGCCCATGCGGCGCACGCCGAGGCGTTCGATCAGCGTCGGGCGGAAGTTGCCGGGCGCCGGCGGGCGCATGGCCTCGGCCGGCGCCAGCCGCACGGTGGCGGCAATCGCGCTCAAGGTACCGACCAGCGCCGTGACCAGCGTCAGCCCGGCACCGAGCAGCACCAGCGACGGCGCCATCACGTAGTCGAAGCGCGGGAAGCGGAAGAAGTCCGCATACAGGCCGAGCATCGCCGTGCCCAGCCAGCGACCGAGCCACAGCCCCAGCACCAGGCCGCAGAACACGATCACGCCGACCAGCTTGAGGTAATGCGCCGCGATCGTGCGGTTGGCATAGCCGAGCGCCTTCAGGGCCGCGATCTGTTCGCGCTGGGTGGCAACCAGGCGCGAGATCACGACGTTCAGCAAGAACGCTGCCACGGCCAGAAAGATCGCCGGCATGATGGTGCCGAGCACACGCTGCTCGGTGATCTCCTGGTCGAGCATCTGGTGCGAGGTCTGCACGTCGCGCCCGCCAACCTCGCGCCCGCCGTAGCGCGTCAGCACCCGCACCAGGGCATCGGCAGTCGCCGCCTGGGTCGCGCCCGGGGCCAGCTTGATCGCCACCCGGTTGAAGGCGCCGCGCATGTCCCAGGCCGCATCGAGCGCCTCGCCGTCGACCCAGAAGACACCGAAGCCGCGCAGGTCGGGCATGCCCCACAGGCCGGCGAAGATGTGTTCGGGCGACAGCGCCACCGCCTGCAGCTCGAGCGAGCGCAGCTTGCCATTGATCAGCGCCTGCAGACGCGCGCCGGGCTTGAGGCCATGCGCCAACGCGAACGACTCCGAGACCCAGGCCGGCAGGGCCCCGTCCGAGGTCGGTGGGCCGGGCCCGCGTGCCAGCTCGTCGCCGCGCCCACCACGCAGCGCGACCCGGTTCATGTGCAGCGGCTGCCCGCGTGGCACCCCGATCAGGTGGCCGATGATGGGGTCGTCGACGCCCGGCAGTTCGATCCGCACCGCAAACTCGGTCGTCAGCTGCACGTCGGCCACGCCCGGCACCGCGCGCAGCTGCGCCTCGAGCGAGCGCGGCGCGCGCTTGACGCCGGCGAACAGGTCGGCATAACGCCCGCTGGCGTAGAAATCGTCGCGCGCCTTCTCGAGCGAATCGACCGCCGACAGGGTCGTCACGAAGCCCGCCACGCCACTGGCCACGACGAGTGCGATCGTCAGCGCCTGGCTCCACATCGCGACCAGATCGCGCAGCAGCTTGCGGTCGAGTGCCTTCACGGGTCGGTCCCTGCCGCGGCGCTGCGCGGCCGGCGAAACGACCGGGCCGCCCTCACCAGTCCAGCTCCGCCGACGTGATGCGGGTCGTGTTGCGCTGGCTGCGCACCAGTCTGCCGTCGCCGAGTTGCAGCACCCGATCGGCCATGCCGGCGATCGCCGCGTTGTGCGTGATGACGAGCGTCGTGGTGCCGATCTCGCGGTTGATGCGCTCGATCACTTCGAGCACCAGGCGGCCGGTCTTCACGTCGAGCGCGCCGGTCGGCTCGTCGCACAGCAACACCGCAGGCTGCTTGACGATCGCGCGTGCGATCGCCACGCGCTGCTGCTCGCCACCCGAGAGCTGGGCCGGAAAGTGATCACGCCGCGGCGTCAGTCCGACACGCTCGATGGCGTCGTCGATGTCCATCGGGTGCTCGGCAATGTCGGTCACGAGTGCGACGTTCTCGCGCACCGTCAGGCTGGGGATCAGGTTGTAGAACTGGAACACGAAGCCGACATGTTCGCGCCGGTAGGCCGTCAGCGCCGCTTCGCCCGCCCCGGACAGCTGCGTCTGCCCGAAGAACAGCTCGCCGCTGGTCGGAACGTCCAGGCCGCCGAGAATGTTGAGCAGGGTCGACTTGCCGCTGCCCGAGGCCCCGAGCAGCACGATGAACTCACCGCGCGCGACCTCCAGATCGACATCGCGCAAGGCGACCACCTCGACCTCGCCAGTCTGGTAGACCTTGCGCAGCGCGCGCGCGCGAAAGACGGGTTCTTCGGGCAGGTTCACTAGCCCATTGTTGACCGCATGGCCTTCACGACCTTGACTGCGATCAATCGACCCGCCGCGGTTCCAGGAAGGTGCCGGAGATGTCGAACGACGACCGGCGCCCGACGTCGGCGCGGTGCGCGATCAGCCAGCGATCGGCCGCCGCGTGACCGAGCGTGTGCAGACGTTGCAGCAGGCCGAGGTCGGTGTTGAGCTTGCTCGACGCGCTCAAGGGCGCCAGTCCCTCGTCGTCGGCCACCATGTGCAGGCGCAGCGACTTGTAGTGTCCGGCGTCGACGCGTTTCTCGCGCAACAGGCGTTCGACAAAACGGATCGCACGCATCTCGGCCGCCAGCGTCGCGTTGAACGTGATCTCGTTGATGCGGTCCTGGATTTCGGCCGCGCTCTGCGGCGTGCCGGGGCGCAGCAGCGGGTCGATGCGCACGAGCAGGATGTCCATCGCGGGTGTCTCGTAGATCAGCGGCCACAGCGCCGGGTTGCCGCTGTAGCCGCCGTCCCAGTACGGTTGACCGTCGATCTCGATCGCCTTGAACATCTGCGGCAGGCAGGCCGACGCGAGCAGGGCGTCGATCGACAGATCGGCGCCGCTGAAGATGCGCGGCTGGCCGGTCTGGACCGCGGTCGCCGCGACGAACAGCTTCATGGGCCCACGCTGCATGGCCTCGACCCGCACATGGCGCGCCAGCACCTCGCGCAAGGGATTGGGCCCGACCGGGTTGAACTGGTAGGGGCTGGCCTGCCCGAGCATGGCGTTGAACCAGGTGTAGCCAGGCAGCTGTTCGAGGTTGAAGGCCGAGAGCGGCGTCGCGGCCATGAAGGGGTTCAGCGCGGCCCAGTCGCGCCAGTGACCGGCCGGCCCGGCACCGAAGCAGCCGCGCACGCCCGCCACGTCGCGCCAGAAATGGCGCAATGCATCACGCGCCCCGGCGCGGCCGCCATCGGCCCAGCCGGTGGCCATCACGGCGGCGTTGAGCGCGCCGGCGCTGGTGCCGCTCACACCGTCGATGGCAATCGAGTCGTCCTCGAGCAGACGGTCCAGCACGCCCCAGGTGAAGGCGCCGTGCGAGCCACCGCCCTGGAGGGCGAGGTCGAGACCGGCAGTTGCCGTCACACGCTTCTTGCGGGCCATGGTCAATACCTCCCGGTGATCCCGGCCACGCGCAGGTAGACCGTCGCGATCCAGGCGACCAGGCCGCGCCGCATCCAGCCGCGCAGACCGCTCACCTGCGCCGCCGTGACTTCATTCGACGCGGCGAAGGCCGTCTCGAGCCCGGTGGCCAGCGCCGCGCTGAACGCCGGGTCGCGCACGATGACGTTGGCCTCGAGGTTGAGCAGCAGCGACAGCGGGTCGATGTTGGAGCTGCCCACGGTGGCCCAGTGGTCGTCGACGACCGCCACCTTGGCGTGCAGGAAGGCGGGCGTGTACTCGTAGATGCGCACGCCGTGGCGGCGCAGGTCGTCGTACAGCACGCGTGCGGCCAGGGCCGCGAGCCGGTAGTCGATCTTGCCCTGCAGCAGCAGGCGCACGCGCACGCCGCGCCGCGCCGCCTTGGCCATGGCGCGCCGGAAGCCCTGGCCGGGGTAGAAATACGGGCAGGCGATGTCGATGCGGATGCGCGCATGGCGCATCGCCTCGATGTAGCGGTGTTCGATCGAGCGCCGCTGGCTGACGTTGTCGCGCACGACGAAGGCGGCACGCACCGGGCGCGGATCGTCGTCGCCGAGCTGCTTGCGCGGGCGCGTCGCGAGCGTGCGCAGCAGCTGGATCACGTTGCGCACCGGCGCGTCGCTCTGCGCCACGCGGCGCAGTTCGCCGGGCCAGCCATGCCCGAGCTTGGCGCGCGCCCACATCGAGCGCGCGGCATGGCGCACGCGCTCGACCAGGGGCCCGTTGATCTCGACCGCGAAGTCCAGCCGCGGGGCCTCGGTCCAGCCATGGTTCAGGTCGTGCCGGTCGTCGATGATGTTGATGCCGCCGACGAAGGCCACGCGGTCGTCGACCACACAGAGCTTCTGGTGCAGGCGGCGCAGCTGGCCGGGTTGCAGGTAACGCCACCAGCGGTCGATGGGGCGGAAGACCTCGACCTCGACATCACCCTCGCCGAGCCAGCTGCGCAGCGTGGTCAGGGTCGCCTTGGAGCCGAAGCCGTCGACCACGACATGCACCGCGACGCCCCGGCCGGCGGCGGCGACGAGGGCGTCGGCCATCGCGCGGCCGGCGCCATCGTCATGGAAGATGTAGGTCGCGAACCAGATCTCGTCGCGCGCCGATTCGATGGCCGCATGCATCGCCGGGAAGAGCTGGTCTCCCCCTTGCAGCAGGTTCACCACGTTGGCGCCGACCCAGCGCACCGGTGGCGCAGCGGTCCATGCCGTCTCGCTCGGCAGGGTGACCACTACAGCGGCTCCAGCTCGGCCACCAGGGGCAGGTGGTCGGACATGCGGGCCCAGCTCGTGCCGCGCGGCACCATGGTCTGGCGGCAACGGAAACCGCGCAGATAGAAGCGGTCGAGCGCGAACACCGGCACCCGCGAGGGGAAGGTCATGCGCCGCGACAGGCTGCCGTCGGGAGCGCGCGCACGCGTCAGACCGAGTTCGAGCATCGGGGTGTCGAGCTTCTCGCCCCAGTCGTTGAAGTCGCCGGCGACGACCAGCAGTTCGTTGTCCGGCACCTCGCGCGCGATGAAATCGGCCACCCGCTGCACCTGGCGCACGCGGCTGGCGTGCACCAGGCCCAGGTGCACCACCACGGCATGCACGATGACGCCCTGCCAGGCGACCGGCACATGGAGCAGGCCGCGTTGCTCGAAGCGGTGATCGCTGACGTCCTGATGACCGACGTCGCCGATCGGCCAGCGCGACAGCAGCGCATTGCCATGTTCGCCGCCGCGCGTGACCGCGTTCGTGCGGTAGGCAACGTCGTAACCATCGGGGGCGAGGAAATCGGCCTGGCCCTGCTCGGGCCAGCCGAGGTGGGTGTGGTCGAAGTGGCGTGCGTCGCGCGTGTGAAACAGACGCACCTCCTGCAGGAAGACCAGGTCGGCGTCCATCGCCTCCACCGCCAGCCCGAGGTTGTGGATCTCGAGCCGCTTGCGCCCACCGAGACCCCGCACACCCTTGTGGATGTTGTAGGTGGCCACCCGCAGCGCGTCGCTCATGAACGACGAGCCGGGCGGCATCAGGCTGCTGTTGAGGGGGTTGTGCGGGCTCACGTCGGCGTCAGGAAACGGGGCAGTTGCAGTATCGCCTCGGCGTTGCTGGGCGAAAAACACAGGTCGGCGGCCTCGCGCCAGGGCAACCAGCGGTAGTCGATGTGCTCGCGCGAGTTGAGCCGCACCGCGCTGCCGGCGGGCACCGTCAGGCCGAAGACATGCTCGAGGTTGTGCGTCACGCCCGGTGCATAACGATGGCGCCAGACCGGGTAGATCCGGTATTCGTTGGCGAGTCCCCAGTCGCGCAGTTCACCGCCGGTGATCCCGGTCTCTTCGGCCACTTCACGCCGGGCGGTGTCGGCCAGCGGCTCGGCCTCGAAGTCGAGCGAACCGGTCACGCTCTGCCAGAAGCCGGGCTTGTCGGCACGTTCGATCAGCAGCACCTCGCTGTCCGGCGTGTGGATGACGACCAGGACCGAGCGCGGGATCTTGAACGCAGTCGTCACGGCCGCTGGCGCCGCTCCCGCACGGCCGCCGCCAGCGCACGCAGCAAGGGTTCGGTGTCGGCCCACCCGAGGCAGGCATCGGTGATCGACACGCCCGGCGCGAGCGCCTGGCCCGGCACCAGGTCCTGGCGCCCTTCGGCGAGATGGCTCTCGACCATGACGCCGATGATGCGGCGTTCACCCGCCGCCAGCTGGCGCGCCAGGTCGGCTGCGACGTCGATCTGGCGCCGATGCTGCTTGGCCGAATTGGCATGCGAACAGTCGACCATGACCTGCTCGCGCAGCCCGGCCTTGCGCAACACCGCGCAGGCCGCCTCGACGCTGGCGGCGTCGTAGTTGGGCTTCTTGCCGCCGCGCAGGATCACGTGCCCGTCCGGGTTGCCGCGCGTCTCGAAGATCGCTGCCACGCCCATCTTGGTCATGCCCATGAAGGAGTGCGGCGCCGCCGCGGCCTGCACCGCATCGGATGCCACCTGCACCCCGCCATCGGTCCCGTTCTTGAACCCGACCGGACACGACAGGCCGGACGCGAGCTGGCGGTGGCTCTGGCTTTCCGTGGTGCGCGCACCGATGGCACCCCAGGCGATCAGGTCGGCCACGTATTGAGGGGTCAGCAGGTCGAGGAACTCGGTGCCCGCCGGCAGGCCCATCGACGAGATCTCGAGCAGCAGCGCACGTGCACGCCGCAGCCCATCGTTGATGCGAAAGCTGCCGTCGAGCAGCGGATCGTTGATGTAGCCCTTCCAGCCGACCGTCGTGCGCGGTTTCTCGAAGTACACCCGCATCACGACGAGCAGGTCACCGGCCAGTTCATCGGCCAGCGGCTTGAGGCGCCGCGCGTAGGCCATGGCCTCGCCGTGGTCGTGGATCGAACAGGGTCCCACCACCACGACCAAGCGGTCGCCCTGCCCATGCAGCACGCCGTCGATGGCCTGGCGCGTGCGCTCGACCAGGCCCTCGACCTCGACCGTGACCGGCAGATCCTCGAGCAGCACGGCCGGCGACACGAGTGCGCGCACCGCGCCGATGCGAACGTCGTCGATGCGCGTGGTGTCGAGCGTGCTGTCGCGCGCGGTCATGGTGGCTCTTCTAGGCGCTCTGCGGATTGCGCAGGCGGATGTGCAACTCGCGCAACTGGTCTTCGTCGACGTTGCTCGGCGCGCCGGTCAACAGGCATTGGGCGCGCTGGGTCTTCGGGAAGGCAATCACGTCGCGGATGCTCTCGGCCTTGCTCATCAGGGTGGCGATGCGGTCCAGCCCGAAGGCCAGGCCGCCGTGCGGCGGTGCGCCGTACTGCAGCGCGTCGAGCAGGAAGCCGAACTTGAGCTGTGCCTCCTCGGGCCCGATGTTGAGCGCCTTGAAGACCTTGCTCTGCACCTCGGCACGGTGGATACGGACCGAGCCGCCGCCGATCTCCCAGCCGTTGAGCACCATGTCGTAGCCCTTGGAGATGCAGGCGCCGGGGTCGGTGTCCATCAGGTCCTCGTGCCCGTCCTTGGGCGCCGTGAACGGGTGGTGCACGGCGACCCAGCGGCCGCCTTCCTCGTCGTGCTCGAACATCGGGAAGTCGACCACCCACAGCGGTGCCCAGCGGTCCTCGAACAGGCCCTGCTTGCGGCCGAACTCGCTGTGGCCGATCTTGACGCGCAGGGCGCCGATCGCGTCGTTGACGACCTTCGCCCGGTCGGCGCCGAAGAAGATCACGTCGCCCGCTGCCGCGCCGGTGCGCTTCAGAACCTCGGCGATCGCCGCATCGTGCAGGTTCTTGACGATCGGGCTCTGCAGGCCTTCACGGCCCTTCGCCGGGTCGTTGACCTTGATCCAGGCCAGGCCCCGGGCGCCGTAGATCTTGACGAACTCGGTGTAGCCGTCGATCTCGCCACGGCTCATCTCGCCGCCGCCTGGCACGCGCAGTGCGGCCACACGGCCGCCCTTGCTGGTGGCAGGTGTCGAGAAGACCTTGAAGTCGACGTCCTTCATGACCTCGGTGAGGTCGGTCAGCTCGAGCTTGACGCGCAGGTCCGGCTTGTCCGAGCCGTAGCGATGCATCGCCTCGGCATAGGTGATGACGGGGTACTCGGGCAGCTCCACGTCGAGCGCGTGCTTGAAGACACGTCGCACCATCGCCTCGGTGATGTCGCGGATCTCCTGCTCGCCCAGAAAACTGGTCTCGATGTCGATCTGCGTGAACTCGGGCTGGCGGTCGGCGCGCAGGTCCTCGTCGCGGAAGCACTTGGTGATCTGGTAGTAGCGGTCGAAGCCGGCCACCATCAGCAGCTGCTTGAACAGCTGCGGGCTCTGCGGCAGCGCGAAGAAGGTGCCGTCGTGCACGCGGCTCGGCACGAGGTAGTCGCGCGCGCCTTCGGGCGTGCTCTTGGTCAGCATCGGCGTCTCGATGTCGATGAAGCCCTGCTCGTCGAGGAAGCGGCGCACTTCCATCGCCACCTTGTAGCGCAGCATCATGTTCTTCTGCATCTCGGGCCGCCGCAGATCGAGCACACGATGAGTGAGGCGCGTGGTCTCGCTCAGGTTTTCGTCGTCGAGCGGGAACGGCGGCGTGACGCTGGGGTTGAGCACGGTCAGCTCGTGGCACAGCACCTCGACCTTGCCGCTCGTGAGGTTGGCGTTGTGGGTGCCCTCCGGGCGCCCGCGCACCCGGCCGACGACCTGCAGGCAGAACTCGTTGCGCACGTCTTCGGCGATCGCAAAGGTCTCGGCCCGGTCCGGGTCGCAGACGATCTGCACCAGACCCTCGCGGTCGCGCAGGTCGATGAAGATGACGCCGCCATGGTCGCGGCGGCGATGCGCCCAACCCATCAGGGTCACGGTCTGGTCCATCAGCGCTTCGCTGACCAGGCCACAGTAGGTGGTTCTCATGACTTGTTCACTCCAGTGAAAATTCGGGGCTGTCTCTGGCTGGCGTTGCGGGCAGGCGATGCGCCCTCAGGACCGACCACGCGCCTCGTGGGTCGGCCCGGTCAATTTCGCGCCGCGAGCGCCGGCACCAGGGCCGTGCCCGGGGCCACGACGCCCATCGAGATCACGTACTTGAGCGCCTCGTCGACACTCATCGACAGGGCCACGACGTCGGCCCGCGGCATCATCAGGAAGAAGCCCGAAGTCGGGTTGGGCGTGGTCGGCACGTACACGCTCACGTATTCACCGGGCAGGTGCGACGCGACCTCGCCGCTGGGCTTGCCGGTGACGAAGGCGATCGTCCAGGCGCCCGGGCGTGGATACTGCACCAGCACGGCTTCGCGAAACGCGTTGCCGCTGCTCGAGAACAGGGTGTCCGAAACCTGCATCACCGAGCTGTAGATCGACTTGACGATCGGGATCCGGCCCATCAGGGCATGCCACTGGCGCACCCACCAGGCGCCGAACATATTGGCCGCGAACACGCCGGTCAGCAGCATCCCCGCCACCATCACGATGATGCCCAGGCCCGGAATGCGGGCCAGCAGTTCGATCGCGGCATGGGTCGTTTCGGGCAGGACGGCGCGGCCAAGATCCAGCATCCACACGAACATGCCGCTCAGCAGCCCGAGCAGCCATGACAGCACCCAGATCGTGATCGCCAGCGGCAGCCAGATCAGCAACCCGGCAATGAGGTACTTCTTCACACGCGTCCTCGGCGCCGCTCAGGTGGACGAACCACCCGATGCAGGCGGGGCCGCGGGCTTGCTTGGCGCCTTCTCGGAAGGCTTGTCGGCGCTCTTCGTCGTCGCAGACTTGTCAGCAGACTTGTCGGCGGGCTTGTCGCCCGACTTCTCGGCCGGCTTGTCTGCGCCAGACGCGGCCTTGTCGCCAGCCGCCGCATCGGCAGCGGGCTTCTTGTCCGCACCGGACTTCGCGCCATCCCGGAAGTCGGTTACGTACCAGCCCGAGCCCTTGAGCTGGAAGCCGGCCGCCGTCACCTGTTTGGAGAACGCGGAGGCACCGCAGGCCGGGCAAACGCTCAGCGGCGCATCGGACAGCTTCTGCAGCACGTCCTTGGAGTGCCCGCATTCGGCACAGCGATAAGCGTAGATCGGCATGCCCAACCCATTGAAACTGAACCCGAAATTATAGCTGGCGCGCCTTTGCAGGGCGCCGGACGCGGCCAACCCCTAGTGGCGGGCGTGCTGCCCAGGCAGAGGCTTGACGTGGGCCAAGGCCGACTCGATCGACTGGCCGCGGTCGCGCAGGATCGTCGGCGCCAGCGTGCCGAGCACCATGCCGATGATCGAGGCGCACAGGCCGACCAGGTTCGGCGGCACCATGGCGTCGGGTGCGATCGTGTTGGCCGCCATCCAGGTTCCGACGCCCAGGATGATCGAGAACAGGGCGCCCTGGGTCTTGGCGCGCTTCCAGTAGGCGCCTGCGATCAGCGGCACGAAGGCGCCGGTCAGCGTCACGTTGTAGGCGTTCTGCACCATCTCGTACATCGTGCTGGTGCTGTTGAGCGCAAAGATCAGCGCCGCCGCAGTGAACGTGACCAGGATGATGCGCAGGGTCAGCAGCATCTGGCGGTCGCCCATGTGCGGCACGAAGGGCTTGAGCACGTTCTCGGTGAAGAGCGCGGTCGGTGCCAGCAGCGCGCCACTGGCGGTCGACAGGATGGCCGACAGCAGCGCGCCGAAGAACATCACCTGCGCCCACAGCGGCATCTTGCCCAGCACGAGGTCGGGCAGGATGCGCTGGATGACGCGCGCGTCCTCGTCGGCAAACAACCCGCCGAGCGACGGGTCGGCGACCAGCGCGGCATAGGCGATGTAGACCGGAACGAAGGCGAAGCAGAAGTAGACCAGCGCACCGATGATCGTGCCGCGCACCGCGGTCTTCTCGTCCTTGGCGCTGGTCATGCGCTGGAACACGTCCTGCTGCGGGATCGAACCGAACGCGAAGGCCAGGAAGGCCCCGGCCATCGCCCACCAGGCCGCGGCGTCCATGGTGTCGGGGAACATGTTCAGCTTGCCGTCGGCGAGGGCCTGCCCGAGCACCTTGTCGACACCGCCCGCCAGGTCGCCGACGAGCAGACCGACCAGGGTCAGGCCGATCAGGATGACCACGGTCTGGAACAGGTCGGTGAAGGCCACCGACCACATGCCGCCGAAGATCGTGTAGATCATGACCACCGCGGCGCCGGCCATGATGGCCTGGTCGAGTTCCACCGCACCACCGGTCAGCACATGGATCACGAGCCCGAGCGCCGTCATCTGGGCCGAGGTCCAGCCCAGGTAGCTGATGACGATCGAGACGCTGGTCAGCACTTCGACCGGCTTGCCGTAGCGCTGCTTGTAGAAGTCGCCGATGGTCAGCAGGTTCATCCGGTAGAACAACTTGGCGAACAGCAGCGCTGCCAGCACCAGGCACAGCGAGGCGCCGAACGGATCGCCCGGGATGCCGTTCAGGCCGTCCTTGGCAAAGGTGGCCGACACCGACAGCACCGTCTCGGCGCCGAACCAGGTCGCGAACACGGTCGCGACGTTCATGTACAGCGGCAGGCTGCGCCCGGCCACCAGGTAGTCGGTCGAGTTCTTGACCCGGCGTGCGGCGACCAGTCCGATCGTGATGGTCAGCGCGATGTACAGGGCGACGAAGGTGATCAGCATCGGGTCCACCTCATGGGGGTGCGGGACTGCCACCGGGCGTGGCGGATCGGCCGGCAGTGTAAGGCGGGCGGCGCAACGGTGGCACCCGGCGCGACCCTCAACGAATCAGGTAGGGCTGGGCCAGGGTGACGGCCAGCACTCCGGCGGCAAAGCCGCACAGCCCCCACAGCACCGCGCGCAACAGCCGGTTGGTGCGCTGCTGCTCGACGAGCAGCGCGCGCAGCGCGGGCAACTCGGCAGCCTGGTGCTGCTGTTGCAGCGCCTGGTGAACCAGGCGCGGCAGCTCGGGCAGCATCTGCGCGTAACGGGGCGCCTCATGCTTGAGGCGTTCGAGCAGCCCCGTCCAGCCCACCTGCTTGTGCATCCAGCGCTCCAGGAAGGGCTTGGCCGTGGTCCAAAGGTCCAGGTCCGGATCGAGCTGGCGGCCCAGGCCCTCGACGTTGAGCAAGGTCTTCTGCAGCAGCACCAGCTGCGGCTGAATCTCGACGTTGAAGCGGCGCGAGGTCTGGAACAGGCGCATCAGCACCTGGCCGAGCGAGATGTCCTTCAGCGGCCGGTCGAAGTGCGGCTCGCAGACGGTGCGGATCGCGCCCTCGAGCGCCTCGACGCGCGTGTTCGGCGGCACCCAGCCGGACTCGACATGCAGCTCCGCCACCCGCTTGTAGTCGCGCCTGAAGAACGCGATGAAGTTCTGCGCCAGGTAGTCCTTGTCGACCTCGGTGAGCGTGCCGATGATCCCGAAGTCGAGCGCGATGTAGCGCCCGAAGGTCTCGCGCGCCAGGCTGACCTGGATGTTGCCGGGGTGCATGTCGGCGTGGAAGAAGCCGTCCCGGAAGACCTGGGTGAAGAAGATCGTGACGCCGTCGCGCGCCAGCTTCTTGATGTCGACCCCGGCCTCGCGCAGGCGCGCAGTCTGGCTGATCTGCACGCCGTGCATGCGCTGCATCACGATCACGTCCGAGGTGCACAGGTCCCAGACCATTTCGGGGATCAGGACCAGGTTCAGACCCTCCATGTTGCGTCGCAACTGGGTCGCATTGGCGGCCTCGCGCACGAGGTCGAGTTCATCGTGCAGGTAGACGTCGAACTCCGCCACCACCTCGCGCGGCTTCAGGCGTCGGCCGTCGGCGAACAGCCGCTCGACCCAGCGCGCCAGCTGATGCAGGATCGCCAGATCGTCGTCGATGGCCGCCATCATCCCCGGGCGCAGCACCTTGACCGCCACCTCGCGGCCCGATTTCAGCGTCGCGAAGTGGACCTGCGCGATCGACGCGCTGGCCACGGGCTCGGCCTCGAAGTGGCTGAAGATCTGATCGATCGGCCGCCCGAAGGCCTTCTCGACCATCGCGCGGGCCACCGCCGCGGGGAACGGCGGCACCCGGTCCTGCAGCTTGGCGAGCTCGTCCGAGATGTCCTCCGGCAACAGGTCGCGCCGGGTCGACAGCACCTGGCCGAACTTGACGAAGATCGGCCCCAGGCGCTCGAGTGCCATGCGCAGCCTGGCGCCGCGCGGCGCGTCGAGCCGGCGCCCGATCGTCCCGAGCCAGACCCCCACGCGCACCCAGCGCTGGCGAAACCCCGACAGCGCCAGTTCGTCCAGGCCGAAGCGCAGGACCGTGTAGACGATGACGACGATGCGCGCGATGTGGCGCATCAGGTGCGCGGCCGCAAGGAATCGAATTTCTGGAGCGCCGCGCGCAGACCACGCGCGAGCGCCGCGCCGGCCACCGACAACTGCTGGGCCGCGACCGGCCCGACCACCGCGTCGAGGTCGGCCGCGACGTCCCAGCGCAGGTTCTGGACCAGCCAGTCGACATCGGTGGCGAGCGCGGCGTCGCCGTCGATCGTCACGTTCGGCCGCTCACCCGCGGCCAGGCGGGCCATCAGCAGCGCCGGATTGGCCGCGTCGATGCCGAGATTGAGATCGGCGCGCGCCGGCGCCGTGGCCCCGATCCACTCGAGCAGGCCGGCCGGCGTGACGCCGAACGCGAGGACGGGCGGGGGCGGCAGCAGGGTCGGCCAGTTGTGCAGCGCCACCTGCACGGTGCGCCCGGCATGCCGGCGCAGGCGATCGGTGGCGACGCTCTCGCTGCCCAGCACATGGTTGAGCCACAGGGTGAGGCGGGCCATCAGGGCCGGCGTCAGCAGTCGATCCAGGGTGTGCAGCATTGCCGGATTGTAGGCAGACAGAATCGGCAGTTCTTGTCGCGATCGGGGTGCGCGACGGGGTCGATTCGAGGTACAAATCGCGCGCTGGTTCCCCGGCCCAGGTCGCCGGGGCTCGTTCATTGAGGTGGCATGCCTGCCGGCGCGTCATCGGCATTGCCGCCGTTTCACCGTACCCGATGTTCGAAGCACGCAACTACAAGCAGAACCTTCTACAGCGCGCCGCAATCGGTGACGTCGCTGCTGGCGGCTTTCCTCGAGCCGACGGTGATCGTCGGCGATGTTCGTGGCCCTCTCGATGTGGTTCGACGAACCGCTCGGACGCTCGGACATGGTGCTGGCCCTGCTCGATCTTCGCGTTGACCTTCCCCGGCCGCAACCGGTTCTGGGACCGCCCATTGAACTCGGCGGTCGACATCTTCAGCGCCTGGCTGGTCCTGCTGGTCATCCTGGCGCTGTGCGGATACGCGACGCGCAGCCTCGACCTGTTCGACCCGCATGTCGTCCTGTGGTGGGCAACGCTGACGCCGGTCGCCCTCTGGAGCGCCGTCCATGCGGGGCGCAAGGTCCTGCACTGGAATGCCGCCCGGCCGCGCAACCGGCGGCGCGCGGTCGTCATCGGCGCGGGAACCATGGGGGTGAGCGTCTCGCAGGCGCTGGCCAAGCGCGGCGCCGGCGCGATCGAATTCTCTGGCTACTTCGACGACCGGCTCGACGATCGCGTGCATGCGCGAGGCCACGTCGCACCGCCTGGGCAGCCTGCGCGACGCTGCGGCCTACGTGCGGGCACATGGGCGTCGACGAGGTCTACATCACGATGCCGCTCGGTTCCCAGCCGCGCATCCTGGAACTGCTCGGGGCCCTGCAAGGCACGACCGCGTCGATCTTCTACGTGCCGGACGTGTTCGGCATCCACATCATCCAGGGTCGCCTGCAGGACATGAACGGCATCCCGGTCGTCGGCATCTGCGAAACGCCCTTCACCGGCACCAACTCGCTCGTCAAGCGCATCAGCGACGTCGTGCTCGCCTCGATCATCCTGGTGCTGATCTCACCGCTGCTGCTGGTCATCGCCGCGGGCATCAAGCTGAGCTTCGCCGGGGCCGGTGCTCTTCAAGCAAACGCGCAACGGTCTGGCCGGCGACGAGATCGAGGTCTGGAAATTCCGCTCGATGCGCACCCAGGACAACGGCGACCATGTCCCGCAGGCCACACGCGGCGACCCGCGCATCACGCCGTTCGGCGCGTTCCTGCGCCGCACCTCGCTGGACGAGCTGCCGCAGTTCTTCAACGTGCTGCAGGGCGGCATGAGCATCGTCGGACCGCGACCGCATGCGGTGGCGCACAACGAGCAGTACCGCGAGCTGATCAAGGCCTACATGGTCCGCCACAAGGTCAAGCCCGGCATCACCGGCTGGGCCCAGATCAACGGCCACCGCGGCGAGACCGACACGCTCGACAAGATGCAGGCGCGTGTCGAATACGATCTGGCCTATCTGCGCAACTGGTCGCTCGGGCTGGATCTGCAGATCATTGCCCGGACAATCAAGCTCGTGTTCTTCGACCGCAACGCCTACTGACCCAGCGCACGCCAGCTCCGATGCGACGCGCGGACAACTCTGCCGCCACACTGCCGAGAACGCCATGAAGACCCATCATCCGCTCCTAGCCCTGATCACCGCCTTGGCCAGCATGTCGGCGCTGGCACAGGCAGATCCCTGGTATGTCGGCCTGACCCAGACCCTGGCGCACGACTCCAACCTGTTCCGGCTGCCGGCCGCGAGCGCCCAGTCCTCCGGCACCATCAGCGTCACCCAGCTGGTCGGCGGGCTCGACCTGCGACCCGGGCGCCAGCATCTGTTCGCCGACGTCCGCCTCGGCCACAACCGCTACGGGGCCCAGCGCCAGCTCGACTTCGACGGCTATGGCCTCAAGGCGGGCCTGGACTGGGACACCGTCAACCAGCTCTCGGGGCGACTCGTGGTCAGTGCGGACAAGCGCCAAGGCAGCTTCAGCGCCTTCTCCACCCCCACCGGGGTCGGCCGCAACGTCGAACAGCTGCGTTCGCTCGATGCCGAGTTCCGACTCGGCGACCTATTCGACGGTCCGCGCCTGTGGTTCGTGGCCGACCTGAGCCACGACGACCAGACCAGCGACGTCGATCTGCAGGTCGCGCGCCCCTGTTCGGCGAACCGGCCGTGCTGGGTTACGAACGCCGCCTGCGCACCACCGGGGCCGGGATTCGGTGCCCGCACCCGGGTCGGGGGGCGCATGGTGCTGGGCCTCGGTCTGCACGGGGTGCGTGGCGACGAGAACTACGACCTGCGCAGCCTGTTGCCCGGCGCGACGATCGCGCGAGGACAGCTTCGAGCGCAGGGACATCGACTTCACCGCCAGCTGGGACCCGCGCGGCAACAGCCGGCTCGACGCGCGCCTGAGCTACGGCAGCGACCGATTCCGAGCGCCAGCTGTTCCGCGCCGACCGCAAGGGCTGGACCGGCTCCTTGCGCTGGGACTGGACGCCGACCGGCAAGCTGGGCACCCAGGCGCCAGCTGGGCTACGAGACGAACGCCCGCGGCCGCCTTGGCACGGCCGACGCCGCCAACGAGCCGGTGTTCTCGGTCAACCTGTCGGCGCGTTATGCGATCAGCGCCAAGCTCAGCGCCAACGCCGGGCTGCGCCACCAGTCGCGCAAGGTCGACACGTCGTCGACTGCGGCGGACGACACCGACCGACGCCAGGGCGCCAACCTCGGGCTCGACTGGGCGGCCATGCGCAATCGTCGCGCTCGGCTGCACGGTCTCGCGCGACAGCGGCAACCAGAACGTCGCCTCCGGCGGCTACGGGGCCACGTCGACGTCTTGCACGGTGCGGGCTGTCCTGCAGTGACGGCGGCTCGAATCCTGCTCACCGGCGCCACCGGCTACATCGGCTCGCACACCTGGCTCGCGCTGTGGGAGGCCGGCTTCGACGTGGTCGGGGTCGACAACTTCGCCAACAGCTCGCCCGAAGCGCTTCGGCGCCTGGCGCGCGCTTGGCGGGCGCGAACCGGTCTTCGAGCAGCTCGACGTCTGCGACCGCCCGGCGCTGCAGGCCCTGCTGGCACGCCACCCGGTCGACGCCGCCGTGCATTTCGCCGCCTTCAAGGCGGTCGGCGAATCGACCGCGCAGCCGCTGACCTACTACCGCAACAACATCGGCGGCCTGCTCACGGTGGTCGAGGCGCTGCGCGAGGCGGATGTCACGCGCTTCGTCTTCAGCTCGAGCGCGACCGTCTACGGCGACCCGGCGCGCCTGCCCATCACCGAGGATGCGCCGCTCAGCGCCACCAACCCCTATGGCCAGACCAAGCTGATCGGCGAGACCATCCTGCGCGACCTCGGCGCCGCCGAGCCGGCCTGGCAGACCGCCTGCCTGCGCTACTTCAACCCGGTCGGCGCGCACGAGAGCGGCCTCATCGGCGAAGACCCGCGCGGCACGCCGAACAACCTGATGCCCTACGTGGCCCAGGTCGCCGCCGGTCGCGAGGCCCGGCTGCAGGTGTTCGGCGACGACTACCCGACGCCCGACGGCACCGGCGTGCGCGACTACATCCACGTCTGCGACCTGGCCGACGGCCATGTCGCGGCATTGCGCCACCTGCTCGACCGGCCCGGTTCGCTGACGCTGAACCTGGGCACCGGCCAGGGCCACAGCGTGCTCGAGGTGGTTCGCGCCTATGCTCGGGCGAGCGGCCGCGACATCCCGTATGACGTGGTGGCACGCCGCCCAGGTGACGTGGCGGCCTGTTACGCCGACCCGGCGCTGGCGCTGCGCACGCTGGGCTGGCAGGCCCGGCGCGGGCTGGACCAGATGTGCGCCGACAGCTGGCGCTGGCAATCGATGAACCCGAACGGATACACAAGCGAATGAAGCCCGACGCCCTCCCCGTGCAGCCCGTCATCATGGCCGGAGGCTCGGGCACGCGCCTGTGGCCGCTGTCGCGCGCCGGCTACCCCAAGCAGTTCCTCGTGCTCAGCGGCAACACGAGCCTGTTCCAGCAGGCGGCGGCGCGCCTGCAGCGACTCGCCGGCCCCGAGGTCGACGTGGCCGCGCCGCTCATCGTCGGCAACGAGGAACACCGTTTCCTGGTCCTCGACCAGCTGCGCGAGACGCGCCTCGACTCCCGCCGCCGTGCTGCTCGAGCCGGTCGGCCGCAACACCGCGCCGGCACTGACGCTGGCCGCACTGCAGGCGATGGAGGGCGGCGCCGACCCGGTGCTGGTGGTCACGCCGGCCGACCAGACGATCACCGACGACGCCGCGTTCACGCGCGCCCTCGGCGACGCCACGCGCATCGCGGCGACTGGCGCCATCGTCTTGCTCGGCATCCAGCCCGAGCGCCCCGAAACCGGCTACGGCTACCTGCGCGCCGAGGCCGACGGCCGGCTGGCGCAGTTCGTCGAAAAACCCGACCTGGCCAGCGCCGAGGCCTACCTGCGCGACGGTGGCTACTTCTGGAACGCCGGCATGTTCGTGCTCAGGGCCTCGGTCTGGATGGCGGCGCTGGAGCGCTTCCGGCCCGACATCGCCGCGGCCACGCGTGCGGCCTGGGCCGGGCGCAGCACCGATGCGCAGTTCGTGCGGCCGGACAAGGCCCTGTTCGCGGCCGTGCCGTCGGAGTCGATCGACTACGCCGTGATGGAGCGCTGCCCCGGCTCGCCGATCGACATCCGCATGGTGGCGCTGTCGGCCGGCTGGAACGACCTCGGGTCCTGGGAGGCCGTGTGGCAGGTCGCCGAGCGCGACGCCGACGGCAACGCGCAGGTCGGCGACGCCATCGTGACCGACAGCCGCAACACGCTGGTGCACGCGACGAGCCGTCTGGTCAGCGTGGTCGGGCTCGACGACGTGATCATCGTCGAGACCGCCGACGCGGTGCTGGTGGCCGACCGCGAGCGCAGCCAGGACGTCAAGAAGATCGTCAACCGGCTCGGCGCCGAGCAGCGTGGCGAGCAGGCCCTGCACCGCAAGGTCTACCGCCCCTGGGGCTGGTACGACAGCGTCGACGCCGGCGACCGCTTCCAGGTCAAGCGCATCATGGTCAAGCCCGGCGCCACGCTGAGCCTGCAGAAGCACCACCACCGCGCCGAGCACTGGATCGTCGTGCGCGGCACGGCCGAGGTGACGAACGGCGACCAGGTCATCCTGCTGTCCGAGAACCAGAGCACCTACATTCCACTGGGCACCGTGCACCGGCTGGCCAACCCGGGCAAGGTCCCGCTCGAGATCATCGAGGTGCAGTCGGGCAGCTATCTGGGCGAGGACGACATCGTGCGCTTCGAAGACACCTACGGACGGGTGGAATGACGACCCCCAGGCTAACGATGACATCGCTTCGCCGCCCCCCGGGGGGGCGCGGTCTCCCTTGGGGCGGCCCGGCAGGAGACCTACCATGACCATCCTCGTCACCGGCGGCGCCGGTTTCATCGGCAGCAATTTCGTGCTCGACTGGCTCGCCCAGTGCGACGAGACGGTGGTCAACCTCGACGCCCTGACCTATGCGGGCAACCTGAAGAACCTCGAGTCGCTGAAGGACGACAAGCGCCACGTCTTCGTCTACGGCAGCATCGACGACCACGCGCTGGTCGACCGGCTGCTGGTCGAGCACCGCGTTCGCGCCATCGTGCATTTCGCCGCCGAGAGCCATGTCGACCGCAGCATCCACGGCCCGGGCGAATTCATGCAGACCAATGTGCAGGGCACCTTCACGCTGCTCGAGGCGGCACGCGCCTACTGGAGCGAACTCGACGACGTCGCGCGCCTGGCCTTCCGCTTCCTCCACGTCAGCACCGACGAGGTCTACGGCAGCCTGGCGCCCGACGCACCGGCCTTCACCGAATCGCATCCCTACGCGCCCAACAGCCCCTACGCGCGCGAGCAAGGCCGCGAGCGACCACCTGGTGCGCGCCTGGTTCCACACCTATGGCCTGCCGGTGGTCACGACCAACTGCAGCAACAACTACGGGCCCTATCACTTCCCCGAGAAGCTGATCCCGCTGATGATCGTCAACGCCCTGGCCGGCAAGCCGCTGCCGATCTATGGCGACGGGCTGCAGGTGCGCGACTGGCTCTACGTGGGCGACCATTGCAGCGCCATCCGCGCCGTGCTCGACACGGGCCGGGTCGGCGAGACCTACAACATCGGCGGCTGGAACGAGATGACCAACCGCGACATCGTGGACCGGGTGTGCAGCCTGCTCGACGAGTTGCAGCCCAGCCCCGACGGGCCGTATGCGCGCCTGATCACGCATGTGAAGGACCGCCCCGGGCACGACCGCCGCTACGCCATCGACGCCCGCAAGATCGAGCACGAGCTCGGCTGGCGGCCGGCCGAGACCTTCGACACCGGCATCCGCAAGACGGTGCAGTGGGTGCTCGACCATGCGGACTGGGTGGCCGAGGTCCAGAGCGGCAACTACCGCGACTGGGTGGCCCAGAACTACGAAGCGCGATGAAGCTGCTGCTGCTCGGCTGCAATGGCCAGGTCGGCTGGGAACTGCAGCGCTCGCTGGCGCCGCTGGGCGGCGTGACCGCGCTCGACTTCGACAGTGCCGGCCCCCACCGCGCCGACTTCGCGCAGCCCGAAGCCCTGCGCGCCCTGTTGCGCGAACTTCGCCCCGACGTGATCGTCAATGCCGCCGCCCACACCGCGGTCGACAAGGCCGAGAGCGAACCCGAGCTCGCACGCACGATCAACGCGCTGGCCCCGGGCGTGCTCGCCGAAGAGGCCGTGAGCCTCGGCGCGACGCTCGTGCACTACAGCACCGACTACGTGTTCGACGGCAGCGGCCAGGCGGCCGCGCGACGAAGACGCGCCGACCGGCCCGCTCAGCGTCTACGGCCGCACCAAGCTCGAAGGCGAGGCGCTGATCCGCGCCAGCGGCTGCCGGCATCTGATCCTGCGCACGAGCTGGGTCTACGCGGCACGCGGCGCGAATTTCGCAAAGACCATGCTGCGCCTGGCCGCCGAGCGCGAGACGCTGAGCGTCATCGACGACCAGATCGGCGCGCCGACCGGCGCCGAGCTGCTGGCCGACGTCACCGCCCACGCCCTGCGTGCGCTGCGCAGCGACGAATCGCTGGCCGGCACCTACCACTGCGTGGCCGGTGGCCAGACGAGCTGGTTCGACTACGCGCGCTTCGTCATCGAATGGGCGCGCGCGCACGGCCTGCCGGTCAAGGTAGCCGCCGAGGCCGTCCGCCCGATCGCCACCCGCGACTACCCGACGCCGGCGCAGCGCCCGCTCAACTCGCGCCTCGACACGCAGCCGCCTGCAGCAGCGCTTCGGCCTGACCCTGCCGCACTGGCGCGTGGGTGCCGAGCGCATGCTGAACGAACTCCATCCCCGCTGATCCAGGACCGCGATGACACGCAAAGGCATCATCCTCGCCGGCGGCTCCGGCACCCGCTGCACCCGGCCACGCTGGCCATCAGCAAGCAGCTGCTGCCGGTCTACGACAAGCCGATGATCTATTACCCGCTGTCCACGCTGATGCTGGCCGGCATGCGCGAGGTGCTGGTCATCAGCACGCCGCAGGACCTGCCGCGCTTCGAGGCCCTGCTGGGCGACGGCAGCCGCTGGGGCATGACCTTCAGCTACTGCGTGCAGCCGAGCCCGGACGGCCTGGCCCAGGCCTTCATCCTCGGGCGCGACTTCGTCGGCAGCGCGCCGAGCGCGCTCGTGCTCGGCGACAACCTCTTCTACGGGCACGACTTCCAGCGCCTGTTGCACCGCGCCGATCAGCGCAGCGAAGGCGCGAGCGTGTTCGCGTACCACGTCAACGACCCCGAACGCTACGGCGTCGTCGCCTTCGACAAGGACCGGCGCGCGATCTCGATCGAAGAAAAGCCGAAGGTCCCGAAGAGCCCCTACGCCGTCACCGGCCTGTACTTCTACGACGAGCAGGTCTGCGACATCGCCGCCGCGATCAAGCCCAGCGCACGCGGTGAACTCGAGATCACCGAGGTCAACGCGCAGTACCTGCGCCAGGGCCAGCTCAGCGTCGAGATCATGGGCCGCGGTTACGCCTGGCTCGACACCGGCACCCACGACAGCCTGATGGACGCCGGCCAGTTCATCGCCACGCTCGAGAACCGCCAGGGCCTGAAGGTGGCCTGCCCGGAAGAGATCGCCTATCGCCAGGGCTGGATCGACGCCGCGCACTCGAGGCACTCGCCGCCCCGATGCTCAAGAACGGCTATGGTCGCTACCTGATGCAGGTGCTGAAAGACTTCGCGCATTGACCCGCACACCGCGATGAAACTGACCCCGACCGATCTGCCCGGCGTCGTGATCGTCGAGCCCGAGCTGTTCGCCGACGAGCGCGGCTGGTTCATGGAGAGCTTCAACCAGGCCCGCTTCGACGCGGCACTGAAGGACCTCGGCCTGCCCGCAGCGCGCCCCTTCGTGCAGGACAACCACTCCTGCAGCGCGCGCCATGTGCTGCGCGGCCTGCACTACCAGTTGCCGCCGCACCCGCAGGGCAAGCTCGTGCGCGTGGTGCGTGGCGCCGCCTACGACGTCGCCGTGGACTTGCGCCGCGCGTCCGCCACCTTCGGCCGCTGGACCGGCGCGCTGCTCAGCGACGCCAACCGCCACCAGCTGTGGGTGCCCGAGGGCTTCGCGCATGGCTTTTTGGCGCTCGAGGACGACACGCAGTTCCTCTACAAGACGACCGATGTCTACGCGCGCGAGTGCGAGCGTGCGCTGCGCTGGGACGACCCCGACATCGCGATCCGCTGGCCCCTGCCTCCGGATGAGACACCGCGCCTTGCGGCCAAGGACGCCGCGGCCCCGGGGCTGACGAGCGTTGAGGTTTTTGCGTAGGGACATTCGGAAATCGTTGCGTAAGATCAATGAAAGTTCCTCGCGCAGCGCGCGCGGCCCTTCATTACGAAACGGAGACCCGCATGACCCAATCACCCCAACGCCGCAAGATCGTCGCCGCCCTCGCCATCGCCAGTGGCACCCTGCTGGCGCCGATGTCCTCGCACGCGGCCGACCAGTTCATCAACGTGCTGACCGGCGGCACCAGCGGTGTCTACTACCCGCTCGGCGTGGCCCTGGCCAAGATCTACGCCGACAAGATCCCCGGCGCACGGACCCAGGTCCAGTCCACCAAGGCCTCGGTCGAGAACCTCAACCTGCTCGAGAAGGGCAAGGGCGAGATCGCGCTCGCGCTCGGTGACTCGGTCAAATCGGCCTGGGAAGGCGACGCCGAAGTCGGATTCCCCGACAAGCTCGGCAAGCTGCGCGGCGTGGCCGCGGTCTACCCCAACGTGATCCAGATCGTCGCCTCGCAGGCCAGCGGCGTGAAGACCTTTGCCGACCTCAAGGGCAAGAGCCTGTCGGTCGGCGCGGCCAAGTCGGGCACCGAAGTCAATGCGCGCCGCATCTTCGAGGCGATGGGCATGTCCTACAAGGACCTCGGCAAGACCGAGTACCTGCCCTTCGGCGAATCGGTCGAGCTGATCAAGAACCGCCAGCTCGACGCGACGCTGCAGTCGGCCGGCCTGGGCGTGTCGTCGATCCGTGACCTGTCGAGCTCGCTGCCGATCACGATGGTGTCGGTGCCGGCCTCGGTCGCCAAGACCCTCGGTGCGCCGTTCGTCGCCACGACGATCCCGGCCAACACCTACACCGGTCAGACCGCCGATGTGCCGACGCTCGCCGTCGTCAACTTCCTCGTCACGCATGCCGGCGTGTCGGACGAGACCGTCTACCAGATGACCAAGCAGCTGTTCGAGAACCTCGACCAGATGGTCGCGGCGCACAAGGCCGCCACCGCGATCACGCTCAAGGGCGCGATCGATGGCATGCCGCTGCCGCTGCACCCGGGTGCCGCGCGCTACTACAAGGAAAAGGGCCTGATCAAGTAAGCCCCGGTCGTTCGCTTGAACACGACGACCGACATCGCCGCCCCGGGCGGCGATGACTTGCTCAAACAGCACGAGCCCCTGGCCGGTGGGTTTCCCCACGGCGTCCAGGGGCGCATGCTGTTCTGGATCGCGCTCGGATTCTCGACCTTCCAGATCGCCACCGCGGCGCACATCCTCGATCTGCCGAGCCAGATCGTGCGCGCCGTGCACGTGGGCTTCCTGCTCGCGCTCGTGTTCCCGCTCATCTCCGCGGCGCGCAGCGATGCGCTGCCCTGGCGTGTGCTCGCGTGGTCGGCGTCGGCACTCGGCGCCCTGACCGCGGTCTACCAGTGGATGGAATACGAGTCGCTGCTGATCCGCGCCGGCGACCCGACCCAGGTCGACATCGTGATCGGTGTCCTGGTGCTGTCCCTGCTCTTCATCGCCACCTGGCGCGCGATGGGCGCGGCGCTGCCGATCATCGCCGGCACCTTCTTGCTCTACTGCCTGTTCGGGCAGTACCTGCCAGCCCCGCTCAACCACCGCGGCTACGACTTCGCACAGGTCATCGACCACATGGCCTTCGGCACCGAAGGCATCTACGGCATCCCGACCTATGTGTCGTCGAGCTACATCTTCCTGTTCATCCTGTTCGGCGCCTTCCTCGAGAAGGCCGGCATGATCGGCCTCTTCACCGACGTCGCGATGGGCCTGTTCGGCCACAAGCGCGGCGGCCCGGCCAAGGTCGCCGTCGTGTCGTCCGGCCTGATGGGCACGATCTCCGGCTCGGGCGTGGCCAACGTCGTCACGACCGGCCAGTTCACGATCCCGCTCATGAAGCGCTTCGGCTACAAGGCCGCGTTTGCCGGCGGCGTCGAGGCCACCGCGTCGATGGGCGGGCAGATCATGCCTCCCGTGATGGGGGCGGTTGCCTTCATCATGGCCGAGACGCTCGACGTGCCCTACGCCACCGTCGTCAAGGCGGCCGTGGTGCCGGCCATCCTGTACTTCCTGTCCGCCTTCTGGATGGTGCATCTGGAAGCCGGCCGCGCCGGCCTGGCCGGGCTGTCCAAGGACGAGCTGCCGTCGCCGATGCGCGCGCTCAAGGAGAAGTGGTTCCTGATCCTGCCGCTGGTCGTGCTGGTGATCCTGCTGTTCTCCGGCTACACGCCGCTGTTCGCCGGCACCGTGGGCCTGGCGCTGACCGTCATGCTGATCCTCGGCGGGTCGATCGCGCTCGGCTTGCCATCGAACACGGTGCGCGTCATCTTCTGGATCGGCCTCGGTTTCGTGGCGGCCTCGTTCCAGCAGTTCGGCATGGCGGCGCTGTCGAGCGCCATCGTGGCCCTGATCGCCGTCTGCGCCTTCACGATCGGCGGCCGCAAGACCCTCGTGCTGTGCCGCGACAGCCTGGCCGATGGCGCCAAGACCGCCTTGCCGGTCGGCATCGCGTGCGCCATCGTCGGCATCGTGATCGGCACCATGACCCTCACCGGTGCGGCCAACACCTTCGGCCAGTACATCGTCTCGGTGGGTGAGAAAAGCCTCTTCGCCTCGCTCGTGCTGACCATGATCACCTGCCTGATCCTGGGCATGGGCATCCCGACGATCCCGAACTACATCATCACCTCGTCGATCGCCGGGCCGGCCCTGCTGGCGCTCGGCGTGCCGCTGCTGGTGAGCCACATGTTCGTCTTCTACTTCGGCATCCTGGCCGACCTGACGCCGCCGGTGGCGCTGGCCTGTTTTGCGGCCGCACCGATCGCCAAGGAGAAGGGGCTGGCCATATCGATACAGGCCATCAAGGTGGCCGCAGCCGGCTTCGTGATCCCGTTCATGGCGGTCTACTCGCCGGCGCTGATGCTGCAGCCCGGTGGACCTCTGGCCGCCGAGTGGGGGCTGCCCGTCGCCGCGGCCTACATCATCTTCAAGGCCGTGCTGGCGATCGGCCTGTGGGGCTCGGCCGTCATCGGCTACCTGCGCACCGGCATGAGCTGGCCCGAGCGGCTGCTGGCCGCGGGCGCGGCCATCATGCTGATCGCCGCACTGCCGATGACCGACGAGATCGGCTTCGCGATGTCCGCCGCCGCGATTGCCTGGCACTGGCGTGGCAGCCGCCGGCGCGCAGCCGCTGTTGCGTGACCCTGTGCCTGGCCAGCGCCGCGCTGGCGGTGAGCCTGGCGGTCGAGAGCTTCACGCTGAGCTGGACCCACTCGGTCGAGAGGACCGAGTGGCGCGAGCGCTGGCATGTGGACGGGGCCGAACTGGTCCTGATTGATGCCCGCATACGCGGCTCCGGCGCCGGCATGGAGCCGCCCGAGGGCTCGGTGCTCGAGGACGGGTGGTGGGTCTACGCACCCGCGCTGCGGGTGCCGGCGCTGAACCTCGCCGTCTCCGGCGCCACCGGGCGTGGCTGGCAACTGTGCACGCAGGCTGAAGGTTGCCGCGACCTGGAAGCGATGATGCGTGTGCCGGGCCAGGAACCTGCGTCGATCCGGATCCGCCCGCGGCGGCAAGCCGGAACAGACGACTGCCGATGAGCCCCAATCATTGAAGGTGGGTGCGGATCCAGTTGGCGAACGTGGGTTCGTCGACAGTGCCGGCAGCTACGGCGAACATGGTGACGGTGGTATCGATCTGCGTTGCCACCAGGCGCTGCCCGTTCAGCGCCAGGAACAGGCCGACCGCCAGCAGCGCAACTCGCTTGTTGCCGTCCACGAAGGGGTGGTTTCGCGCAAGCCCCATGCCGTACGCCGCAGCGAGGTCGGCCAAGTCGGGTGAACCGTAGGCGACCAGTTGCCGAGGCCGCGCCAGCGCGGACTCCAACAGCCCTTCATCCCTTAGCCCCGAAGCCCCGCCATGCTCGGCAAGGCTGTCGTCGTGCAGCAGCTCCAGTGCACGCCGGCTGACCCAGCGCCAGGTCATTTGGCCAGCGCGTGGAAGGTGTCCCGGTACTCCTTCATGAACTCACTCCCCAGTGCGAGTTGCTCGGCAACTTCGGGGTCGTAGGGCGAGACCTTCACCCCATCCGGCGTATCCGTCACGAACACCGTGTCGCCCTTTGTCAGCTTCAACCGCGCCAGGATCTCCTTGGGCAGGATCACCCCGACCGAGTTGCCGATCTGGGTCAGTTTGAGAGTCGTCATCGCGGGCCCCGTTATTACATCCGTAATACTAACGGCCGGACCTAAGCGTGGCAAGCGCCGGCCCAGGCCTCCCAGTCAGTCGTAGCGTCGCCCAGCCACAGCTCATCCGCGCTCGCCCGCAGCCAGCCGAGCAGCGCCTGGCCGGGCGCGCCCGTCGGTTCCCCGGCGGGCCAGATCGCCAGGTTGCAGCGGTCGAAGGGGAGCCCGCCGGCGATCAGGTCGGGCTCGCTGAGCGCGACGACGGCGGCGTCGGCCAGCCGGTCGGCGAGCGCCATGCGCGCGGCGCGGCCCGGCGTGAGCGGCGCGCCGCTGGCCGCGACACCGCCCAGCGTGATGCGCCCGTCCATCGCCACCACCACCCGGTGGCCAAGCCCGGCCAGCCGCTGCCGGGCCAACTCCACGGCGCCCCCCACCAAACCGGGCTCACCGACCACCAGCACGACCGGGATCCGGCCGTCGCCCACGCCGGCCATCAGGTGATCGAGCAGGTCGGCCGGTGTGGCCTGGCCGCGCACGAAGCCGGGGTTCGGGTTGACCTCGCAGATGGCCGCGCCGGTCTCGACCCAGGAGCGGCCGATGTCGGTCGTGATCAGGTCGATCCCGGCGATGTCCAGCCCGAGCGTGGCGGCCGCGCGTTCGGCCAGCAGCACGTTGTCCGGGTGCACCGTGTCGATGATCTCGATCCGCCCGCCGCCGGACAGGTTGGCATTGGTGCGCAGCAGCACGGTCTGGCCGTCCGCCGGCACCGAGTCCAGCGTCAGCCCGACCTTCGCCAGCAGGCGCAACGACTCGTCGTCGATCGGGAAAGGGAATTCGCGCAGTTGTTCGTCTAGCAGGCGCTCGGCCCGCGTGCGGCGCACCAGCTCGGCCACCGTGTCGCGCCCATTGCCCTGCACCTGCGCCGGCAGCAGGCGCGCGGCCGAGACCAGGCGCCCGCCGATCACGCTCAGGCGGAGCTGGTCGCCGGCCACCTGCCGTTCGACGATCACCCGCCCATGGGCGCGCGCGCGCTCGAACGCCGCCACCAGCGTCGGCTCGTCGCCGATCGAGGTCGTGACCGCCGTGCCATGGTCGGTGTTGGTCGGCTTGACCACGAGCGGGTAGCCCAGCTCGGCCGCCGCGCGCCGCAGGCCGGCCAGATCGGCCACCACGCGCTGGGCCGGCACCGGCAGGCCGGCGTTGGCCAGCAGTTCGTTGGCCAGGTGCTTGCCGGTGGCCAGGACCACCGACATGTGCGGCGTCGCGAAGCTGTTGGCACGCCAGAGCCAGCGCTGGCGCGCGCCCTGCCCGAGGGCCACCACCGGCAGCGAGGTCGGCGCACGGCCCACCGGCACGCCGCGCCGGCGCGCTTCGAGCACCACGCGCGACTGGGTCTCGCGCAGGCCATAGACCTCGAACCAGCGGGCCAGGTTGTCCAGCCCCTCACGGACCGCGCGCCAGAGCGTGTCCGCGCCGGCGTCCTCGGGCCCGAGCATCCGCAGCACGAGATCCAGCGCCAGGCGGCCCGCGCTGCTCGCGAGCAGCGGATCGAGATAGTCGTAGGCCACCCGGCCCGGCGCCGCAAACCCCGCAGCGGCAAACCCCGGCTCGGCGCCGCTGGCCGCAGCATCCGCCACCCACTCGTCGAAGGGCCGGTCGAGCAGGCGCTGCAGGCACACCGCCAGCATCGCCAGCGCGCACTCGGCGGCATGCGCCTGATCCTCGGGCCGCAATCCGGCCAGCGACTCGAGCGCGCGCGGGCGCTTCAGCACCGCCGGGTGTTCGCGCAGCGCTTCGCACAGCTGGCGCCACCGATCCGGGCGCCAGGCGCTAGCCGGCAGGGTGGCCGCGATCTCGGCCACCGGGCGCTGGCACATCAGGCTCGGCGCAAGGTGCACGGTGATGCGCGTCATGGCTCCATCCACTCCAACTCGTCCAGGGGCCCCGCAACGTTCGTGCGCTACGCCGCGCAGCGCGCCGATTCTGGCATGCAGTGCCTGCAGCGCCGGGCATACTGCCAGCTTCGCCGGAACCGAAGCACACCGTGACCCATGCCACCCGCCGCCCCTGCATCCACCTGATCGCCGGCGCGCGCCCCAACTTCATGAAGATCGCGCCGATGGTGCGTGCGCTGCAGGCCGACGGCCGCCTGGCCTGGAAGCTGGTGCACACCGGCCAGCACTACGACCGCAACATGAGCGACGTCTTCTTCGACGAGCTCGGCATCCCCGCGCCGGACGTGCACTTCAACTGCGGCGGCGGCACCCACGCGGCACAGACCGCGCGCGTGATGGAGGCCTTCGAGGCGCACCTGGCGCAGGACCGGCCCGACCTGGTGATGGTGGTGGGCGACGTCAACTCCACGCTGGCCTGCGCCATCGTGGCCAAGAAGGCCGGTGTCCCGGTGGCGCACCTGGAGGCCGGGCTGCGCAGCGGCGACATGGGCATGCCCGAAGAGATCAACCGCATCGTCACCGACAGCATCAGCGACTGGTTCTTCGTGACCGAGCCCGCCGGCGTGGCCCACCTGCGGCGCGAGGGGCATGCGGAAGATCGCATCCATCCATGTCGGCCACGTGATGGTGGACAACGTGATGCACCAGGCCGAGCAGCTGGCCCGGCGCAACGGGCCGGACCTGGAGACCGACCCCTTGAAGCGCCAGCTCGGCCGCTACGGCGTGGTCACCCTGCACCGCCCGTCCAACGTGGACGACGGCCCCACGCTGGGCGCCATCGCCGGCGCGCTCAAGACCGTGGCGGCCGAGCTGCCGCTGATCTTCCCGGTGCACCCGCGCACACGCGCCAACCTGGAACGCCTGGGCGTCGACCTGGGCCCGCAGATCCACCTGATGGGGCCGCAGGCCTACATGAGTTTTCTGAACCTGTGGAAGGACGCCGTGGTCGTGCTGACCGACAGCGGCGGCCTGCAGGAAGAGACCACCGCACTCGGCGTGCCCTGCGTGACGATCCGCGAGAACACCGAGCGCCCGATCACCGTGGACGAAGGCAGCAACACCCTGGCCGGCACCGACCCGGCGCGCATCACCGAACTGGCGCTGGAGGTGATCCGCCACGGCGGCAAGCGCGGCCAGCGGCCGGCGCTGTGGGACGGGCAGGCGGCGGTGCGGATCGTGAGGCGCTGGCCGAACGGCTCACCGCCTGACCAGCGCAGACCCCCCGCACGCGCCCGAGGACAGGGTTCAGCGCTTCACTTCTGAGAATCTGCGCCGCTGGCGGAAGCGTCGGCACCCGGTACCTCGGCGGCCATGGCCGCCGACGCAGCGCCTCCGGCGAACTGGCCGAAGTACTGGATCTTCGCGGCTTCGCGCAGCGACTTGCGGTGCTCTTCGAGCAGCTTGCGCTTGCGTTCGTTGAGCAGGAACTGCTCGATCGCGGGCTGGGCCTGGTCGGCCGACACGGGCTGCTCGCGCGAGCCGGCCAGCACCACGACCTGGATCCCGTTCGGGTTGCTGGCGATGAAGGCCTGCCCATCCTTCATGGCGGCGAAGGTCTTGATCATGGCCAGCGGCAGTTGCTCGGCCGAGCGCACGGCCTGGTTGCCCGCGAACCGGATGTCGTTGCTCTTGAGGTAGTCCAGGAACTCGGGGACGTTCTTGGCCGCTGCGAGCTTTTCGCGCAGCGCAGGCAACTGATCTGCACCCGCCTCGACCGCGATTTCCTGGAGGTTGTAGATGCGGCGCTGGCTGAACAGGGCCGGGTTCTCGTCGTAGTACTTCTGGACGTCTTCTGCGCTGGGCTTGCTGGCCGCCTCGGCGACCTTCTCGGCGTAGGCACGCGCCAGGATCTCGCGCCGCGCGACATCGATCAACAGCAGCACACGCGGGTCGCGGTCGAGCTTGAGGTCGTCGGCCTTCTGGACCGCGATCTCCTGGTCGATCAGGCGCTCCAGGATCTGGCGGCTGGCTTGATCGGCCTGCTCGGGTTTGAGACCACGCTGCTGCTGCAACATGAAGTTGACCTGGTGAACCGTGATCTCGGCCTTGCCGACCTTGGCCGCAGGCTGGCCGGCGTTGTCCTTGGCGCCCCCGCAGGCGCCGAGCGAGGCCACGGCGACCAACAAGGCCAGGCGGGCAACCCCGGTCACGAGCGCGGGCGCCGCCAGGCTCGGCAAGAGTTCAGGATCGACATCGCTACGCTCTCCACTCTTGGGCTGAACCTGGCGCCGGTACGGCGCCCAGGTGATGCGGTTGCCACTCAAAGGCCGGCAAGCGACCACCGCCGAGATCGCCGTCGTTCAGCACTTGATGCCGGCGTGCAGCGCGACCATTCCGGCGCTCAGGTTGTGCACGTCGACATGGCCGAAACCGGCTTCCTTCATCAGGCCCTTGAGGGTTTCCTGGTCCGGGTGCATGCGGATCGACTCGGCCAGGTAGCGGTAGCTCTCGGAATCGTTGGCCACCAGCTTGCCGATCAGCGGCATCACGTTGAACGAGTACCAGTCGTAGGGCTTGCGCAGCGGCTCGGCGACCTTGGAGAACTCGAGCACCAGCAGCCGCCCGCCCGGGCGCAGCACGCGGCACATCTCGGCCAGCGCGCGCTCCTTGTGGGTCATGTTGCGCAGCCCGAAGGCGACGCTGACGATGTCGAAGGCGCCGTCCTTGTAGGGCAGGCGCTCGGCGTCGCAGACATGGGTCGGCAGGGTCAGGCCTTCGTCGAGCAGGCGGTCGCGCCCGGTGCGCAGCATCGCTTCGTTGATGTCGGTGTGCACGACCACGCCGTCGCGCCCCACGCGGGCCGCGAAGGCGCGCGCCAGGTCGCCGGTGCCGCCGGCGATGTCGAGCACGCGGTCGCCCGGGCGCGGGCTCGCCACCGCCATCGTGTACGCCTTCCAGACCCGGTGCATGCCGAGCGACAGCAGGTCGTTCATCACGTCGTACTTGGACGCCACCGAGTCGAACACGCCGCGCACGCGGCTCGCCTTGTCGCCTTCGTCGACGTCCTTGAATCCGAAATGGGTCTGGCTCATGGGGTGGGGTCCTGGTCGGTCGTGCTCAATGGCTCTTGCAGCCGCCACCACCGCCGCCGCTGCTCATCGGCGCGTCACGGTCGACGCCTTCGGCCGCCAGCCGCGCTTCGTAGCGCTGCCAGTAGTCGTCCTGCTCCGCGCCCAGCTTGTAGAGGTAGGACCAGCTGAAGAGGCCGGTCGAGTGCCCGTCCGAGAACGTGGGCTGGATCGCGTAGCGCCCGATCGGCTCGATGGCAACGATGGTGACATCGCGCTTGCCGGTCTGCAGCACTTCCTGCCCAGGGCCATGGCCCTGGACTTCGGCCGACGGCGAATACACGCGCATCAGCTCGAATGGGATGCGGAACACGGCGCCGTCGTCGAAGCTCACCTCGAGGGTGCGCGAGGCCTGGTGTGCGGTCAATGCCTGAGGCTGGGGTGAATCGGTCTTCAGAGCGGACATGTGTGGGTCTGCGGCATGGGCTTCAGGGCGGGAATGGCAGTTTACGCCCGCCGCTCGCGCCTCGCCCGGGCGTCGCTACACGAGCACGCGCTCGATGCCGCCCGAATTGGCGCGCGCCACGTAGTCCGGCAGCCAGTCCTCGCCGAGGATCTTGCGCGCCATTTCGACGACGATGTAGTCGGCTTCGAGCAGGCCGTTGCGCATGTCGCCCTCGTAGCGCTTGAGGCCTTGCAGGCAGCTCGGGCAGGAAGTCAGGATCTTGACATTTGCCGTTGCGGCGACCGCGCCTGACTCGCGCAGCAGATCCTCGCCCTTGCGCAGCTCCTCTTCCTTGCGAAAGCGCACCTGGGTCGAAATGTCGGGCCGGGTCACGCCCGAGCGTGCCGCTTTCGCCGCAGCAGCGTTCGTTCTTGATCACGTTGGGGCCGACCAGGGCCTGCACGGTCTTGAGCGAGTCCTGCAGCTTCATCGGGTTGTGGCAGGGCTCGTGGTAGAGGTAGCCGCCGGTGTGGCCCGGCAGCGTGATGCCCTTCTCGAGCAGGTACTCGTGGATGTCGATGATGCGGCAGCCGGGGAAGATGTCCTCGAACTGGTAACTCTGCAGCTGGTCGTAGCAGGTGCCGCAGGACACGACCACGGTCTTGATGTCGAGGTAGTTCAGCGTGTTGGCGACGCGGTGGAAGAGCACCCGGTTGTCGGTGATCATCTTCTCGGCCTTGTCGAACTGGCCGCTGCCGCGCTGCGGGTAGCCGCAGCACAGATAACCCGGCGGCAGCACGGTCTGCACGCCGGCGTGCCAGAGCATCGCCTGCGTGGCCAGGCCGACCTGGCTGAACAGGCGCTCCGAGCCGCAGCCGGGGAAGTAGAAGACCGCCTCGGTCTCGGATGTCGTCGCCTGCGGGTCGCGGATGATCGGGACGTAGTCCTTGTCCTCGATGTCGAGCAAGGCGCGCGCGGTCTTCTTGGGCAGCCCGCCGGGCATCTTCTTGTTGATGAAGTGGATGACCTGTTCCTTGATCGGCGCCGCGCCCAGCGTGGCCGGCGGCGCGCGCGTCTGGCGCCGCGCCAGCGGCTTGAGCAGCTCGTGCACGAAGCGCTGGGCCTTGAAGGCGATGCCGGTCATGCCGGCGCGCATCAGCTTGATGGTCTGCGGGTTGGTCGCGTTGAGGAACAGCATGGCCGCGGCGTTGCCGGGCCGGAAGCTCTTCTGCCCCATCTTGCGCAGCAGCGCGCGCATGTTCATCGTCACGTCGCCGAAGTCGATCTTGACCGGGCACGGCGATTCGCACTTGTGGCAGACGGTGCAGTGGTCGGCCACGTCCTCGAAGTCGTGCCAGTGCTGCACGCTGATGCCGCGGCGGGTCTGCTCCTCGTACAGGAAGGCCTCGATCAGCAGCGAGGTGGCGAGGATCTTGTTGCGCGGGCTGTAGAGCAGGTTGGCGCGCGGCACATGCGTGGCGCAGACCGGCTTGCACTTGCCGCAGCGCAGGCAGTCCTTGATGCTGTCGCTGATGGCGCCGATGTCGCTCTGCTGCATGATCAGCGACTCGTGCCCCATCAGGCCGAAGCTGGGCGTGTAGGCGGCGCTCAGGTCCGATGGCAGCGCGTCGGCCGCGGTGGCCCGCAGGAGTTTTCCCTTGTTGAAGCGGCCCTTCGGGGTCGACGCTTGGTCTTGTAGTCGGCGAAGCCCTTGAGCTCGTCGTCGGTCAGGAACTCGAGCTTGGTGATGCCGATGCCATGCTCGCCGCTGATCACGCCGCCGAGCCGGCGCGCCAGCGCCATGATGCGCGCCACCGCCTCGTGGGCGGTCTGCAGCATCTGGTAGTTGTCGGAGTTGACCGGGATGTTGGTGTGCACATTGCCGTCGCCGGCGTGCATGTGCAGCGCGACCCAGACGCGCCCGCGCAGCACCTCCTTGTGGATGCGCCGGCACTCGGCCAGGATCGGCTCGAAGGCGGCGCCGGCGAAGAGCTCCTGCAGCGGCTTGAGGATCTGCGTCTTCCACGACGCGCGCTCGCTGTGGTCCTGCAGCTTCTCGAACACGCTGCGTGTCTGGCCCGGCAGGACGTCGTCGAGGCGGTCGCGCCAGAGCTGCCACTGCTGGCGCACCTCGCGCAGCAGCGTCAGCGCCTGCTGCACGCGGTCGCCGAGCAGCTCGGCGCTCGGGATGTCGCCGGCGTCGTCGCTGCGGCCGAGCGGCAGCCGGCCATGCTCGAAGAACTGCAGCAGGCGGTCGGCCAGCTCGAGCTTGTTGCGCATCGACAGCTCGACGTTGATGCGCTCGATGCCGTCGCTGTACTCGCCCATGCGCGGCAGCGGGATGACGACGTCCTCGTTGATCTTGAAGGCGTTGGTGTGCTTGGCGATCGCCGCGGTGCGCTTGCGGTCGAGCCAGAACTTCTTGCGCGCGTCGGCGCTGATCGCGACGAAGCCTTCGCCGGCGCGGCTGTTGGCGATGCGCACGACCTCGCTGGTGGCGCGCGCCACCGCGTCGGCGTCGTCGCCGACGATGTCGCCGACCAGCACCATCTTCGGCAACGCCGCGCCGCCGCGCTTGCTCTTGGTGGCGTAGCCGACCGCCTTGAGGTAGCGGTCGTCGAGGTGCTCGAGGCCGGCGAGCAGGACGGGGAGGCCCCGTCCTTCCTGATCCACGCCACCGTCGCGCTTCATCAGGCGAACATGAAGTCCTTGATCTCGACGATGCTCGGCACCGCGTCCTTGGCATTGCCGAAGAACTCCAGGCAGACCGTGCGCACATGCTCGGGCATGCGGTGCACGACCCAGCGCGCGCTCGTGATCAGGCCGTCGCAGCCCTCCTTCTGGATGCCGGGCAGGCCGGCGAGGAACTTGTCGGTGACGTCCTTGCCCAGGCCTTCCTTGCGGAAGGTGGTGCCGGGGATGTCCAGGCGCTCGCTGCGCTCGAGCTTCTTGCCGCTGGCGTCGAAGTACTTGAGCTCGAAGCTGGCGACCTCGACGTCGTGGATCTTGCCCAGGTTGTGGTTCAGTCGAGTGACCTCGAGCCACTTGGCCTCGGGCGTGACCATGCGCCAGCTGGCCAGGTTGTCGAGCGCGGTGCCCCACAGCACGGCCTTCTTGCCGCCGGCGTTCATCGCGATGTTGCCGCCGATGCAGCTGGCCTCGGCCGACGTGGGGTCGACTGCGAAGACCTGGCCGGCGCGTTCGGCGGCGTCGGCCACACGCTGGGTGACGACACCGGCCTCGGTCCAGACGGTCGCCACCTTGCGCGTCGACGCCGGGCAGCTCGACCCACTCGACCTCGCTCATCGCCTCGAGCTTCTCGGTGTTGATGACCGCGCTCTTCCAGGTCAGCGGCACGGCGCCGCCGGTGTAGCCGGTGCCGCCGCCGCGCGGCACGATGGTCAGCCCGAGCTCGATGCAGCCCTTGACCAGGCCGGCCATCTCGGCTTCGCTGTCCGGGGTCAGCACGACGAAGGGGTATTCGACGCGCCAGTCGGTCGCGTCGGTGACGTGCGAGACGCGCGACAGGCCGTCGAACTTGATGTTGTCCTTGGCCGTGGCGCGGCCCAGCACGCGCCGGCAGCGCTGGCGCAGCGCGGCGACCTGGTCGAAGCGTTCGCCGAAGCGGTCGACCGCCTGGCCGGCCGCGTCGAGCAGCACACCGACCTGGGCGTCGCGCTCGCCGTCGGTCGCGGGGGTGCGGCGCTTGTGCACCTCGCCGAGCCGGTGATGCAGGGCCTCGATCAGCAGCTGGCGGCGCTTGGGGCTGTCGAGCAGGTCGTCTTCGAGATAGGGGTTGCGCTGCACGACCCAGATGTCGCCCAGCACCTCGTAGAGCATGCGCGCCGAGCGGCCGGTGCGGCGCTCGCCGCGCAGCCGGTTCAGCACCTCCCAGGCCGCGCGCGCCGAGCAGGCGCAGCACGATCTCCCGGTCGGAGAACGAGGTGTAGTTGTAGGGGATCTCGCGCAGCCGGGCGGCGGCTTCGTCGACCTCGGGGCGTGCGAGTTCCGCGGGCGGCGGCGCATTCATGGCGAGTCGAGGATCGTACCGCAGTGCAACATTCCCGCGCCTTGTCGAGGGGGTTATCCCGCTTGTCGAAGGACATGCCTGGATGAGAGAAACGGGGTTGTCACGAACCGGCGGGACAATCGTGCGTCCTGGCCGCTACCCAATATGGAGAATGTATGACGCTCAAGCCCCTTGCACTGGCCGCCTTCGCCGCCGCCGCGCTGACCACCTTGCCGGCCCAGGCCCAGACCGAGATCCAATGGTGGCATTCGATGACCAGCGGCCTCAACGACTGGGTCGTCGACCTCGCCAACGGCTTCAACGCGAGCCAGAAGGACTACAAGGTGGTGCCCACCTACAAGGGCACCTACGACGATTCGATGACGGCCGCCATCGCCGCCTTCCGCGCCGGCAATGCGCCGCACATCCTGCAGGTCTTCGAGGTCGGCACCGCCACCATGATGGCCAGCAAGGGCGCCATCGTGCCGGTGGGCAAGGTGCTGACCGACGCCGGCCACAAGTTCGACCCCAAGGCCTACATCCCGGCCGTGGTGGGCTTCTATACGGCGCCGAACGGGCAGATGCTGAGCTTCCCGTTCAACAGCTCGACCACGGTGCTGAACTACAACAAGGACCTGTTCAAGAAGGCCGGCCTGGACCCCAACAACCCGCCCGACCACCTGGCCCGAACTGGTGCTGGCCGCGGCCAAGCTCAAGGCCTCGGGCGTGAGTTGCCCCTTCACCACCAGCTGGCAGACCTGGACCCAGCTCGAGAGCTTCTCGACCTGGCACAACACCTTGTTCGCGACCCAGAACAACGGCTTCGGCGGCGCCAGCGCCCGCCTGGCCTTCAACAGCCCGCTGCATGTGCGCCACATCGAGAACCTCGGCAACATGGCCAAGCAGGGTCTGTTCCATTACAAGGGCCGCGGCAACAAGGGCGACGCGCCCTTCTACTCGGGTGAATGTGCGATGGCCACGGCCTCGTCGTCGACCTACGCCAGCATCAAGAAGAACGCGAAGTTCGAGTTCGGCATCGCCCCGCTGCCCTACTACCCCGACGTGCCTGGCGCGCCGCAGAACACCGTCATCGGCGGTGCGTCGCTGTGGGTGATGTCGGGCAAGCCGGCCGCCGAGTACAAGGGCGTGGCGGCGTTCTTCAACTACCTGACCAATGCCGAGATCCAGTCCGCCAGCCACAAGCGCACGGGCTACCTGCCGATCACCTTGGCCTCCTTCGCGATGACCGAGAAGTCGGGCTTCTACAAGGAGAACCCGGGCACCGACACGGCCGTCAACCAGATGATCCGCAAGACCACCGACAAGTCGCGCGGCATCCGCCTGGGCAACTTCGTGCAGATCCGCGCCATCATGGAAGAGGAACTCGAGCAGGTCTGGGCCGGCAAGAAGAGCGCCAAGGAAGCACTCGACACAGCCGTCAAACGCGGCAACGAGCAGCTCGAGCGCTTCCAGAAGGCCACCAAGGGCTGACCGAGTCGCGCGCCTTCCCGTACCTCCTGCCTCGCGCGCGGGGCTCGGGATGGCCTGTTCTAATGACCGCACGCGCCACCGCCCTGGTGGCGTTGCGCGTTTTCCAACCACGAGGGTTCATCTTGGCCGTTGAGAAGCGCGTCCGCTTCCGCAGTTGGTGGCTGCCCTGGGTGCTGGTGGCGCCCCAGCTGACGATCGTCATCGTCTTCTTCTTCTGGCCGGCCGGGCAGGCGCTGTGGCAGAGCGTGCTTCAGGAAGACGCCTTCGGCCTGCGCTCCGAGTTCGTCGGCGCGCAGAACTTCATCCGCCTGTGGAACGACGCCACCTATCTGGCTTCGTTCAAGACCACCGCCGTGTTTTCACTGCTGGTGGCGGGGCTGGGCCTGTCGATCTCGATGCTGCTGGCCGTGATGGCCGACCGCGTCGTGCGCGGTGCCGGCGGCTACAAGACCTTGCTGATCTGGCCCTACGCGGTGGCGCCGGCGGTCGCCGGTGTGTTGTGGCTGTTCATGTTCGCGCCTTCGGTGGGCATCGTGAGCTTCTGGTTGCGGGCCATGGGCATCGACTGGAACCACGTGCTCAACGGTGGCCACGCGATGACCTTGATCGTGATGGCCTCCGTGTGGAAGCAGATCTCCTACAACTTCCTGTTCTTCCTGGCCGGGCTGCAGTCGATCCCGAAGAGCCTGGTCGAGGCCGCCGCGATCGACGGCGCGGGCCCGTGGCGACGTTTCTGGACCGTGCAGTTCCCGCTGCTGACGCCGACCACCTTCTTCCTGCTCGTGATCAACATCGTCTATGCCTTCTTCGACACCTTCGCGATCGTCGACGCGGCGACCGAAGGCGGCCCCGGCAAGGACACCGCCATCCTCGTCTACAAGGTCTACTTCGACGGCTTCAAGGCGCTCGACCTGGGCGGCTCGGCGGCGCAGAGCGTGGTGCTGATGGTCATCGTCATCGCGCTCACGGTGGTGCAGTTCCGCTACGTCGAACGAAAGGTGAACTATTGAAGCCGCGCCAACGCCCATGGTTGAGAACCGCCCCGCCGCCACCGTCCTGTCCCACCTCGTGCTGCTGCTCGGGGTGTTGATCGTCGCCTTTCCGCTCTACATCACCTTCATCGCCAGCACCCAGACCTCCGAGGAGATCGTGCAGAACGTGCCGATGTCGCTGCTGCCGGGCGACCAGTTTCTGGCCAACTACGAACGCGCGCTCGCCGGTGGCGAAGGCAACACCACCACCGCGCCGGTGGGGCGCATGCTGTGGGTCAGCTTCGTCACCGCGATGGTGATCTCAGTGGGCAAGATCGTGATTTCGCTGCTCTCGGCCTTTGCGGTGGTGTATTTCCGATTCCCGTTCCGCAATGTCGTGTTCTGGATGATCTTCGTGACCCTGATGCTGCCGGTGGAGGTGCGCATCCTGCCGACCTACAAGGTGGTGTCGGACCTGGGCATGCTCAACACCTACGCCGGGCTGACCGTGCCGCTGATCGCGTCGGCCACGGCCACCTTCCTGTTCCGCCAGTTCTTCCTGACCGTGCCCGACGAGCTCGTGGAGGCCGCGCGCATCGACGGCGCCGGCCCGATGCGTTTCTTCTGGGACGTGCTGCTGCCGCTGAGCCGCACCAGCATCGCGGCGCTGTTCGTGATCCAGTTCATCTACGGCTGGAACCAGTACCTGTGGCCACTGCTGATGACGACTTCCGAGGACATGTACCCGGTGGTGATGGGCATCAAGCGCATGATCGCCGGCGGCGACGCGGCCACCGACTGGAACATCGTCATGGCCACCGCGATCCTGGCCATGCTGCCACCGGCGCTGGTCGTGATCCTGATGCAGAAGTGGTTCGTCAAGGGCCTCGTGGACACCGAGAAGTAGAGAAACACACATGGGTTCGATCACATTGCGAGGGGTCAAGAAGACCTACGGGCACGGGCCGAAGGCGGTCAAGGTCATCCACGGCGTCGACGCCGAGATCAGCGACGGCGAGTTCGTCGTCATCGTCGGTCCGTCGGGCTGCGGCAAGAGCACGCTGCTGCGCATGGTGGCGGGCCTGGAGGAGATCACCGTCGGGCGACATCATGATCGGCGAGCGCGTGGTCAACAAGCTCGAGCCGGCCGAGCGCGACATCGCGATGGTGTTCCAGAACTACGCGCTCTACCCGCACATGAGCGTGTTCGACAACATGGCCTACGGCTTGAAGATCGCCAAGGTGCCCAAGCCCGAGATCGAGGCCCGGGTGCAGAAGGCGGCCAAGATCCTCGAACTCGGCGGCTTGCTCGACCGCACGCCGCGCCAGCTCTCGGGCGGCCAGCGCCAGCGGGTCGCGATGGGGCGCGCCATCGTGCGCCAGCCCCAGGTCTTCCTGTTCGACGAACCGCTGTCCAACCTGGACGCCAAGCTGCGCGCGCAGACCCGGCTGGAGATCCAGAAGCTGCACCGCGAACTCGGCGTGACCTCACTCTTCGTCACCCACGACCAGGTCGAGGCGATGACGCTGGCCCAGCGCATGGTCGTCATGAACGCCGGGCGCCTGGAGCAGATCGGCACGCCCGACGAGGTCTACGCACGGCCCGCCACCACCTTCGTGGCGAGCTTCATCGGCAGCCCGCCGATGAACCTGCTGCCCGGCAAGGCGCAGGGCCGCCAGTTCACGATCGGCGACGTGACGCTCAACCTGCAGCAGCCGGCGCCGCGCGACGGCGCGCGTCATCCTCGGCGCACGCCCCGAGCACATCGGGATCCAGGCCGACGGCGAATGGCCGCTGCAGATCGAGATGGTCGAGATGCTGGGCGCCGAGCGCATCGTCTACGGCCACATGGGTGGCGAGCTGCTCAACATCCGCATCGACGCCACCGACGTGGCGCCGAAGGCGGGCAGCACCATCCGGATGCACGTCGACACCAAACACCTGCACTGGTTCGACCTCGAGTCCGGCCAGCGCATCGCCTGAGGCCGGCGATGGCGGCAAGCGGTCCTTCGACGCCCTGGCCCTACCCACGCTGGATCGCGCACCGCGGGGCCGGCAAGCTGGCCCCCGAGAACACCTTGGCGGCGTTCCGGCTCGGCGCGGCGCACGGCTACCGGGCCTACGAGTGCGACGTGAAGCTGAGCGCCGACGGCGTGCCCTTCCTGCTCCACGACGCCACGCTGGAGCGCACGACGAACGGCCGCGGCCATGCCGGCGACCAGCCCTGGTCGGAGCTGTCCCGCCTCGACGCGGGCGGCTGGCACAGCCGTGCCTATGCGGGCGAGACGATGCCGACCCTGCAGGCCATCGCCGCCTTCGTGCGCGCCAATGGCCACCTGCTCAACATCGAGATCAAACCGACGCCTGGCCAGGAGCGCGAGACCGGCGCGGCCGTGGCGCGCGCCGCGGCGCAGGCCTGGGCCGGCGCACCGGTGCCGCCCCTGCTCAGTTCGTTCCGCCCCGACGCGCTGGCGACCGCACGCGAAGCCGTGCCCGACCTGCCACGCGCGCTGCTGGTCGACGAGCTCTGGCCGGGTTGGCTGGACAGCGCGCGCCAGCTCGGGTGCGTGGCCGTGGTCACCAACCACAAGGTGATGGACGCCACGACGATCGAGGCGCTGCGCGGCGCCGGCCTGCGCGGCCTGTGCTACACGGTCAACGACGGCGCCGACGTCGTGCGCCTGCTGGCGCTCGGCATCGACGGACTGATCACCGACGCGGTCGACCGTTTTGCGCCGGTTGGCTGATCTGTTTCGCGCGCTCAGACCTTGCCCTCGACCTCCTGAAGTGCAGGGCCGGGCGGGACGCTGAGGTCCTGGTCGGCCTGCGGCAGGCGGCGCAGATCGCGCAGCACCGGTTGGCGCCAGGCCACCCAGGCCGCCAGCAGTGCGCCGCCACCGGCGAAGGCCAGCGCCGCACGCAGATCGACATGCTCACCGAGCCAGCCACCCAACAGTGCGCCCGGGCCGGCCGGCAGCAGGATCAGCCAGCGCATCGTGCTCGTCATGCGGCCCAGCAGCGGCTCGGGCGTGACCGCCTGACGCAGCGCCAGGAAGTTGATGAAGATGAGCACGGCGCCGACACCGAACAGCGCCAGCATGAGCGCGAACGCCGCCACGCCCCAGGCATTGGCCGGCGCCAGCGCCAGCAGCAACCAGCCGGCGCCGGTGATCGCGATGCCCAGCAGCAGGCAGGGCCCGGGGCCCAGCCGCGCGCTGATGCGGTTGCCCCACAGGCTGGTCAGCACGGTGCCGGCGCCCAGCGCCACATAGCTCATGCCGACCCCCTGTTCGTCGAGCCCGAGCACGCGCGTGGCGAACAGGATCTGCACCACCAGCGCGGCGTGGTGACACATCTGCCAGACGCCGACGGTGAGTGCGAGCGCCATCAGCAGCGGGTGGCCGACCACGAAGCGCGTGCCCGCCTTCAGGTCGCGCCCGAAGTGCGCGTCGAGCCGTGGTTCGCGCCGCTCCTGCACGCGCACACCGCGCAGGATGGCGGCCGAGAACAGCAGCGCCGCTGCGTCCAGCAGCAGCGCCAGCGGCGCGCCGAGCAGCCGGATCAGCACACCGGCGAAGCCGGGTCCGATCACCTCGGCGCTCGAGTTGGCCAGCGCGTTGCGCGCATGCGCCTCGACCAGGCGCTCACGCGCGACCACCTGCGTCAGCACGATCTGCGCCGCGCTGCCGGCCACCGTGGCGACGGTGCCGATCACGAAGCCGATCGCGTACAGCCAGCGCATGTCGAGCCAGCCGGCCCACCAGGCCAGCGGCACGCTGGCCACGGCGAGCGCGAGCAGGGTCTCGCCCCAGACGTAGACCGGTAGCTTGCGTACGCGGTCGAGCCAGACGCCCGCCGGCAGCGAGAACAGGATGAAGGGTGCGATCTCCATTGCCGTCAGCAGGCCCATCTGCGTGGGCGTCGCGTGCAGCAGCACGGCGGCGGTCAGCGGCAGCGCGAGCAGCGTGACCTGGCCCCCGAGCGACGAGATCAGGATGGAGGTCCACAGACGGCGGTAGGTGGCATCGAGCAGCAGTTCGTCGGGACTCAGATGCCACCGACGCTGCAACGAACGCAGCAGGGTCTCGAACATGGTCTTCTTCTTTCGCGGTCGGCCCTCGTGGGGCCGGATGGCGGCGGTGCGTCGGCCCTTGGGGGGCTGGCCACCGCCGAGGACTCAGCGGTGACGTCGATCGACGGCGCTAAGAAGCTCTATGTGGCGCGGGGCGGCGCGGCAGGCACATCCCGACGCCGGCGCGCGCAACTGCGATGCCGATGGCGGCAAGGCAGTGGGCGGGGGCGAGGCGGGTGTTCATGGCAGCTCGGTGGTTCGGTGCAAGCGCGCATGCTATCAGCGCCGGCACCAGGCCCGCAAGCGGGATGACGCGCAGTGCACCCGCGCGCCGGGGCCGCCGTCAGCGCTCCTGTGCGGTCGCCGGCAGCTGGCGCAGCTCGCGAATCAGCGGCAGCCGCCAGGCCACGATCACGAGCAGCATCGACACGCCGGCCGAGAAAACGAGCGCCGAGCGCAGGCCCACGTGTTCACCGAGCCAGCCGCCGAACAGCGCCCCCGGCCCGGCCGCCAGCAGGGTCAGCCAGCGCATCGTCGACGTCATCCGGCCCAGCAGCGCCGGTGGCGTGACGGCCTGGCGCAGGGCCAGGAAGTTGATGAAGATGAGCACCGCCCCGAACGCGAACATCATCAACATCGCGGCGAACGCCGCCACGCCCCAGGGGCCTGCGGGCGCCACCGCCGGCAGCAGCCAGCCCACGCCACACACGGCGTAGCCGACGACCAGGCAAGGCCCGGGGCCGATGTGAGCACTCAGGCGCCGCCCGAGCATGCTGCCCAGCACGGTGCCGACCCCCATGCCGGTGAACGACAGGCCGACCTCCTGCTCGCTCAGGCCGAGCGTGCGCGTGGCGACCAGGATCTGCACCGTGAGCGCGGCGTAGTGGCACATCTGCCAGACGGCCATCAGGGTCGCCAGCGTCACCAGCAGGCGCTGCCGCAGCACGAAGCGCAGACCTTCGCGCAAGGCCGGCCAGAAGGCGGCTGCCGGGGCCGTGGCCTGCGCCGGTTCGCGCGCGCCGATGCCGCGCAGGATCAATGCCGACCCCAGCAGCAGCAGCGCGTTGACGATCAGCGTCAGCGGCGCACCGAACAGGCGGATCAAGAGCCCGGCAATTCCCGGGCCGACCACCTCGGCCCCCGAACTGGCCAGCGCGTTGCGCGCATGCGCCTCGACCAGGCGCTCGCGCGGCACGATCTGCGTCAGCACGATCTGCGCCGCGCTGCCGGCCACCGTGTGCACGGCACCGATCAGGAAACCGACGACATAGAGCCAGCCCATCGACAGCCAGCCGGCCCACCACGACAGCGGCACGCTGAGGGCGGCCAGCGCCAGCAGCACCTCACCGCCCGCATAGACCGGCAGCTTGCGCACCCGGTCGAGCCACACGCCAGCGGGCAGCGACAGCAGCAGGAAGGGCAGCAGTCCGACCGCGGTCAGCAGGCCCATCTGGGTCGGCGTTGCCTTCAGCAGCACGGCCGCCGTCAGGGGCAGCGCCAGCATCATCACCTGGTTGCCGAACGAGCTCGCGAGGATCGACGACCACAATCTCGCGTAGCCGACGTCGCGCCAGAGGTCGTTCGGCCCGAGGCGCCAGGGGTCGCGCAGCGACTGCAGCAGCTTGCCGATCATCCCGGCGCCGGCGTGGGTCGGGTCAGCACCTGCCGGCGCAAGGGTCAGCTTCGATAGTCGGCATTGATGCTGACGTAGTCGTGCGACAGGTCGCAGGTCCAGACCGTGGTCGACGCGGCGCCGCGGTGCAGGTGCACGCGCACCGTGATCTCGCTCTGCTTCATCACGCGCTGCCCGTCCTCTTCGCGGTAGTCGGGGTGGCGGCCGCCCTGGTGCGCGACAAACACGTCGTCGAGGTGCAGGTCGATCAGGCCCTGGTCGAGGTCGTCGATGCCGGCATAACCGACCGCGGCCAGGATGCGGCCGAGGTTGGGGTCGCTCGCGAAGAAGGCGGTCTTGACGAGCGGCGAATGGGCGATCGCGTAGGCCACGCGCGCGCACTCCGATTCGTCGCGCCCGCCGTCGACCTGCACCGTGATGAACTTGGTCGCACCCTCACCGTCGCGCACGATCGCCTGCGCCAGTTGCTGCGCGACGGCGATCACGGCCTCGGCCAGCGCGCGCCCGTCGGCCGAGTCGAGCGAGGTGATCGGTGCATGGCCGGCGCGGCCGGTGGCGATCAGCACGAAGGAGTCGTTGGTCGAGGTGTCGCCGTCGATCGTGATGCGGTTGAAGCTGCGGTCGGCGGCCTGCGTGACCAGGGGCTGCAGCAACTTCGGGTCGAGCACCGCATCGGTCGCCATGAAGCCGAGCATGGTCGCCATGTTGGGCCGGATCATGCCGGCGCCCTTGGAGATGCCGGTGATCGTGACGAGCTTGCCGCCGATCGTCAGCTGGCGCGACGCCGCCTTGGGCAGCGTGTCGGTCGTCATGATGCCCAACGCGGCCTCGCCCCAGTTCGATCCGCCGAGCGCCGCCCAGGCCGCCGGCAGCCCGGCCTCGATGCGGTCGACCGGCAGCGGCTCCATGATGACGCCGGTCGAAAACGGCAGCACCTGCTGCGCGCTGCAGCCGGCGATCGCGGCCAGGGCGTCGCAGGTGCGCCGCGCCGCGACCAGGCCCGGCTGGCCCGTGCCCGCATTCGCGTTGCCGGTGTTGATGACGATGGCGCGCATCTCGCCGCCCGCCGCCAGATGCTCGCGGCAGACCTGCACCGGCGCGGCGCAGAAGCGGTTGCGTGTGAACACGCCGGCGACCGCGCAGCCCGCGTCCAGCGCCACCACGACCAGGTCCTTGCGGTTGGCCTTGCGGATGCCGGCTTGCGCGACGCCGATGCGCACGCCGGGGACCGGATGCAATTCAGCGGCGGGCGTGGGCTTGAGATTGACGGGCATGGTTCGACTCGGATAGGCGATCGACACATTGTAGAAACATGGCGAACAGCGGCGAGTCCACCCAGCGACCGTATCAACGCGTGTCCCGTGCAGGCGCCTGGATCCGGTTCGGGTGGGTCACGAGCTGCACGCGCGCCACGCCAGGCAAGCGCCGGATTTCCTCGAGGGCCGACGCCGGTACGTCGACCACGATCGCGTTGCGGACGATCTGCACGCGAGCAAGCTCCTCTGCACCCCAAGGTCGCAGTTGCTCGACCAGCAGGGTCTGCCGGCCATCGATGGCGCGCCGATACGCTTCGCGCTGCCGCGCCGTGAGCGAGGACTTCGCCGAAAGCGATGGCATGGCTAGGTCCACCCAGACCTCGACCCGGCCGTGCGATAGCGTGGGACCATGACCTGCGACAGTCGGCGCTGTGGGAATGGGCTCGGTCATAGGCGCTCTTGTGCTGCCGGCACCGAATGAGTCCGTGGGCAGCAACGGAGTGCTGAGCACGGCCAGCGCAGCACCAGCAAATTGGCGCCTCGACTGAATTGAGCGCGACAGCATTTGCATGTGCGATTCCCACGGTCGAAGTGGGTGAGCCTAGCGATTCGTCACACGCACCGCCACCTCCCCCACCGGCAAGTTGGGCAACCACCTATCGGTAACCCGGTGTCGATGGACTTTGCAGAACCGCGGAACGATCGTCTGAAATGCGTGCAAGTGCCTTGATTCTCATGGAAAAACCATGCATGGCATGGGAGTTGCATGCGCCTCCTCCATCTCAAACTCCCGTCGTGCAAACGAAATGAAAAAACTTCTTGCAACGGCCGTGTTCCTTGCCGCAACTGCAGCGCAGGCCAGCACCACCGTGGGCTTCACCGGCGACTACGGCGTACCAAATTGGGCAACTGACTTCACCTCACCCTGCACCAGTTGCTTCACTATCCACAGCGCGTCCGACTTGACTTTGGGGGGGGCTGACGGTGACGACGACTTGCTGGATCACTTCACAGACAGCTTCATCACCGTTCCGACCAACGCCACGATCACGTTCGACTGGGACTACCGTACCGAAGACGATCCGGCATACGATCCGTTCGGTGTCATCACCGACAACGGCAGTGGCCTCCTGTTCACACAACTGTCGGATGACATTGGTGGATCGCCGCAAAGCGGCACGCGGTCTTTCGTCGTCGCTGCAGGTGATGTGTTCGGCTTCCGCGTTTGGTCGATTGGCAGTGAATTCGGCGCAGCAACAGGGCACATCGGCAACTTCCGCGTCGACGTCGTCCCCGAACCCACAACGCTGGCGCTGCTGGTTATCGCCCTGGCTGCTGGTGCGGCCACCCGTCGACGCGACACTCGCGTTTGAACCACCGCCCGTTCCACGGGTATGTCCTGTCACTTGGTCAGTCCGAAAGGCTGACCATCTGGCACTTGTAGTCAGGATGGAGCTCACATGAAGAGAATGACTTGGTCAAGCCTCGCGCTTGCAACCGCAGCACTCCTTGTCGCCTGCGGGGGCGCCGATGAGGTTGTCACCGCGAAGGTCGCGGCCGTCGACGGCCGCGCCACGGCGCTGAAGCTGCGTGCAATTGACGCCACGCCGATGGCGCCGATCGATCGACGCCTGCGCCACAGTACGGGCAGTGTCGATGTCTGGGTCACACTCGACCAGAATTCGCTGGCGCGCACCCGCGCCATGCTGGCCGAGTCGACAGGCATTGCGCGCGTGCGTGCGCTGGCGGCCAGTGGGCCGCGACGCGAGACCTCTGCGATCGCTTCTGCCATGAGTTCTCAGCGCACAAAGGTGCTCGCGCAGCAGGCGGCCATGTCCACGAGCCTGACCGGTCTGGGCGCAAAGGTCCTGGGCAGCGTCTCCGTCGCGCACAACGCCATCGCAATCACGGTGGACGCGGCACAACTGCCGCAGATCAGCACAATGCCCGGTGTCACCCGCGTTCGGCCGGTCATTCACTACGAACTGCATCTGAGTGAAACCGTTCCATATGTGGGAGCGTCCACCGTGCACGCCAGCGGCGTCGACGGCACGGGCGCCCGGGTGGCCGTGCTCGATTCCGGTATCGACTACACACACAGCAACCTGGGCGGATCCGGCACTGCGGCCGACTATGCCGCCGCAACGGCCAACCCAGCTGTAATTCCAGTGGACCTGTTCCCGTCAGCCAAGGTCGTGGGAGGCTATGACTTCACGGGTTCGACCTGGTCGCCTACTGCCGGTACTCGAACTGAAGATCCGAATCCGATCGACGACGGCCCGTCGGGCGGTCACGGAACCCATGTGGCCGACATCATTGCCGGCAAGAGCCTGAGCGGGACGCACAAGGGAGTTGCCCCTGGGGCAAGCCTGTATGCCGTCAAAGTCTGCTCCAGTGTCAGTACCAGTTGCAATGGCGTGGCCTTGCTCAAGGGAATGGATTTCGCGCTCGATCCAAACCGTGACGGCAATGTCGACGATGCAGTCGACGTGATCAACCTGTCGCTCGGCTCCAGCTACGGGCAGATCGAGGACGACTTGAGTGCCGCCACCGCCAACGCGGTGGCGATGGGTGTGGTGGTGGTTGCCTCTGCCGGCAATTCGGCAGACCGGCCGTACATCACTGGCTCACCGTCCTCCACCCCGGGCGTCATCAGCGTGGCGCAGACCCAGGTGCCCAGTGCGACGGCGATTCCATTGGTGATCAACGCACCGGCCGCCATTGCGGGCGCGTACGGCAATACGGCGACCCTGGCCTGGGCACCGATCGGTGCTGGTGTGACGGGTGACGTCGTGTACTTCGGCCGAGGCTGTGTGGGTGACGCACAACTGGCCAACCCGACGGGCAAGATCGCGTTGATCCTGCGGGGAGCCTGCAACATCAGCGAAAAGGTCGACACTGCAGCGCGAGCGGGGGCCGCGGGTACGCTGATTGCGCTGGTGGCACCCGGCGACGCCGTAACATTCAGCCTGGGCAACGGATCTCAATTCGTACCCTCCATGGTGATCCAGCAGTCGCTGAGCAATGCCATCCGCGCTCAGCTCACCGCTGGCACTACTGTGAATGCGTCCATCTCGCCATCGGCAAGCATCGCACTGGTCGGCAGCATGGTCGGCAGTTCTTCACGTGGGCCCAATATGAGCTTTGGCCACATCAAGCCTGAGATCGGTGCTCCGGGTGCCTCGCTCTCGGCCGAATATGGCACGGGCACAGGGCAGACGGCCTTCGGCGGCACCTCGGGTGCGGCGCCAATGGTTGCAGGTGCGGCGGCCCTGCTGGTCAGCGCGCACCCAACTCGCACGCCGATGGAAATCAAGGCCATGCTGATGAACGGTGCCGAGACCGCGGTCTTCACCAACCCGGCCGTGTCGCCAGGTGTGTTGGCCCCGATCACGCGCATTGGTGCGGGTGAGTTGCGTGTGCAGCGTGCGCTGAATCTGCCGGTTGTGGCCTGGGACGCGCAGACCTTGTCAGCAGCACTGTCGTACGGCGCACTGGAGGTCGACAAGCAGACCGTGGTGGAACGCACTCTGACGCTGAAGAACTTCAGCGGCAGCTCAATGCAATTCAGCGTCAGCAAAGGCTTCCGTTACGCTGATGACCAGGCCAGCGGAGCCGTGACGGTGCAGTCACCCTCGACGGTGAACGTTCCGGCCAACGGGACCGCAAACCTCAAAGTGTCGCTGCTGATCAATCCGACCAAGTTGCCAGACTGGACGTTGAATGGTGGCTCGCTGGGAGGTAACGGCGCGGCGCTGAACGGTCCTGAATACGACGGCTACGTGACACTGACCTCTGGCAGCACCACGCTGTCGGTGCCCTGGCACGTGCTGCCCCGCAAGGCTGCAAATTCGTCCACCTTGCCGTACTCGGCATCTCGTGGCGGCTCGCAGTTCACGATGAAGAACGTGGGGGCCGGCGCGGGCGACTACGAGATGTTCTCCCTGATGGGAACCAGCGGTGCCATTTCGCCGCTGCCAGGACCGGGAGACAACATCGCCGTCGTAGACCTGAAGGCGGTTGGCGTTCGGTTGCTGCCAGCGTCCGTGTTCGGTGCCGACTATGTCGAGTTCGCCATCTCAACGCACGGTAGGCGGGCACACCCGCTTTATCCGGGCGGCTTCGAAGTCGACATTGATGTGAACGGGGACGGCACTCCGGACTTCTACGTCTACCAGCAGGAGGCCACGGATTTCGCCGCAACCGGGCAAAGTCTGGTCGTCGTCCAGAACGCTGCGACAGGCTCGGCGTCTGCGTTCTTCTACAACGACGCAGACCTCAATTCCGGCAACGTGATCTTCACGGTCCCGTTGACTGCTCTGGGTGTCGGTCCAAGCGCGACACTGGGTTTTGACGTTCTGGCCTATGACAACTACTTCACAGGCAGCGTGTCCGACGTTATCAGTGGCATGAAATTCACGCCATCCAGCCCACGCTTCGCTGCGCCCGATGGCGTACCGTTTGGAACCATCGGGGTCGGCAAGTCTGGCAAGGTCCCCTTTGTGGGAAGCCCCGTCAGTGCGTCGCAAAGCACAGAGCTCGGGGTTTTGATGATGTACCGCCGCAATGCAGGCGACGAATCCCAGGCCATTCCGTTGCCTGCGCCGGCACCATGACCAAGTAAGGTAAAGCAACCAAGAAGGGCCGCGCAGTTGCGCGGCCCCTTTTTCATTGCCGCACTGCCGACCTACTGGTTCGGATTGGAGCTGCTCAAGTTCCCGCCGGGACGCGCCGCGGCTGTGCTGCCCGGCGACAGCCCGGATGGTGCGCTACCCCGGCCCTCCTCCGGCCGTTCAGCGAATCGCCGCGCCGGGCACTGGTGGCCGTGCCCGACCCGCGGCGCACGACACCCATTGGCCGCGCCGGCTGGCGTGGTAGACGAGTTCGCGCCCACCGTCGCGCACGATCAATCGCCAGCCCGGCACCAGCGCCTGCGTGTAGGCCATGCCGGGCCTTGGGCAGCCGAGCGAGCCGTCGGCCCAGGTCACGGCCTCGGTGGTGACCTGCAGCGCTGCGGGATCGGGGCGTGACCAGACACGCGCCGCGTCGGCGCGCACGGCGGCTTCGATCGAGGCCTGCGTGACCAGGCCGCCCGCGTCCGGCGTCACCTGACCGCCCGAGTTCGAAGGCCTGGCGTTCTCCGCCTGGTTCACAGGCAGTGATTCGCCGGCCGTCACGGCGCACGCCGAGACAACGATGGCCAGGCTCGCCAGAGCGAGTTCACGCCAGCTTGCCATGGCACTGTTTGTACTTCTTGCCGCTGCCGCAGGGGCAGGGTTCGTTGCGCCCGACCTTGGGCACGTCCCCGGCCGCCGGCCCGCCTGCCGCAGACTCCTGCGACACGCTGCCATCCTCGTTCGGGTGCGTGTAGGTCACGTTGCCGACCCGGCTGGCCGCGGCCTCGATCGCCTCGGCCGCTTCGTTGGCCTGCTCCTCGGACTGGATGCGCACGGTGAGCAGGATGCGCGTGACCTGCATCTTGACGACGTCGAGCAGCTGCGAGAAGAGCTCGAAGGCCTCGCGCTTGTATTCCTGCTTCGGGTTCTTCTGCGCGTAGCCACGCAGGTGGATGCCCTGGCGCAGATAGTCGAGCGCCGCCAGGTGCTCGCGCCAGTGCGAGTCGATCGACTGCAGCAGCACCATGCGCATGAAGGGCGTGAACTGCTCCTTGCCGACGACCTCGAGCTTGGCGGCGAACATCGCGTCGGCGGCCTGCACCACCCGCTCGACGATGTCGTCGTCGGTGATCGCGTCGCTCTTGTCGACTTCGGCCTGCAGCGCCACCTCGAGTTGCCACTCGTCGCGCAGCACGGTCTCGAGGCCCGGCAGGTCCCACTGCTCCTCCAGGCTCTCGGCCGGCACGTAGGTGCGCACGACCTCGGTCATCGCGCTGCGGCGCAGGTTGTTGATCTGGGCGTCGAGCTCGACCGCCTCGAGGATCTCGTTGCGCTGCTGGTAGATGACCTTGCGCTGGTCGTTGGAGACGTCGTCGTACTCGAGCAGCTGCTTGCGGATGTCGAAGTTGCGCGCCTCGACCTTGCGCTGCGCGCTCTCGATGCTGCGGTTGACGATGCCGGCCTCGATCGCCTCGCCTTCGGGCATCTTCAGCTTGTCCATGATCGCGCGCACGCGGTCGCCGGCAAAGATGCGCATCAGCGGATCGTCGAGCGAGAGGTAGAAGCGCGACGCACCGGGGTCGCCCTGGCGGCCCGAGCGGCCGCGCAGCTGGTTGTCGATGCGCCGGCTCTCGTGGCGCTCGGTGGCGACGATGCGCAGTCCGCCGACCGACACCACCTTCTCGTGCAGGCCCTGCCACTCGTCGGTGAGCTTCTGGGCGCGCGCGATGCGTTCGGCCTCGGGCACGGCCGGGTCGGCCTCGAGCAGCTGGATCTGCTTCTCGACATTGCCGCCGAGCACGATGTCGGTGCCGCGGCCGGCCATGTTGGTCGCGATCGTGATCATCTTCGGCCGCCCGGCCTGGGCCACGATCTCGGCCTCCTTGGCGTGCTGCTTGGCGTTGAGCACCTGGTGCGGCAGCTTGGCCTTGGTCAGCAGGGCCGACAGCAGCTCGGAGTTCTCGATCGAGGTCGTGCCCACCAGCACCGGCTGGCCGCGCTCGTAGCAGTCCCGGATGTCGTTCGTGACGGCGTCGTACTTCTCCTTCGCCGTCTTGTAGATCAGGTCGTTGTCGTCCTTGCGGATGGTCGGCTTGTTGGGCGGGATGACCACCGTCTCCAGGCCGTAGATCTCCTGGAACTCGAAGGCCTCGGTGTCGGCGGTGCCAGTCATGCCGGCGAGCTTGCCGTACATGCGGAAGTAGTTCTGGAACGTGACCGACGCCATCGTCGTGTTCTCGCTCTGGATCTTCACGCCTTCCTTGGCCTCGACCGCCTGGTGCAGGCCGTCGCTCCAGCGCCGGCCCGTCATCAGGCGGCCGGTGAACTCGTCGACGATCACGACTTCGTCGTTCTGCACCACGTAGTGCTGATCGCGGTTGTAGAGGTGGGTCGCACGCAGCGCCGCATAGACGTGGTGCATCAAGGCGATGTTGGACGCGTCGTACAGGCTCGCGCCCTCGGGCAGCAGGCCGACCTCGGTCAGGATCTGTTCGGCCTTCTCGTGCCCGTCTTCGGTCAGCGTCACCTGATGAGTTTTCTCGTCGACCGTGAAGTCGCCGGGCTCGATCACGCCTTCACCGGTGCGCACATCAGCCTCGCCGATCTGCTTCTTGAGGCGCGGGATCACGGCGTTGATTCGCACGTACAGCTCGGTGTGGTCCTCGGCCTGGCCGCTGATGATGAGCGGCGTGCGCGCCTCGTCGATCAGGATCGAGTCGACCTCGTCGACGATGGCGAAGTTCAGGCCGCGCCCGACCCGGTCGGCCAGCTCGTAGACCATGTTCTCGCGCAGGTAGTCGAAGCCGAACTCGTTGTTGGTGCCGTAGGTCACGTCGGCGGCGAATGCGGCCTGCTTTTCCTCGCGCTGCATGCCCGGCACGTTGACGCCGACGGTCAGGCCGAGGAAGGTGTACAGCCGGCCCATCCACTCGGCGTCGCGCCGGGCCAGATAGTCGTTGACGGTGACCACGTGCACACCCTTGCCGGCGAGGGCATTCAGGTAGACCGGCAAGGTGGCCATCAGCGTCTTGCCTTCGCCGGTGCGCATCTCGGCGATCTTGCCCTGGTGCAGCGTGATGCCCCCGACGAGCTGGACGTCGAAGTGGCGCATCTTGAGCACGCGCTTGCTGCCCTCGCGCACGACCGCGAACGCCTCGGGCAGGAGCTCGTCGAGCGTCGCACCGTCCGCCAGGCGCTGCCGGAACTCACCGGTCTTGGCCTGCAGCTGGGCGTCGTCGAGCTTTTCGAATTCTGGTTCGAGCGTGTTGACGCTCTGGACCGTGCGGCGGTAGGTCTTCAGCAGGCGGTCATTTCGACTGCCAAACACCTGGGTAAGGATCTTGGGGAACATGCAGCGACACCGCCTGGCTTGGAGGGTGCGCGACGCCTGAAACAAGCCGTCGCCGGGACCGTCGGGCCTGACAACTCGGTCGGCCACACGGTCCCTGAAAGTCTCTCATCTGGAGACGCGGCCCACGATCTCAAGGCGGGGCCGCGCCAAGCCTTTCAGTTTATCACCCGCCCGTGCGCCGGCCGGCCGCGCGCCCGGCCGCCGGCGCCATGCCGGCCAGGAAGCGCGAGGGGTTCTGCAGGACGTCGTTGACCAGCACCTCGAAGTGCAGATGCGAGCCGGTCGAACGCCCCGTGCTGCCGACCTCGGCGACCAGCTGACCGCGGCGCACCAGGTCCCCGGCCTTGACCAGGATGCGCGAGGCATGCGCATAGCGGGTCGTCAGACCATTGCCATGGTCCAGCACGAGCATCTTGCCGTACTCGGGATGGGTGTCGGTCGACACGACCACACCACCGGCCGCGGCCTGGATCGGCGCCCCGGTCTCGGCCGGGAAGTCCAGACCCGTGTGCAGCGCGGTCTGGCCGGTGAACGGGTCAGCCCGAAATCCGAAGCGCGAGCCGACCGGGCCATCCACCGGGGCCGTGCTGGGAATCATCAGGGCGTCGAGGCGCGACTCCATCAACCGTGACTCGATCAGCGTGAACACGTCGGCGCCCTGATTGGCCGCCAGGTCCACGCTGTCGATGGCCTGCCCGAGTTGCTCAAGTGACGGACTGGCAATCGGCACGTAGGCACCGCCCTGCCCGGTCCCGCGGCGCAGCGGCGCCAGTTCCTTGGGCGCCACGCCGGCCAGACCGGAGATACGGTCGCCGATCGCCTCGAGCTTGATCAGCTTGGCCTGGACTTCGCCCAGGCGTTGGGCCATCGCGTCCAGGTTCTCGCGCATGAACCGCTCACGTTGTGCGACCTCGTCGCGCACGACCCAGCGCACGACCTGGCTGACCACCGGCCAGCCCTCGCGCGCGGCCTGCAGGAAGATGAAGTGGTAGACCGCGCCCGATGTCGCCATCAGCACGATCGCGAGCAGCAGCGCGATGCCGACCAGACGGGTGCGCGTGAACTGCAGGGCGCGCGTACGGGTCATGCTGCCGTGGGTGATGAGGACTTGCATCGCTACACTCTCCTGGATGTCTCGTTCGACGCCATTGCCTGTCGCCAAGGCCACGCTGCCGATGGGTGCTGCACTCGGCCGCAGTGAGACCCTGTCGGGTCTGTTGCGTCGCGTGCAGGACTCAAACGCACGTTACGCCACCGTGCGGTCCGTGCTGCCGGAAGGACTGGCGAGCCTGGTTCGGCCGGGCCCGCTCGACGACAGCACCTGGGCCCTGCTCGTGCCCAGCGGGGCTGCTGCCGCCAAACTTCGCCAATGCCTGCCGGCATTGGTGCAGAGTCTGAAGGCATCGGGATGGAGCGAGGTAAGCATTCGCATCAAGGTGCTGTCCACAGCGTCGACGGACAGGCGCTGACAGTGTTGTGGTGCCGGCTCCCGGTTTCGAACTGGGGACCTTCCGCTTACAAGGCGGGTGCTCTACCAACTGAGCTAAGCCGGCGAAGCTGGCGATTGTAGGACGAGCGCCCTGCACCACCCGCCTGCCCCGGCGCGCACGCCTACTTGATGCGCTTGAGCGCGGGACGGCCGCCTGCACTGGGCGGCTCGGGCGGCGGATCATTGCCATCGGCCTCGGCCGGCGTCTCCACGGTCGCAAGCCGCAGCCCGGGCGCCGCCGGCGCGGCCGCTGGTGTCGGCTCGGCGTCGGCCGGGGTTGCCCCGGTCGGTGCCGGGAAGGCCATGCCCTGCCCGTTCTCGCGTGCGTAGATCGCGACCACGTGGCTGACGGGCACCGCAATCTCGCGTGCCGAGCCACCGAATCGGGCCTTGAACTCGATGAATTCATTGCCCAGGGTCAGCCCCGTGGTGGCCTCGAAGCCGATGTTGAGCACGATCTCGTTGTTCTTCACGTACTCCATCGGCACCTTGACGCTGGCATCGACGTAGACCGCGACGTAGGGCGTGAACCCGTTGTCGGTGCACCAGTCGTGAAGCGCCCGCAACAGGTAGGGGCGCGTCGACGTGCCCTGGTTGTCGGTGGCAGTCGGCTGGCTCATCTGCGGCGCTTACTTGCGCATCACCTTCTCGGACGGTGTCAGCGCCTCGATGTAGGCCGGGCGCGAGAAGATGCGCTCGGCGTACTTGAGCAGGGGAACCGCGTTCTTCGACAGATCGATCCCGTAGTAGTCCAGACGCCACAGCAGCGGCGCGATGGCCACGTCGAGCATCGAGAAGTCGTCGCCGAGCATGAACTTGTTCTTCAGGAAGATCGGGGCGAGTTGCAGCAGCCGCTCGCGGATCTGCGAACGGGCCTTCTCGAGTTGCTTGTCGGTGGCCTTTGCGCCGCGCCCTTCGAGCAGGTTCACATGCGCGAACAGTTCCTTCTCGAAGTTGAACAGGAACAGGCGCACACGCGCGCGCGCCACCGGGTCACCGGGCATCAGCTGCGGATGCGGGAACCGCTCGTCGATGTACTCGTTGATGATGTGCGACTCGTACAGGATGAGGTCGCGCTCGACGAGGATCGGCACCTCGTTGTACGGGTTCATCAGTGCGATGTCTTCAGGCTTGGCAAAGAGATCGACGTCGCGGATCTCGAAGTCCATGCCTTTTTCGAAGAGCACGAAGCGGCAACGATGTGAGTACGGGCAAGTCGTCCCGGAATAAAGCACCATCATGGCGGCGGGCTCCCAATCAGATAGGGGGCCTCACGGCCCCGGAAAAAAGAACAGCGCAGCGAACCAGTGGCGACCGCTGCGCGCTTGGCCCGGCCTGTTGCGGCCGGGCGCTTTGAGACCTACTTGATGTCTTTCCAGTAGGCAGCGTTCAGACGCCAGGCGATGACCGTGAAGATGAGCAGGAAGATCATCACGCCGACCCCCAGGCGCACGCGCTCGCGCGCCATCGGTTCGCTCATCCACTGCAGGAATGCGACCAGATCCGCCACTGTCTCGTTGTACTCGGCGGCACTCATGGTGCCGGGCGAGATCTGCTCGAAGCCCTTGAAGACATGAATCGTCTTGTCCGGATCGTGCGGGTCCTTCTCGTCAGCGTAGACAGCGCGTTGCTCACCCTGGAGTTCCCACAGCGCATGTGGCATCGCGACATCGGGGAAGGCCCGATTGTTCCAGCCCGTGGCCTTGGTGCTGTCGCGGTAGTAGGTCCGCAGATAGGTGTACAGGTAGTCGGCGCCAGAGCCCTGGCCGGCCGCCGAGCGCGAGCGCGCAATCACGGTCAGGTCGGGCGGCTGGGCACCGAACCACTGCTTGGCTTCGCCCACGGCCATCGACACCTTCATCAGGTCGCCGACCTTCTGGCCCGCGAACATCAGGTTGTTGGCGATCTGGTCCTCGGTCAGGCCGATGTCGCGCATGCGGTTGTAGCGCATGTACTCGGCACTGTGGCAGTTCAGGCAGTAGTTGACGAACACCTTGGCGCCGTTTTGCAGCGCGGCCATGTCGGTCACGCGCTCGGCCGGGAACTTGTCCCAGGCAATGCCGCCGCCAGCGGCCTGGACTGTGCCAGCGGTCAGCGCCAGGGTCGACACGAGCGCCAGGAGGATCTTCTTCATGTGGTTCATCGATGTGCTCCGGCTCGGGTCAGTGCGGCTGGAAGTTCACGCGGTCGGGCACCGGCTTGAAGGTCCCGAGCTGACTCCACCACGGCATCAACACGAAGAAGCCGAAATAGAACACGGTGCCGGCCTGGGCGATCAGCGTTCCCGCATCCGAGGGCGGCTGGATCCCGAGGTAGCCGAGCCAGACCATGTCGACGACGAAGACACCGTACACGACCTTGTGCCAGCCCGGCCGGTAGCGGATCGACTTGGCCGGGCTCATGTCGAGCCAGGGCAGGAAGAACATGATGACCACGGCCCCGCCCATCACGACCACGCCCCAGAACTTCGCGTCGAAGGTCTTGAGCAGGAAGATCGTGACGAGTCCGGCGCCGATGACGGCCACCTTGCCAAGGCCCGGCAACCGGGCCTTGAGCAGGGCCACCAGCGTGCCCAGCGCCACGATGGCGACGAACACGTTGACCATCGGGTCGGTGGTCGCGCGCAACATCGAGTAGTACGGCGTGAAGTACCAGACCGGGGCGATGTGCGCCGGCGTCTTCAGCGGGTCGGCCGGAATGAAGTTGTTGTACTCGAGGAAATAGCCGCCCAGCTCCGGTGCAAAGAAGAGCACGGCGCTGAACAGCATCAGGAACACCGAGACGCCGACGATGTCGTGCACGGTGTAGTACGGATGGAACGGGATGCCGTCGAGCGGGATGCCCTTGGCGTCCTTGTGGGCCTTGATCTCGACGCCGTCCGGGTTGTTCGATCCGACATCGTGCAGGGCCAGCAGATGGGCTACGACGAGGCCGATCAGCACGAGCGGAATGGCGATCACGTGGAAGGCGAAGAAACGGTTCAGCGTCGCGTCCCCGACGACATAGTCGCCACGGATCAGGAGCGCCAGGTCCTCGCCGACGAAGGGCACGGCAGCGAACAGGTTGACGATGACCTGGGCGCCCCAGTAGGACATCTGGCCCCAGGGCAGCAGATAGCCGAAGAAGGCCTCGGCCATCAGGCACAGGAAGATCAGGCAGCCGAAGATCCACACCAGCTCACGCGGCTTGCGGTAGCTGCCGTAGAGCAGGCCGCGGTACATGTGAAGGTAGACGACGATGAAGAACGCACTGGCCCCGGTGGAGTGCATGTAGCGCACCAGCCAGCCCCAGGGCACGTCGCGCATGATGTACTCGACCGACGCGAACGCAAGCGCCGCGTCGGGCTTGTAGTGCATCGTCAGGAAGATGCCGGTGACGATCTGCATCACCAGCACGAGCAGCGCCAGCGAACCGAAGAAGTACCAGAAGTTGAAGTTCTTCGGTGCGTAGTACTCGCTCAGGTGCTTCTTGTACTCGGCAAACGCGGTCGGAAAACGATTCTCGAACCAGACCGTGACCTTCTGCGACATCGGTGCACCAGCGGGCGCGTCCTTGAATTCAGCCATGTTGTCCTCTGATCTCCGGATTGCTGCGCGCTCAGGCCTTCTTGTCCTCGCCGATCACGAGAACGCTGTCGGACAGGTACATGTGCGGCGGAACCTCGAGGTTGTCGGGCGAGGGCTTGTTCTTGAAGACGCGGCCGGCCAGGTCGAAGGTCGAGCCGTGGCAGGGACACAGAAAACCGCCTTCCCAGTCATTGGGCAGGACGGCTGGGCGCCCGGTTGGAACTTGTCGACCGGCGAGCAGCCAAGGTGCGGGCAGATGCCAACGGCGACCAGGTACTCGGGCTTGATCGAGCGGTACTCGTTCTTCGCGTACTCCGGCACCGGATAGGTCTTGCGGTCTGAATTGGGGTCCGCGACCAGCGCATCGGCGTGCTTGATCGACTTGAGCTGTTCCGGCGTGCGGCGCATGACCCAGACCGGCTTGCCGCGCCATTCGACCGTCATCTTGTCGCCTGGCTGGAGCGCCCCGATGTCAACACGCACCGGCGCCCCGGCGGCCTTGGCGCGCTCGGAAGGGGCGAAGGTGCTGACAAAGGGCACGACGGCCGTCGCGCCACCAATGGCCCCCGCACCGCAGGTGATGGCAATCCAGTTGCGTCGATCTTTGTCGAGTGCAGCGTCACTCATGGGAGTCCTCTGATGCGTCCAGTCGTCCGGGTCAACCGGGGATTCTAGCCGAGGGCACGGCGGCACCCGGTCGGGGGCCGCGAACCAACCAGCAATCGGCGCGCATGCACAATGCCCGCGGCCCGGGTTCCTGCAGATCCTGGACCGGACGACCAGAAATCACCAGGAGGCAACACAATGAGTTTCACTTCGGAGTTCAAGGAATTCGCGCTCAAGGGCAATGTCATGGATCTGGCGGTCGGCGTCATCATCGGCGGCGCCTTCGGCAAGATCGTCGGCTCGATGACCGACGACCTGATCATGCCGATCGTCAGCAAGATCTTCGGCGGTCTGGACTTCTCCAACTACTTCATCCCGCTGGCCGGCCAGACCGAGCTGGTGCTGGCCGAAGCGAAGAAGCAAGGCGCCGTCCTCGCGTACGGCAATTTCCTGACGATTGCCATCAACTTCGTCATCCTGGCCTTCATCATCTTCATGATGGTCAAGCAGATGAACCGCCTCAAGCGCGAGGCCCCTGCGGCGCCGCCGGCGCCGACCCCCGAAGACGTCGTGCTGCTGCGCGAGATTCGGGACTCCCTGAAGAAGTAGAAGGCGGTGATCTGAGCCGCTTTTTGTAACGTCGGCGGCGATCGGCTGGCGCATACTCGCCAGACCCATGTCCGCGTCTCAGATCACCCCGCGACGACTGCCTGCGCTGCTGGAATCCGCTGCGCAGCGGATCAAGCTGGCGGCTCGATCCGCGACCGAGCGGACCGTCGAGGGCCTCGGGCTGGCCGCATTGGCCAGCTCCAACGTGTTCCAGCGCGACGGGCTGCTTGGCGCCCAGTTCGAACTGAACCGCAAGTCGGCCATCTTCGCGCTCACGTTCAACGACGTGTTCGACGAGCGGCTGCTGCGCGAATGTGCGCCGACACCGCGCGAGGCCGAGGACACCAACTGGGACACCCTGAGCCTGGTTGCGGACCAGGAGGTCGAACGCGGCGTGGCGGCAGAGCGCTTCGGGCTCGAGGTCGCGCATGTCTGTGAATGGGAGCTGCGCGAGCTCGAGGGCTATCTGGCACCCGTGCTGGGCAACTCGCGCGCGCCCAATCCGCTGCGCCCGGAGGCGGTCGGCCTGGCCATGCTGTGCGGCATCGACAAGGTCTCGGACCGCCCGGAGATCCGCGAGTTGCTGCGCACCGAGCTGGGCCGGGCGCTCGCGCGCGAGATGCGCGGTACCTACGAATCCATCATTGCCGAGATGCGCGCCGCCGGCGTCAAGCCAGCTGGCCTGCATGTGCGGGCGCAGGCCGAGCATGGCCGCTACACGTCGGGGTACGACGCGCTCGACCGCGAGCCTGCCGAGGACCGGTCGGGCGAGCGCGTGAGCTCGCGCTCAGCGGGCTTGTCCGGCCACGGGCGCGTACCGTCCGGCTCAGGTCGATTCGGGCCGACCACGGGTCGGGGCACGATCGGCTCCGGCGGCTCGCCGCTCGGCCATGTCGACGCACAGCTGATGTCCCTGATTCGCAGGCTGGCCTACGTGGAGCCGATGCCCGGCGCTGATGCGGCCGGCCGCTGGACCGACTCGACGCGTGGCGGCGGCATGGTGCCGGGCAACCTGATCCGGACCCACCGGGAGGAACTGCGCCAGGCGTCCAACGGCTCGCTCGATCACATGGTGATCGATGTCATCGGCAGCTTGTTCGACCAGATCCTGTCCGACCCCAAGGTGCCGCCGCAGATGGCGCGCGAGATCGCCCGGCTCCAGTTGCCCGTGCTGCGTGCTGCGCTGGGCGACCCGACCTTCTTTTCCTCGCGCCGCCACCCAGTGCGTCGTTTCGTCAACCGGGTGGCTTCGCTGGGCGCCAGCTTCGAGGACTTCGGACAGGCCGACGCGCGCCGATTCCTGACCGGCGTCAAGGCGCTCGTGCAGGATGTGGTCGAGGGCGACTTCGACCAGATCGAGGTCTACGAGGACAAGCTGGCCGAGCTCGAGAAGCTCATCGTCGAGATCTCGCGCGAGGCCGTCGACGCCCAGGGCGGCACGACCGACCTGCTGGCCGCGAAGGAGACGACGCTGCGCGTCCAGCAGCAGTATGCGCAGCAGCTTCAGAGCGAGCTGAAGGACGTCGAGGGCCCGGAATTCGTGCGCGAGTTCCTGACCGAGGTCTGGAGCCAGGTCCTGGTCCAGGCGGCCGAGCGCCATGGAACCGAGAGCGAGCCGTTGCAGCGGCTGCGCAGTTCGGCGCGCGAGTTGTTCATGAGCGTCCAGCCCAAGGGCACGCCGGCCCAGCGCAAGGAGTTCCTGCAGCAGTTGCCGCGGCTGATGCGCAGCCTGAACGAGGGCATGGACCTGATCCATTGGCCGGAGTCCGCGCGCAAGGCCTTCTTCGGCCTGCTGTTGCCAGCCCATGCCGAGTCCCTCAAGGGGCAGGCCATGCGCACCCTGGACTACAACATGCTCGCGCGCCGCGTCGACGGTGCGTTCGGCGCGCCGATGCCCGACCGCGCGTCCCTTCCTCCGCCCGGTCGTGAGCTGCCGGTGCTGAACGACGCCATCATGGCGCCCTCGTTCAGCGCCGAAGAGGCGACCCGGGTCGGGTTGATCGAGGAGGACGCGGTCAACTGGACGGCAACCGTGCCACCCGCGCCGAGCGCGGAGCCCGACATCAATCTGGACGATCTCGGCATCGATGGACTGCCCAAGCCGGACAGCGTCGAGCCCTCGCATGGCGGCGAGCTGGCGTCCAATGTGCACCTGGGCGTGGCCTACCAGATGCACATCGACGACGCCTGGCAGCGGGTCAAGTTGTCACATGTCAGCCCGGGCCGGTCGTTCTACGTGTTCACGCGCGGCAAGCGACACCAGAAGACGATCTCGATGACCCATCGCATGCTGGTGCGCATGTGCGAGACCGACCGCCTGCGCCCGTTCGAGAACGCCCAGCTGCTGGAGCGCGCCACGGCGCGCGCGCGTCGTCAGCTGGCGTCGCTCGGCGCGGCACGCTGATCGGCACTGAGCTCGCGCGCCATCGCCAGCGCGGCGATCAGGCTGGCCGGATCGGCCAGGCCCCGGCCGGCGATGTCGAACGCGGTCCCGTGATCCGGGCTGGTGCGCACGAAGGGCAGACCGAGCGTGACGTTGACGCCGTTCTCGACGCCCAGGTACTTGACGGGGATCAGGCCATGGTCATGCGTCATCGCGACCACGAGGTCGAACTCGCCACGACGCGCCCGCATGAACACCGTGTCGGGTGCGAAAGGCCCGCTGACGTTCATCCCACGCGCCTGCGCGGCCCGCACTGCCGGCGCGATGAAGCGGATCTCCTCGTCACCGAACAGCCCCCCCTCGCCGGCATGCGGGTTCAGCCCTGCCACCGCAATCCGCGGTTCAGGCATGCCCCACAGGCTGGCCGAACGATGGGCAATCTCCAGCGTCTCGAGCACGCCATCGAAGTCGAGCGCGGCAATCGCGTCGCGCAGCGCCAGGTGGATCGTCACCAGCACGACGCGCAACTCGCCGTTGGCCAGCATCATGCGCACGGGTGCAGGCGTGCCAGGGCTCGCCAGCGCCTGCAGCATCTCGGTGTGGCCGGGAAAGGGCACGCCGGCCAGGGCCAGCGCCGCCTTGTGGATCGGGGCCGTCACGATCGCGCGTGCCCGCCCCGCCAGGATCTGGGCCACTGCAGCCTCGATGCAGCGCGCCGCCGCGGCGCCAGCGAACTCGTTGATCTCACCCCAGGGCAACTCCGCCAGCCGCGCGGGCAGGCCCGGTGGCTGCCAGATTCTGAGACCTGCGCTCGAACCAGCCGGCGCGCCACCCAGGGCTTCGATCCGCGTGACCGGCAAGTCGAGCCCGGCACAGCGCGCGGCCCGGCGCAGGACCTCGACGTCGCCAATCACGACGGCATCGTCGAGCGCGCCAAGCGCGGCCGCCCGGGCGATGATCTCGGGGCCGATGCCGCAGGCATCGCCCATCGTCACGAGGATCGGGTGGATCGCCACGGGAATCAGGCCGGGTTGTCGATGTCGATGAAGTGGTGCTCGAGGCCGAACGCCGTGGCCAGGTGGGCACCGACCGCCGCGGCGCCGTAGCGTTCGGTCGCATGGTGGCCACAGGCCAGGAAAGCGACCCCTGTCTCGCGCGCAAGGTGGGCCTGAGGCTCCGAGATCTCACCCGTCACGAACACGTCGACGCCGGCCGCAATGGCACTCTCGAAATAGCCCTGCGCGCCGCCGCTGCACCAGCCCACTCGCCGCAGCGCCCGTCCGTCGCCGGGCACCTGCACCGGCGCACGGCCCAGTACCGATTCGATCCGCTGTCTGAAGGCAACGAGCGCCGCATCGGGTGACGGGCCCGCAAATCCGAGTGACTGCTCGCCGAACTTCTGGTCCGCCGCCAGACCCAGTCGCTGGCCCAGCTGCGCGTTGTTGCCGTATTGCGCGTGCGCGTCCAGCGGCAGGTGAAAGGCGAACAGGCTCACGTCGTGGGCCAGCAGGCGCGCCAGGCGCTGTTTCATCCAGCCCGTGATCCGCCCGTCCTGGCCGCGCCAGAACAGGCCGTGGTGCACGAGCAAGGCGTCGGCACCGGCATCGATGGCCGCGTCGATCAGGGCCCGGCTCGCGGTCACCCCCGACACCAGGCAGCGGATCTCCTGCCGGCCCTCGACCTGCAAACCGTTCGGCCCATAATCCTTGAACAGGTCCGGACTGAGCAGCCCGTTCAGGAAGGCCTCGATCTCGTTCCGATCGGCCATCGTGCCGCCCTCCCAGCGCTATGCGAAAACTCTGGCTCCTATTCTCGCAGGCCGCCACCGTGTCACTGGCGGTGTGGTTCGTCGTGACGACACTCCAGCCGTCCTGGCTCGGTGAGCGCCCGCCCGACGCGGGCCAAGGGCGCCCGATGCCGTCGATCACCCAGGCCGCGCCCGAAGCGCGTGCTTCCGATGCGGCGTCGTCCTGGGGCTACAGCCTGGCTGCCGAACGCGCGGCGCCTTCGGTCGTCAGCGTCGTCGCGACCAAGATGGCGCGGCGCAACCCGCACCAGGAGGATCCGCGCTTTCGCTTCTTCTTCGGCGACCGCGACGCACCGTCGCAGAACCAGGTCGGTCTGGGCTCGGGCGTGATCGTGACGCCCGAAGGCTATCTGCTGACCAACAACCATGTGATCGAGGGCGCTGACGAGATCGAGGTGCTGCTGGCCGACGGCCGCCAGGCCGGCGCCCGCCTGATCGGCACCGACCCCGAATCCGACCTCGCCGTGCTGAAGATCGACCTCGAGCGATTGCCGGCGCTGGCCTTTGGCGACATCCGGTCGATGCGGGTCGGCGACGCGGTGCTCGCGATCGGCAACCCGTTCAACGTCGGCCAGACCGTCACCGCCGGCATCGTCAGTGCGCTCGGCCGCAACCGGCTCGGGCTGTCGACCTTCGAGAACTTCATCCAGACCGACGCCGCGATCAACCCGGGCAACTCTGGCGGCGCCCTGGTCGACGTGCAGGGCCATCTGATCGGCATCAACACCGCGATCTTCTCGCGCAGCGGCGGCAGCCTGGGCATCGGTTTCGCGATTCCGGTCGACACCGCGCGCCAGGTGATGGAAGCGCTGATCCGGGACGGGCGGGTGACGCGCGGCTGGATCGGGGTCGAGCCGCGCGACCTCACGCCAGAGTTCGTCGAGGGCTTCAAACTGCCGGTCAAGGAAGGTGTGCTGATCGCCGGCGTCCTGTCCGGCGGCCCGGCCAGCCGTGGCGGACTGCGGCCAGGCGATGTCGTGGTCAACATCGGGGGCAAACCGGTGCTCGACACGGCCCGCCTGCTGGCGCAAGTGGCCCAACTGGCGCCGGGGCAGGAGGTCGCGATCGACGTGCTGCGCAACAGTCAGCGCCAGACGCTGACGGTCAAGGTGGGCGCGCGGCCGGCCCCGACGCGCCGCAATCGCTGATCAGTCCGCCTGCGAAGAATCGCTGGCGTCGTCCGGCTTGCGCGCGTTGGCGGCGAAGCGCGCTGCGACGATGCCCACCTCGTAGAGCAAGCACATCGGGATCGCCAGTGCCAGCTGGGAGATCACGTCGGGCGGCGTCACGACCGCAGAGACGACAAAGGCTCCGACCACGAAGTAGCCGCGTGCCTTCTTCAACTGGTCGATCGAGACCACCCCGACACGGACCAGCACGATGACGGCAATCGGCACCTCGAAGGCGATTCCGAACACGAAGAACAGGGTCAGCACGAAGCCGAAGTACTGCTCGATGTCTGGCGCCGCCGTGATGCTCGCGGGCGCAAACGCCTGGATGAACTGCGACATGCCCGGGATGACGAGGAAGTAGCAGAACGCCACGCCGATCACGAACAGCAAGGTGCTCGACACGACCAGCGGCAGCACCATCTTCTTCTCGTGCGAGTACAGGCCTGGTGCGACGAAGGCCCAGACCTGGTAGAGCACGTAGGGCAACGCCACCATGAACGCCGCCATCAAGGTGATCTTCAGCGGCACCAGGATTGGCGAGATGACATTGGTGGCGATCAGCGTCGCGCCCTTGGGCAGATGTGCCACCAGTGGCGCCGCGAGCAGGTCGTACAGCCCGGACGGGCCCGGCCACAGTGCCAGCAGACCGAACCCGATGCCGACCGCGATCAGCGCGCGGATCATGCGGTCGCGCAGTTCGACCAGATGCGAGACGAAGGGCGCCTCGGTGCCGGCGAGCTCGTCGCCTTCCTTGGGTTCGGTGGCCATCAGAACGAGCGCGGAGGCCTGAAGCGCGCCACCCGCGCGGCCCCGGACTGCGCCTTCGAGCGGACCCCATTGCGCTGCTTGTACCACTGCGGCGTGGCGCCACGCTTGAGGCGCCAGTTCTTGCGCGGGTGCCGATAGGCCGGCGCCGCGGTGCCGGCGTCACCCATCAGGTCGGCGTCGTTCGCGCCGCTGCCGGTCAGACCCGTGGTGGCGCCGCGCCACTCGGCGTCGAGCGCCTCGCTGGCACCCTTGACTTCCTTCTCGACACTCTGCGACACGTCACGCGCGGCCTGCTCGAACTCGGTCTTCATCTTCTTGAGCTCTTCGAGCTCGATCGAACGGTTGACCTCCGCCTTGACGTCGGAGACATAGCGCTGGGCCTTGCCGAACAGGTGCCCGACGGTGCGTGCGACCTTGGGCAGCTTCTCGGGCCCGATGACGATAAGGGCCACGGCACCGATGAGCGCGATCTTGTCGAATCCGAAATCGATCATGTAGGGTGGTCGAGCCGGTCAGCCGTCGCTTGTGTCACTGTTTCGACTTGGCCTCGACATCGACCGTGTCGGCGTCCACGCTGCGCTTGGCCGCGACCTGCTGCGGGTTCGACGACGACGCGGCGTCGTCGGCGGCGTCGTTGGCGCCCTTGACACCGTCCTTGAAGCCCCGCACCGCGCCGCCGAGATCGGCGCCGATGTTCTTGAGCTTCTTGGTGCCGAAGATCAGCACCACGACCAGCAGCACGATGAGCCAATGCCAGATGCTGAATGAACCCATGACTATCTCCTGATAACTGAATGCGATTCTAGGGGAGCAGCGTGCTCAGCCCTTGAGCCAGGGCCTGGGGCCCCCCATCACGTGCATGTGCAGGTGGTAGACCTCCTGCGCACCGTCGCGGCCAGTGTTGAGCACGACCCTGAAACCATTGTCGACCCCGAGCTCGCGCATCAGCCTCGGCGCGAGTCCGAGCATGCGACCCATCAGGGCTTCATGGCCCGGCTCGACGTCGTACAGGGTCGCGACATGCTGCTTCGGAATGATCAGAACATGCACTGGCGCCCATGGGTTGATGTCGTGGAAGGCCAGGAGTTCCTCGTCCTCGTAGGCCTTCTTGGCCGGGATCTGGCCGGCGATGATCTTGCAGAAGATGCAGTTCGGGTCGGAATTCACGTCAGCTGCCTCCAGTTGGGTCCTGTTCGCGCCCGCGCGCCTTGCGCAGGGCGAACTCCTCCAGCCCCGACAGACCCTCGCGGCGCTCGAGCTCGGCCAGCACATGGGCCGGACGCATCCCCTGCGCTGCCAGCACGATCATGCAATGGAACCACAGGTCGGCGACCTCCGCGACCAGCTTGCCGGGGTCCCGGTCCTTGGCCGCCATCACCACTTCGGTGGCCTCTTCGCCGACCTTCTTGATCATCGCGTCGTCGCCCTTGGCGAACAGGCGTGCGACATAGCTGTGTTCGGGGTCGCCGCCGCGGCGCGATTCGATGACGTCGGCCAGCCGGGCGAGGGTGTCGTTCGATGCCATCAGGTGTCCGTGTAGATCAGTCCGGGGTCCTTCAGCACCGGCGCGGCGCTGATCCAGGCCCCGTTGTCGAGGCGCTGGAAGAAGCAGCTGTGGCGTCCGGTGTGACAGGCGATCGAGGGATCGTGCCCATGCTGGCTGACCGTCAGCAGCACGACGTCTTGATCGCAGTCGAGGTGGATCTCGTGGACCTGCTGCACATGGCCGGACGATTCGCCCTTGTGCCACAGCCGCTTGCGCGATCGGCTCCAGTAGACCGCCTCGCCGCGCTTGACCGTCTCGGCCAGCGCCTCGCGGTTCATCCAGGCCACCATCAGCACGTCCTTGCTGCCCAGCTCCTGCGCAATCGCGGGCACCAGGCCGGTGGCGTCCCATTTCACAGCATCGAGCCAGTTCATGCGCTCAGTTTAGCGACTCCTCATGGGTGGCCCCGATGAAGTCGCGTTCGGCGGCCAGCCAGCGCAGCACCGGCACGGTGCCTGGCAGCACGGGTGCCACCACGACCGGCAACTGCTGCCAGGCCATCTGCTGGCCTTCGCGCATCTCGAACGGGCCGGTCCAGTCGAAGACCTTGCAGAAGTGCAGCCGCACGCGTGCGTGCGGATAGTCCATCAGCGTCTCGCGCCAGGGCTCGACGGCGCCGATCACGATGCCGAGTTCCTCCTCGAGCTCGCGCCGCAAGGCCTGCTCGATCGATTCGCCCGCCTCGAGCTTGCCGCCCGGGTATTCCCAGTAGCCGGCATAGACCTTGCCCGGCGGACGCGAGGTCAGCAGGAAGCGGCCCTGGGCGTCGAGCAGCACACCGACCGCAACATCGACCGGCGTGCGTTCAGTCACCCGAGCGCCCCGCCACATCGCGCGCAAACTGGTAGGCAACACGCCCCGAGCGTGAGCCACGCTCGAGCGCCCACACGAGCGACTCCTGGCGCACTGCGGCAATCCGGGCCTCGGCAATGCCGAAGCTGCGCAGCCATTGCGCCACGATCACCAGGTACTCGTCCTGCGTGAACGGGTAGAAGCTGATCCACAGCCCGAAGCGCTCAGAGAGCGAGACCTTCTCCTCCACGACCTCACCCGGATGCACTTCGCCGTCCTCGCTGTGCTGGTAGCTGAGGTTCTCCTTCATGTACTCGGGCAACAGGTGGCGCCGGTTGCTGGTGGCGTAGATCAGCACGTTCTCGCTCGCCTGTGCAATCGAGCCGTCGAGCACCGACTTCAGCGCCTTGTAGCCCTGTTCGCCCTCGTCGAAGCTCAGGTCATCGCAGAAGATGATGAAACGCTCCGCGCGTTCGGCGACCAGGTCGACGATGTCGGTCAGGTCGACCAGATCGGCCTTGTCGACCTCGATGAGGCGCAGGCCCTGGCCTGCGAATCCGTTCAGCACGGCCTTGATCAGGGAGCTCTTGCCGGTGCCCCGGGCCCCAGTCAGCAGCACGTTGTTGGCCGGGCGCCCGGCCACGAACTGCTCCGTGTTGCGCACCAGCCGTGCCTTCTGTGGCTCGACTTCCTGGAGATCGCTCAACCGGATGGTCGCGCGGTGGCGCACCGGCTCGAGCACACCCGACGCTCCGCGGCGCCGATAGCGAAATGCGGTCGACGCCTGCCAGTCAGGTGCCACGAGGGAATGGGGCAGCACGGCCTCGAGCCGGATAAGAAGCGCCTCGGCGCGTGCGATGAGCTGTTCGACGGAGGACATGGGCCCAGTGTATTCAGCGCGGGCCCGACCCGCGGCGCGTCAGGCCAATGAATCAGGAAGCGCTCAGGCGCGCCAGTGCGATGTCGAGGTGTTCGGTCGGCAGCCTGCGAAAGCCCGAGCGAGCGTAGCGCTGCAGGCGACCCACGATGAAGGACGTCAACACCGACGACAGCCCGTTGGCATCCGCCGTCGGCGTGGCCGAGCCATTGGCCTCGGCGGCCGAGCGCAAGCCTTGCCGGAGCTGCGACTCGACGCGGTCGAAGAACTGGTTCATGCGCGCGCCAAGGCGCTCATGTTCGTGCACCAGCGCGTCGCCCACCATGACCCGGGTCATGCCGGGGTTCTTCTCGCCGAACTGCAGCAGCATGGTCGTGATCTTCTGGACCTGCACCGCGCCATTCGCCTCGCGCTCGACGATCTGATTGACCAGGGTGAAGACGGTCTGCTCGACGAATTCGATCAGGCCTTCGAACATCTGGGCCTTGCTCGCGAAATGCCGGTACAGCGCGGCCTCGCTGACCTCGAGCTTGGCCGCCAGGGCAGCGGTCGTGATGCGCTCGGCGCCAGGTTGCTCGAGCATCGCGGCCAGGGTCTGCAGGATCTGGACCCGTCGCTCGCCGGGCCGTGGCCGCTTGCGCGCCGGTGTTGCAACCGGTGCCGGGTTGACCGCATTCTCGATCGGAGCGTCCGGGACAGCGTCTTCGGGCAGGTCAGACATGGCGAGAATGGGCACGTCAGCGAGGGGAGGATTGATTCTTGCACAGCGTCACCGCGCCTCATGGTGCAGGTAAACACCAACATCCACACGATTTCACACGCTCCGCGACAGCTGCATCAGGCGCGAAATCCGGCGGTCGACATAGGCCGGGCGGCGGTTCACGCGGGTCGTCGCGGCGATCCCCCAGTCGGAGCCGCGTGTCCAGCGCTGCATCCACACGGTGCGCATGCCCAGGCCCTTGGCCGCCTTCTGGTGTTCGAGCGTGTCCTCGACCAGCACGCAGCGCGCCAGCGGCACCCGCAGGCGGGCCGCGGTTCGGCGCAGCATGCGGGCATCGGGCTTGGGCCGCCACTGGCCGAACATGCGCATGTCCTCGATCGTCAGCACGCCGTCGAACCAGCGCGCGATGCCCAGTGCACCGATGACGCGCGCCGTGTAGTCGGCCGGCGCGTTGGTCAGCACATAGCGCCGGCCCGGCAGCCGCGCGAGCGCCGCAAAGTCGTGCGCGTGACCGTGCACCTGCTGCTCCAGACCCGGCAGCAGATGGGTGTGGTGCAGGAAATGCGGCGCATGCACGCCGTGGTGACGGACCAGGCCGAGCAGCGTGGCGCCGTAGCGCTTCCAGTAGTGACGCCGCAGGCCATCGGCGTCGGCCTCGTCGAGTTGCAGGTGGCGCACGATGTAGGCCGTCATCGCCTCGTTGACGCCGCGAAACGCCGAGGCCGAGGCGTTGTGCAGGGTGTTGTCGAGGTCGAACAGCCAGACGGTGCGTTGGTCAACTCGCATGCCGGCTCAGTTCGGAGGGCCAATGGGGGCCAGGTTTCGGATCCGGGTCTCCCGGTCCGAAATGCGCCACCCTCGGGGGGCCGCGAGCGCGGCGAGCTTGGGGGCCAACAGGTTCAATGGCTGCGGATCATCGTGCCGTAGGCCTTGTCGGTGAGGATCTCCAGCAGCATCGCGTGCGGCACCCGGCCATCGACGATGTGCACTGCGTTGACGCCGCTCTTGGCCGCGTCGAGAGCCCCCGCGATCTTCGGCATCATGCCGCCGCTGATCGTGCCGTCGGCGAACAGCTCGTCGATTTCGCGCGCGGTCAGGTCGGCCAACAACTCGCCGGCCTTGTTGAGCACGCCCGGGATGTTCGTCAGCAGCACCAGCTTCTCGGCGCCGAGCACGGTCGCCAGCTTGCTCGCCACGAGATCCGCATTGATGTTGTAGCTCTCGTTGTGCTCACCGAACCCGATCGGGCTGATGACGGGGATGAAACGATCGTCCTGGAGCGCCTTGACGACGCTCGGATCGATGCTGGCAATCTCGCCCACATGGCCGACATCGTGCTCGATCGTCGGATCGTCCTTGTCGATCAGCTTGAGCTTGCGGGCACGGATCAGGCCGCCGTCGCGGCCGGTCAGGCCCACGGCCTTGCCACCGGCTTCGTTGATGAGTCCGACGATGTCCTGCTGGACCTGGCCAGCGAGCACCCACTCGACGACTTCCATCGTTTCTTCGTCGGTCACCCGCATGCCCTGGATGAAGGTGCCCTTCTTGCCGATCTTGGCCAGCGCACCGTCGATCTGCGGGCCGCCGCCGTGCACCACGATCGGGTTGATGCCGACAAGCTTGAGCAGCACGATGTCCTCTGCGAAGTCCTGCTGCAACGCCGGGTCGGTCATCGCGTTGCCGCCGTACTTGATGACCATGGTCTTGCCATGGAACTGGCGGATATAGGGCAGCGCCTGGGCCAGGATCTCGGCCTGGTCGCGCGGCGTGATGTGATCCAGTGAATGGGCGGCGTCGTTGCTCATGGGGCCTTCAAGGTCGCGGCGGGTTGATGCATTGTAGGAAACCCGCAGTGCCGCGCGCGGAACTTCGCGGCGCAGTGCCCGTCCACTCCCAGCACGCGGCACGCCAGCCGCACCACAACGAACCTGGCCACCATGAGAAGATGGTCGAACGCACGATTCAGGCCACGGCGCATGCCACGACCTGCATCGCCCATGTCGAGCCGAAGACCTCGCGGCGTCCCACCTGGCGCTGCACCGCGGCCGGCAGTGTTCTCGCCGGTGACCCGATCGCCGGCCACCGAGGGGCGGCTGGATGGCCGCCAACGTCGTCAAGGAGCAGCACCATGAAAACCATTCAACGCCGTCATCTGCTGGCACTCGTGGCCGCCGCCGCTGGCGCGCCATGGCTTGCGCGGGCCGCCGCGCGGCCCAAGGTCCAGGTCTGGAAGTCGCCGACATGCGGCTGCTGCAAGGACTGGATCGCGATCCTGCAGGCCGAAGGCTTCGAGGTCGAAAGCTTCGACAGCGGCAACGACGCGACGCGCGCGCGCCTGGGCGTCGCGATGAAGTACGCCTCGTGCCATACCGCCGTCGTCGACGGGTACGCCATCGAAGGCCATGTGCCACCGGCCGACATCCGTCGCCTGCTCGCCGAGCGGCCCAAGGCCATCGGCCTGGCGGTGCCGGGCATGCCGATCGGCTCGCCCGGCATGGACGGCCCGGCCTATGGCGGCCGGCGCGACCCCTATGCGGTCCTGCTGGTGCAGCGCGACGGCGGTGCGCGCGTCTGGTCCGAACACCGTTGAGCCAATTGAAGGAGAACGCATGAACCGGCTGCTGTCCGCCCTGCTCGCCCTCGCCGCCTTTGGCGCCCAGGCCCAGAACACCGAGGCCGAGGTCAAGAAGGTCGACAAGGCGCAGGGCAAGATCACGCTCAAGCATGGTGAGATCAAGAGCCTGGACCTGCCGCCGATGACGATGGTGTTCCGCGTCAAGGATGCAAAGGCGCTCGACGCTGTGGCGGCCGGCGACAAGGTCAGGGTGACGATCGAGAAGCTCGACGGCCAATACACCGTGACCTCGATGAGCAAGTCGCCGTGACAGGGCGTGGGCGATGCGCCGCCGCGCCCTGCTGATCGCGGCTGCTGCGCTCGGCGGTGCTGCCGCGGCAGCCCGCCCGCAACTCGGATTTGCACTCGGCAGTGGTGCCTTGCATGGCTGGGCCCATGTGGGCGTGGTGCGCGGCTGCGCCCGCGCCGGCCTGCGGCCCGCGGTGATCGCGGGCAGCAGTGCCGGAGCAGCGGTGGGCGCGCTCTGGGCGGGCGGGCTCGACGCTGCAACCATCGAGTCCGTCGCGCGGCGCCTGAACTGGGGCACGGCGGGACGCTGGACCTGGTCGACGCGCGGGCTCAAGCGCAACGACGCATTGAAGCTGGCCATCGACCGGGCGCTGGGTGGCCGCGCGATCGAGGATCTGCCGATCCGGTTTGCGGCCGTCGCCAGCGACGCGCGCAGCGGCGAGGCGGTCGTCCTGGACCGCGGCCCCACAGGCACTGCGGTCGCCGCGTCGAGCGCGGTACCGGTGTGGTTCGAGCCGGTCCGGATCGCCGGGCGTGACCTGCTCGACGGGAGCCTGACCGCGCCGGTTCCGGTGGACGCCGCGCGCAGCCTGGGCGCCACCCTGGTCGTCGCGGTCGACGTGGCCTATCGCCCGTACGAAGAAAAACCCTCCGGGCTGTCCGACCTCGCCTTCCAGTCGCTGCACATCCTGGGCAATGCACTGGCACACGAGCAGACGCGGCGCGCGGATTTCACGGTCAAGCTGGACCTGCACCACTTGATGACCGAACGCTTCGATCCCGACGCTCTGGTCGATGCCGGCGAACGGGCCTTGCTGGCGCTGGCGCCAGCGCTGCGCAAGCGGCTGGCCTGAGGCCCGCCATCCGCTCCAGGGAATTCGGCTTGCCTGGGCGCGCTACCGCGCTACTTCAGACGCCGCACGATCTCGCCGCTGACCCGTCGCAGCAGCCATTTCGGCGTGGCGCGGCCGGACATGATCGCCGCACGGTTGACGATGCCGGGCACCTCGATCACCTCGCCTTGCATGCAGGCAGCGTAGCCCGCATCGGCCACGTCGTCGACGCTGCCGACCAAGAAGCCCGGCAGCCGGTTCAGCTCGCGGCTGCCGGCCTGGGCGCGGCTGAGCATTCCGGTGGCCGTGATGCCGGGGCACAGCGCGGTGACGCTGACGCCGCTGTCCTTGAGTTCCTCCGACAGCGACTCGGTGAGCGACAAGACATAGGCCTTGGTGGCGGCATAGGTGGCCAGCGACGGGACGGGCTGGAAGGCCGCGATCGACGCGACGTTGAGCACACGCCCGGCGCCGCGCTTGACCATTGGCGGGATGAAATGCGCCAGCAGGGCCGTCAGGCTCGACACGTTGAGGTCGATCAGTTGCTGCTGGCGTGCTGCCGGCATGTCGACGAAGGGCCCGTACTCCAGCACGCCGGCGTTGTTGACCAGCACGTCGATGCGGCGGCGCGCACGTTTCATCGCCGCCGCCAACTCGGCCGGGGCGGCGGGCAAGGACAGGTCGGTCGGCACCGCCCAGGCACGCACGCCGTGGTCAGCCGCCATCCGCTTGGCCAGCGCGACGAGCTTGTCGGCGCTGCGCGCGACCAGCACGAGGTCGTGACCGCCCCTCGCGAACCGCACCGCCAGGGCTTCGCCGATGCCCGAGGACGCGCCGGTGATCAAGGCAGTGCCCGCGCTGCGGGTCTTGTGAATGCTCATGATGTTCTCCTCGGGCTGCGACTCAGGGGCCGGGTGCGACCGGGGGCCGGTGGCGCGGAAAGATGATGCGCCGCCATCCCTGGCGCTGGAAGGGGCGCCACTGCCCTTCGGGCTGGGCCAGCCGATCGGCCAGCGCGTACAGGGCCCAGGGGCTCACGCCGAGGCCCAGGTGACTGGCCGGCACGCGGATGCTCTCGCTCGACGGGCCTTGCGCCTCGACGCTGATCTGCCAGGCCACGATGCCGTCGCTGCGGCTGTAGATCGACGTGGTCGGCACCGGCGGCGCCACACCCAGTTCCTCGGTCGGGATCGACACCAAGGGCCGGTTGCGGTTGAGCTTGTTGAACAGGCCATGCGCGCGCGTCGACTCGCCCGACCCGCCAAATGGCGAACCGAGCGTGACCACGGCGCGCACCGCCTCGGGCGCGCGCTTGGCCAGTTCGCGCGCATACACGCCGCCCAGGCTCCAGCCGACCAGGCTGACCTTGCGGCCGGTCTGGGCATGCAGTTGCCGGATGCGGCTCAGTGCTTCGTCGAGCAGCTCAGCGGTCGGCCTCAGGTTGCGGCCCTGGGACCAGCCGCGCACGTCGTGGCCGAGCCAGCGCAGCAGGCGGCGCATCGGCCGCGTGCTGAAGTCCGTGGCCAGGAAGCCCGGGTAGACGATCACCGGGTGCCCGTCGCCGCGCGGCGCGTTCGCCAGCCACGGCGCGGCCGCCGCGCTGGCGGCAAACTCGAACGGCGCCCGCAATTCGAGCAGGAGCCTGGCCCAGCCCGGCGCCGTGGGCGCGCCGTGGGCCGATGTCGGGTCGGTGGCGGTCATCAGTCGGGTCGGTCGGGCAACGGGCCGCAGGCGACGCTGGCTGCGCCCGCCGCCCGCCGCCCACCCTGGCGATCAGAAGTGGATGCCGCGCATCATCTGCTGCATCGCGACCGCCTCGGCCGACAGTTGCGGCTTGCCGCTCTTGTCGCCCTTGGCCGCGTCCGAATCCGGGAACATGCGGAAGGTCGTGTTCATCACGATCTGCGCCACGCGTGGTGCCGCAGCGTGCAGCAACTCACCAGTCACGCCCAGGCGAGTGGCGACGCGCACCGGCTTGTCGATGCAGGCCTGCGCGATCATGTCGGCCGCCTCCTCCGGCGCCAGCGTCGGAACGTTCTGGTAGATCTTGGTCGGCGCGATCATCGGCGTGCGCACCAGCGGCATGTTGATGGTCGTGAAGGTCACGCCCATGTCGGCATACTCGCTCGACGCACAGCGTGTCCAGGCGTCCATTGCGGCCTTGCTGGCCACATAGGCCGAGAAGCGCGGCGCATTGGTCAGCACGCCGATCGAGCTGATGTTGACGATGTGACCCTTCTTCCTGGCCACCATGGCCGGCATCACGCCCATCGTCACGCGCAGGAAGCCGAAGTAGTTCAGGTCCATCGTGCGCTGGAAGTCGTGGAAGCGGTCGTAGCTCGACTCGATCGCGCGCCGGATCGAGCGGCCGGCGTTGTTGATCAGGAAGTCGACGCCACCATGCTCAGCGTGCAGCTTGGCCATGAACTCGGCGCAGTTCGCCTCGTCGGCGATGTCGACGCTGTAGGCGAAGATCTTGGCCTCCTTGCCGACCTTGGACTTGATCTCCTTCACGGCCTCGGCCAGCTTGTCCTCGCCGCGCGCGCAGATGATCGTCACCGCACCGGCCTCGGCGAACTTCGTCGCCGCCGCCAGTCCGATGCCGGACGAGCCTCCGGTGACCAGCACGACCTTGCCGCCGACCGTGCCCTTGAGGCTGCGGTCGATGAACAGGGCCGGGTCGAGGTGGCGTTCCCAATAGTCCCACAGGCGCCAGGCGTAGTCGTGCAGGTTCGGGCACTCGATGCCGCTGCCCTTGAGCGCTTCGTCGGTCTCGCGGCGGTCGAAGCGCGTCGGGTAGTTGACGAAGCTCATCATGTCTTCCGGGATGCCGATGTCCTTCATCACCGCGGCGCGCACGCGGCGCACCGGTGCCAGCGCCATCAGCCCCTTCTTGACGCTCTTGGGGATGAACCCCAGCAGCGCGGCGTTGACGAACAGGTTCATCTTCGGCGCGTGGGCGGCCTTGGAGAAGATGTCGAGCACGTCTCCGACGCGGTAGCCCACCGGGTCGACGAGGTGGAAGCACTTGCCTTTGATGCTGTGGCGCGTATGGCTGATGTGGTCGAGCGCGGCGACGACGAAGTCCACCGGCACGATGTTGACGCGCCCGCCTTCCAGGCCGACCGAGGGGAACCAGGGCGGCAGGATCTGGCGCATGCGCTGGATCAGCTTGAAGAAGTAGTACGGCCCGTCGATCTTGTCCATTTCGCCGGTCGTCGAGTCGCCCACGACCATCGCCGGGCGGTAGACCGTCCACGGCACCTTGCACTCCTTGCGCACGATCTTCTCGCTCTCGTGCTTGGTCATGAAGTATGGGTGGTCCAGGCCCTCGGCCTCCTCGAACATGTCCTCGCGGAACACACCTTCGTAGAGCCCGGCGGCGGCGATCGAGCTGACATGGTGCACATGCTTGGCGTCGATCGCGCGGGCGAACTCGACCATGTTGCGTGTGCCGTCGATGTTGACCCGGCCCTGGCTCTCGGCATCAGCCGACAGGTCGTAGACCGCGGCCAGGTGGTAGACACCGCCGATCTTGAGCGCCTTCAGCGTCTTGATGTCCTCGGCGCTGACGCCGAGCTTCTTGGCCGTCAGGTCGCCGCTCACGGCCACCGCGCGGGTCTTGGTAACGCCCCAGTACTTCAGCAGGTCGCCGATCTTGCCCTCGCTGCCCGGGCGGACCAGGAAGTGAACCGTCGTGCCACGCCGCGCCAGCAAGGTCTTGACGAGTCGTTTGCCGATGAAACCGGTGGCGCCGGTGACGAAATAGTGCATGTGTGCCTCCTGAGGTTTGGATCAGCGCTGCGAGCCGAGCTTTTGATTCTTGTGCAAGCCCGCCCGATCTCCGCTGCACGATAACCCGCAGCCGCATAGAGGTGTCTCACTACGGATTTAGGCTGCGTTGCCGACGCCGCGCTCATACATTTGTGCTCGTGGTCGGTGCCTGGCGGTACCGCGCCCCTCGATCACTCTCCATCAAAGGACATTCCATCATGGTCAAGAAACTCAAGAGCCTCTCGGCGAAGAAGTCGGCTTCCACCGGCGGCCTGCTCGACAGCCAGCTGGCCGGCGCCGTCAAGGACTCGGCCCAGCAGATCTGGCTGGCCGGCATGGGCGCGTTCTCCAAGACCCAGCAAGAAGGCGGCAAGGTCTTCGACGCCCTGGTCAAGGAAGGCATGAGCCTGCAGCGCAAGACCCAGGGCATCGCCGAAGACAAGATCAGCGAAGTGACCGGCAAGATGAGCGCGATGGCCGGCACGGTCACCACCAAGGCGGGTCAGAACTGGGACAAGCTCGAATCGATCTTCGAGCAGCGCACCGCCAAGGCCATGAACAAGCTCGGCGTGCCGACCGCCAAGGACGTCGATGCGCTGATCCGCCGCGTGGACGCACTCGCCGCCGCAGTCGCCAAGCTGTCCAAAGGCGACAAGGCCGCCCCGAAGGCGCCCCGTGCGGCCGCCAAGAAGCCCGCCGCCAAGAAGAAGGCCGCCGCGCCGAAGAAGGCCGCCGCCAAGCGCGCGCCGCGCAAGACCGCCGCTGCAGCCTGAGCGCTGCGGAGGGATTGAGTGACGGCTGAGGGCGCCAGGCCGAGGATCGGTCTGGCCCTGGCGGGCGGTGGCCCGCTCGGCGCAATCTACGAGATCGGGGCGCTCTGCGCGCTGCAGGAGAGCCTGCGCGGCGTCGACTTCACAGCCCTCGACGGCTATGTCGGCGTGTCGGCCGGCAGCTTCGTCGCGGCCGGGCTGGCCAACGGCATGACGCCGCGCCAGATGTGCGCGGCATTCATCGAGAACGACGCGACGACTGCCGACCTGGTCAATCCATCGAGCTTCATGCGCCCGGCCTGGGGTGAGTTCGCGCGCCGCGCGGCCTCGCTGCCGGGGCTCGCGGCCCAGGCCGCCTTGCAGACCGTCACCGGCACCCGGTCCTGGCTGGCCGCAACGGAGCGGCTCGGCCGGGCCTTGCCGACCGGTCTGTTCAGCCATGTCCCGATCGAGTCCGAAGTCCGGCGCCTGCTCAGTCAGCCCGGCCGCAGCAACGACTTTCGCCAGCTCAAGCGGCGCCTGGTCGTGGTGGCCACCGATCTGGACAGCGGCGAGGCGGCGCCATTCGGCATGCCGGGCTGGGACGAGGTGCCGATCTCGCTCGCCGCGGCCGCCAGCGCGGCCTTGCCAGGCATGTTCCCGCCGGTGCCGGTGGGCAATCGCTGGTACGTGGACGGCGCGCTGAAGAAGACCCTGCACGCCAGCGTGCTGCTCGAACTCGGGCTCGACCTGGTGTTGTGCCTGAACCCCCTGGTGCCATTCGATGCCAGCCATTCCGAACGCCACCGCGCGATCGGAAGCAGCGAGAACCCGATCCCGCGCCTCGTCGAGGGCGGCCTGCCCCTGGTCCTGTCGCAGACCTTCCGCTCGCTGATCCATTCCCGGCTCGGGCTCGGACTGAAGGGCTACGAGCGCAGCCACCCGGACACCGACATCCTGCTCTTCGAGCCCGACCACCGCGACCCGACGATGTTCCTGGCCAATACCTTCGGCTACCGTCAGCGTCGGGCCCTGGCCGAACATGCCTACCAGCGCACACGCGCCGACCTGCGCTCGCGCCGCACGACGCTCACGTCCAGCCTGGCCACGCACGGCCTCGGACTCGACGACGAGGCGCTCGATGATCCCCATCGCAGCCTGGTCGGCCGCCGCCGGCCGCTGCGCTATCGGGGCGCGCGTGCGCTGCGCCGCCTCGACGAAATCCTGGACGACCTGGAGCTTGCGCTCGCGGCCTGACGGAACGGCTCAAGCTCGGCGCGCAACTGCCGATAGCGCTGCACAGCCCCGTCCCCTTTTCAGAGTCCGCCACGATGCACCCCAACCCGTCACTCCCCGCGCAGGAAAGCGCCGCCCGCGGCGCCGCAATGACCACGGCGCTGAGCGCGATGCTCGACCGGGTCAAGGGTTCGCGCGAGGCCCTGCCGCTGATGGCGGCGCTCGAGCGCTCGTTGCAGACACAAGGTCTGAGTGCGATCGACAATGCGTCGCACAGCGTGCTGGCGCGCATTGCAGGACAGCTGGCGACACTGCCGGCGGCGCCCCAGGACAGCGCGATGCTGGACCTGCAGACCTACCTGCTGGACCGGTTGACGCCGCCAGCGCCCGCCGCCGCGGCCGCATCGGCGCCCGTTTTCGTGTCGACCGATGCACTTGAAGTCAGCGAAGGGTCGTTGACCGACTTCATGGCCGTGCAGGAAGCCGCGCGCGCCCGGTCGACCTGACAGCCCCAAGAAATCAGCTGGCCAGGTAGCGCGCCTGCAGATGGGCGCGGAAGTGCGCCGGCGTCAGCGCCTCGCCGCTGGCCCGCTGGGTCAGCTCTTCGGTCGTCCAGCGGCTGGCCTGGGTCCAGATGTGCTCACGCAGCCAGTCGAACAGCGGCTCGAACTCGCCTCGGTCGATGCTGTCGTCGAGTCCCGGCAGGTCACGGCGCATGGCGGCGAACCACTGCGCGGCGTACATCGCCCCGAGCGAATAGCAGGGGAAATAGCCGATCAGGCCGGCAGACCAGTGCACGTCCTGCATCGGACCGTCGCGGTAGTTGCCGCGCGTGTCCAGGCCGAGCAGCTCGTTCATCCTCTGGTCCCACAGGGCCGGGATGTCCTCGGGCTCGAGCTCGCCTTCGACCAGCGCGCGCTCGATCTCGTAGCGCAGGAGGATGTGGGCCGGATAGGTGACTTCGTCCGCATCGACCCGGATCAGCCCCGGCTTCACCTGCGTGACCAGGCGGTGCAGGTTGGTGGGCTCGAAGGCAGGCTGGTCGCCGAAGGCCTGCCTGATCATCGGTGCCAGCGCGCGCATGAAGCCCGGATGGCTGCCAAGCTGCATCTCGAATGAAAGGCTCTGGCTCTCGTGCAGCGCCATCGACCGTGCCAGGGCCATCGGCTGCCCCAGCCACTCGCGCGGCAGGTTCTGCTCGTAGCGCCCATGCCCGGTCTCGTGCACCGTGCCCATCAACGCGGTCAGGAACTCGTCCGGCCTAAAGCGTGTCGTCATGCGCACGTCCTCGGGCACACCGCCACAGAAGGGGTGGGTGCTGACGTCCAGCCGCCCGGCGTTGAAGTCGAACCCGAGGCGGCGCACCACCTGCTCGCACAGGTCGCGCTGGCGTTCGACCGCGAACGGACCCACGGGTTCGACCAGCGTCTGCGTCGCCTGGCGCGCGCGCACCTGCTGGATCAGGCCAGGCAGCCACTCGCGCAGATCGCCGAAGATCGTGTCGAGCTTGGCACTCGTCATGCCCGGCTCGTACAGATCCATCAGGGCGTCGTAGCGGCTCAGCCCGCTGTGTTCGGCCAGGCGCGTCGCGGCCTCGCGCGACAGCGCAAGCACTTCGCGGAAGTTGGTCAGGAACCCGGTCCAGTCGTTGGCCGGGCGCTGCGTGCGCCAGGCATGCTCGCAGCGCGAGGTGGCCAGTTCGCGCTTCTCGACGAGCGACTCGGGCAGGGCGTTGGCAGCGCGCCAGTCACGCCGGATCTCACGCAGGTTGGCCCGCTGCTCGTCGTTCAGCGACTCGGATTCGGCACCGGCGATCCTGGCCGACAGTGCGGGGTCGGTGCGCATGCGGTGCATCAGGGTCGCCATCTCGGCCATCGCCGCCGCGCGCGCCTCGTTGCCGCCCGGGGGCATGTTCGCCGCCTGGTCCCATCCCGCCAGCGAGGCCAGGTGCCCGAAGCGGTGCAAGCGCCGGTAGGTGGTGCTCAGCTCGTCGTAGTCAGGGGTGGCAGATCGCATCGGAACTCCAGTCGGGCCCCGATTGTGATCATGGAACGAGGGCGCCGGGAAAGACCCACAAGAGCGCCGCGGTCATCGTGACGTAGCGCGCGAACTTGCCGATCGACATGTAGAACACGCAGGGCCAGAACGGCAGGCGCAGCCAGCCGGCCACCGCACACAGCGGGTCGCCCACCAGCGGCAGCCAGCTCAGCAGGCAGGCTTTCGGGCCGAAGCGCTGCAACCACTGCAGCGCGCGCACCTCGTGCGGCTTGCGCTGCGCGAGCTTCTCGTAGGCGCGCTCGGCGCCATAGCCCATCCACCAGCTCACCGCGCCGCCCAGGGTGTTGCCCGCCGTGGCCACGAGCACGGTCGGCCAGAACAGATCGGGGTTGAGCTTGATGAGGCCGACCACGACCCATTCGCTGCCCAGCGGCAGCAGGGTCGCCGAGATCGCCGCCACGACGAACACCGTGCTCAGGCCGTACTTCGGCAGGGCCAGCGCCACCAGCAGGGTGTGAATCCATTCGTTCATTCAACGGCGATTATCGGGACCCGTGGGCGCGCCGACCCGCCGCTTATACTTCTGCCTCCTTTTTCAGCAACCCGCCCGCCTCGGATCTCATGCGCATCGGACCCTTCGAGCTGCCGAACAATCTGTTCGTGGCACCCATGGCTGGCGTTACCGACCGCCCGTTTCGCATGCTCTGCAAGCGGCTCGGGGCAGGTTACGCGGTGAGCGAGATGGTCACCTCGCGGCGCGACCTCTGGGACTCGCTGAAGACCTCGCGCCGTGCCGACCACGCCGGCGAGAGCGCGCCGATCGCGGTCCAGATCGCCGGCACCGATGCCCAGATGATGGCCGACGCGGCCCGCTACAACATCGACCGCGGCGCCCAGATCATCGACATCAACATGGGTTGCCCGGCCAAGAAGGTCTGCAGCAAATGGGCCGGCTCGGCCCTGATGCAGGACGAGGCCCTGGCGCTGGCCATCGTCGACGCCGTGGTGCGCGCCTGCGCGCCCCGCCAGGTGCCGGTCACCTTGAAGATGCGCACCGGCTGGTGCCAGAGCGAACGCAATGCGCTGGCCATCGCACGCGCCGCCGAATCGGCCGGCGTGGCGATGGTCGCGGTGCATGGCCGCACGCGCGAGCAGGGCTACGGCGGCGAGGCCGAGTACGACACCATCGCCGCGGTCAAGGCGGCGCTGCGCATCCCGGTCGTGGCCAACGGCGACATCGACTCGCCGGCCAAGGCGCGCGAAGTGCTGCGCCGCACCGGCGCCGACGCGCTGATGATCGGCCGCGCCGCCCAGGGGCGACCCTGGATCTTTCGCGAGATCGCGCATTTCCTGGCCACCGGCGAAGCCCTGGCGCCGCCCGCGACGCGCGACGCGCGCGGCTGGCTGCTCGAACACCTTCAGGACCACTACGGCCTGTACGGCGAAGGCACGGGCGTGCGCAGCGCGCGCAAGCACATCGGCTGGGCGGTGCGCACGCTTCCCGGCGGCCTCGCCTTCCGCGGGCTGATGAACACCCTGGATGACGCCGACGCGCAGTTGCACGCGGTCGGTTCGTACTTCGACCGGTTGGCCGTCCGATTCCCGGTGCTGCCCGCCGCCAACGACCCCCTGACGGCCCTGCGCGCATGAGCAAGAAGCACATCGACGAGTGCATCCGCACCAGCCTGGAACAGTATTTCAAGGATCTGCGCGGCGCCGAGCCGCACTCGATGCACGAGATGATCCTGGCCGCGGTCGAGAAGCCTCTGCTCGACGTCGTGATGAAACAGGCCGACGGCAACCAGAGCCGCGCCGCCGAGTGGCTCGGCATCAACCGCAACACCCTGCGCCGCAAGCTGCTGCAACACAAGATCATCTGATGAATCAGTCCCGACGTCTCCAAGCTTCGCTGCCCTGCCCGGGAGCCCCGGCATGACCACCGCATTGATCTCCGTATCCGACAAGTCCGGCGTGCTCGAGTTCGCGCGTGCCCTGCATGCGATGGGCGTCAAGCTGCTGTCCACCGGAGGCACGGCGCGCATGCTGGCCGAGGCCGAGCTGCCGGTGACCGAGGTGGCCGAGGTCACCGGTTTCCCCGAGATGCTGGACGGCCGCGTCAAGACCCTGCACCCGCGCATCCACGGCGGACTGCTGGCGCGGCGCGACAGCCCGGCCCACATGGCCGCGCTGGCCGAACATGGCATCGGCACGATCGATCTGCTGGTCGTCAACCTCTACCCATTCGCACAGGCCACGGCGCGCACCGACTGCACGCTCGAGGATGCGATCGAGAACATCGACATCGGCGGCCCGGCCATGCTGCGTGCGGCGGCCAAGAACTGGGCCGACGTGGGCGTTGTCATCGACCCGGGTGACTACCCGCTGGTGCTGCGCGAGCTCGAAGCCGGCGGCCTGTCGCGCCAGACCAAGTTCGCGCTGGCCAAGAAGGTGTTTGCCCACACCTCGGCCTACGACGGCATGATCACGAACTATCTGACCGCGCTCCAGCCCGGCGCCGAGGAGGCCGCAGCGGCCGTGCCGGTGCGCGAGCCCTTCCCCGCCGTCTACACGCTGCAGCTGACCAAGACGCAGGACATGCGCTACGGCGAGAACCCGCACCAGAGCGCCGCCTTCTACCGCGATGCGCGCCCGCTGCCGGGCACGCTGGCCGGCTGGTCGCAGATCCAGGGCAAGGCACTGTCGTACAACAACATCGCCGACGCCGACACGGCCTGGGAATGCGTCAAGAGTTTCGGCGACATCCCGGCCTGCGTCATCGTCAAGCACGCCAACCCCTGTGGTGTGGCGACCGGCGCCGACCCCTTGGCGGCCTACGCCAAGGCCTTCAAGACCGACCCCACCTCGGCCTTCGGCGGCATCATCGCCTTCAACCGCCCGCTCGACGCAGCGGCTGCCGAACAGGTCGCGCAGCAGTTCGTCGAGGTGCTGATCGCCCCCGTCATCACGGCCGAAGCGCGTGCCGTGTTTGCCGCCAAGCAAAACGTGCGCCTGCTCGAGGTGCCAATGGCCGCCGGGATGAACGCGCTCGACTTCAAGCGGGTCGGCGGCGGCGTGCTGCTGCAGTCGCAGGACAGCAAGAACGTCGGCCCCGGCGAGTTGCGTGTCGTGACGACGCTGGCCCCGACGGCGAACCAGATGGACGACCTGATGTTCGCCTGGAAGGTGGCAAAGTTCGTCAAGAGCAATGCGATCGTGTTCTGCGGCGCCAGCATGACGCTCGGCGTCGGCGCGGGCCAGATGAGCCGCATCGACAGCGCCCGCATCGCGAGCATCAAGGCCGAGAACGCCGGGCTGTCGTTGAAGGGGTCGGCGGTGGCGAGCGACGCCTTCTTCCCGTTCCGCGACGGTCTCGACGTGGTCATCGACGCCGGCGCCAGCTGCGTCATCCAGCCGGGCGGTTCGATGCGCGACGAAGAGGTCATCAAGGCCGCCGACGAGCGCGGGATCGCGATGGTGTTCACGGGGACACGCCATTTCCGGCACTAGCCCGGGACCCTGGACGGGCGGCGCATGACACGCGCCGATCTGATGGGGCTGCTGCTGAGCTTCATCGCGCGCCTGATCACGGGTGCGCAAGGCCACTGGAAAGGCTGTCCGCCGCAGGCGGTGCAGCGCATCTACTTCGCCAACCACCAGAGCCACCTGGACCTGGTCATGATCCTGGCCGCGTTGCCGCAGGAGCTGCGCACGCTGACGCGGCCGATCGCCGCCAAGGACTACTGGACCAAGACCCCGTTCAAGCACTGGCTGACGCGTGAGGTGTTCAACGCCGTCTACGTCAACCGGCAGCGCACCGACGACGAAGACCCGCTCGAGCCGCTGATGCAGGCGCTCGACAGCGGCGACTCGCTGATCCTCTTTCCGGAGGGCACGCGCAGCCACAAGGGCACGCCGCAGCCCTTCAAGAGCGGCCTGTATTTCCTGGCCCAGAAGTACCCCGACGTGCAGTTCGTTCCGGCCTGGATCGACAACGTGCAGCGCGTCATGCCCAAGGGCGAGGTGGTGCCGGTGCCGATCCTGTGCACCGTCACGTTCGGCGCGCCGATCCAGCTCGAGCCTGAAGAAGACAAGCCGTCCTTCCTCGAGCGCGCGCGCGCCGCGGTGGTCGCGCTCAGGCCGCCGGCGCCATGAGTGCGCTGCGCCAGCTCTCGATCGAACAGCAGGTCGGTCTGCTGTTCGTCACGCTGTTCGGGGTCCTGGCCCTGGCCACGGCGGTGATTGTCGTGCGCTCGCTGACCGGCCCGGGACCGCGCATGGAGCGGCTCAAGCGCGAACTGTTCGCGGTCTGGGTCGGCACGCTCGTGTTCTGGCTGGCCTGGATGTCGGGGCCGGTCGGTGCAACCCTGCTGTGCGCCGTGTTCTCGCTTCTGGTCCTGCGCGAGTTCATCACGCTGGCGCACACCCGGCGCAGCGACCACCGCAGCCTGATCCTCGCGTTCTTCATCGTGTTGCCGCTGCAGTACGTGCTGGTGGCCACCGAGCGCTTCAACCTGTTCACGGTCTTCATCCCGGTCTACGTCTTCCTGGCGATCCCGGTCGTGAGCGCGATCGCCGGCGACCCGGAGCGCTTTCTCGAGCGCAACGCCAAGATCCAGTGGGGCATCATGGTGTGCGTCTATGGTCTGAGCCACGCGCCCGCGCTGCTGCTGCTCGACTTCCCGAACCACGCCGGGCGCGGTGCCTTTCTGGTCTTCTTCCTGGTCGTGGTCACGTTCGTGGCGCAGATCGCCCAGGAGGCAGCGAGCCGGTGGCTGCGCCGGCGGCCGGTGGCGCGCCAGATCGATCGCTCGTTTTCGTTTCGGGCCTGGCTGCTCGGCACCGCGGCGGCCGGCCTGATCGGCGCCTTGATGGTCTGGATCACACCGTTCAAGCCAGCCCAGGCGCTGGCGATGGCGCTCATCGCGGGTGGCGCGGGAACGCTGGGCGAATTCGTGATGAAGGCGCTCAAGAAGGACGCCGGCGTGCTTCACTGGGGCAATCTCAGCTCGGTCACCGGCGCCGTCGGCCTGCTCGACCGCGTCGCGCCGCTGTGCTTTGCCGCGCCCGTCTTCTTCCATTCTGTGCGCTGGTACTTCAACATCCCGTGATGCGCATCCTCGGGATCGATCCTGGACTGCAACGCACCGGCTTCGGCGTCATCGATGCCGATGGGTCGCGCTTGAGCTATGTCGCGAGCGGCACGATCAGCACGCTCGAAGTCGCGCGCGGGGATCTTCCGGCACGCCTGAAGATCATCTTCGAAGGCGTGCGCGAGGTGGCCGAGACCTACGCACCGCATTGCGCCTGCGCCGAGATCGTGTTCGTCAACGTCAACCCGCAGAGCACCTTGCTGCTGGGCCAGGCGCGCGGCGCGGCGATCGCCGCCCTGGTGTCGGGAGGGCTTGCGGTGTCGGAAGTCACCGCACTGCAGATGAAGAAGGCGATCGTCGGCCATGGCCTGGCCAGCAAGTCGCAGGTCCAGGAGATGGTGCGCCGACTGCTGAACTTGCCGGGCCTGCCCGGCAAGGACGCCGCCGACGCGCTCGGGCTGGCGATTGCCCACGCGCACATGGGTGCGTCGATGGCCGTGCTGGCGGCCGCGACGCCACTCTCGCGCCGCGCCCATGCGCAGTACCGCAAGGGCCGCACCCTCTGACCGGCAAGTTCAGCCGGCCCCGAGGGCCAATGCGACCCGGTACGTGATGAAACTGGCCAGATAGGCCAGGCCAAACAGATAGGCCGCCATCACGAGCGGCATCCTCCAGCCCCCGGTCTCGCGCTTGACGGCGGCCAGCGTGGCCATGCACTGGGGTGCGAAGACATACCAGGCCAGCAGCGAGAGTGCCGTCGCCAGGCTCCAGCTCTGGGCGATCAGCGGCGCAAGCGACTGCGCCGTGTCCTCGCCGGTCGCCGACAAGGCGTAGACCGTGCCCAGTGCGCCGACCGCCACTTCGCGTGCAGCCAGGCCCGGCACGAGGGCGATGCTGATCTGCCAGTTGAAACCGATCGGCTCGAACACATGGGCCAGCATGCGCCCGGCCATGCCAGCCAGGCTGTACTCGATCGGGGCCCCGCTGGCGCCGGGCGGGGGCCCGGGGAAGCTGGCCAGGAACCACAGCGCGATCGTCACCACCAGGATGATGCCGCCGACCCGCTTCACGAAGATCATCACGCGTTGCCACAGGCCGAGCAGCACGTTGCGCGGCATCGGCCAGTGGTAGATGGGCAGTTCCATCATCAGCGGGCGCACCTGGCGGCCGGTCTGCGTGAAGCGCTTGAGGATCCAGGCCACGACCAGAGCCCCCACGATGCCCGCCACGTACAGGCCAAACAGGACGAGGCCTTGCTGCTCGATCATGCCGCCCAAGGTGCGTTGCGGCACGAAGGCGCCGATGAGCAAGGCGTAGACCGGCAGTCGCGCCGAGCAGGTCATGAGCGGCGCGATCATGATCGTCACCAGACGGTCGCGCGGATTCGCGATCGTGCGCGCGGCCATGATGCCCGGTATCGCGCAGGCAAAACTCGACAGCAGCGGAATGAAGGACCGGCCGGACAGGCCGACGCTGCCCATCAGACGGTCGAGCAGAAAGGCCGCGCGCGGGAGGTAGCCCGACTCCTCGAGCACCAGGATGAAGGCGAACAGGATCACGATCTGGGGCAGGAACACGAGCACGCCGCCTGCGCCTGCGATGACCCCGTCGGTGATCAGGCTGCGCAGCGCACCGTCGGGCAGCGTCTGGCTGACCACTGCGCCGGTCCAGGCCGTCGCGGCCTCGATCCAGCCCATCGGGGCCTCGGCCCAGGCGAAGACCGCCTGGAACACCACGAAGAGCACGGCCAGCAGCAGGAGCGGCCCGACCACGGGGTGCAGCACGACACGGTCGATGCGGTCGCTCGCCGTGTGCGGAATCAGGTCGTCGAGCGCCAGGCGCTGCAGGATCGCGCGCACCCGGGCGTGGTCGCCTTCCTGGCCATGGTCCTGCGTCGGCGCGGCGAGCGCGTTTCGCCAGCGCGCGCCGTCTTCGAGCAGGCCGCGCAGCATGGCGTCACCACCCGCCTTGACCGCCACGGTCGAGACCACCGGCACCCCCAGCTCGAGCGCCAGCGCATCGGCGTCGATGTGCACGCCGCGCTGCGCGGCAATGTCTGCCATGTTGAGCGCCACCACGCAGGGCAAACCAAGACGCTGCACGGCCAGCACCAGGCGCAGGTTGCGCCGCAGGTTGGTCGCGTCGACCACGCAGACCACCAGATCGGGCCGCTTCTCACCCGCCGCCAGGCCATACAGGACGTCGTGGGTGACACGCTCGTCGGGCGAGCGCGGGTGCAGGCTGTAGGTGCCGGGCAGGTCGAGCACACGCAGCGTCCGGCCGCCATTGCAGACGAATTGCCCTTCCTTGCGCTCGACCGTCACGCCGGCGTAGTTGGCCACCTTCTGGCGGCTCCCGGTGAGCAGATTGAACAGCGCCGTCTTGCCGCAGTTGGGGTTGCCGACCAGTGCCACCAGCGGCCCGCCGCGGTGCACATGAATCACCGCGCTGGTCATGCCACAGCCTCGACCCGCACGCAGGCCGCCTCGGCCCGTCGCAGCGCGAAGGTCGACGTGCCGACCCGAACCACCAATGGGTCGCCGCCCGGTCTTGCGCGTGCCAGCAGCGACACCCGCTCGCCCGGCAGGAAGCCCAGCTCGGCGAGCCAGGCGGCCCATTCCGGCGCATGGGCCGGGGCGTCGACGCCGCACACCTGGCACGCCGCCCCGATCGGCATGCCTTCGAGCGTCGCGTGGGGGGCGGCTTGTGAAGTCATCGAAAAACCTTGTGAGCGTTGGCGCGGCCCTTGGTCGACGTCTAACGCAAATGCGAACTATTCTCAATAGTATCCGATTGCGAATCGCCCGGGGTTGACGCAGCGCACATTCAGGCTGCGCCCGACGCGCCGGGGCAGAATCAGCGCCATGAGCGCCACCGACCCCGGTTCCCCGGCCGACCTGCCCCCCGACGACAGCTCGCGCAGAGCGCTGCACGACGAGGTGCATGCGCGGCCGCCGGCCCAGGTGGGCCTGCCCGCACTCGTGGTCTACGTCGCAGTCCTGCATCAGGGCGAAACGCGTGACGCGGAGCACGCGCATCTGTGCCGCCTGCCGGGCCAGGCAGGGCTCGATCCGGCGAGCCTGCGCGGCAACTTCCTGCACCTGAACCTGCCCGGCCACAGCTTGAAGTGGGAGCGGCACAGCGAGTTCACGCGCTACTCCTTCATCCAGTCGCTGCCCCAGACGACCACTCTCGAAATGCTTGGCGAGCTGCCACTGCAGCTGGCCGGCATCGACGGCGACTGGCTGCGCAACATCCCCGGCCGCACCGTGGCCGCGGTGCAGCTCGTCATGCTGGCCGGCCCGGTCGACGACGGGCAGAGCATCGTCGCCCAGGCCCGCCCCTGGTTCGGCGACGACACCCTGATGGCCTGCGCGATGGGCCCCGGCCAGTCGGTTGCGATCACGGACTTCAGGTTGCGCCCCGACGGCCATGAACGCTTCCTGGTGGTGGCGCCGCCCGATACGAGCAGGACCCGCGCCGGCCGCATCGCCGGGCGCCTGCTCGAACTCGAGACCTACCGCCTGATGGCCCTGCGCGGCCTGCCGGTGGCCAAGCAGCTCGGACCGCAACTGGGCGAGGCCGAGCGCGCGCTGGCCGACCTGATGGCCCGGCTGGAGACGCGGCGCGGCGAAACCGACGCCGACCAGACCCTGCTCGATCAACTGGTCGCACTCGCGGCCCGCGTCGAGCGGTCCACGGCCGAGAACCTGTACCGCTTCTCCGCCACCGAGGCCTACGCGGCCATCGTGCGCGGCCGCATCGACGAGTTGCGCGAGCGGCCGATCGTCGGGTCCCAGACCTGGGGCGAATTCATGCAACGGCGTCTGTCACCAGCGATCGCCACCGTCGCCGCGACCGCGCAGCGGCTGACCTCGCTGTCCGAGCGAATCGAGCGCGCCGGCGCCTTGTTGCGCACCCGGGTCGACATCGCGACCGAACGCCAGAACCAGCAGCTGCTGGAGAAGCTGACACGCGGCCAGGCGCTCCAGCTCAAGCTGCAGAGCACGGTCGAGGGCCTTTCGATCGCGGCCATTTCCTACTACGTCGTCAGCCTCGTGCTCTATGCCGGCAAGGCCGCCAAGAGCGCCGGTTGGTCGGTCGAACCCGAGTTGCTGGCCGGCATCTCGATTCCCCTTGTCCTGGTCTGCGTGACATGGATGACGCGCCGCATTCACAAGACGCTGCGGGCCTGACCGCGGCGCCCGCCGCAGTCACCCCCGGGCTTGTCTTCGGCTGGTTGGCGTTCTGTCTGTTGATGGTCCTGGTCGGGATCCAGGAAGAGCTCTTCAGCGGCGCGCCGGATCTGGGCTGGCGGGTCACCGACGAACTGATCTCGATGACCGCCGCCACGGTCGTGGCCGTGCATCGCTGGCGGGTCGGCCCGTCGGCCGACGCCCTGCTGACACAACCGGCGCGCTGGTTCAAACGCGCCGTCGCGTGGGTACCGCTGGCGGCGCTGCTGTTCGTCGTGGCCGTGTACGGTGTGCGCCATGCGCTGCGCGGGCTGTTCGGCTTGTCCTACGAACACGCCCCATGGCCGGCAGTGCTGGCCTACGAGGGGCTGAAGTTCTCGGTCTTCTACCTGCTCTTCGCAGGCGTCCAGTTCGGACTGCGTTCATACCAGGCGTTGGCCGCCGAACGCATCCGCAGCGAACAACTGCGACATCTGTCGACCGAAGCAAGACTGCAGCAACTGACCCAGCAGATGCAGCCGCATTTCCTGTTCAATGCACTCAACACGATCGCCTCACAGGTGCATCAGGACCCCGATGGTGCCGACGCATCGCTGGTCCGCCTGGCGGCCTTGTTGCGTGCGGCGACGGATGTCGCACAGCGGCCGCAGCACACGCTTGCGGACGAACTGGCTCTGGCGCACGCCTACGCGGACCTGATGGCGCAGCGTTTCGGCGACCGCGTCCGATTGACGTGGCACGAAGGATCGGCCCCGCTTCGCTGCACCGTGCCCGCGATGGCGCTGCAACCTCTGCTGGAGAACGCCTTCGTACACGGAGTCGAACGGCACCGGGGCACCACCCGCATCGAGGTCTCGGTGCGGCGCGACCGCAGCCGTGTGCGCATCGAAGTTGCCGACGATGCCGGGACGCTGGCGCCGGAGTGGCACGACGGGGTCGGTCTGGGCAACCTGCGCCAACGGCTGCAGGTCCTGCATGGCGGTGCCGCCACGCTGACCCTGGCGACGAGGGCCGAGGGCGGTGTCAGTGCCGTCCTGGAGCTGCCGATCGATGTCGATTGAAGTGCTGACGCTGCTGCTGGTCGACGACGAGCCGCCGGCCCGCGCGCGCCTGCGTCGCCTGCTGGCGCAGCATGCCCACGTCCGCGTGGTCGGCGAAGCGAGCGATGGTCTCGAGGCGCTGGCCCTGACCGAGTCGCTCGCACCCGACGCCTTGTTGCTCGACGTCCAGATGCCCGAAGTCAACGGCCTCGACGTGGCCGCGTCGCTGCCCGACGGCGGGCCGGCGGTGATCTTCGTGACGGCCTTCGACCACTATGCGCTGCAGGCCTTCGACGCAAGCGCGGTCGACTACCTGCTCAAGCCGGTCGACCCGCAGCGTCTGGCGCTTGCGCTGGAACGCCTGCGCCGACAGCGCGGCCGGATTCCGGCGCTGCCCACACGCCTGCTGGTGCCCGACCGCGGCCGCACCGTGGTGCTGAACGTGGCCGACATCAGGTGGCTGAAGGCGGCCGACAACTATGTCGAGATCCACGCGGCGGGTGGACCCTGGCTGCTGCGTCGCACCCTGGCCGGCCTGCTGGCCGATCTCGGTCCCGGGTTCGAACGCATCCACCGCAGCCATGCGGTGGCACTGACGGCCGTGGCGCAGGTGCTGCCGGCGTCCAAGGGCGACGCCCTCGTGCAGTTGCGCGAGGGCGTCGAATTGCCCTGCAGCCGGGCGTTGCGGGCCGGGTTGCTGGCGGCGCTCGCGTCGCCGGGCCGACTCGCCCCGCCCTGAGCCCGACTGGTCCCGCGACGCTCGCCTCGCGGTGCGTCGTTCGTTAGGGTGCTGGTGTCAGGTCACCGGCCGCACCATGCAAGCATCGACACAACCCAGCACATCCGAGCCGTCGGCGCGCCTGTACTTTCTCGACTGGGCGCGCATCGCTGCCTTTGTTTTGCTGGTCCTGTTCCATGTCGGCATGTACTACGTGACCTGGGACTGGCATGTGAAGAGTCCGCATGCGAGCGCCGCGCTCGAGCCCTGGATGCGGCTGCTGGAACCCTGGCGCATGGGGCTGCTCTTCCTGGTTTCGGGCGCTGCGACATCGATCATGCTGGCGCGCAGCGGGGCGAGCACGGGCTGGCTGCGCCGCCGCTCGAACCGGCTCCTGCTGCCATTGCTGATCGGCATCGTGATCGTGGTGCCGCCGCAGTCGTACTTCCAGGTCGTTGAGAAGTTCAACTACGACGGCAGCCTGCTCGACTTCCTGAAGCTCTACTTCACGGCCTACGGGGGCTTTTGCAGCGACGGCGACTGCCTGAAGCTGCCGACCTGGAACCACCTCTGGTTCCTGCCCTATGTCTGGTTCTATACGCTGGCCCTGTGGACGCTGCAACGCTGGCGCGCCGACGCCCTGGACCGCCTGACGGCCGGCGCGTCGCGCGCGCTTGCGGGGGTCGGCCTGCTGCTGGCGCCGATCGCCTGCCTGGCGCTGGCGCGCATCCTGCTGCTGACGCGTTTCGGGTCGACCCACGCCCTGATCGACGACTGGCACAACCACGCGGCCTATGCAATGCTGTTCGTGCTGGGCGTCGCGCTGGCGCGCCAGCCCGCGCTGTTCGAGCGCATGGCGGTCCAACGCTGGCGTGCGTTGCTCGTGGCCCTGCTCTGCTGGGGCCTGCTGAACCTGTACTTCGGCCACTACGGCGAGCACCTCGCACCACCGCTGTGGCTGCGTCACGGTCAGCGGATCGTCCATGCCTGCCTGCAGTGGACCGCCATCGTCGCCGTGCTCGGCTTCGCGCGCCGGCACCTGAACCGCGACCACCGCTGGCGCTCGCCTCTGAACGAAGCGGTCTTTCCGCTCTACATCCTGCACCAGACCATCATCGTGCTGGGCGCCGTCGCCCTGCGCCCGCTGCAACTTCCACCCGCGATCGAGGCCATGCTGCTGATCGTGCTGACCTTCGGTCTCGCTCTGCTGGGTTGGCAGCTGCTGCGCCGGGTCGGGCCGCTGCGCCCGTGGTTCGGCATGGCAGCGCAGGTGCGCAAGCGCAATCCATCGCCCCCAACGAGAGGTTCGTCGCAGGCGGGTTGACCGGCGCTTTACGAGCTCGCGATACTCTTCGGCTTCCGTCGAATTCGGCCTCGCGCCCCACCCACCGTGAATCCTGCCCTGCCCCTGATCGGCGCGCTGTGCGCCGCCCTGCTGTCGTCGCCCGCATTTGCTGCCAAACCCGAGACACGGATCCGCGCCGAGATACCGGCCGAATTCCGCTGGGACTTCACGCCGATCTACGCCGACTGGAAGGCCTGGGAAGCGGGTCTGCGCGAGATGGAGGCCAAGATGGACGCGTTCGCCGCGCTCAAGGGTTCGCTCGCCTCGGGTCCGGCCGCGGTGCTCAAGGCCTACCAGGCCTTCGACGAGATCGGCAAGCTGCAGTACCTGGTCTACCGCTACCCACAACTGCAGCGTGATGTCGACACACGCGACCAGTCGGTGGCCGGTCGCTTCCAGAGCGTGGGCGCCGCGTTTGCCAAGTTCGACACCGCCACCGCCTGGTTCACGCCCGAGCTGCTCAGGATCCCCGAGGCGCAGATGCGCGGCTGGGTCGACGCGACACCGGGCCTGGCGCCCTACCGCTTCCCGATCCTCGACAACTACCGCCAGCAAAAGCATGTGCTCGACGAGGCCGGCGAGCGACTGCTGTCGCACGCCGGGCGCTTCAACCAGACCCCGCGCAGCATCTACAGCGAACTCGCCACCTCGGACATCAAGTTCCCGAAGATCACCTTGAGCGACGGCCGCGACGTGACCCTGACCGCGGGCAACTACGGCGCCCTGCTCGAGCAGAATCCGAACCAGGCCGACCGCGCCGCCGCGGCGGCCGCCCATGTCGGCACCTTCGGCGCGACCGCCAACACCTATGCCGCGATCTACAACGCGGTCATGCAGCGCGGCTGGTTCATGGCCCAGGCGCGCAACTTCCCGAGCACGCTCGACGCGGCGCTGGACGCCAATGCGATCCCGCGCGAAGTCGTGCAGACCCTGGTCGACACGACACGCGCCGGCACCGCGCCGCTGCAGCGCTACGCCCGCCTGCGCCACAAGCTGCTCAAGCTGCCGAGCTACCACCTCTACGACAGCTTCGTCCCGGTGTTCAGGAGCGACAAGACCTGGCCCTACGAGAGCGCACGCGAACTGGCGCTCGCCTCGGTCGCGCCGCTCGGCGCCGACTACGTCGAGAAGTACCGCAGCTTCGTGACCGGCGGGCGCATCGACGTGTACGAGAACGAGGGCAAGAAGAGTGGCGCCTACATGGCCGGCGTCTACGGCGTCGGCCCCTACATGCTGCTCAACTACAACGACACGCTGGATTCGGTCTTCACCTTTGCGCACGAGGGTGGCCACGCGATGCACACGGTGCTGTCCTACGCGGCGCAGCCCTTCGTCACGGCGTCGTACACGCTGTTCGTCGCCGAGGTGGCCTCGACCACCAACGAGCGTTTCCTGCTCGAGCACCTGCTGCACAAGACAAGCGACCCGAAGGAGCGTTTCCTGCTGCTGCAGCAGGCGGTGGACGCCATCGTCGGCACCTTCTACACGCAGGTCATGTTCGCCGACTTCGAGCTGCGCGCGCACCGGCTCGTCGAGCAGGGCAAGCCGGTCACGACCGAGGTGCTGAACCAGCTCTACCTCGGTCTGCTGAAGGACTACTACGCAGACGCGATCACCGTCGACGACTTCTACAAGTTCACCTGGGCGCGCATCCCGCACTTCTTCAACACGCCCTACTACGTGTTCCAGTACGCGACCTGCTTTGCCTCGTCGGCCCAGCTCTTCAAGGGCATGACGAGCGGGCCGCAGGCGAGCCGCGATGCCACGACGCAGCGTTACCTGGCCCTGCTGGCCAGCGGCGGCAATGACCACCCGATGGCGCAGTTGAAGAAGGCCGGCGTGGATCTGACCCAGCGCGCCACGGTGCAGGCCGTGATCGACCAGATGGAAGAGCTGGTCACGCGCATGGAAGTCGAGGCGGCGCGCATCCAGTGATCAGAGCATCAGCGCCAGCCGCTCCAGTATCAGCACGGCGAAGAAACCCAGCGCGGCCAGCACCGTCCACTTGACGATCATCAGACCACGCTGGCGCCAGAACAGCTGGCCGGTGCCGATGTACATCGCGAAGCACAGCACTCCGGCCACCAGCAGCAGGCCGAAGACGAGGCGAAAGATCATCATCGTGCGGGGCCCTACCAGGCCGGGGCCAGTTCGGCCAGACCGCGTGGGGCTTCGCGTTCGTCCTCGAAGGTGACGATGTCGAAGGCGGTGGCGTCGGCGAGCAGCTTGCGCAGCAGCTGGTTGTTCAGCGCGTGCCCGCTCTTGAACGCGGTGTAGCTGGCCAGCAGCGGCTTGCCGGCGATGTGAAGGTCGCCGATGGCGTCGAGGATCTTGTGCTTGACGAACTCGTCCGCGTAGCGCAGGCCGTCGCTGTTGAGCACGCGGTAGTCATCGATCACGATCACGTTGTCGAGGCTGCCACCACGACCCAGACCGCGCGAGCGCATCAGTTCGACGTCCTTCGTGAAGCCGAAGGTGCGTGCGCGCGCGATCTCGCGCTTGTACTGGCCGGAGCCCATGTCGAACTCGACGCGCTGACCGGTGGCATCGACTGCCGGGTGGTCGAAGTCGATCTCGAAACTGAGCTTGTAGCCGTGGAAGGGCTCGAGGCGCGCCCACTTCAGCGTTTCGCCTTCGCCCTCACGCACCTCGACCGTCTTGTTCACGCGCAGGAAGCGTTTGGGCGTGGCCTGCAACTCGATGCCGGCGCTTTGCAGCAGGAACACGAAACTGGCCGCCGAGCCGTCGAGGATGGGCACCTCTTCACCGGAGATGTCGACGATCAGGTTGTCCAGGCCGAGTCCGGCGCAGGCCGACATCAGGTGTTCGATCGTCTGCACCTTGGGGCCCCCCGGGTCGCCGCCCGGGCTGATCGTCGACGCCATGCGGGTGTCGCAGACGGCATCCGCATTGACCGGGATGTCGACTGGGTTCGGCAGATCGACGCGCCGGAACATGATGCCGGCGTCGGGCGGGGCGGGCCTCAGGGTCAGCTCGACCTTGTGCCCGCTGTGCACGCCGACACCGACGGCGCGTGTGATCGACTTCAGGGTGCGCTGTCGCAACATGGAAGGCATTGTCGGGCATGACCCGGCGCCCCACCGGGAACCGGGGTGTTCCAGTCTGGCACACCCGGGACGCAGGGTTCAGCTGACGCAGCCCGCCGCCACATGGGCCTGGGCCTTGACCGGCACCGGCTCGGGGACCCGGAATCCGTAGCGCACCGCGGTCAACTCGGCCAGGATGCTGACCGCGATCTCCGGCGGCGTGCGGGCGCCGTTCTTCAGGCCGACCGGCCCATGCAGCCGGTCGAGCTGCGCGGGCGTGATGCCGAAATGTTCGCTCAGCCGGTCGCGCCGCTTGGCCTGGTTCAGGCGCGAGCCGATCGCTCCGATGTAGAACGCATCGGACTTGAGCGCCTCCATGAGGGCCAGGTCGTCCAGCTTCGGGTCGTGGGTCAGCGCGATGATGGCCATGTGCCCGTCGGGCTTGAGCTCGACCACGGTGTCGTCCGGCATGCCGCGCAACAGCGTCGCGCCCGGCACCGCGAAGCCCTCGGCGTATTCGTCGCGCGGGTCGCAGACCATCACCTCGTAGCCCAGCGCCGTGGCCATCTGCGCCAGGTACTGCGACATCTGCCCGGCGCCGATCAGGAGCAGGCGCCAGCTCGGGCCATGGTGCGTGATCAGGCTCGTCTCGCTCAGCTTGAGCTCGTCGGTCGCGTCGGCGCGTTCGAGCTTCACCTCGCCCGAGGCCAGGGTCAGGATGCGGCGCACGCGTTCGCCGGCTTCGAGCCGGCGCAGCATCTCGTCGAGCTGCGTGTGCGGCATCACCGGCTCGAGCACCAGTTCGATCAGACCGCCACAAGGCAGGCCGAACCGATGCGCCGCGTCGGCGTCGACGCCGTACTTGACGACCTGCGGCACACCCGAGGCCAGCACGCTGGCGCGTGCCTTCTCGATCAGGTCGTCCTCGATGCAGCCGCCCGACACCGAACCGGCGATCACGCCGTCGTCGCGCACCGCCACTGCCGATCCGGGCGGCCGCGGCGCAGAGCCCCAGGTGCGCGTGATGGTGCCCAGCACCACGCCATGGCCCTGGGCCACCCACTGCGTCAATTGACGCAACACGTTCAGGTCGACGTTGTCCATATCGGTAAGTTAGCGCTCGCGCGGCCGGCGCGCGACTCCTGGAGAACCCTCGCTATTCTGAACCCCAACCGCCTGGCGTGCGAAAGGCGCCTCACTGCGACTTATGCACGAGTGCTCATAAGGGTTTGCGCTCCGATGCGCCTCCGAATCGCTGTGCCTAGCATGAGGGTGACCACCGAAGAACGACGCGCGACCGTTGCGCAACCCATCACAGGAGACCAGACCCATGGGCACGAAGATCTCGCTGACCGTCAATGGCCAGTCCCTCACCCGCGATGTCGACCCGCAGATGCTGTTGTCGGAGTTCATCCGCGACACGCTGCGTCTGACCGGCACCCATGTCGGTTGCGACACCGGCCAATGCGGTGCCTGCACGGTTCATGTCGACGGCCGCGCCGTCAAGAGCTGCAACATGCTGGCCGTGCAGGCCCAGGGTGCCAAGCTGACCACGATCGAAGGTCTGGCCGCAGCCGACGGCAGCCTGCATCCGATGCAGGCCGCCTTCAAGGCCTGCCATGGCCTGCAATGCGGCTTCTGCACGCCCGGCATGGTCATGAGCGCGGTCGACCTGGCCAAGCACCACGACTGCAGCAGCGACGCCAAGGTGCGCGACGGCCTGGAGGGCAATCTGTGTCGCTGCACCGGTTACCAGAACATCGTGCGTGCCGTCCGCCAGGGCGCGGCGGCGATGAAATGAGCACAGGAGCCACACCATGAATGCACCCCAAGGATTCATCGGCCAGCGTGTTGAACGGGTCGAGGATGGCCGCTTCCTCACCGGACGCGGCCAGTACACCGACGACATCACGCTGCCCCAGCAGAGCTACGGCTACTTCCTGCGCTCGCCCTACGCCCATGCGCGCATCAAGTCGCTCGACACGACCGCGGCCGCCAAGGCCGACGGCGTGCTCGGCATCTTCACCGGCGAGCACTTCAAGGACGTCGGTGGCCTGCCCTGCGGATGGTTGATCAACAACATCGACGGCTCGCCGATGAAGGAGCCCAAGCACCCGGTGCTGGCCGACGGCAAGGTGCGCTATGTCGGCGACCGTGTCGCGCTGGTCGTCGCCGACACACTCGAGCAGGCGAAGGCGGCGAGCGCGCTGATCGACGTCGACTACGAGGAATTGCCGGCGGTCGTCGTGGCGTCCAAGGCCAAACAGGCCAAGGCCAATGTGCACGACGACGTGCCCGGCAACGAGTGCTACACCTGGGCCATCGGCGACAAGGACGGCACCGATGCCGCCTTCAAGGGCGCGGCCCATGTCTCCAAGCTGACCTACCGCAACAACCGACTGATCCCGAACGCGATCGAACCGCGCGCGGCCAACGCCTCCTACGACTTCAATGCCGACAGCTACACGCTGTACGTCGCGAACCAGAACCCGCATGTCGAGCGGCTGCTGATGTGCGCCTTCGTGCTCGGCATCCCCGAGCACAAGATGCGCGTGATCGCCCCCGATGTCGGCGGCGGCTTCGGCTCCAAGATCTTCCTCTACGGCGAGGAGACCGCGCTGGTCTGGGCCAGCAAGCACATCCGCCGCCCGATCAAGTGGACCGCCGAGCGCGGCGAGGCCTTCCTGTCCGACGCCCATGGCCGCGACCATGCGACGACGGTCGAACTCGCACTCGACAAGGACGGCCACTTCCTGGGTCTGCGCGTGAACACGGTGGCCAACCTCGGGGCCTACCTGTCGACCTTCTCGACCTCGGTGCCGACGATCCTGTACGCGACCTTGCTCGCCGGCCAGTACAAGACACCGAAGATCCACTGCCAGGTGCAGTCGATGTTCACCAACACGGCGCCGGTCGACGCCTACCGGGGTGCCGGGCGACCGGAAGCGAGTTACGTCGTCGAGCGCATCGTCGAAACGGCTGCGCGCGAACTGAACATCGACCCGGCCGAACTGCGCCGGCGCAACTTCATCACCGAGTTCCCGTACGCGTCGCCGGTCGGGCTGACCTACGACACCGGCGACTACAACGCGACCATGACGCGCGCGGTCGAACTGGCCGACGTCAAGGGCTTCGAGGACCGGCGCAAGGCGAGCGAGGCCAAGGGCCTCAAGCGCGGGCTGGGCTATTCGGCCTACATCGAGGCCTGCGGCATCGCGCCGAGCTCGGTGGCGGGGGCGCTCGGCGCACGCGCGGGCCTGTTCGAGGCCGGCGAGGTGCGCGTGCATCCGACCGGCAAGGTCACGATCTTCACCGGCAGCCACAGCCACGGCCAGGGCCACGAGACGACCTTCGCGCAGGTCGTGGCCGACAAGCTCGGCATCCCGATGGGCGACATCAGCATCGAGCATGGCGACACCGGCAAGGTGCTGTTCGGCATGGGCACCTATGGCAGCCGTTCGCTCGCCGTCGGCGGCACCGCAATCGTGAAGGCGGTCGACAAGATCATCGCCAAGGGCAAGAAGATCGCGGCCCACCTGATGGAGGCGGCCGATTCGGACGTGGTCTACGAGGGCGGCGAGTTCAAGGTCGCCGGCACCGACAAGAAGGTGCCGTTCGCCCAGGTCTCGCTGACGGCCTACGTGCCACACAACTTCCCGCACGACAAGCTCGAGCCGGGCCTCAACGAGAACGCCTTCTACGACCCGAGCAACTTCACCTATCCGGCCGGCAGCTACATCTGCGAGGTCGAGATCGACCCCGCCACCGGCCACACGCGCATCGACCGCATGACCGCCTGCGACGACTTCGGCAACGTGATCAACCCGATGATCGTCGAAGGCCAGGTGCACGGCGGACTCGCGCAGGGCATCGGGCAGGCCCTGCTCGAACACGGCGTCTACGACGAGACCAGCGGCCAGCTGCTCAGCGGAAGCTACATGGACTACGCGATGCCGCGCGCCGACGACTTCCCGAACTTCACGGTCGAGACCGCCAAGGGCACGCCGTGCACGCACAACCCGCTCGGCGTGAAGGGTTGCGGCGAGGCCGGGGCGATCGGCTCGCCGCCGGCCGTCATCAATGCCATCTGCCATGCCCTGGGCGTGAAGGACGTGCCGATGCCGGCCACACCCTTTGCCGTCTGGCAGGCCGTCCAGGCCGCAGCCCGCTGATCGAACAGGAGATCACTTTCATGCAAGCATTTGCCTACTCCAAGCCCGCATCGGTTGCCGACGCGGCCAAGGCCGCCATCGGCGACGCCAAGCTGCTCGCCGGCGGCCAGTCGCTGCTCGGCTCGATGAAACTCGGGCTTGCCGCGCCCGATACCCTGGTCGACCTGTCCGGCATCGCGGACATGAAGGGCATCACGGTCAGCGGCGGCACGGTCAAGATCGGCGCCATGACGACCCATGCCGAAGTGGCTGCGAATCCGGAGGTCACGAAGGCGATCCCGGCCCTTGCGGCACTCGCGGGCAACATCGGCGACCGCCAGGTGCGCAATCGCGGCACGCTCGGTGGCAGCCTGGCCAACAACGACCCCGCGGCCTGCTACCCGGCGGCCGTGCTCGGCCTCGGCGCCAGCGTGCACACCGATCAGCGCACGATCGCCGCCGACGACTTCTTCACCGGGCTTTTCGAGACCGCGCTGAAGGAAGGCGAGATCATCACTGCGGTCAGCTTTCCAGTGCCGGAGAAGGCCGGCTGGCAGAAGTTCAAGCAGCCGGCATCGCGCTTCTCGCTCGTCGGTGTCTTCGTCAGCAAGGGTCCGCAGGGCACGCGCGTGGCGGTCACCGGCGCGGGCGCCTGCGTTTTCCGGGTCAAGGCGCTGGAAGACAAGCTGGCATCGAGCTGGTCGGCCAAGGCCTGCGACGGTGTCAAGGTGCCAGCCGACGGCCTGAACAGCGATCTGCACGGCTCGGCCGAGTACCGCGCCGCGCTGATCCCGGTGCTGGCCGGCCGCGCGGTAGGCTAGGCTCAGCAACCATGAAGGTTCGAACGCCGCACCCGGTGCGGCGTTTTTCTTGATGACCGACGACCACTTCCCTGCCCGCCTCCATCGACGACACCCAGGCCCGCCTGCTGGCGCACGACTACGTCGCCGACCGGCAACTGGCCACGGTCGTGTACCTGGCGCTCAAGTTGCAGCGGCCGCTGTTCCTCGAAGGCGAGCCGGGCACCGGCAAGACCGAGATCGCACGCACGCTCAGCGCGATGCTCGCGCGCCCGCTGATCCGCCTGCAGTGTTACGAAGGACTCGATCTGGCCGGCGCCGCCTACGAATGGAACTACGGCCGCCAGATGATGGAGATACGGCTGGCCGAGAGAGACGATGTCTCGCGCGACGCATTGGCGGGCGAACTGTTCAGCGAGCGCTTCCTCACCAAGCGCGCGCTGCTGCAGGCGATCGACCCGCAACGCGAGGTGCCCCCCGTGCTGCTGATCGACGAACTCGACCGCGCCGACGAGCCCTTCGAGGCCTTCCTGCTCGAAGTCCTGTCCGACTTCCAGATCACGATCCCCGAGCTCGGCACGGTCAAGGCCGTGACGCCGCCGATCGTCATCCTGACGTCGAACCGCACGCGCGAGATCCACGACGCCGTCAAGCGCCGCTGCCTGTACCACTGGGTCGGCTTCCCCGACGTCAAGCGCGAACTCGCGATCCTGGAGCGCCGTGTGCCAGGCGTCGGCCCGGAGCTCGCGCGCCAGATCGTCGCCTTCGTGCAGAAGCTGCGCGAGATCGACCTCTACAAGCTGCCCGGGATCGCCGAAACGCTGGAATGGGCGCGCGCGCTGATGGAGCTCGACGCACTCGTGCTCGATCCGCAGGTGATCCAGGACACGCTCGGTGTGCTGCTCAAGTACCAGGACGACATCGCGCGAATGAAGGGCAGCGACGCCGCAAGGCTGCTCGACGAAATCCGGACCCAAGGCGCCAGCCAGGGACGCTGATGCTGCCGGCACGCACCTCGCCCGGACATCTGGCGGAAAACGTCATGCATTTCGCACGCGTGCTGCGCACTGCCGGCATGCCGGTCGGCAGCGACCGCGTGCAACTCGCGCTGCAGGCACTGCAGGTGGCGGGCTTCGAGTCGCGCACCGACTTCCACGCGGTGCTGTCGGCCTGCCTGATCGACCGCGTCGAGCACCGCGAGCTGTTCGACCAGGCCTTCGTGCTGTTCTGGCGCGACCCCGACCTGATGGGCCGCATGCGCGCGCTCATGCTGCCCAAGGTGCAGGCCAAGGACGCCGTACTGCCCACGCAGGAGAACCGGCGCCTGGCCGCGGCACTGTTCCCAGACCCGCCGGCGCACGAGGCCGACAAGCCTGCGCAAGAAGAGCTCGAGGTCAACGCGACACTGACCTGGAACGACCGCGAGCTGTTGCGCAAGGCCGACTTCGAGACCATGACGGCCGATGAATGGCGCCAGGCCAAGCGCCTGCTGGCCCAGATGCGCCTGATCTTCGAGCCACTGCAGACGCGCCGCACACGCGCCGCCGCCCGCGCCGGCCGCGCCGACTGGCGCGCCACGATGGCGGCGATGGCGCGCCATGGCGGCGAGCTGTGGGACATGCGCTGGCGCCGGCCCCGCACCCGGGCGGCGCCGCTCGTGCTGCTGGCCGACATCTCGGGCTCGATGAGCCGCTACTCGCGCATGCTGCTGCACTTCGGCCACGCGCTGGGACATGCCGACGCACGCGTCGAGAGCTTCGTCTTCGGCACCCGGCTGACGCGCACCACGCGCCTGCTCAAGAGCCGCGACCCCGACCTGGCCGTGAGCCAGGTCGTGCGCGCGGTCGAGGACTGGTCCGGCGGCACGCGCATCACGAGCAGCCTGCACGAGTTCAACCAGCGCTGGGCGCGCCGCGTGCTGACCGGCAATGCCACGCTGCTGCTGGTGTCCGACGGCCTCGAGCATGGCGACACCGCTGCGCTGGCCTTCGAGATGGAACGCCTGCACAAGAGCTGCCGGCGCCTGATCTGGCTCAACCCGCTGCTGCGCTTCGAGCAGTTCGAGCCGCGCGCCGGCGGCATCAAGGCGATGCTGCCGCATGTCGACCGGTTCCTGCCCGCCCACAACATCGAGAGCCTGGACGCGCTGGTCCGGGTGCTCGCCGATCCGACCCCACCCCGACTCCCGAGGCCCGCATGCAACTGAGCAGCCAACAAACCTTGCCGGTCAGCCAGGCCCAGGCCTGGGAGGCCCTCAACGACACCGCCCTGCTGCAGTCGGCCATTCCCGGCTGCGAGAGCCTCACCAGCAGTGGCGAGCACCAGTACGACGTCCAGATCACGGCCGCCGTCGGTCCGGTGAAGGCCAAGTTCAAGGGCAAGCTGCGCCTGGACGAACTGAACCCGCCCACCTCCTACGTCATGCACTTCGAGGGCCAGGGCGGCGCCGCCGGCCATGGCAAGGGCAGTGCCCACGTGCGGCTCGAGGCCGCCGGCCCGCACGAGACGGTCCTGCACTACACGGCGGACGCCAGCGTGGGCGGCAAGATCGCGCAGATCGGCTCGCGCATCGTCGACATGGCGGCGCAGAAGATGGCGGGCGACTTCTTCGCCCAGTTCAACACGCGCCTGGCCGAACGTTATGGCGTCGCACCGCCCGCTGCCCCGGCCCCGGTCGGGTTCTTCGCCCGCATCGCGGCCTGGTTCAAGCGCCTGTTTGGCGGCTGACCCTGCGCCACATCGAATATGCCCGGGAAGTCGGTGCTGATCCATCGATCACCCAGCGTGCCACCTGCTACAGTACGAAGCCTGACAGGTGCAAAACCGGCCGCATGATTGGGCGGACCTCGTGGAACCCGTGCCCCAGCACCTCAGAACCCGTTACCGCCAGTGCCCGAGGGCACCCGGTGCCCGGAAGCAGAGCCCGCCACTGGCAACAGTCGCGGGCTTTTCTTGTGGGCCTTCGCAAGCGCGCTATCGTCCACCCCCATGAAGGCGCGTGGGGTCCACCTCCAATACAGTTTCCAGCGTGATGGCCAGCAGGGCGCGGCGGTCCACAACCCCTTGTTCGACCTGCTGTCCGCCGTGCACGCGATGGGCTCGATCCAGCATGCGGCGCGTTCGCTCGGTGCGTCCTACCGCCATGTCTGGGGCTCGCTCAAGCGCTGGGAAGAAGAGATCGGCGAGCCGCTCGTCACCTGGTCTCAGGGCCAGCCGGCGCGCCTGACGCCGTTTGCCGAACGGCTGCTGTGGGCCGAGACACGCGCCCGTGCCCGCCTCACGCCGCACATCGAAGCGCTGCGCGCCGAACTCGGCCGCGTGCTGACCGAAGCCCTGGACGGCTCGCAGCAGGTGCTGACCATTCATGCCAGCCACGACCTGGCGCTGCCCCTGCTGCGCCAGCGTGCCGCCAGCGCGCACGGGCTGCACATCGAGTTGAAGTTCGCCGGCAGCATGGACGCATTGCGTGCGCTGGCCGAGGGCCGCTGCGCGGTGGCAGGTTTTCACGTGCCGCCGCTGGCCGACAGCCGCAACCCGATCGCGCGTGCGCTCAAGCCCTTGCTCAAACCCGGGCAGCACAAGCTGATCGGCTGCATGTTGCGCCGCCAGGGATTGCTGGTGGCGGCGGGCAACCCGCTGAAGTTGCGCAGCCTCGCCGACCTGCCGCGCCTGCGCTTTGCCAATCGCCAGAGCGGATCGGGCACCCGGCTGCTGACCGAACACCTGCTGGGCGAGGCCGGCGTCGACCCGGCCCAGCTTGCGGGCTTCGATTCAGTGGTCGAAGACAGCCATCTCGCGGTCGCGGCGGCGGTCGCCAGCGGCAGCGCCGACGCCGGAGTCGGCGTGCAGGCGGCGGCAGTCCAGTTCGGCCTCGACTACCTGCCACTGGTGCAGGAGGACTACTTCCTGGTCTGCCTGAAGGATCAGCTCGAGCACCCCGGCGTGCAGCGTTTGCGCGAGTTGCTGCGCGGGCCCGAATGGCCCGAGCTGCTGGGCACGCTGCCGGGCTATGCGCCTGGCCTGCCCCCGACCGGCGCCGGCGAGGTGCTGTCGCTGACGCGCGCATTGCCCTGGTGGAATTTTCGCGCGCCCAAAGGCCCTAGCCGGAGTCGCGGGCCGAGCTGACGCTGCCGGGCACCTGGCGCCCGCCGAGTGCGCGCCACACCCGTTCTGCCGTCAACGGCATCTGAACCGACTGGGCAGGGTTTGGAACGCCCGCGAAGTCGAGCGCGTCGACCACCGCGTTGACGCACGCCGGCGTGGCGCCGATGGTGCCGAGTTCGCCCACGCCCTTGGCGCCGAGCTGGTTGGTGGTGCTGGGGATCGAGGTGTCGAAGCGCGTCAGGAAATCTCGGAAGCCGTCCACGCGCGGCAGCGCGTAGTCCATGAAGCTGGCCGACAGCAGCTGGCCGCTGTCGCCGTCGTAGACCACCTGCTCGCACAGCGCCTGGCCAAGGCCCTGGACGGCGCCGCCCTCGACCTGGCCCTGCACGATCTGCGGGCTGACGATGCGGCCGATGTCGTTCACTGACGCATAGGCCACGACCTCGACCCGGCCGGTGGCGGGGTCGATCTCGATCTCGCACACATGGCAGGCATTGGGCCAGCTGGCGCCACTCGCGCTGGCGCTGTCCTGCACCGTGAAGCGGCCGCCGGGCTGGCGCGCGGCGAGCTCGAACAGGTCGATGGCGAGGTCGGTGCCTGCGACCGAGAACTGCCCGCTGCGGTATTCGATGTCGGCCGTCGGGGCCTCGAGGGCCTGGGCGGCGAGGGTCTTGCCTTCCTGCACCGAACGCTCGGACGCCGCCCGCACGGCCGCCCCGCCGGTGAACAGCGAGCGAGACGCTGCACTGCCAAAACCGTTGGCACGGTCGGTGTCGCCCTGCAGCACCCGGATGCGCTCGATCGGCACGCCGAACACGTCGACCGCCAGCTGGGCGTAGCTGGTCGCGATGCCCTGACCCATGGCCATCGTGGCCGAGGTCAGTTCGATGAAACCATCGGCGGTGATGTTCACCGCCACCGTCTCCTGCAGCGCATTGCCCCCGGTCCACTCCAGGAAGGTGGCCAGGCCGCGGCCGCGCAGCAGGCCGCGCGAGGCGCTCGCGCGACGCCGCGTCTCGAAGCCGGCCCAGTCGCTCAGGACCAGACCCTGGTCGAGCATCGATTCGAACTGCCCGCAGTCGTAGACCTGACCCATCGGATTCTTGTAAGGCATCTGCTCGGGGCGGACCAAGTTGCGTCGGCGCAGCTCGGCCGGGTCGATCCCGAGTTGGCGCGCGGCGGCGTCCATCAGGCGCTCGGTCATGTAGATCGCCTCCGGCCGACCGGCACCGCGGTAGGCGCCGGTGGCGGCACAGTTCGTCAGCACCGCCGTGATGTGCAGGTCGATCAGCGGCACGTGATAGACGCTGGTCGCGACCCAGGGGCCGACCATCAGCGGGATCGCCACCGACGCGGCCGACGGGTAGGCGCCGACATCGGCGAGCGTGCGCAGCCGCATCGCAAGCACCCGCCCTTGCGCGTCGAGCGCCAATTCGGCGTGGCTGGTCTGGCCGCGGCCCTGGACCGCGCTCAGGAAGTCCTCGAGCCGTTCGGCCTGCCACTTCAGCGGTCGGTCCAGTTGGGTTGCGGCGAATGCAACCGCGATGTCCTCCGGGTAGATCGCGGTCTTCATGCCGAACCCACCGCCCACGTCACCGACCAGCACCCGCACCGTTTCCGGCGTCATGCCGGGCAGGGCAGCGGCCAGGCTGTTGCGCTGGCCGGTCGGCATCTGGCTCGACAGGCGCACCGTCAGTCGGCCGCCGTCCATCATGGCCAGCACGCAGCGCGGCTCGAGCGGGCTCGGCGCCAGACGCTGATTGACCAGATCGAGCGCCACGCAGTGCGCGGCCGCGTCGAACGCCGCCTGCACCGCTGCCGCGTCGCCATGTCGGGCTTCGGCACAGATGTTGTCCGGCGCGTCGTCACAGAGCCGGGGCGCACCCGGCGCGAGCGCGTCCTGCGGATGGGTCACCGCGGGCCGTTCCTCGACCTCGGCCCACAGCGCCGCCGCGGCGTCGCGTGCATGCTCGCGCGTGTCGGCGACGACCAGTGCAATCGGCTCACCGACGTAGCGCACGACTTCGTGCGCCAGCGCGCGCTTGGGCGCCGACGCCATCGGGCGCCCGTCGGCGCGCTTGAAGGTGGGCGAGGTCGGGATCGGCTGCACGCCGGCGGTCACCAGATCGGCGCCGGTGTAGACCGCCAGCACGCCGGGCAGCGCGCGCACGGCGTCGGTGTCGATCGACACGAGGCGTCCGTGGGCGTAGGTCGACCGGGCGAAGGCCGCGAAGACCTGCCCGGGCGGGTTCACGTCGTCGGTGAACTGCCCTCGGCCCTGGACCAGGGCCGGATCCTCGATGCGGCGCACCATGTGGCCACTGCCGAACCGGCCGACCACCAGATCGGCGCTCATGACGGGTCGGCGACCATGGCCGCTGCGGCCTGCTGCACGGCTACGACGATGTTGACGTAGCCGGTGCAGCGGCACAGATTGCCCTCGAGTGCATGCTCGATCTGCTGCTCGGTCGGCCGCGGCGTCTCGTCGAGCAGGGCCACCGCGGCCATCAGCATGCCCGGCGTGCAGAACCCGCACTGCAGTCCGTGGCAGGCGATGAAGGCTTCCTGCACCGGGTGCAGGCTGCCGTCGCGCGCCGCCAGGCCCTCGACCGTCGTGACCTGGCGGCCCTCGGCCTGCACGGCCAGGACGTTGCAGCTCTTGACCGCCTGGCCGTCGACCAGCACGGTGCAGGCGCCGCACTGCGCCGTGTCGCAACCCTGGTGGGTGCCCGTGAGGCCGAGCGGCCCGCGCAGCAGGTCGATCAGCAGGGTCCGGGGCTCGACGTCGGCCTCGGTCGCTTGGCCGTTCACGTGGAGGGTCAGGGCTGGCATTCGAGGGCCTCGTCGGTGAATCGTGTCGACCGATCCTAGCGTGCGCAACTGCGAAAGCCGCAGAACGCCGCGTCGGCATCGGGGGCGCTGAAGCGCCTCGCCTTCGGATGCGCCAGACGCGGGTGCGACATCCAGCAGCTGCCCCGCAACACGGCAGCCGGCTGCGACGGGATCGGGTCGAGGTCGCCCGGCAGGGGCTGATGGCCGGGCCACCCACGCGCGTTGCCGGCCACCCACTCGAGCGCGTCGCCCCAGGCAAAGCCGCTGCGGCCGACCACGCTCGCGGCCAGCTCCCATTCGGCCTCGGTCGGCAATCGGCGGCCGGCCCACTCGCACCAGGCCCGGGCTTCGTGGCAAGTCACATGCATGGCAGGCCGGTTCGCACTCGCGCGCACGAGCCGGCCGCGCTGCTCCAGCACGACGCCCTGGCGCATCTGCTCGACATACCGCGGTGCGCGGCGCCGCTGCGCCTGGGCCCAGCGCCAGCCTTCGGTGCTCCACCAGCGCTCCTCGTCGTAGCCACCGTCATGCACGAATTCGGCATAGCGACCCCAGTTCACGATCTGGGCGTCGATCTCCAGTTCTGGCACCTGGATCTCATGCGCCCAGCGCTCGTTGGCAGGGACCAGCCCCCCTGCCGCCGAGCCGACCCTCACCACCTGCGCCGGCAGCTGCAGCGGTGCGGCGTCCGCCCGGCCGGGCACCGGCAGCCAGGGTCCACCATCGATGCCTGCCGCCTGGGCCTGGACCGCCAAGGCCTCGGCACAGCGGTCTTCGTGCATCAGCGCCAGCCGGAAGAAGTACAGCGAAGCGTCGTCGGGCGATGCCGTGTTCAGCAGGTCCAGCGTCAGTTCGAGCGTTTCGACCAGGTAGGCGCGGACCGCGCTCTCACTCGGCGCCAGGACGCCCGCCGGCGCGGCCCCCAGGCCTTCGAACCAGGCGGCGAGCCCCGGGTCGATCGAGGCCAGGCGCGGTCGCGCGGCGTCGCAGGCCTCACCACGCTGGGCCTGCACATTGCGCACGATCCAGTGCTCGGTCCACCAGCCGGCCCGGGCGGCCAGCGTCGTCGCGTGCAGATCGTGCTCGAATGCCGACAGCCAGTTCAGCGTGAGGTTGCGCGCCTCGATCAGCGCCAACGACAGCGGCTCGGGCCCCGCGGTGCGGCCCGCGAGCGCGCTGTCGAGCGTCATGCCCGGCCCGGCCTCAGTCGCCCGCCAGGCCGTTGCGGATCGCGTACACGGTCAGCTCGGCGTTGTTGGCCAGGCCGAGCTTCTCCAGCACGCGCGCGCGATAGACCGACACCGTCTTGGGCGACAGCATCAGCTCCTCGGCGATGTCCGACAGGCGCTTGCCGGTGGCGATCATCACCAGCGTCTGCAGTTCACGATCCGACAGCTTCTGGTGCGCGTTCTCGATGCCCGGCGTGGTCAGGCTCTCGACCAGCATCTGCGCGATCTCCGGGGTGACGTACTTGCGCCCCTGCGAGACGGTGCGCACCGCCTGCACCAGCAGCTGGGGGTCGCCGCCCTTGTTGACGTAGCCGAAGGCGCCGGCGCGCAGCGCCCGGATCGCGTACTGATCCTCGGGGTACATGCTGACGATCAGCACCCGCACCGACGAGCCTTCGTCCTTGAGCGCGTGCAGCGCGTCCAGGCCGCTGCGCCCGGGCATGTTGATGTCCAGCACCAGCACGTCGCAGGTCGTGCCACGCATCAGCGTGCGCAGCTCGCCGTAGTCACCCGCCTCACCGACGACTTCGATGTCTGGCGCATCGGACAGGGTGTCGCGGATCCCGCGCCGGATCAGCGCGTGGTCGTCGCACAGGATGACTTTGATCATTGTTTTCCTCGCCGACCCGTCACAGCGGCGTCCAGGCCGAGGGGTCGTGCTCACGATTGTCGTCACCCTCGTGATCGGCCATCGCGTCCGGCAGGTTGGCCCCGGCAATCGGAACCGACAGGATCAGGCTGGTGCCGCGGGGCCCGCTGCTGAGGTCGACCCAGCCTTCGACCGTCGAGGCCCGCTCGTGCAGGCCCCGAATGCCGAAGCTGCGCGCCTTGGCCAGGTCGGCGCCCGACAGACCCTGTCCATCGTCGTTGACTTCGAGCGACAGCACGCCGGCCCCGATCGACAGCTCCATGCGCACCCGCGTGGCCTTGGCATGCTTGCTCACGTTGGTGAGCGCCTCCTGGGCCGTGCGGTAGGCCACCAGCGGCACGCCGGGCGGGAGTTCAATCGTCTCGTGCGAACTGCGAAAGACACATTGGATGCCGGTGCGGCGTTCGAAATTGCTCGCCATCCACTGCAGCGCAGCCACCAGGCCCTGCTCCAGGATGGCCGGGCGCAGGTTGTGCATCACGCGCTTGCTGGCGTCGATCGCATGGGTGACCAGTTCGAGCGCCGACACGGCCCGTTGCTGGACCTCCAGCGTCGTGGCGCGGCGACGGATCCAGTCGATCTCGAACTTGAGCGCGGTCAACGACCCCCCGACATCGTCGTGGATCTCGCGCGCGATCGCCGCGCGTTCCTGTTCGATGCTGGTCTGCAAATGCTGGGCAAGTGCGGACAGGCGCTGGCGCGAGGCGCTCAGGTCGCGGTCGGCGGCCGCCCGCGCGCGCCGTGTCTCGTAGACATCGATGGCGTTCTCGACCGCCGGCGCGAGCCGCGCCAGGTTGTTCTTGAGCAGATAGTCGCTCGCGCCGCTGCGCATCGCAGCGACCGCGGTCTCTTCGCCGATCTCCCCCGACACGATGATGAAGGGCCACTCGTGCCCGCTTGCCTGCAGCAGGTGCAGGGCCTCGAGCCCCGAGAACCCGGGCAGGTTGTAGTCCGACAGGATCAGGTCCCAGGACTGCCCGAGCGCGGCCTCGAACTCGGCGCGCGATTCGACCCGCAGGCACTGCAGCTCGAGCCCGGCCCGCTGCAGATGGACCAGAGCGAGTTCGTGGTCGAGCTCGGAATCCTCCAGATGGAGCACGCGCAAGGGGCGTTGAGGCATGGGTCAAGTATGGCCCAGCCGCCGTGCAGGTCCGGACTTGCCCGGGTATTCGACAGATATTGACCTCAAGTCAGCGTGTCACGGTGCCGACAATCCACTGTCGACCCAATCTGCCGCGGTGCCTGCATGGTGCTGCAACCCTGCCTCCTTTCGGAACGCACATGCTCAGCCAGGACATTGACGCGGAACGCCCGTCCGAGCGCATCGAACCCATGCTCGCCGCCGAGGTGCAGGACGAACTGCTCGTCACGCACAGTGACCTGGATCGCCTGCAGCGCTTGCTGGGCAGTGCCGGTGACTCGCTGCTGGCCCATTTCTGCGGCGCCTCCGAGCAGTTGCGGACCCTGGTCCAGCGCAATGAGCTGGCCGGCCCCGCGGCCGAACCCCTGAACCAGGCCTTGCAGCACATGGCGAGCGCGATCACGGCAATGCAGTTCCAGGACATGGCCTCGCAGCTGATCGACCACAGCGCCCGGCGCCTGCGCCGTTGCGCCGACCGCATCGCCTGCGACGCCCTGGGTGACGACGAAGACGGCCCTGCGCTCGTCGAGCAGGCGCCATTGCGCCCCAACCCCGTCACCCAGGACGAAGTCGACCCTGGTTCGATCGAATTGTTCTGACCCATCGCCCCGCTCACGCCTGACCCGATTGATTCCCACGGAGTACCCGAAATGCACTCGATCCTTGCCGTAGACGACAGCGCCTCGATGCGCCAGATGGTGTCGTTCACGTTGAAGAACGCCGGCTTCAACGTCGTCGAGGCCGTCGACGGCCAGGATGCCTGGGAGAAGGCCAATTCGAGGGACTTCAACCTCGTGCTGACCGACCAGAACATGCCGCGCATGGACGGCCTGAGCCTGACCCGCAAGCTGCGCGAGAACCCGAAGTTCAAGACGACACCGATCCTGATCCTGACCACCGAGTCCGACGACGCGATGAAGCAGGCCGGCCGCGCCGCCGGCGCCACCGGTTGGCTGGTCAAGCCCTTCGACCCGGCCAAGCTGGTCGAGGTCATCGGCAAGGTCATCCGCTGAACACCGGACGATCAAGGGAGCTGGAGATGGGCAACGTGAGCGCCGACCCGGGCCAACAGGGTGCCGGAATCGACCTGAGCCAGTTCTTCCAGGTCTTCTTCGAGGAGGCCAGGGAGAACCTCGACCAGATGGAGCAGCGGCTGCTCCGCTTCGATGTCGCGGTTGCCGACGATGAGGACCTGAACGCGATCTTCCGCTGTGCCCACTCGGTCAAGGGCGGCGCGGCGACCTTCGGCTTCAACGACGTGACCGAACTCACGCACGAGATGGAAACCCTGCTGGACAAGCTGCGCCGACGCGAGCTGATGCCCAACGTGGCCATGGTCGACACCCTGCTGGCCGCCGGTGACGCGCTCAAGGCCCAGCTCGCCCGCCATCAGGGCAGCGGTGAAGCGGCGCCCGACACCACCGGACTGCTGAGCAGCATCCGCGCGCTGGCCAAGGGCCAGGGCCAGCCCTCGGCCCGAACGGCGGCCTCTGCGGTCGACGCAGGAACACGGACCCTGGAACTGACACTTGGGCCATTGCAGGACAGCGCGCAGGCCGATGGCCTGATCGAGCTGTTCAGCGAGATCGAAGGCCTGGGCACCATCGAAGCACTCGACGCCGGTCGCGACGCGGACAGCATGCGCCGCTTCAGGATCGTCACGAGTTCGTCGGAAAACGATCTGCTGGACCTGTTCATGTTTCACGTCGCGCGCGAGCAGGTTCGCCTGGCGCCGTGCGGCCCCGGATTCGGCTTCCACGCCGGCGCACCGGGTGCTCCCGACGACACGCCGCAAGCGGCAGTGGACGAGGGCTATGGATTCTTCGACGGCGCGCCCGGAGCGCCGGTGCAGGCCGACATGCCGGCGCTGGCCGGCGTCGCCGCTATGGCAGCGCCGCGCGCGGACGTCAAGTCGGCGCCGGGCCCCGACTCCAGCACCTTGCGCGTGTCGGTCGAAAAGGTCGACCAGCTGATCAACCTGGTCGGCGAACTCGTCATCACGCAGGCCATGCTCGCACAGACCAGCAAGGACGCGGACAGGGCCATCGTGCAGCAGATGAGCGCCGGCCTGGCCGACCTGGAGCGCAATACGCGCGATCTGCAGGAAGCCGTGATGTCGATCCGGATGATTCCGATGTCGCTCGTCTTCAACCGGTTCCCCCGCATGCTGCGCGACCTGGCCGGCAAGCTGGGCAAGAAGGTCGAACTGGTGACCATCGGGGACGCGACCGAACTCGACAAGGGGCTGGTCGAGAAGATCACCGACCCGCTGACCCACCTGGTGCGGAACAGCTGCGACCATGGCATCGAACTGCCGCACGAACGCATCGCGAAGGGCAAGCCGGCGCACGGCACGATCACGCTCGCGGCCCGCCATCAAGGCGGCAGCATCGTGATCGAAGTGCGCGACGACGGCCACGGCCTGAACCGTGACAAGCTGATCAAGAAGGCGCGCGAGCGCGGCATCGAAGCACCCGACTCGATGAGCGACGCCGACGTCTGGGCCCTGATCTTCGCGCCGGGCTTCTCGACCGCCGACGCGGTGACCGACGTCTCGGGACGCGGGGTCGGCATGGACGTGGTCAAGAAGAACATCACCTCGCTCAACGGCTCGGTCGAGATCGACTCGGCCGAGGGCTACGGCATGAGCGTGCGCGTGCGCCTGCCGCTCACGCTGGCCATCATGGACGGCATGAGCGTGGGAGTCGGTGACGAGTGCTACATCCTGCCGCTGGGCTCGGTCGTCGAGTCGTTCCAGATCACGGCCGACACGATCCGCACGATCGGTGGCAGCGGCCGCGTCGTCCGGGTGCGTGACGAATACATGCCGGTGGTCGATGTCGAGCAGGTCTTCCAGGTGCCGCGCCGCAACAGCGAGCAGCGCAGCGACATCATGGTCGTGGTCGAAGCCGACGGGCGGCGCGCCGCACTGCTGGTGGACGAGTTGCTCGGCCAGCAGCAGGTCGTGGTCAAGAACCTCGAATCCAACTACCGCCGCGTCGACGGCATCTCGGGCGCGACGATCATGGGCGATGGCCGCGTGGCGCTGATCCTCGACATCGCCTCGCTGGTCCACCAGTCCAGGCATTGACCGCGCACTCGAATCCACGATGAACCAACTTCAGACCATCATTCGCCGCTTCTCGATCCGGGTGCGAATGCATGCGCTGGTCGTCATGGTGATCGGCCTGCTCGCGCTCGGCGGCATGGCCGGCGTGGTGGGCGGACTCGAACTCAAGGCGCTGAGCGTCGAGACAAGCACCTCGGCGATTGCGCTCGTGCGCGACAACGCGCTCGCCAGGACCAGCCTGCAAAGCGTTCGCCTGCACGAACGCGACATGGTCATCGACTACGACGACGGCCCCACCGTGATCAAGCACCAGGTTGCCTGGATCAAGTCGATCGGCGCTACGCACAAGGCACTCGAGTCGCTGCGCGATTCGACCCAGCATGACGAGCGAACTGCCGTCACGCGTGCAATCGAGGCCCTGACCGCCTACACCGACACGACCAAGAAGGTGCTCGGCACGATGCAAAGTGGCGGCTTCGAGAATGCCAAGCAGGCCGACGAAGCACTTCTGCCCGCCAAAGTCCATGTCAGCACGGTCGAGACGGCAATCGACACGGTGTCCAGCGCAGTGGACCGGGACATCGGCCTCGCGCAGGAGGACCTGGACAGCTCGCTCAACCAGGCCGGCCTCGCCTTCCTCGGCGGACTCGGATTCATCGTGCTGCTCATCGTGCCGATGACCTGGCTCAACGCACGGTCGGTCCTGACACCGATCGCCTATGCCAGCAAGGTGGCGCGCTCGATCGCCACCGGCGACCTCTCCAAGCCGATCACGGCCGAGGGGTGCGACGAAGCAACCGGGCTCGTCACCGCGCTGGCCCAGATGCAGGACTCGCTGCGTCGCCTGGTCGGGGATGTGCGCACCAGTGCCAACAGCATCCAGCAGGCCAGTGCCGAGGTGGCGGCAGGCAACCAGGACCTGTCCAGCCGGACCGAAGCCGCCGCCTCGAGCCTGCAGCAGACCGCCGGCTCGACCGCCCAGCTCACCGGCACCGTGCGCCAGAGCGCCGACGCCGCGGTCCAGGCCAATCAGCTCGCCCAGAGCGCATCGTTGGTGGCACGGCGTGGCGGCGACGCCGTCTTGCAGGTGGTCGGCACGATGCAGGACATCGACACCAGTTCACGCAAGATCGCCGACATCATCGGCGTCGTCGACAGCATCGCTTTCCAGACCAACATCCTGGCCCTCAACGCGGCGGTCGAGGCAGCGCGTGCCGGCGAACATGGCCGCGGTTTTGCAGTCGTCGCAAGCGAAGTGCGCAGCCTGGCCCAGCGCTCTTCGGACGCGGCCCGGGAAATCAAGGGACTGATCGGCGCCAGCGTCGAGCGCGTCCAGACCGGCACCCGACTGGTTCACGACGCAGGTGCCACGATGTCCGAGATCGTCACCTCGGTGCAGCGTGTATCGGACATCATTGCCGAAATCGCGGCCTCGGTCTCCGAACAGAACCAGGGCATCGGCCGGATCAATTCGAGCGTCGGCCAGCTCGACCAGATGACACAGCAGAACGCCGCGCTCGTCGAACAGTCTGCAGCCGCGGCCGAGAGCCTGAACGAGCAGGCACGCCGCCTCGGTGGCGTGATGAGCACCTTCCGTCTGCACACCTCCGAGCCAGCCCGCGTGGCCGCCAGTCTGTCCTGACCGGCCCGGCCTCAACTTCAGCCGCGCGCAGCCGATATCCCCCCAAACGTTGTACCGCCAAGGACTCCCGATGGACATGGTCACCGACGCCACCCAAGTGGCCCAGCACGAAGCAGCGCGCTCGGCCGGCACAGCCCCCCAGTCCGCGCAGCCGGGGCAAACCGCCCGCAGCGGCGAGTACCTGACCTTCCGCCTCGGTGACGAGGAGTACGGCATCGACATCCTGCGTGTGCAGGAAATCCGCTCCTACGAGCCGCCGACGCGCATCGCCAATGCGCCGGCCTTCATCAAGGGGGTGGTCAACCTGCGCGGCGTCATCGTGCCGATCATCGATCTGCGCCTGAAGCTGGGCTGCCCGACCGCCGAGTACAACCAGTTCACGGTCGTCATCGTGCTCAACGTGCACGGGCGGGTCGTGGGTGCGGTGGTCGACTCGGTGTCCGACGTGCTGGAGCTGGGCGCGCAGCACATCAAGCCGGCGCCCGAACTCGCCTCCCACGTCGACGCGGGCTTCATCACCGGCATCGGCAACGTCAGTGCAGGTGAGGCCGAACGAATGCTCATCCTGATGGACATCGAGCGCCTGATGAGTTCTTCCGACATGGGACTGGTGGACGCGCGCCACTGACCGGCGCCCGGGCTCCGGTGCAAGGCCGGCGTCGAACGCCAAACGTCCTAGGACATCGACCATGCAATTCCGTCGTCTCTCACACCGGCTCGGCGCGTCGTATGCGGCGCTGCTCATCGTCATGCTCGCCTCGGCGCTGACCGCCGGTCTGCAGATGCGAAGCATCGGCGCGGCGCACGCCACGATGGAAGACGATCGCAACCGCCTGGCCATCGTCACGAAGTGGACGAGCGTCGTGCGCAGCAACCTCGACCGTGCCATCACCGCCACCCGGCTCGACGCCGCAAGCGGTGACGACGAGGCCATCAAGCAACGGCTGGCGCCCGTGATGACGGTGCTGACCTCGGAGATGGGCGAATCGGCCAGCGCCGGGGACAAAGCCAGCCAGGACATGGGCGCGGTCACCGAGTCGGGGCCGGGCGGCCTGAAGCCGCTGGTGACCCAGGTCACCGACGAGCGTGCCCGCTTCATTGCGATGCGCGCCAAGATCCGTGACGACCTGCTGCTCGGCGAAGGCGCCGATCGCATCGACAAGGAGCTGCTGCCGCTGGCGCATGCGATGAACGCCGCGCTCGACCGCCTGCAGTCGGCCCTGCACGAACGCAGCACGACCTCCGGGCAGGCCCTGACCGAGCGCCTGCAATCGGCCGTGAGCGTGCTGTTCGCCTCCTGCGCACTGGCGCTGCTGGCCGGCGCCTTGCTGGCATGGCGCACCGCACGCTCGATCACGACGCCACTGGCCCGCGCCACCGCGTTCGCCGGTGCCATCTCGCGCGGTGACCTGACCGGCACGATCACCACCAGCGGCCGCGACGAGATCGCCGAGCTGGAGCGATCGCTCGACCAGATGCAGACCGGCATCCGAGGCCTGGTCGCCCAGGTCCGCGACAGTGCCGACCATATCCAGCTCGCGAGTTCGGAGGTCGCCGCCGGCAACCAGAACCTGTCGAGCCGAACCGAAGAGGCGGCGTCGAGCCTGCAGCAGACCGCCTCGTCGATGCACCAGCTCACCGGCGCTGTGCGCCAGAGTGCCGAGGCTGCCGCCCAGGCCAATCAGCTCGCAGCCTCGGCGTCCAGCGTCGCCCAGCGCGGTGGCACCGTCGTCGCCGAGGTGGTCTCGACGATGCAGGACATCAACACCAGCTCGCGCAAGATCGCCGACATCATCGGCGTCATCGATGGCATCGCCTTCCAGACCAATATCCTTGCGCTCAACGCCGCCGTCGAGGCTGCCCGCGCCGGTGAGCAGGGCCGTGGCTTCGCGGTCGTCGCCAGCGAGGTGCGCAGCCTGGCCCAGCGCAGCGCCGACGCAGCCAAGGAGATCAAGGCCCTGATCGGCGCCAGCGTCGACCGGGTCCAGGCCGGCACGCGCCTGGTCGGCGACGCCGGCTCGACGATGAACGAGATCGTCGCCTCGGTGCAGCGCGTGACCGACATCATCGGCGAGATCAGCGCCGCCACCGCCGAGCAGGACCAGGGCATCGGCCAGATCAACGCCGCCGTCGACCAGCTCGACCGGATGACGCAGCAGAACGCCGCACTCGTCGAGCAGTCGGCCGCCGCCGCCGAGAGCCTGAAGGGTCAGGCCACACGCCTGGGCAGCGTGGTCGCGGCCTTCGAGCTTGGCACGACCCGCCCGGAGCCGGCGGTCGCAACGGCCCAGACCAGCCGCTGGCCCCTCGGTCGTCGCGCGCCAGACGATCGACAAGGCCCGCCGCAGCGCCCCGGCCGCCACCCCGGTGCTCACCGATGTCGTGCCGACCGCCAAGGACGGCGACGACTGGGAATCGTTCTAGACCGCCGCGCGCCGCAGCGTCTCGACCACGGGACGCTTCAGCACGTCGCGCAGCCCCCACCAGCCCGCGGCCAGTGCCAGCAGCGCGCCGGCCAGCCCGCCCACCAGCGGGACCCAGGGTGACGCGTTCCAGCTGAACTGGAAGGCGTAGCGCGCCAGGGCCCAGCCCACGGCCATCGCCGCCAGCGACGCCAGGACACCGGCCAGAGCCCCCACGCCCAGCAGTTCGGCGCGTTGCACCTGCGCCAGCAGGCGCGAGCCCGCGCCCAGCGCCCGCATGACCGCGAACTCGCGCGCACGCGCCTCGCGCGTGGCCGTGACCGCCGCGAACAGCACCACCAGCCCGGCCAGCAGCGTGAATCCGAACAGGAACTCGACCGCACGGACCACCTGGTCGAGCACCTGCTGAACCTGGGCGATCGACGCCGACACGTCGACATTGGTGATGTTCGGGTAGGTCCGGCTCAGGACGTTGTCGAAGCCCGCCGTCTTCGGCGCACGAAATGCGCTGATGTAGGTCAGTGGCACTTCGGGCATCGCCTTGCGCGGGAACATCACGAAGAAGTTCACCCGCATCGACCCCCAGTCCACCTTGCGCAGGCTCGTGATGCGTCCTTCGACCGGCAGCCCGGCGATGTCGAAGCCGAGCCGGTCTCCGAGCTTGAGCCCCAGGGACTCGGCCAGCCCTTCCTCGACGCTCAGCGCATCGGCTTCATCGGCCGTCCATTGGCCTTCGATGACCTCGTTGTGGATCGGCAGCCGGTCGTCGTGGCTGAGGTTGAACTCGCGCTCGGCCAGCCGTTTCGAGCGCTCGTCCTCGAAGGTCTCGCCGTTGACGGTCTTGCCATTGATCGTCACGAGCCGGCCGCGGAACATCGGGAACCAGTCGAAGCGCTTGACGCCGGCCGCCTCCAGCGTCTGGCGGAACGGCTCGGCCTGGTCGGGCTGGATGTTGATGACGAATCGATTCGGCGCGTCGGCCGGTGTGGCCTGGCGCCAACTGCCGATGAGGTCGGTGCGCAGCAGCACGAGCAGCACCAGGGCGAGCAGGCCGACCGCCAGCGCCGACACCTGCAACACCGCAAACGCCGGCCGCGCCGAGATCTGGCGCGTGGCCAGCACCATCCAGCGCGGGGCCCGGGTTTGCGGCACCGAATGCCTCAGCAGGATCACCGCCGCCCAGGACAGCAGCGCGAACATGCCGATTGCAGCCGCGAAGCCGCCGACCGCAATCGCGCCCAGCGTGAGGTCGCTCGACACCGCCATCAGCAGCGCCACGAAGCCCGCGGTCCCGGCCAGCAGCACCCCCGCCGAACCGGCGTTCGGGGTGCCCAGTTCACGCCGGATCACGCGCAAGGCGGGCACCCGCGCCAGTTGCAGCACGGGCGGCAGACCGAAGCCCACCAGCAGCGTCATGCCGACGCCCAAACCGAACAGGGCCGGCCAGGGACCAGGCTGGGGCAGGCTGGCATCGACCAGCCCCGCCAGCAGCCACACGAAGACATAGTGCAGCAGCAGCCCGAGCAGGACGCCCGCCGTGCTGGCGAGTGCGCCGACGAGGCCGAACTCGAGCGCATAGGCGGTCGCAATGCGCCGCTGGGCCAGCCCGAGCACGCGCAGCATCGCGCAGTCGTCGAGGTGGCGCTGGGCGAAGTCACGCGCCGCGATGCCCACCGCCACCGCCGCCAGCAAGGCCGCCAGCAGGGCCACGAGATTGAGGAATTTCTGGGCCCGGTCGAGCGTCTGGCGCATCTCGGGCCGTCCGGACTGCAGGGACTCGACCCTCGTCCCGCGCAGCGGCACGGTCTCGATTCGCTGCTCGGCGAAGGCGACCCACTGCGCGACCTTGGCGTCGGTGCCGGCCACCGCCAGCCGCCAGGTGACACGGCTGGCCGGCTGCACCAGGCCGGTCGCGGCCAGATCGGCTTCGGCCAGCATCACGCGCGGCGCGAACTGGACGAATCCGGCACCGCGGTCGGGCTCGACCACGATGATGCGCTCGATGCGCAGGCGCGCATCGCCGAGCAGGAGATCGTCCCCGACCTGCAACTGCAAGCGAACTCAACACCGCCGCATCGGCCCAGACGGTGCCAGGCGAAGGACGGCTCGCCACCACTTCCACCGCGCCCTCGGGGGCGCGCCGGACCTGCAGCTTGCCGCGCAGCGGGTAGTTCGTCGCCACCGCCTTGACCGCGACCAGGCGCACCGCGCCGCCCTTGTCGTCTGGCGCCCGGGCCATGCTCGGGAAGCCGACGCTGCGCGCCTGCTCGAGCCCGAGCGCGGCGGCCCGCTCGCTCACCTCGGCTGGCGGCTGTCCGTCGCTCGCCAGCACGGCGTCGCCCCCGAGCAACTGGCGCGCGTCGCGCGCCAGTCCGCGGTCGAGGCGGTCGGCAAAGAAGCCCACCGCGGTCAAGGCGGCCACGGCGAGCACCACGGCGACGGCCAGCAGGCGCAGCTCTCCGGCGCGGAAGTCTCGGGCCGTCTGGCGCCAGGCCAGACCCAGGGTCGAAGGGTTCATCCCCCGGACGGTATCGCATGGCGGGTGACGCGCGCCTGAACCCTGCGTGCAAGTCCTCTGAACCCGGCCGTGCATCGGTGATGGTCGAATGGCGAATGCACACCCTGCCCTCGCTCTTCATCTCGCATGGCTCGCCGATGACCGCGCTCGAACCGCGCGAGGCCGGCGCCTTCATGCAGCGGCTCGGCCCGGCCCTGGCCGCACGCTTTGGTCGACCGCAGGCGATCCTGGTGCTGTCGGCCCACACGCTGGCGCGCCAGCCGGTGCTGCTCGCCGGCGCCCGCCACCATGCGGTGTACGACTTCGGCGGTTTCGACCCGCGCCTGAACCAGATGCGCTACGACGCACCCGGCGCGCCTGCGCTGGCCCGGCGTGCGCAGGCACTGCTCGCCGCTGCCGGCATCAGCGCCGACGCGCTCGACCAGGGTGGCCTGGACCATGGCATCTGGGTCCCGCTGCGCTACATGTTCCCGGCCGCCGACGTCCCGGTCTTGCCGCTCGCGTTCAGCCCGGACGCGACGCCGTCGGAGCTGTTCGCGCTCGGCGAGGCGCTGGCGCCGCTGGCCGACGACGGTGTGCTCGTGGTCGGCAGCGGCAGCGTCACGCACAACCTGCGCATGGTGTTCGGCGGCGTGCCGCCGGCGATCGACGCGCCCGAAGTCGAAGCCAGCCGCGGCTTCCGCGCCTGGGTCCTGCAGGCCAGCCAGGCCGCGGACTGGGACACGATGTTCGACTACCGCACCAGGGCGCCGCACGCCGCGCTGATGCACCCGAGCGACGAGCATTGGCTGCCCTGGTACGCGGCGGCAGGCGCCGGCGGGCGTTACGCCGCGGCGGTGCGCCTGCACGCGAGCCTGACCTTCGGCTGCCTCGGGATGGACGCCTATGCCTTCGGCGCTGCCGCACGCGCGCTCGCCGATGCAGTCGAGGGCGAGGCCGACGCCGTCGCCGTCGCCTGAACCTGGCACACAATCGGCGTCATACCGCCATGATTGTCGCCATCTGGATCTTCGTGCTCGCCCTGTTCGGACTGTGGTCGCTCACGTCCTGGGGTCTGTACACATTGCTGTCGCACGACAACGCCTGGCTCGGCGAGCTCAAGCCTTTGCTCGAACGCGTGCCCTTTGGTGACTGGCTCGACCGCTGGGCGCCGGGCTGGCAGGCGCTGGCCGAGCTGGCGATCGATGCGGTGCAACTGGCCCTGGGCTCACTCGGCGCCGCCGCTCCGGTCGTGGTGTGGGTGGTCTGGGGCGTCGGCACGCTCGTACTGGCGCTGACCGGCACCCTGCTCTCGCTGATCGTCGCGATGCTGAGCAAAGAGCGCCCCGCCCCACCGACGGCCCGCTGACCTGCCGCGCGCGCCGCCCTCACTTGGCGGCGAACTCGAACACCAGGTCGAGTTCGCGCTGCCAGCGGGCTTTGGTCGGTGCGTCGACGAAACTCGCCTCGAAGCTGTTGGCCGCCAAGCGGTGGGCTTCGAGCGCACCGAGTGCCGGCAGCGCCTCGAAGGTCTGAACGAAGTTGTCGTTGATGTAGCCACCGAAGTAGGCCGGGTCGTCGGAATTGATCGTCGCGCAGATGCCGGCCGCGAGCAGCGCCGGCAGGTTGTGGTCGGCCAGGCGCTCGAACACGCGCAACTTGACGTTCGACAGCGGGCACACCGTGAGCGGCATGCGTTCATGCGCCAGGCGCCGCACGAGCGCCGGGTCTTCCAGGCAACGCACGCCATGGTCGATGCGCTCGACCTTGAGCATGTCGAGGGCCGTCGTGATGTAGGAAGGCGGCCCTTCTTCGCCCGCGTGGGCGACGACATGCAGGCCCAGCTCGCGGGCACGCGCGAACACGCGCGCGAACTTCTCGGGCGGGTGACCGAGCTCGCTGCTGTCGAGCCCGACGCCGATGAAGTGGTGGCGGTAGGGCAGCGCCGCCTCGAGCGTCGCGAAGGCATCCTCTTCGCTCAGATGGCGCAGGAAGCACAGGATCAGTCGGGCGCTGAGGCCGAATTCGGCATGGGCGCGTTGGCAGGCATGGTGCAGGCCGACGATCACGGCCGCCATCGAAACGCCGCGCGCCGTGTGGGTCTGGGGGTCGAAGAAGAGCTCCGCGTGCACGACGTTGTCGGCCGCGGCACGCTCGAAATAGGCCCAGGCCATGTCGAAGAAGTCGGCCTCCTTCAGCAGCACGCTGGCGCCCGCGTAGTAGATGTCGAGAAAGCTCTGCAGGTCGGTGAAGGCGTAGGCGGCCCGCAGCGCGTCGACGCTGGCATAGGGCAAGGTCACGCCATTGCGTTCGGCCAGGCGGAAGATCAGCTCGGGCTCGAGCGACCCTTCGATGTGCAGGTGCAGCTCGGCCTTGGGCATGCGGCGCAGCAGATCGGGCAGGCGCTCGCGCGCGATGCCTGCGAAGTGGACGGATGCGGGGGCGGTCATGGCGAGGTGCTCGAAGTCGGTGACACGACTCGATGGTACGCAAAGCGACGCGCGATCCCGATGCGGCACTGAACCGGCGGCCCAATGCAGGACGCCGGGCGGATGCCCGGCGTCTGGTGGTTCAGTCGGACCGGTCGAGCCGGTCGGTGGCGATCACTTGCCGCCGGGGATCTTGCCGTCAACGCCCTTGACGTAGAAGTCGACCTTGTCCTTCCACTCCTGGTCGGCCTGGACGCCCTTGGCCAGACGCTCCTTGCCGGTGCTGTCCACGATCGGGCCGGTGAAGGTCTCGTGGGTGCCCGCCTTCAGGCCTTCCTTGAACTCGTCGACCTTCTTCTTGGCCTCCTCGGGCACCACGTCCGAGATCTTGACCAGCATGTTCTGGCCTTCCTTGACGCCCCAGACGGTGCGCTCGGACTTCCAGCTGCCGTCCATCACGGCCTTCACCGACTGCTTGTAGTACGGGCCCCAGTCCACCACACAGGAGGCCAGGTGGGCCTTGGGTGCGACCGCGCTCATGTCGGAGTCCCATCCAAAGGCGTACTTGCCGTTCTTCTCGGCGGTCTGCAGCACGGCCGACGAGTCGGTGTTCTGCAGCAGCACGTCGGCGCCGCCGTTGATCAGGCTCTGTGCGGCGTCGCCCTCCTTCGGCGGGTCGAACCAGGTGTTGACCCAGACGACCTTGGTCTTGACCTTCGGGTTGACGCTCTGCGCGCCGAGCGTGAAGGCGTTGATGTTGCGCAGCACCTCGGGGATCGGGAACGACGCCACGAAGCCGAGCGTGTTGGTCTTGGTCATCGAGCCGGCGATGATGCCGGCCATGTACGCGTCCTCGTAGAACTTGGCGTCGTAGATGCGCATGTTGTCGGCTGTCTTGTAGCCGGTCGCATGCTCGAACTTGACGTCCGGAAACTCGGCGGCGACCTTGAGCATCTGCTCCATGAAGCCGAACGAGGTCGCGAAGATGATCTTGTTGCCCTGGCTGGCGAGGTCGCGGATCACGCGCTCGGCGTCGGCGCCTTCGGGCACCTTCTCGACGATGCTGGTCGCGACCTTGTCGCCGAACTCGGCCTCGACGGCCTTGCGTCCGAGGTCGTGGGCGAAGGTCCAGCCCATGTCGCCGACCGGGCCGACATAGACCCAGGCGGCCTTCAGCGGTTCGGGCTTGGGCGCCTCGACCGGCGCGGCCACCGGTGCCGGCGCCGGCGCGGGTTCTTCCTTCTTGCCGCATCCCACGAGGGCGGCGGTGGCCAGCGCGGCGGCCAGACCCGCGAGTTTCATCGCGGCACGTTTGTTCAGATCGGTCATCTTTCCAGTCTCCTCAGGGCTGCTCGAATGGCAGCGTGGATTATGAGCCGGGGTGGAAGGGCTTGCCCAACGAAGCCGGCATGTTGACGCGGATGAAGGTGGCGTTGCGGCTGATCAGCGCCAGCACCACGATCGTGGCCAGGTAGGGCAGCATGGCCAGGATCTGGCTCGCGATCTGCACACCTTCGCCTTGCAGGTAGAACTGGAGCATCGTCACGCCGCCGAACAGGTAGGCCCCGAGCAGCACCCGCACCGGGCGCCAGGTGGCGAAGGTGGTCAGCGCGAGCGCGATCCAGCCACGTCCCGCGGTCAGACCCTCGACCCACAGCGGCGCGTAGACGACGGACAGGAAGGCCCCTGCGACGCCACACAGGGCGCCCCCGAACATCACCGCACCCAGGCGTATCCAGCGCACCTTGTAGCCCAGCGCGTGCGCCGAATCGGGTGATTCGCCGACCGCACGCAGCACCAGCCCGGAGCGGCTCCGGTACAGGAACCAGACCAGCAAGAACACCAGCACGACGGTCGCGTAGACCATCCAGTGCTGGCGAAACAGCGCCGGCCCGAGCAGGGGAATCGAGGCCAGGCCCGGCACCTCGAAGGGCGTGCGATCGGCCAGCTTCTGCGCCGACATGGCCGATGCCCACGAAGGCCGAGAAGCCGTAGCCGAACAGGCTCAGCGCGAGGCCCGTGGCGTACTGGTTGGTGTTGAGCCAGATCACGAGCCAGCCGAACCCGGCGGCGAGCAGCGCGCCGGCCGCGGCGCCGGCTGCAAACGCGAGCAGGTCGCTGCCGGTGCTCAGTGCGGTGGCGAAGCCGGCCACCGCGGCGACCAGCATCATGCCCTCGGCGCCGAGGTTGAGCACGCCGGCGCGTTCGTTGATCACCAGGCCGAGGCCGGCCAGCGCGAGCGGCGTGCCGGCGAGCAAGGTGGCGGCAACCAGGAGGGCGATGGCGTCCATGCGGGGTCCTGTTCAGCGCGCTGCAGCGTGGCCGGAGCGCCACTTCAGCCGGTAGTGGATCAGGGTGTCGCAGGCCAGCAGCAGGACCAGCAACAGACCCTGGAAGACCCCCGTCAATGCGTTCGGCAGCCCAAGGCGCGACTGGCCGAGCTCGCCCCCGATCAGCATCATCGACAGCAGCACGCCGGCGAAGACGATGCCGGCCGGGTGCAGGCGGCCGACGAAGACCACGATGATGGCCGTGAAGCCGAGGCCGGTGGAGATGTGCGGCGTGAGCTGGCGCAGCGGCCCGACCGCCTCCATCGCGCCGGCCAGGCCGGCCATGCCGCCCGAGATCATCAGCGCCGTCCACAGCGAACCGCGCGCCGAGAAGCCCGCGTAGCGCGCAGCCGCCGGGGCCAGACCTCCGACCTGCAGCTGGAAGCCCTTGTACGAGCGGAACATGAAGACCCACATCGCGCCGACGGCCGCCAACGCCACCAGGAAGCCGATGTGCAACCTCGTCTTGTCGAGCAGGGCCGGCAGCAGGGTCGATGCGTGGAAGTTCTTGGTCTGCGGGAAGTTGAAGCCGGCCGGGTCCTTCCAGGGACCGAACACCAGGTAGTTGACCAGTTGCTGGGCGACGTAGACGAGCATCAGGCTGACCAGGATCTCGTTCGCATTGAAGCGGTCGCGCAGCAGGGCCACGATGGCCGCCCATGCCATGCCGCCGAGGACGCCGGCAGCCAGCACCAACGGCAGCGCCACCAGGCGCGGCAGCACGATGCCCTCGGTCGTCAACCACAATGCCACGCCGCCGCCGGCCAGCGCCCCCAGCAGATACTGGCCCTCGGCGCCGATGTTCCAGATGTTGGAGCGGTAGCACACCGCCAGGCCGAGCGCGATGACGATCAGCGGTGTGGCCTTGAGCAGGACCTCGCTGACGGCGCGCACGCCGTTCAGCGGTTCGACGAAGAAGATCTCCAGCCCGCGCAGCGGATCCTTGCCGAGGGCGGCGAACAGCAGCGCCGCCAGCACCGCGGTCAGCAGCAGGGCCATGAGCGGCGAGGCGAGCGACATCAGCCGCGAGGGCTGGAGCCGGGCTTCAAGCTTCAGCATGGTCGGCTCCGCGCGCCGCAGGGGCAGGCTGCGCTGTCTCCCACAGGCCCGACATCCAGGTCCCGATCTGTTCGACGGTGGCCTGCGCGACCTCGATCGAGGGCGACAGCCGGCCCTGCGCCATCACGACCAGGCGGTCGCTGATCTCGAACAGCTCGTCGAGTTCTTCGCTCACGATCAGCAAGGCGCAGCCGGCGTCGCGCAACTGGAGCAGCTCGCCGCGGATCAGCGCGGCAGCGCCGACATCGACGCCCCAGGTCGGCTGCGACACGATGAGCAGCTTGGGTGCGGCGTCGATCTCGCGCCCGACGATGTACTTCTGCAGATTGCCACCCGACAGGCTCCTGGCCGCCGCGCCCGCGCCACCGGCCTTGACCTTGAAGCGGTTCATCAGCTTGGCCGCCAGCAGGTTCGCCGCCGAGGTGTGGATCCAGCCTGCGCCCGACACCGACTCGGTGCGCGTGAGCAGGGTGTTCTGGGCCAGGCTCATGACCGGCACCGCACCGCGCCCGAGCCGCTCCTCGGGCACGAAGTTCAGGCCCAGTGCGCGCCGCGCGCCTGGCGCCGCGCGTGCGATGTCCTGCCCGAAGAGCTCGATCGTGCCGGCCGCGGCGCGCCCGTCCTCGCCCGACAGCACCGCCATCAGCTCCTGCTGGCCATTGCCCGACACTCCGGCGACGCCGACGATCTCACCCGCATGCACCGCCAGATCGACATGCTTCAATGTCGTGCCGAAGGGGTCGGTCTTGTCCAGGCTGAGGTCACGCACCTGCAGCACGACGGCGCCGGCCGTTGCGGCCTTGTGCTGCAGCTGCGGCGGCTCGGCGCCGATCATCAGGCGCGACAGCGCCGCGTTGTCGAGCTCGCGCGGGTCGACCACGCCGGTGACCTTGCCGCCGCGCAACACGGTGCAGCGCTGGCACAGCTCGCGTATCTCGTCGAGCTTGTGGCTGATGTAGAGGATGCTGCAGCCGTCGGCGGCGAGCTGGCGCAGCGTGACGAAGAGGGTCTGCACCGCCTGCGGTGTCAGGACCGAGGTCGGCTCGTCGAGGATCAGCAGCCTGGGCTCGCTCAGCAGCGCGCGCACGATCTCGACCCGCTGGCGCTCGCCGACCGACAGCGAGTGCACCGGCCGGCGTGCCTCGACGTCGATGCCGTAGTCCTTCGAGACGCGCCCGATGCGCTCGGTCACGTCGGCCAGCTTGAACGACTTGTCCAGACCGAGCCAGACGTTCTCGGCCACGGTCAGGGTGTCGAACAGGCTGAAATGCTGGAACACCATGCTGATCCCGAGCGCACGTGCCTCCTGCGGGCTGCGGATCTGCACGCGCTCACCGTTCCAGCGGATCTCGCCCTCGTCCGGCCGCACCGCGCCGTAGATCATCTTCATCAGCGTGCTCTTGCCGGCGCCGTTCTCGCCCAGCACGGCATGGATCTCGCCCGCCTCGACCTGCAGGTCGACCCGGTCGTTGGCCTTGACCGCAGGGTACTGCTTGCTCAGGCCCTTCAGTTCGAGTCGATGCATGGGGTCGATCCTGCCTCGAATCCAGCGCGTTCGTAGCGGGTCATACCCGCAATCCAGGTCTGGACCAGGTCTGCCTCGTCGGCGAACGTGATCCAGGCGAACAGCTTGTCATGCAGGTCGTGCGCGACGTCCTGGCGGCGCTGCGCGACCGGGCTGCGCGCCCAGTCCCAGACACACAGGTCGGCCACCATGCCGGCGTCGAGCGTGCCGAGCTCGCCGCCCCAGCCGAGCGCGGTCGCCGGGCCGCGCGTGGCGGCATGCAGCAGGTCCCAGGCGGTCACACGATGGCCGCCGAGCGACTGCACCTTGTAGCCGTCGCCCATCGTGCGCCGCATCGACAGGCTGGTACCGCCGCCGACATCGCTCGCCAGCAGGACCGGGATGCCGGCACCTGCCGCCTGCGGCCAGTCGAACAGGCCGCTGCCGAGAAAGAGGTTCGAGCTCGGGCAGAACGCGACCTTCGCACCCAGGTCTGCCAGGCGCGCGCGGTCCTCGTCGTCGAGCCAGATCGCGTGTGCGAACAGGCTGCGCGGGCCCACCAGGCCATGGCGCTGGTAGACATCCAGGTAGCTGCGCGCGGCGGGAAACAGTTCGTGCACCCAGCGCACTTCGGCGCGGTTCTCGGCCAGGTGGGTCTGCAGGTGCAGGTCGGGCCAGGCGCGCAGCAGGCGGCCGGCCATCGCGAGCTGGGCCTCGCTCGAGGTCGGCGCGAAACGAGGCGTCACGGCAAATCCGCACCGATGACGCCCGTGCCAGCGTTCGATGAGGTCGACACATTCGCGCTCGGCCTGGGCCACGTCGTCGAGCAATGTGTCGGGCGCGTGGCGGTCCATCAGCACCTTGCCGGTGATCAGGCGCATGCCACGCTGCGTCCCGGCCTCGAACAGGGCATCGACCGACCCGGCGTGCACGGTCGGGAACACGACAGCCGACGTCGTGCCATGGGCAAGCAGCGCATCCAGGAAGGCCGCCGACCGGCAGCGCGCGTGCTCCGGTTCGGCGAATCGTTTCTCGGCCGGAAAGGTGTGCGCCTCGAGCCAGTCGAGCAACTGTGCGCCCCAGGAACCGATGACGTCGACCTGGGCACTGTGCACATGGCTGTCGATGAAGCCAGGCAGGATCAGCCGCCCACCGTGGTCGATCCGTCGCCAGCCTTCGTCCGGGGCCTCGGATTGCGCGGCCACGATGCGCCCGTCTTCGATCAGCAGCCAATGGTCAGGCCGATAGCGGACCACTGCGCTCGTCACGGCGCCGAGTTCGGGCTCGCCGGTGAAGTCCAGCAGGTCGCCGCGCAGGGCCACGCGTGCCGGCTTCATCCGGGGCACCGGGTGCTTGAATTCGAGCGGTCGTGGGCCATGCCGGGCAGGATGTCAGGCGTCGATTCTGGCCGAGGATGGCGGGTCAATGGCAGGCCGGCCCGCTGGCGTGCAGCGCTCAGGCACCCTCTCGTTCGCGTGCAGCCCGTGCAGATCATGGTCCGTCAGAGTAACGTATGCCCATGTCCGACGCTGCAAGTTCCCCGCACTCGCGGCCGATCCGGTTCTTCCACCGCGGCCGGGTGGTCGAGGTCGTTGGCCCGGCGCCGACGACGACGGTCCTGGCCTGGCTGCGCGAGCATGCGCGCAGCGTCGGCACCAAGGAAGGCTGCAACGAAGGCGACTGCGGTGCCTGCACCGTGATCGTGGCCGAGCTGGACGACGGCGGCAAGGGCCCGGCCGGCCTGCGCCTCGATCCGGTCAATGCCTGCATCCGCTACCTGCCCACGCTCGACGGCAAGGCCTTGCTGACGGTCGAGGACCTCAAGCCCGTCGCCGGCGCGGCCTTGCACCCGGTGCAGCAGGCCATGGTCGACTGCCATGGTTCGCAGTGCGGCTTCTGCACACCGGGTTTCGTGATGACGATGGCCGCCGTCTACGAACGTCACCAGCAGGCCGGCACGCGCCCGTCGCGCCAGGCGATGGCCGACGACCTGTCCGGCAACCTGTGCCGCTGCACCGGCTACCGGCCGATCCTCGACGCCGGCGAGCGCGCCTTCGACCTGCCCGCCACACGGATCGACCGTGCGCCGATCATCGCCGCGCTCACCGCACTGCGCGACGATCCGCCGCTGGTCTACGCCGCCGACGACCCGGCCTTCGGCCAGACACGGACCTTCCTGGCGCCGCGCAGCGTCGCCGATCTCGCCGCGCTGCGGCAGGCCCGCCCCGAGGCCACCTTGCTTGCCGGCGGGACCGACATCGCCCTGTGGACGAACAAGGGATTTCGCGATCTTGGCGACATGCTCTACGTCGGCGACGTGCCGGCGCTGCGCCGCATCACACGCCGCGGCGACCGTCTCGTGATCGGCGCAGCCGCGTCGCTCGAGACCGCCTGGCGCGCGCTCGCCGAGCTGCTGCCGGCGACGACCGAAGTCTGGCTGCGTTTCGCCTCGCCGCTGGTGCGCCATGCCGGCACGATGGGCGGCAATGTCGCCAACGGCTCGCCGATCGGCGATTGCGCGCCGGTCCTGATCGCGCTCGGCGCCACCCTGCGCCTGCGCCAAGGTGAACGGGAACGCGAAGTCGCGCTCGACGACTTCTACCTCGACTACATGTCGAACCGCCTCGAGGCGGGTGAGTTCGTGCAGGACATCGAAGTGCCGCTGCCGACCGGCGCGACCCAGCTGCGGGTCTACAAACTCTCCAAGCGCTTCGACTGCGACATCTCGGCCCTGTGCGGTGCCTTCAGCCTCACGCTCGACGGCGACATCGTGCGCTCGGTGCGGCTCGTCTACGGCGGCATGGCAGCGACGGTGAAGCGTGCGCCACAAGCCGAAGCCGCGCTGCTCGGCCAGGCCTGGACCGAAGCAACCGCCCATGCGGCGATGGCCGCCCTGGGACGCGACTTCACGCCGCTGAGCGACCTGCGCGCAAGCGCCGACTACCGCCTGCGCGCGGCCAAGAACCTGATCCTGCGTCTGTGGCACGAAACGCGCGCAGACGCACCGCTCACGCGTGCGGCCACCTCGGTCTGGCCAGCCCGATGATCGGCCGCGACCAGCCCCACGAATCGGCCCACCTGCACGTGGCCGGCGAGGCCACCTACATCGACGACCTGCCGGAACTGGCCGGCACGCTGCATGTCGCGCTCGGCCTGTCGCCGGTGGCCCATGGGCGGCTGACCGGCATCGACCTCGACCGGGTGCGTGCCATGCCAGGCGTGGTCGATGTCATCGTGGCGGCCGACATCCCGGGCCCCAACGACTGCGGCCCGATCGTGCCCGACGACCCGATCCTGGCCAGCGGCACCCTGCACTACCTCGGCCAGCCGGTGTTCGCGGTGGTCGCGACCGACCGTGAGCTGGCCCGGCGCGCGGCCGCGCTGGCGTCCAAGGTCATCCGCTTCGACGCCTTGCCGGCGCTGCTGGGCGCGCGCGAAGCCCATGCGGCACAGGCCTATGTCGTCCCGCCGATGCACATGCTGCGCGGCGACGCGGCGCAGGCCATCGCCGCTGCGCCGCGCCGGCTGCAGGGCCAGCTGTCGGTGGGTGGGCAGGAGCAGTTCTACCTCGAGGGCCAGATCTCGTACGCGGTGCCGCTCGAGGACGGCGGCATGCGCGTGCACTGCTCGACCCAGCACCCGAGCGAGATGCAGCACCTCGTCGCACGTGCACTCGAACTCGGCGCGCACCAGGTGCTGGTCGAATGCCGGCGCATGGGCGGCGGCTTCGGCGGCAAGGAGTCGCAGTCGGCCCTCTTCGCCTGTGTCGCGGCGGTTGCCGCGCGGCGTCTGAACGCACCGGTCAAGCTGCGCCCGGACCGCGACGACGACTTCATGATCACCGGTCGGCGCCACGGCTTCGAGTACGACTGGGACGTCGGCTTCGACGACCGTGGCCATGTGCTCGGCGTCGAGCTGAGCATGATCGCCAACGCCGGGTTCTCGGCCGACCTGTCGCCGCCGGTCATGACACGCGCGCTGTGCCACTTCGACAACGCGTACTGGCTGCCGCATGTGGCGATGCACGGCTACTGCGCACGCACCAATACGCAGAGCAACACGGCGTTTCGCGGCTTCGGCGGGCCGCAGGGTGCGATCGCGATCGAGTTCATCCTCGACAGCATCGCGCGCACGCTCGGCCTGGATCCGCTCGCCGTGCGGCGTGCCAACTTCTATGGCACGGCCGAGCGCAACGTCACGCCCTACGAGCAGGTGGTCGACGACAACGTCATCGAGCCGCTGGTGGCGCAACTCGCGCAATCGGCGGACTACGCGGCGCGGCGCGAGGCGGTCGCCGCCTTCAATGCGTCGAGCCCTCTGCTCAAGCGCGGGCTGGCGCTGACGCCGCTGAAGTTCGGCATCTCGTTCAACGTCGCCCACTTCAACCAGGCCGGCGCACTGGTCCATGTGTACGGCGACGGCAGCGTGCTCGTGAACCATGGCGGCACCGAGATGGGCCAGGGGCTGAACACCAAGGTGGTCCAGGTCGTGGCCCATGAGCTCGGCCTGTCCTTCGACCGCGTGCGCTCGACCGCGACCGACACCAGCAAGGTCGCCAACACCTCGGCCACCGCGGCCTCGACCGGCGCCGATCTGAACGGCAAGGCGGCGCAGGACGCGGCACGCAAGATCCGCGACCGGCTGGCCGCCTTCGCCGCCGCGCGCGAAGGCGTGGCCGCCGACAGCGTGGTCTTCGCCGACGACCATGTGGTCGCGGGATCGCGCCGCGAGCCTTTCGCCGAACTGGTCGCCGCGGCCTACGCAGCGCGCGTGCAGCTCTGGAGCGACGGCTTCTACACCACGCCGGGACTGCACTGGAACCGCGAGACCCTGAAGGGCAGGCCCTTCTTCTACTTCGCCTACGGTGCCGCGCTGTCCGAAGTGATCGTCGACACGCTGAGCGGCGAGTTCAGATTGCTGCGCGCCGACGTGCTGCACGACGTCGGCCGCTCGCTCAACCCCGCGGTCGACATCGGCCAGATCGAGGGCGCCTTCATCCAGGGCATGGGCTGGCTGACGATGGAGGAGCTGGTCTGGCACCCCAAGACCGGCCAGCTGACCACCCACGCGCCGAGCACCTACAAGATCCCGACCGCCAACGACTGCCCGCCCGAGTTCAACGTGCAGCTGTTCGACAACGGCAACGTCGCCGACAGCATCCACCGCAGCAAGGCGGTCGGCGAGCCGCCGCTGCTGCTGCCGTTCTCGGTCCTGCTGGCGATCCGCGACGCGGTGTCGGCGGTCGGCGGGCACCGACTGGATCCGCCGCTGACCGCCCCGGCCACCCCGGAGGCGATCCTGCGCGCCGTCAGTGCGGTCCAGGCCGATCGATGACGCTGCGTTCGGACGCCGTGGCCTGGCTCGCCACGGCGCGGCCGGCAGTGGTGGTCGAGGTCGGCGCCGCACAAGGCTCGGTGCCGCGCGGGGACGGCACGCGAATGGTGGTGGCGGCCGAAACGGTGCTGGGCACGATCGGCGGTGGACATCTGGAGCTGCAGGCCATCGCTCTGGCGCGCGCGCGGCTCGGCCAGAGCGCCGAGCATGAACAGACCGTCGCACTGGGCCCGACGCTCGGCCAGTGCTGCGGCGGTGTCCTGACGCTGCGCTACGCGCCGCTCGACGCCACTGCGATGGCGCGCTGGCCCGAGGCCTCGCCACGCTTCACGCTGCAGCTGTACGGCGCCGGCCATGTCGGGCGCGCCATCGTCGACGTGCTTGCCGGGGTGCCGTGCGCGGTGCAATGGATTGATGAGCGCGAGTCGGAGTTCCCCGACCATGCGCTGCCCGCAAATGTCGACAAGGTCTGTGTCGAGCCGGTCGAAGCCGAAGTGGCGGTGGCGCCGCCCGGCGCCTTCTACCTCGTGCTGACCCACAGCCACGACCTGGACCTGCGCATCACCGAAACGATCCTGCAGCGCGGCGACTTCGGCTACCTCGGCCTGATCGGGTCGAAGACCAAGCGTGCGCGCTTCCTGCACCGTTTCGAGCAGCGCGGCATCGCCCCGGAGGTGCTGGCGCGGCTGACCTGCCCGATCGGCCTGCCCGGCATCAACGGCAAAGAGCCGGGTGTGATTGCGGTCGCGGTGGCCGCGCAACTGCTGGCTGCTGCACCGCGCTGACGGGGCGGCTCAGCCAGGGTGGGTCGGGTCGATCCAGCGCACGTTCTCTGGCGGCTCGACCGGCTCGATGTCGAGGTTGACCGCCACCGCTTCACCGTCGCTGCGCACCAGCACGCACTCCAGCACCTCGGTCGGGCTGGCGTTGATCTCCTGGTGCGGCACGTAGGGCGGCACGTAGATGAAGTCGCCCGGACCGGCTTCGGCCGTGAACTCGAGTTGCTCGCCCCAGCGCATGCGGGCGCGTCCCTTGACGACGAAGATCACACTCTCCAGCGGCCCGTGGTGATGGGCGCCGGTCTTGGCATTGGCATGGATGTGCACGGTGCCGGCCCACAGCTTCTTGGCGCCGACGCGGGCGAAGTTGATCGCCGCCTTGCGGTCCATGCCCGGCGTCTGCGCGGTGTTCGGGTCGAGCTGGTCGCCGGGCACGACGCACACGCCGTCGTGTTTCCAGCGAGGGTCAGGACGCTCAGCCATGTCGCAGTATCAGCTGCACCAGCGTAGCCAATCAAGCGGCCACCACGGGTCCGGCTCCGCCGGCCCGTAGATGGCGCCCCCCTGGGGGGGAGGCGCCGCAGGCGCTTCGGGGGGGGTCATGTATCCGCTTCGTTGCGCGCCTGCCAGAGGTCGATGACCATCATCACGACGCCGATCAGCGACGACGACCATCATCGCCGGCTCCTTGACCTTGATGACGAAGCTGGCGAGAAAGGCGATCATCATCACCGCGCCGAGCAAGCCGAACCAAAGTTTCATCGCAATCTCCTGAATTCGTCTGTCATGCGGTGGCCTCGTTGACCCGCTGCACGAGCCAGCGTGCCGTGCGCAGCAGACGGGCATCGTCACCGCGTCGGCCGACGAGTTGAACGCCGATCGGCAGGCCATTCTCGCCATGCAGCAAGGGCAGGCTGAGCGCCGGCATGCCCGAGGAAGGTCCACAGTGTGCACATCAGCGGGTCGCCGGTCGAGTCGAGTCCCTCGGGCGCCGTGCCGAGCGTGGCCGGCGTGACGATCGCATCGTAGTGCTCGAACACGGTCTCGAAGCTTTCCAGCAGCACCGGCACCCGCGCCAGCGCGGCGCGGTAGGCAACCGCGGTCGTCGTGCGTCCGCGCTCGATCTGCGCGCGCAGCGAGGCCGACAGCCGATCGCGACCCCGTTCGTACTCGAGCTCGAACGAGCCCGCAATGTCGGCCTCCATCACGGTGCGATGCCATTCGACGGCGTCGGCAGCACTCGCCGGCAGCTCGAACGGGGCGATGCGACCGGCCAGCAACTCGACCAGTTCGGTGAAGGCCGCCTGGGCGTCAGGCGCCACACGGCTCCAGAACGGCGTCGCCACCCAGGCCAGGGTCGGCGCCATCGGGGCGTCGCTCGCGGCCAGGCGTGCCAGCGGCGGCACGGCGCGCGGCCTCGTCAGCGGGTCGCCCGGATCATGCCCGGCCAGCACCTCGGCGAGCAGGGCGACGTCGTCCAGCGTGCGCCCGAAAACGCCGACCGCGTCGAGCGCTGGCGACTGCGTCAGCACGCCGGTGCGCGGGATCAGGCCGGCGCTCGGCTTGAAGCCGTAGACGCCGCAGAACGAGGCCGGACGGATCACCGAGCCGTTCGTTTGCGTGCCGACTGCCAGCGGCACCATGCCGGCCGCCACCGCCGCCGCCGAGCCACTCGAGGAGCCACCGGGCGTGAACGCGGGGTTGTGCGGGTTGCGCGTCTTGCCCGGCGCATAGGTCGCGAGTTCGGTCGTGACCGTCTTGCCCATCACGAGGCCACCCGCGATGCGCAGCCGGCGCACCAGTGCCGCGTCCTCGCGTGGCATGCGCCCCGCGTGCAGCACGGTGCCGTCCTCGGTCGGCAGATCGGCGGTGTCGATGATGTCCTTGAGGCCGATCATGAGCCCGTGCAAAGGGCCGATCGCCTCGCCCAGCGCGCGCGCATCGTCTGCGGCATCGGCCTGCGCCAGCACATGGGCCGGGTCCAGGTGGGCCCAGGCCTGGACCTCGGCATCGACCTCGTCGACGCGCGCCAGCAGCGCGCGCGCGTAGTCGGTGGCCGACAGTTCGCCGGCCGCCATTCGCGTGCGCACATCGGTGGCGCTCATCGCAGCCAGGGTGGAAGGATCGATGCTCATCGGCTGTACAGGACCTCGGGCAACCAGCTCACCAGGGCCGGGAAGATGTGGATCGCGGCCATCGCGACGAAGACCATCGAGACGAAGGGCAGGCAGCCCTTGAAGATGGTCGACAGCAGCACATGCGGCGGCGCGATGCCTTTCAGGTAGTAGGCCGACATCGCCATCGGCGGCGTCAGGAACGAGGTCTGCAGGTTCAGCGCGACGAGGATGCCGAAGAAGATCGGATCGACGCCGAAGTGCGGCAGCAGCGGCAGAAAGATCGGCACGAAGATGATGATGATCTCGCTCCACTCGAGAGGCCAGCCGAGCAAGAAGATGATCAGCTGCGTGATCAGCAGGAAGGTCAGCGGGGTCAGGTCCATGCCGAGCACGAAGTCCTTGATCACGCCCTCGCCGCCGAGGTAGCTGAAGATCGACGAGAACAGCCAGGAGCCGACGAAGAGGTAACAGACCATCGCGGTCGTGCGTGCCGTCAGGTAGACCGCCTCGCGCAGCTTCATCCACGACAGCGCACGGTAGGCCGCGGCCAGCAGCACCGAGCCGAGCGCGCCGATCGCTGCCGCTTCGCTCGGCGTGGCCAGACCGAACAGGATGGCGCCCAGCACCGACATGATCAGCACTGCCAGCGGCACGAAGGCCTTGACCAGCAGCAGCGCGACCTCGACGACGGGCATGTTGGCCTGGTCACGCGGCAGCTTGGGCATCAGTTTGGGCCGCAGGATCGCGACCGTGACCACGTAGACCATGTACAGACCGGCGAGCAGGAAACCCGGCAACAGCGCAGCGGCATACAGCTTGACGACCGACACCCCTGCCGTGGCCCCATAGACGATCAGCATGATCGACGGCGGGATCAGGATGCCGAGCGTGCCGCCGGCGCAGATGACACCGGCCGAGATCTTCTGGTCGTAGCCGGCCTTGAGCATGGCCGGGAAAGCGAGCAGCCCCATCAGCGTGACGACCGCGCCGACGATGCCGGTGGCGGTGGCGAAGAGCGCGCAGGTGACGAGGGCGGCGATCGCCATCGCGCCGGGCACGCGGCGAAACGCCACCTGCAGGCTGAGGAAGAGCTTGTCGAGGATGTTCGAGCGCTCGATCATGTAGCCCATGAACAGAAAGAGCGGTATCGCGACCAGGATGTCGCTGTTCATCACGCTGAAGGTGTTCTGCGTGAAGAGGTAGAAGACGCGGTTGTCGAAGAAGGACTGGTCGGGCGTGAAGTAGGCGTAGTAGCCGAAGGCCACCCCCATCGCCATCAGCGTGAAGGCGATCGGAAAGCCCAGCATGATGATGAAGATGAACAGGCCCAGCATCACCAGGGCGAGCTGTGGATTGCTCACGAGTGCACCCCCTTGGCCTGTTCACTGGTGTGCAACTGCATCAGCTGCGCCTCGAGCTCGTCGACGTCGTGCAGCCGGGCTGGCCATTCGCCTTCCTTCAGGCACAGCAGGCAACGCAGCACCTCGGCGATGCCCTGCAGCGTGAGCAGCACGCCGGCCGCCGGGATCAGCATCTTCAGCGGCCAGATCGGCACCCCGACCGGGCTGTTGACGCTGACCTCCTTGATCGCGAAGGACTCGTGGCCGTAGCCCCAGCCGGCGATCACCAGCGCCAGCACGCCGGGGAAGAAGAACAGGAAGTACAGGACCAGCTCGAGCGCGGCCTGGCGTGCGCACCGGCCAGCGGCGGTAGAAGATGTCGGCGCGCACATGGCCGCCGCGCGACAGCGTGTAGGCGCCGCACATGATGAACATGGCGCCGTACAGGATGTAGCTCAGGTCGAAGGCCCAGCTGGTCGGGTCGCGCAGCACGTAGCGCACGAAGACCTCGTAGCTGACGCCCAGGGTCAGAATGACGATGCACCAGGCAAAGGCATGGCCCACCGACTTGTTGAGCAGATCGATCGTCTTGATCACGCCGCGAATCATCTCGGCTCCTCGTCAAAAGAAAGGGAGGCCGGCGGCCTCCCTGCGCTTGCCGCCCGCCGGGCTCAGGACATGCCCGGGATCTTGCCGTGGATGTGCTCGTAGCCGACGAGGTAATCGGCCTCGTTGAGGAACATGTACTTGGCCACGCGCTTGGACCAGGCCTTCTGGCTGTCGACGACCTTCTTGAAGAAGGGGTCCTCGTCGGACAGCTTCTTGGCGACCACGTCCCAGGCCTTCATCTGCGCGTCGAAGACCGACTTCGGCGTGCGGTAGACGTTGACCTTGTCCTTGGTGATCAGTTCGTCGAGATCACGCGAATAGTTGTCCATCGCGGTCCACCAGTTCGACGACGACGCCGCCTCGGCCGAATAGCGCAGGATGGCCTGCAGGTCCTTCGGCAGCGAGTCGTGCTTCTTCTTGTTGAAGGCGATCTCGAAGAACTCCATCGCCTGGTGGAAGCTGCCCATCATGTAGTTCTTGGCCACGTCCTGGGCGCCGAAGCGGCGATCCGAGGTCGGGTTGTTGAACTCGAAGGCCTCGATCACGCCGCGATCCATCGCCGGCACGATCTCGCCGCCCGGCAGCTGGGTGACCTTCAAGCCCATCTCCTGCATCAGGTCGGCAGCCAGTCCGACCGTGCGGTACTTCAGGCCCTTCAGGTCGTCGGCGCTCTTGATCTGCTTCTTGAACCAGCCCAGCGGCTGGGTCGGCATCGGCATCGCGAAGTAGCCGACCACGTCGAGGTTGATCTTCTTCAGCAACTCGTTGTACATCTCGAGGCCACCGCCGCGGTAGATCCAGGCCAGGGTCTGCGGCGCATCGCAGCCGTTGATCGGGCCGGAGCCAAACAGCGACGCCACCTTGCTCTTGCCATACCAGTAAACCGGCACGCTGTGGCAGGCGTCGAGCACGCCCTTGCTGGTCGCGTCCATCACCTCGAAGGGCTTGACGACGGCGCCACCGACCAGATAGTCGATGCGCAGGCGGCCGCCGGACATCTCGTTGACGCGCTTGACGTACTCCTCGGCCATCTCGTTGAAGATGTCCTTGGCGCCCCAGGCGCCCTGCATCTTCAGCACGATCGGTGACTGCGCAACCGAGATCATCGGTGCGGCCAGCGCGGCTGCACCGGCGACACCCGATGCGGCGGCGCCCAGGAAACGCCGACGCGCGGGCGCAAGCTCTGGCTTCGGTTCGACGGTGGGGGACTTGGATTCAGACATGCTGGTCTCCTTGTTCGTTTGCGACGGCTCGGAACCACGACTTCGGACAAGGCGACCCCGAGGAAAACGACTGTGGGTCGATCCAGCACTTCTGACAAGGGGGGACTTTCCCGGCGCTCGAGCGGCGGGTACAGGGCAGGCGAAGTTGCACTGCCCGACAGCCCGACGGTGCGTCGGGCGCACCGGCAACGACGCTCAGTCCCCGGCCAAGAGCTCCAGCCCGCGCGGGTCCAGCACCTGCACGGTGTAGCCGTCGACCCGGATCAGACCCTGCTCGGAGAGGCTGCGCATGAGGCGCGACAGGGTCTCGGGCGTCATGCCCAGTTGCGACGCAATGTCGCGTTTGCGCTCGGCCAGCCGCAACACGGCCTGCGCACTGCCGTCGATCTGACGGCGCAGCCATGCGGCCAGGCGTGCCGGGGCATCCTTGTGCATCAGCTCGTGCGTCTGTGCACCCAGGCGGCACACCTCGTGCGCCAGCACGTCGATGAATCGAAGCGCCAGCGCCGGCCGCTGGGACAACAACGAGCGCAAGGCCGCCAGCGGCAGCGACGCCACGTTCGACCGCGTCTGGGCGACGGCGTCGCCGGCGAACTGCCCGTGGCACCAGCCCGAGGACAGGTCGAGCCACGCGGGGCCATGCAGCACCCGCTCAGCCTTCATCGGCTGGCCTTCCTGGACATGGCCGATGACGGCCTGGCCGTCGAGCAGGATCACGAGCCCGTCGGCCACGTCACCGCGCCGGAAGATGGATTCGTGTTCGGCAACCGAACGCTCGGTGGCATAGGTGTCGAGCAACTGGGCGTCCGCCATCGGGACCGGGCCCAGCAGCGCCGGCCAGGGCAGGCGCACCATCGCCCGCGTGACGGGTGTGGCAGCGGCGCGTGTACCTGGTGAGATGGGGGCTGTGGGATGCATGTTGGCGATCGTGGGCAGTCAATACCTGCGACCACTTTCGCCGTGCTCCGGCCCGCTTGCCTTGCGTTAGATCAACGGCAGTGACCGCTCACCTTGGGGGGCGGGCCACTGGTCGGCGTCTACATGATCAAGCTCACGCCGCGGGCAACAGGTGATCCCCGAACTGCTCGCGCAATTTGATCTTCTGCATCTTTCCAGTGGCCCCGAGCGGAATCGCGTCGACGAACACGACGTCGTCGGGCGTCCACCACTTGGCGATCTTGCCTTCGAAGAAGGCGAGCAGCTCGTCACGCGTCAGTTCCTGGTTCGGTTTCTTCACGACCACCAGCAGCGGCCGCTCGTCCCACTTCGGGTGCTTGGCGGCGATGCAGGCCGCCATCGCCACCTTGGGGTGGGCCATCGCAATGTTCTCGATGTCGATCGAGCCGATCCACTCGCCACCGGACTTGATGACGTCCTTGGCGCGGTCGGTGATCTGCATGTAGCCGTCGGCGTCGATGTTGGCCATGTCGCCGGTCGGGAACCAGCCATCGATCAAGGGGTCGCCACCCTCGTCCTTGAAGTACGCGCTGGCGATCCAGGGCCCGCGCACCATCAGCTCGCCACTCGTTTTTCCGTCCCAGGGCAGTTCCTTGCCGGCGTCGTCGACGACCTTCATGTCGACGCCGAAGATCGCCTGGCCCTGCTTGGTCTGCAGCGTCAGGCGGTCTTCCTCCGACATCGACAGATGCTTGTTGCGGAAGCTGCACACGGTGCCGAGCGGGCTCATCTCGGTCATTCCCCAGGCATGCAGCACCTGCACGCCGTAGGTCTGCTGGAAGGTCCGGATCATGGCCGGCGGGCAAGCCGAGCCTCCGATCACGGTGCGCTTCATGGTGCCGAAGCGCAGACCGTTGGCCTCGACATGGGCAAGCAGCCCCTGCCACACCGTCGGCACGCCGGCCGACATGGTCACCTGTTCGGACTCGAAGAGCTCGAACAGCGACTTGCCATCCAGCCCGGGACCCGGGAAGACCATCTTGGCGCCCACCATGCAGGCCACATAGGGCAGGCTCCAGGCGTTGACGTGGAACATCGGCACCACCGGCAGGATGACGTCGCGCGACGAACAGTTCAGCGCGTCCGGCAAGGCGCCGGCGAAGGCGTGCAGCAGGGTCGAACGATGGCTGTACAGCACGCCCTTCGGATTGCCCGTGGTGCCGCTCGTGTAACACAGCGAACTGGCATGGTTCTCGTCGAAACTGGGCCACTCGAGATCCCCATCCTGACCCTCGATCAGGTCCTCGAAGCACTGAAGGTTCGGCACCTTGCTCGCGGCCGGCATGTGTGCGCGGTCGGTCATCAGCACATAGTGTTTGACCGTCTTCAGCCGGCCCGCCACGGCCTCGACCAGCGGCAGGAAGGTCGCATCGAAGAACAGCGCCTGGTCTTCGGCATGGTCGGCGATGTAGGTCAGCTGATCCGGGTGCAAGCGCGGGTTGAGCGTGTGCAGCACGGCGCCGATGCCGGACGCCGCGTAGTAGGTCTCCATGTGGCGGTAGCCGTTCCAGGCCAGGGTCGCCACGCGGTCGCTGTCGCGGATGCCAAGCGCCATCAGTGCCTGGGCCAGGCGGCGCGATCGTGCCGCCAGTTCACGGTAGGTGGTGCGGTGGATGTCGCCTTCGACGCGGCGCGAGACCACCTCCTGGCTGCCATGGTGACGCTCGGCGTGCACGAGCAAAGACGAGATCAGCAGGGGCTGCTGTTGCATCAATCCGTTCATTTGAAGCCTTCATCGGGGGTACCGCGGCCATTCTCGCGCAGCGAGCCCGAACCCGCGTCGGGACTGACCCCTGCCCGCGGCCTCGACACAGCGTGTGACGAATCGTGAGGACCGCCGTTGTACGCTCACGCGTTCCTGTGCACTCCGTGACTCGCATGTTCGGCCGATCCAGACCCGCCACTTTCCAGCTCTATGGCAAGAAACGATCACGCTGGCGCTTGCCAGGGTGGCTCTTGTGGTGCCTGTTCGGCGCGCTGGCCGGTGCGGCCGGTGTCGTCTACGTCCAGGAGCAATATCTCCCGCCGCGCCTGTCCTCCAGCGAGACGGTCAGTCTGCGCAGCGCCTACACGCAGGCCGATGCCGACCGCAAACGACTGCAGGGTGCCGACGAGGAGCGCACGCGCCTGGGCAATGAACTGGTCGCCAGCCAGGCCCGAGTCGATCGACTCGAGCGCGACCTCGCCGCTGTCGTCGAGGCCCTGCCCCCCGATCCACGCGGCGGCGCGGTCGAGATCCGCGCGGCGCGCTTCGACCTCGAACAGGGACACCTCGTCTACGAGCTCGTGCTCAGTCGCGCCAAGCCCGGCAACAAGCCGCTGTCCATGGTGCTGCAGCTGCTCGTCACCCAGGACCCGGCCCAGGGCGGCACCACGCCCTTGCCGCCCGAGACCGTGTCGCTCGACCGGCACCTGATCCTGCGCGGCAAGCTTGCCCTGCCGGCGGGGCTGCGCCCGCGCCAGGCCACGGTTCAGCTGCTGGACCGACCACAGGGTCAGCTGCTCGGCACGCGCATTCTTTGGGTGCCCTGACGCGCAGGCCTGCGCCGCGCGTGCGACGATCGCGGCTTCGAATCGACCCGACCGAGCGGCATGCGCATCCTGCTGGCCGAAGACGAGCGTGAGCTGGCCGCCTGGCTGGTGCGCGCGCTGGCACAGAGCGGCTTCGTGGTCGACTGGGTCGACGATGGTCGTCTGGTGCGCCGCAGTCTGAAGTCGACCCAGTACGACGCCCTGGTGCTCGACCTCGGCCTGCCGGGCCTGGGCGGGCACGACGTGCTGGCCGATCTGCGCGCTGCCGACCAGCGGCTGCCGGTGCTCGTGCTGACCGCGCGCGACTCGCTGATCGAACGCGTCAGCACCCTGCACGAAGGCGCCGACGATTTCCTGGCCAAGCCTTTCGAGCTGGCCGAACTCGAGGCGCGCCTGATCGCACTGATCCGCCGCGCCCGTGGCAGCGACCGCCCGCGCTTTGCCTGCGGGCCGCTGGCCTACGACAGCGCGACGCGCCAGTTCGCGCTCGGTCACGACAACCTCGTGCTGACGCCGCGCGAACACGCGGTGCTGAGGGCCCTGATCCAGCGCAGTGGCGAGCCGATGTCCAAGCAGGACATCGTCGAGCGTGTGTTCGGCGACGAACACGACGTCAACCCGGAGGCCATCGAAGTGCTCGTGCACCGGCTGCGCAAGCGCCTGGCCGACAGCCCGGTGCGGATCACGACCTTGCGTGGCCTGGGCTACTTGCTCGAATGCGTCGCCTGAACATCGAGCGCTGGCACCGATTCAGCTTGCGCCGCACGCTGCTGCTGGTGCTGTTGCCGGGCATGCTGCTGGTGGTCGGCGCCGAACTCTGGCTGACCTGGCGCACCGCGGTCGACGCCGCCAATGCCGCCTACGACCGCTCGCTGCTCGGCGCCATCAAGGCGATGGACGCCAACATCTCGACCGTCAGCGGCGGCCTCGGGGTCGAACTGCCCTACCGCATGCTCGAGTTCTTCGAACTCACCGCAAGTGGCCAGGTGTTCTACCGCGTCGCCACCGAGGACGGTCTGGTCGAGATCGGCAACGCCGACCTGCCGCCGCCGCCCGGCCCGCTGGTCACCGGTCGCCCGCAGTTCAGCGACGCCGTCTACTTCGGCGAGCCGGTGCGGGTCGGCTCCTACGCGCGCGTGCTCGGCCGCCCGCTGGCCGGCCAGCCGGCCGCGCAGCGCGTGATCATCCAGGTCGCCGAGACCCTCGGGTCGCGCCACGACTTCACGCGGGCCCTGGTGCTGCAGTCGGTCGCACGCGATGTCCTGCTCGTGATCGCCGCGAGCGCCATGCTGGCCCTGGCGGTGACCTGGGCGCTGCGCCCGCTGGCACGCATCCGCAGCGAGGTGCAGGCGCGCGCGCCGCAGGACCTGACGCCGCTCGAGGCCGCCAACATCCCGGCCGACGTGCGGCCGCTGGTCGACGCCATCAACCACCATGTCGAAGCGTCGCGCCGCCAGATGCAGGCACGCCGGGACTTCATCGACGACGCGTCGCATCAGCTGCGCACCCCGCTGACGACCCTCGTGACCCAGGTCAGCTATGCCCTGCGCGAGGGCGACCCGGCGCAGCAGCAGGGCGCGCTGGCGGCCATCAAGGCACAGCTCGACGAAACCGTGCGCCAGACCAACCAGATGTTGGCTCTGGCGCGCACCGACAGCACCGAACTGATCCCCGAGCCGACCGACCTCGTGGCCCTCGCGGAGGGGGTGACCCGGCAATGGTGGGCCGAGGCGCGCGAGCGCGGCATCGACCTCGGGTTCGAATCGGACGCTTCCCCGGTCCGCGCGTCCGCGCAAGCGGCGTTGCTGCGCGAAGCGCTGGCCAACCTGCTCCACAACGCGCTCAGCTACACGCCGCGCGATGGCCAGGTCACGGTGCAGGTGCGCCGGTTAGGCGACCAGGCATGGCTGACGGTCGTCGACAGCGGGCCGGGGATTCCGGCCGCCGAGCGCGTGCGCGCCGGCGAGCGCTTCTTCCGCGCCAGCAACGCGTCGCAACCGGGCACGGGGCTCGGCCTGGCGATCGTGCGCTCGATCGCCGAGCGCCATGGCGGCACGCTGCGCGTCGAGGGCGGTGCAGACGGGCGTGGTCTGAGCGTCTCGATCGTGCTGCCTTGCGTCGACAGCGGCGCCTGAGATCCGGGTTTTCCCGCAGGTTTCGGGGGCTTCGTTCAAAGCCGGTTGAAAGGCAGCGCTCGCTACATTGGCGCCACCCCTACCTAGACGGAGACCTCGTCATGACGCTCAAGTCCCCCTTGCTGTCGCTGCTTCTGGCCGGCGTTGCCGCGGTTGCCGTGGCCGGCCCGCTCGACAAGACCGAATGCATCGCCCCGGCCAAACCCGGCGGCGGTTTCGACCTCACCTGCAAGCTGGCCCAGACCGCCTTGCAAGACGCCAAGCTCACCAGCGACCCGATGCGCGTGTCCTACATGCCGGGCGGCATCGGTGCCGTCGCCTACAACGCCGTGATCGCGCAGCGCCCGGGCGAGAACAACACCATCGTCGCGTTCTCGGGCGGCTCGCTGCTCAACATCGCACAGGGCAAGTTCGGCCGCTACAACGAGAACGACGTGCGCTGGCTGGCCGCCATCGGCGCCGACTTCGGCGCCATCATCGTCAGCGACAGCTCGCCCTTCAAGTCGCTCAAGGACGTGCTCGACGCGGTCAAGGCCGACCCGACCAAGGTCGTGTTCGGCGCTGGCGGCACCGTCGGCAGCCAGGACTGGATGAAGGCCGCGCTGACCGCCAAGGCCGCGGGCCTGAACCCGAAGGCGATGCGCTTCGTGGCCTTCGAGGGCGGCGGCGAGGCGATGACCGCGCTCCAGGGCGGCCATGTGCACGTCTACTCGGGCGACGCCTCCGAGGCCGTGCAGCAGATGAATGCCGGCACCAAGATCCGCATCCTGGCGGTGATGGCCGACAAGCGCCTGGTCGGCGACCTGGCCAACGTGCCGACGGCCAAGGAGCAGGGCGTGGACATCCAGTGGCCGATCATCCGCGGCTTCTACATGGGGCCGAAGGTCAGCGACGCCGACTTCAAGGTCTGGTCCGACAGCTTCAAGAAGGTCATGGCCACGCCGGCCTACGACAAGCTGCGCGCCGAGCGCGGACTGTTCCCGTTCGACCTGACCGGCGCCGAGGCCGACGCCTACATCAAGGAGCGTGTCCAGGTCTACCGCAAGCTGGCCGAGGAATTCGGCCTCGCTGTCGCGAAGTGACCTGAGCCCGGGCGGCCGCGCGAGCGGCCGCCTCCACCGACCGGAGATATCGATGAGTGACCGCCTGCTTGGTGCAGTGTGCGTGGTCGCGGCCGCAGGCATGGCCTGGGCTGCGAAGGACTACGCCGCCCCCATTTCCTACGAACCGGTGGGGCCACGCGCCTTCCCGCTGCTCCTGTCCGCGCTGATGGCGATCGGCGGCGCCTGGCTGGTGCTCAGGCCCACGCTGAAAGGCGGCGCCTTCACCGGAGTCCCGGTCGCCCTGCTCGGCATGAGCGCGCTGGCGGTCGTGGTCTACGCACTGCTCTTCCAGTGGCTCGGCTTCACGCTGGCGACGGCGCTGATGGCGCTGCCGGTGGGCCTGGCCTTCGGCGGCAACTGGCGCCAAGCGCTGGCCGGCGGCGCCGGCCTGGGGCTGGTGCTGTACTTCCTGTTCGATAAGCTGCTCGACGTGATCCTGCCCACGGGCCTGCTCAGCATGCTGCTCGGAGGACGATGATGGACACGATCGATCACCTGCTTTCCGGTTTCGGAGTCGCGCTGGCGCCGCTCAACCTGCTGGTCGCCGCCATCGGCGCCTTTCTCGGCACCATCGTCGGCATGCTGCCGGGCCTCGGCCCGATCAACGGCGTGGCGATCCTGATGCCGCTCGCCTTCGCGCTCAAGCTGCCACCCGAGACCGCGCTCATCCTGCTCGCGGCGGTCTACATCGGCTGCGAATACGGCGGGCGCATCTCGTCGATCCTGCTCAACGTGCCGGGCGACGCCGGCGCCATCATGACCGCGCTCGACGGCTACCCGATGGCGCGCAAGGGCCTCGGTGGCGTGGCACTGTCGATTTCGGCCTGGAGCTCCTTCGTCGGCTCGATCGTGGCGACGATCGGCATCGTGCTGTTCGCGCCCTTGCTGGCGCGCTGGGCGCTGGCCTTCGGCCCGGCCGAGTACTTCGCGCTGATGTGCTTCGCCTTCGCCTGCATCGCCGGCCTGATGGGCGACGCCCCCATGAAGGCCGGGCTGGCCGCGGTGATCGGGCTGTCACTGTCGACGGTGGGGCTGGACTCGAACTCGGGCGTCTACCGCTTCACCGGCGGCGACGTGCACCTGTCGGACGGCATCCAGTTCATCGTGGTCGTGATCGGGGTGTTCTCGATCAGCGAGATCCTGCTGATGCTCGAGCAGCACCACAGCAGTGCCGGACTGATCCGCGAGACCGGCCGCACCCTGTTCAATCTGAAGGAGATGATGCACACCGGATGGTCGACCCTGCGCTCGAGCGTCGTCGGCTTCGTCGTCGGCGTGCTGCCGGGCGCCGGCGCCACCATCGCCAGCGCCATGACCTACTCGATGGAGAAGCGCCTGGCCGGGGCCAGCGGTACCTTCGGCGAAGGCGACATCCGCGGCGTGGCCGCGCCCGAGGCGGCGAACAACGCCTCGGCGGCCGGCTCCTTCGTGCCGATGCTGACGCTCGGTGTGCCGGGCTCCGGCACGACGGCCGTGATGGTGGGCGCGCTCTCGCTCTACAACATCACGCCGGGGCCGGCGCTGTTCACGCAGCAGCCCGCGCTCGTGTGGGGCCTGATCGCGTCGCTCTTCATCGGCAACGTCATGCTGCTGCTGATCAACATCCCGCTCGTCGGCGTCTTCACCAAGGTCCTGCAGGTGCCGAACTGGCTGCTCGTGCCGGGCATCCTGGCGGTCAGCGCGGTGGGCGTCTACGCGGTGCACGCGACCACCTTCGACCTGGTCCTGATGAGCGTGCTCGGCATCGTCGGCTACCTGCTGCGCAAGCAGGGCGTTCCGATGGCGCCGCTGATCCTGGGCTTCGTGCTCGGCGACCTGATGGAGCAGAACCTGCGCCGCGCGCTGTCGATCACGAATGGCGAGCTTGGCATCCTGGTCGAGAGCCCGATTTCGATCGGGCTGTGGATCGCAGCGGCCACGATGCTGCTGCTGCCACCGCTCGTGCGCGCATGGACGGGGCGCCGCAGCGCCACCGCCTGAACAGGGGCCGGGCGCACGCCCGGCCCGCTGGCGCTTCACATGTCGATCGCTTCGGCGACCTCGACGCTGCCACCGGCCGCGAGGATCGGGCAGCCCTTGGCATGTGCCAGTGCGTCATTGACGCTCGCGGCTTCGACCAGGCTGTAGCCGCTGGTCGGGTTGGCGCCACCGTTGTCGGCGACCGAACCGTCACTGTTGACGGTGGCCGACTTGCCGACCGGATGACCACCGTCGACCAGGGCACTGCCCATGCCCCCCATCCACTTGCCCCAGGCGTCCATCACCTGGGCCTTTTCGGCGTCGGTCTTGGGCATGCCGCCCCCGTGGTACACGAACAGATACTTGGCCATTTGCACTCCTGACTGGGTTGATTGCAGGCCCGCCGGCTGGCTGGCCCTGATCGATCCCGCGGACCGATGGTTGGAGACTAGGCCCTGTTCCTGTGCATGTCATTGGGCGAATCGAGGCATTTTCGCGCCTACCATTGTGTGAAGTACACAATGCGCCATGATCGACTACCACGTCACTGCCTTGGCCGAGGCACGTGCCCGGCTGGCCGAGCACCCCCTGCGCGCGGCGACATTGGCCGAGCTTCGGCAGCGCGCGACGGCGGTCGAGACCGAGCTGCACGACACCATCCTGGCGGAGATCCCGGCCTTCACCGAGTCGCACAACCCCACCACGCTGCCCGAGCTGGCCGCGCATGGCCCCTTGCACCTGGCCGAGATCGAGCGGCTGCTGTCGGGCGGCGCCATCGGCGAGCTCGACTTCGTGCGCGCCTTCGCACGCTCGCGCGCCGAGCACCGGTTCCCGCTCGAAGCCGTGCTGCACGTCTACCGCTGCGCGCACAAGGTGTTTGCGCGCGGCTTGCGCGACGCCGTTCGCCACGCCGCCACTTCGCTCGATGCAACGGGCTCGGCAGCCGAATCTGGTCGCTGCGATGGCCGACTTCACGCTCGAGTACACCGATGCCGTCAGCACCGTTGCCTCGACCGCCTACGTGGAACAGGTCCGGCTGATGGCCGATGTCGCCGGCGACCAGCGTGCCCAGCTGCTCAACATCCTGCTCGACGGCTATGACGAGTCCGATGCGCGGGTGGCGGTGATCCTGCGCCAGGCTGGGCTGCTCGACGGGCGCCAGACCTTCTGCGTGGTGCTGGCGCAGTCGGTCGATGCCACCGAGATGGGCAACCCGGCGCGCGCGCGCCGGCTGGCGGACACGCTCGATCAGCTCGTGCCGACCTCGGTCGCGCGCCGCCTGATCGACATCCGCGACGGACGCGTGACGGCGGTCTTCTCGGCGCTGCGGCGGCTGTCGGGCTGGACCGTGCCGAGCCGTTCGCTGGCGGCGCGCATCTCGGACGCGCTGGCCACCGCCGGCAACAGCGTCCTGATCGGCGTCGGCGGCGAGGTCTCGTCGACCTCCAGCATTCCCGGCGCCCATCGCCAGGCACTGCTGGCCTTGCGGCTGGCGGGTCCGGCGCAGCGCGTGATGTCGTTTGCCGACATCGCGCTGCGCCAGTTGATGATCCACCTGGCCGGCGAGGAATTGCAGCGCCTGCTGCCGGCCTGGGCCGGCGAGTTCCAGCGCGCCGACGACAGGCTTGCAGGCGCGCTGAGCACCACCTTGCGCGCCTATGCCGATGCCGACATGAATCTGCTCAAGGCGGCCGCGCGCCTGGGTGTGCACCCGAACACGGTCTACGCGCGGCTCAACCGGATTCGCGACATCACCGGGCTCAACGCCCGCGCCTACCACCCATTGACCGACCTGCTCACGGTGGCCGATGCGCGTGTGGCCACGCCGGGCCTCACGCCGGGTCCTCGACGCGCTGCCACAGGCGCGCCGTGAACTCGGCGAAGCCCTCGGCCGGCTCGGGCCAGACCGGCGTGGCGCCGGCATCGACGACCGTGGCGCGCAGCAGGCGGCGCAGGGTCTCGGGTTGCGGGGTCACGGTGCCGGCGAAGCGCACCCGATCACGGTCGGCCACGACGAGGGTCGGGAAATTCTCGACGTCGATGTCGCCGATCAGGTCGGCTTCGTCCTCGATGTCGATCCAGTGCAAGGTCACCGCCACGCCGGTGGCGGCCAGTTCGTCGACGATCCGGGTCACCACAGGTTGGTAGTCGTCGCACAGCCGGCACCAGGCGGCGCACAGGCAGGCCACGAGCACAGGTTCCTTGCGCACCGGGCCGATGGCCTCAAGCCGACTCGGTGTCGATCGGCAGCCGGACTTCGGCCTTGAGCTCACGCAGCACGATGCTCGAGCGCACATGGGTGATGCCGGGCAGCTTGAACAGCGTGTCGTGCAGGAACTGCTCGTAGCGCTGGATGTCGGGCACCAGCACGGTCAGGATGTAGTCCGACTGTCCGGTGGTGCTGACGCATTGCACGATCTGCGCGCTCTCGCTCACCGCCCGTTCGAAGCGCCGCACCTCGTCCTCGCCATGCTGGCTCAGGTTGGCCTCGACGACCACGCGCAGACCCAGGCCGACCTTGGCGCGGTCGACCAGCGCGCTGTAGCCCCGGATCACGCCCGACGCCTCCATCTGCTTGATCCGCCTCCAGCAGGGCGTGGCCGACAGGCCGACCTTGTCGGACAGCTGCTGCACGGTCAGGCGCGCATCGCGCTGCAGCTCGGCGAGGATGCGTCGGCTGTAGCGGTCGAGAATCATTTCCTCTGACATGGCCGTATTTGAGAACAAACAGGTTTCAGTTTGCCAGAATCCGTGGATCACGGGGACGACATTCCTCACGAAAGCAATTACGCTGGCGGATTGACGCCGAACAAGGAGCCGCCATGGATTCCACCATCCAGCGCCCCGACTACCGCCTGTCCGACAACCTCTGGGCCGCGTCCGGCGCCGTCTTCCTGACCGGCACCCAGGCCCTGGTGCGCGTCATGCTGATGCAGCGCGCACTCGACAAGGCGCACGGCCTGAACACCAACGGCTTCGTCAGCGGCTACCGCGGCTCACCACTGGGCATGCTCGACCAGGCGATCTGGAAGGCGGGGCCGAAGTTCACCGAGACCGGCATCCGCTTCGTGCCGGCGATCAACGAAGAGCTCGGCGCGACCCAGGTCCTCGGCACCCAGCGTGTCGAGTCGGACGCCGAGCGCACCGTCGACGGCGTGTTCTCGATGTGGTACGGCAAGGGCCCGGGTGTGGACCGCGCCGGCGACGCGATCAAGCATGGCAACGCCTACGGCTCGAGCCCGCATGGCGGCGTGCTGGTGGTGGCCGGCGACGACCACGGCTGTGTCTCGTCGTCGATGCCGCACCAGAGCGACCAGCTGCTGCAGGCCTTCCACATGCCGGTGCTGTCGCCTGGCAACGTCGCCGAGTACCTCGAGTTCGGCCTCTACGGCTGGGCGCTGTCGCGCTACAGCGGCAACTGGGTCGGTATGACCGCGCTGTCCGAGGTCGTCGAGAGTGGCTCGACGGTGGACCTCGACGCGATCAACGCGCGCGTCGCCGGCTGGGCCGATGCCGACACCGTTCGCGCTGCCACCGGACACCAGCCGCCGGCCGACGGCCTGCACTACCGCTGGCCCGACCTGCCCTCGCTGCGCATCGAAACCAGGCTCAAGGACAAGCTCGACGCAGTGGCCGCGTTCGCCAAGGTCAACCCGCTCGACCGCCACATCATCGAGTCACCGCACGCCGCCTTCGGCATCGTCACCAGTGGCAAGGCGCACTACGACCTGATGGAGGTGTTGCGCCGGCTCGAGATCACCCCAGCCATGCTGGCCACGGCCGGCGTGCGCCTGTACAAGGTCGGCCTGTCGTTCCCGATCGAGACCACGCGCATGCGTGCCTTCGCCGATGGCTTGAAGGAAGTCCTCGTGGTCGAGGAAAAGGGCGACGTGATCGAAGCCCAGTTGCGCGAGCTCTTCTACAACGCGGCCGTGCGCCCGGCCATCGTCGGCAAGCGCGACGCGCGCGGCGAGCCGCTCGTGTCGGCGGTGGGCGAGTTGCGCCCGTCGCGCCTGATCGAACTCGTCGCGCACTGGATCGCCGAGCATTTTCCGAACAACGCGACGCTCGGTGACCACCTGCAGCATGTGCGCGACTTCACGCCGCCCGAGCTGCTCGCCAACGACGCCGACAGCGTCAAACGCCTGCCCTACTTCTGCGCCGGCTGCCCGCACAACACATCCACCGTGGTGCCTGAGGGGTCGACGGCGCGCGCCGGCATCGGCTGCCACTTCATGGCCAACTGGATGGACCGCGACACCGCCGGCCTGATCCAGATGGGCGGCGAAGGCGTCGACTGGGTCAGCCACTCGATGTTCACCAAGGTGCCGCATGTGTTCCAGAACCTGGGCGACGGCACCTACTACCACTCGGGCTACCTCGCGATCCGCCAGGCCGTCGCCGCCAAGGCGACGATCACCTACAAGATCCTCTACAACGACGCCGTCGCGATGACCGGCGGCCAGCCGATCGACGGTTTCATCAGCGTCGACGCGATTGCGCGCCAGGTCGAGAGCGAAGGCGTCAAGCAGGTCGTCGTGTTGTCCGATGAGATCGGCAAGTACGACTCGATCAAGTCGAAGTTCCCCGCCGGCACCACCTTCCATGACCGCAGCGAGCTCGACGCCGTGCAGCGCCGCCTGCGCGAGATGTCCGGCGTCACGGTGCTGATCTACGAGCAGACCTGCGCTGCCGAGAAGCGCCGCCGGCGCAAGAAGGGCGAACTCACCGACCCCGACAGGCGCCTGTACATCAACGAGCATGTCTGCGAAGGCTGCGGTGACTGCACGGTGCAGAGCAACTGCGTGGCCGTGCTGCCGCACGAGACCGAGTTAGGCCGCAAGCGCAAGATCGACCAGAGCAGCTGCAACAAGGACTACAGCTGCGCCAAGGGCTTCTGCCCGAGCTTCGTCGGCATCAGCGGTGGCAAGCCGCGCAAGAAGTCAGGCGCCCTGGTCGCCGGCAAGGACGCCTTCCTGGCCCGCGTCGCTGCCCTGCCCCAACCCGCGGAGCATGTCTGGACCGGCCCCTACGACCTGCTCGTCACCGGGGTCGGCGGCACCGGCGTCGTCACGGTCGGCGCGGTGATCGCGATGGCCGCCCACCTGGAAGGCAAGTCGGCCAGCGTGCTCGACTTCATGGGCTTCGCGCAGAAGGGCGGCTCGGTGCTGTCCTTCGTGCGCTGGGCCGACAAGCCCGAGCGCCTGAACCAGGTCCGCATCGACACCCAGCAGGCCGACGCGATCCTGGCCTGCGACCTCGTCGTCGGCGCCAGCCCGGAGGCGCTCGGCACCGTGCGCCGCGGCCGCACCAGGATCCTCGCCAACACCCACGAAGTGCCGGTCGCCGAGTCGCTGAAGAACCCCGACGCGAGCCTGAAAGTCGACCGCCTGCTCGAGAAGCTCGACTTCGCCGCCGGCGCCGACGCCGTCGAGACTTTCGACGCGCAGACGCTGGCCGAGGACTTCCTCGGCGACACCATCGTCGCCAACATCCTGGCGCTCGGCTTCGCCTGGCAACGCGGACTGGTGCCAGTCAGTCTGGAAGCGCTGACACGCGCGATCGAACTCAACAACGTCGCAGTGGCGACGAACCAGCTCGCGTTCTCGCTCGGCCGCCTCGCTGCGGCCGACCCGAAGGCCTGCGAGGACCTGCTCGGCGCCGGCGCCGAAGTCGAGGACGTGGACACGCTCGATGCACTCGTCGCGCGCGCGGTCGAACACCTCACCGGCTACCAGAACGCGGCCTTGGCCGCGCGCTACCGCGCGCTGGTCGACCGGGCCCGAATCGCCGAGGCGGCGCTTGGCGCCGACCCCACGCTGCCTTTCACGCGCACGGTGGCCAAGAGCCTGCGCAAGCTGATGAGCTACAAGGACGAGTACGAAGTCGCGCGGCTCTACACCGACGGCCGTTTCCAGGCCGATGTCGCGGCCCACTTCGAAGGCGATCTCCGGCTCGAGTTCCACATGGCGCCGCCGCTGATGAGCCGCTCGAAGAACGGCCAGCCACCGAAGAAGCTCCGTTTCGGGCCCTGGCTGCTGCCGGCGCTCAAGTGGCTTGCACGCGGCAAGGCGCTGCGCGGCGGCGCCTTCGATCTGTTCGGACGCACCGAGGAGCGGCGCATGGAGCGCGCGCTCATCACCCAGTTCGAGACCCGCATCGGCGAGCTGCTGCCCCTGCTGAGCATGCAGAACCTGAAGCTCGCGACCGAGATCGCGGCGCTGCCGCTGACGATGCGCGGCTTCGGCCACGTCAAGATCGGCAACGTCGCACTGGCCCGCGCGCGCGAGGCCGAACTGCTGCACCGCCTCGATCGAGATCGCTGGCCACGCCCGCCCACGGGCGGCGGCGCCGGTCAGATCCGCGGCATCGCGGTCGTCGCCGGCTGAGGCCGTTCGGGATCGGGTCAGAACACCGACAGCCCCGTTTGCGTGACGAACAGCTCGAGCGCGCGCTGACCGGCCACCGAGTTGCCGGTCTCGTCGAGCCCGGGCGACCAGACGCACAGCGCCATCTGCTCGGGCACGATCGCCACGATGCCGCCGCCGACACCGCTCTTGCAGGGCAGGCCGATCAGGAATGCGAACTCGCCCGCGGCGTCGTAGGTGCCGCAGGTCAGCATCAGGGCATTGATGCGCCGCGCCTGGCGCGGCGTCACGACTTCATCACCACTCGCCGGGTGCAGGCCGCGATTGGCGAGGAAGGAAAAGGCGCGCGCCAGCTGCCGGCAATTCAGCGTCAATGCACATTGATGGAAGTAGACGTCGAGCACGCGGTCGACGTCGTTGTCGATCTTGCCGAAGCTCTTCATGAAATGGGCCAGGGCCATGTTGCGGTGACCTGAACGACGTTCGGACTCCGCCACTTCGGGGTCGAACCGGACCGGCTCGCCGCACAGACCCCCGACCAGCTCGAGCAGCGCCTGCTTGGGGTCTGCGTACATCGAACACAGCAGGTCGGCGACGCCGATCGCGCCCGCATTGATGAAGGGGTTGCGCGGCTTGCCCTGCTCATGCTCGAGCTGGACCAGCGAGTTGAAGGGATTGCCCGAGGGCTCGCGCCCGACATGGCGCCACAGATCGGCGCCGACCGCCTGCAGCGCCAGCGTCAGGCCGAGGACCTTGGACAGGCTCTGGATCGAGAACGCCGTCGAGGCTGCGCCGACACCGGCATGGTGGCCGTCGACGGTGTGCAGCGCCATGCCGAACTGGCCCGGCGGCACGCGCGCCAGCGCAGGGATGTAGTCAGCGACCGCGCCGGTGCCAACGAGAGGGGCCACCTCGGCGGCGATGCCGTCGAGCACTGCTTGATAGTCCATGCACGTCCTTCAGGTTCGACCTGGCGCAGCGCCAGTGGAGAGCACGAGGGCCGGCGCGAAGACCTGGATCATCCCCCACGGCGCCCGCGAACGCGCGGCCTTCGGGTACATTGCCTGCACCGGCCAACAGTTGGCACGGCGGCCTCGCAGACCGATGGGGCAAGGGCTTCAACCTCAGCGATCCGAGCACGCCGAACGCATGCCACAACAATACCAAGACGAACTGCTCGCCCGACACCTGCGCCAGCACCTGGACGACCTCGATCCGGCCACGATCGAACTGCTGCGCGAGAGGCTTCAATGGATCGAGGTGGCGGCCGGCGAGACGCTGATGACGCAGGGCGAACCGGGCGACGCCATGTACATGTCGGTCAGCGGCCGCCTGCGCGCCTACGTGAACGACGACGACGGTGTCGAACACATGGTGCGCGACATGGGGCGCGGCCAGATCATCGGCGAGCTCAGTCTGTACACCGACAGCCCGCGCTCGGCGACCGTCGTCGCGATCCGCGATTCGGTGCTGGTGCGCCTGGACAAGTCCGAGTTCAGCAAGCTGCTCGCGACCAGCCCATCGGTATCGATCGCGCTGACCCGCCAGATCATCGACCGCCTGCTGAGTGCCCAGTCGCGCGCCGATCCTGCCGTCCCGGTCGCGATCGGCCTGCTGCCGATCACAGCGGGAACCGAGGCAGCGTTGCTTGCGCAACGACTCGCAGCGCAGCTCGCGCGCATCGGAACGGCCTGCGTGGTCGACGCCGAGCGCCTCGACCAGGCCCTCGGCGAGCCTGGCCTGGCGCGCAGCGCTGCCGATGACCCCGAAGCCAACCGCCGGATCGCGCTCTACCTCGACGAACTCGAATCGCGCCATGGTTTCGTGCTGCTCGTCGCCGACGAGCAGGCGAGCGCCTGGACGCTGCGCTGCAGCCGCCATTGCGACGAATTGCTGCTGCTGGCCGACGCGACGACGCCGCCCGCATTGCACGAGTCCGAACGGCGCTACCTGATGCAGCGCGAAGGTCGCAGCGAAGCGACCGAAGTGCTGGTCCTGCTGCACCCCGCCGAACAGGTCACGCCGCGCGGAACCCAGGCCTGGCTGGCGCGCCGACCCGTCGCCGACCATGTGCACATCCGCCCCACGCTCGACCGCGACATGGCCCGCCTGGCGCGCTTGCAAAGCCGCACCGCGATCGGCCTCGTGCTGGCCGGCGGCGGTGCGCGCGGCTGCGCCCACCTCGGTCTGTACCGCGCGCTGCAGGACGCGGGCATCGAGATCGACCACGTCGGCGGCACCAGCATCGGCGCCGTCATGGCCGCACTGGTCGCGGCCGACCGCCCGGCCGAGGAGGTCACGGCGATCGCGCGCCGTGCCTTCAGCGTCAACCCGACGGGTGACTTCAACCTCGTGCCGCTGCTGTCGCTGATCAGCGGCAAGCGGCTCAACCGCATCGTCAGGGGCGCGGTGCAGGAACTGTTCGGCGCCGACGTCGATGTCGAGGACCTGTGGAAGAACTACTACTGCGTGGCCAGCAACTACTCGCAGGCATGCGAGCAGATCGTGACCGATGGCAATCTGTTCAAGGCCATGATGGCCAGCATCGCGATCCCCGGCGCCTTGCCTCCGGTGCTGCACGACGGTGACCTGCTCTGCGATGGCGGCACCTTCAACAACTTCCCGGTCGACGTGATGCGCCGCATGCGAGGCGTGGGCCGTGTCATCGGCGTCGACCTGGCATTTCGAAAGCCCAGGCGCATCGAGCACGACGAAGTGCCCGGCACCTGGGCCCTGCTGCGCGACCGCCTGCGCCCGCGCAAGCGGCGGCGCTACAGGTTCCCGTCGCTGATGGCCTACCTGATGAACGTCACCATCCTGTACAGCACGTCGCGCCAGCGCAGCGCGAAGAAGCTGACCGACCTGTACTTCAACCCCCCGCTCGACCGCGTCGGCATGCTGCAGTGGGAGAAGTTCGATCACATCGTGCAGCAGGGTCGGGAGCATGGGGTGGCGGTGCTCGGCGAACAGGCACCCGAGGCACTGGCACCGTTCCGGGCCAGCGCGGGCTGAGCGCGCCATGACCGACCGAACCGACCCGCACGCCGAGCCAGGCCCGACCCGCGACGGCCTGCTCAAGCGCTGGGGGCAGGCGCTGCGCGCGCGGTTCGGGACTGCGAACAACACCACCGTCGACAGTGCGAATGCCTTGCCGGCGCCGCTCCAGCCACACGTGGACAAGCTGTGCGGGGCCGCCGAGGCGGTGGCCCTGATTGAGCGCGGCCAGCATGTCTACGTCGGCACCGCCTGCGCGACGCCGCGTGCCCTGGTGGCTGCGCTGGAGGCACGCCAGCCGCGCCTGGCCGACGTGGAGCTGCTGCACTTCCTGACCGATCACGCCTTCCCGCACGATGCCGAGGGCCGCGCAACGACCCAGTATCGCCACCGCTGCTTCTTCGTCGGCGCCGACATGCGCGCTGCGGTGCGCCAGGGTCTGGCCGATGTGGTCCCGGTCTCGATCGCCGCGGTGCCGCACCTGATCGGGATCGGTCGCATCCCGATCGACGTGGCGCTGATCCAGGTCTCGCTGCCGGATGCCTTCGGTTTTGTCAGCCTGGGAGTCTCGGTCGACATCACGCCTGCCGCGGTGGCGCGCGCGCGCATCGTGATCGCCGAGGTCAACCCGGCGATGCCGAACACTGTCGGCGACACCCATCTGCACCTGGACCAGATCGACCGTCTGGTGCTGGTCGACTGCCCGGTCATCGAATACCAGCATCCGGCGGTGCCGGGCCCGGTGATCGAGCAGATCGCGCGCTACATCAGCGGCATCATCGACGACGGGTCGACCCTGCAGATCGGCCTCGGCCGCATCACGCACGAGGCGCTCAAGCTGCTGCTCGATCGGCGCGACCTCGGCATCCATTCGGACGTCATCACCGACGCGATCATCCCGCTGCTCGACAACGGCAACCTCACCGGTCGCTGCAAGACGCACGAGCCCGGCCGCATCGTGGCCAGCCTGGCGATGGGCTCGCGCCGCCTCTACGACCTGATCGACGGCAACCCGCGCTTCGACTTCCAGCCGATCGACGCGGTCTGCCGGCCCGAGGTGCTGGCCGCCCAGCACAAGCTGGTGTCGGTCACGCAGGCCTTCGCGATCGACCTGACCGGCCAGGTCTGCGTCGACCAGCTCGACGGCGACTTCTACAGTGGGCTGGCCGCGCAGGGCGAGTTCCTGCGCGCCGCCGCCGCCTCGCCCGGCGGCAAGGCGATCGTCTGCCTGGCCGCGACCGATGCGCGCGGCGAGACCTCCTGCGTGCGCGCCGTGCTGAAACCCGGCGAAGGCGCCTCGATCGCGCGCAGCGACGTGCACTTCGTCATCACCGAATACGGCATCGCCTACCTGTTCGGCAAATCGGTGCGCGAACGCGCGGTCGCGCTGATCGCGGTCGCCCACCCGCGCTTCCGGGCCGAGCTGCTCGAGCAGGCCAAGGCGCTGGGCTATCTGCCGCAGGACCAACTGCTCAAGCACCTGCAGGCCTACGCAGTGGAGGACGAGTCGAGGCTGGCGCTCAAGGATGGGCGCACGGTCCTGATGCGGCCGGCCGGTGCAGGCGACGCCGACGGCGTGCGCACGCTCTTTCATCGGCTCAGCGAGCGCGACGTCTACACCCGCTTCTTTCGAAAGCTGCGCGGCCTGTCGAACCAGGACGTGCAGCGCCTGTGCAACCTCAACCACGAGACCGAAGTCGCCTTCGTCGCGGTCGTCGGCTCGCGCGAGAGCCCCGAGGTCGTGGCCCACAGCTGCTATTTCGTCGACCCCAGCACCAACCTCGGCGAGACCGCCTTCATGATCCACCCCGAGTGGCAGGGGCTCGGCCTGGGCAAGTCGATGCAGCAGCACATGGCCGCCCATGCAGCCGGGCGCAACGTGCGCGGCTTCGTGGCCGACGTCCTGGCCACCAATGCGCCGATGATCCGGCTCGCGCAGACAGCCTCGGCCCAGGTCAGCACCGAATCCGAAGGCAGCACGGTGCGTGTGACCGCGCTCTTCGGGCCGGCTTGACGGGGCCGCGCGCTGGCGCAGACACGAACCACGGGCAGACCTCCAGGACCACATGAACCACGAACAGATGCTGGCGCACCTGCGCCGCGCCAATCAGATCGCGCGTGCCGCGATGGAAGCCGGCCACCATCCCTTCGGTGCGCTGCTGGTCGCGCCCGACCACGAGACCGTCCTGCTCGAGCAGCGCAACGTCGACAGCGTCAACCATGCCGAGGCCGTGCTGGCGCGCGAGGCGGCGCGCCAGTTCGCGCCGGCACGCCTGTGGGACTGCACGCTCGTGACCACCGTCGAGCCATGCGCGATGTGCGCCGGCACTCAGTACTGGGCCCACATCGGCCGCCTCGTCTTCGGCATGAGCGAGCGCGCCCTGCTCGCCATCACCGGCGGCCACCAGGAGAACCCGACGCTGGACCTGCCGTGCCGCGAGCTCTTCGCGCGCGGCCAGAAGACGGTGCAGGTGTCCGGCCCGTTCGTCGAGGTCGAAGACGAGATCGCGGCGCTGCACCGTTCGTTCTGGAAGCGGCGCTGAGCTGGCGCTGCTCGCGCCACCGGGCGGCGCCCATCCAGAAGATCCTCACACCTTCGCAACCGCAGGCGGCGTGAGCGTTGTTGGCAGCGCAAGCCCCGTTGCACGGGAACATCACTCCCGAAAGAAATCCTTGGAACATCAGCATGTGTCAATCCGTAGAGCGAGTCGAGCTTTCTATACTGCTCCGCGATGCTTCGTCGAGGAGGTGGGCGCGTGATGCTGGTCCAGGCAAGTGAGGCCGACTCTCTGAGTGAGCGCCTGCCATTCAGGGTCAAGATCGCGACGGCGAACGAACTCACGGCTGTCGCGCGGCTGCGGGCGACGGCCTATGGCAGGCATCTGCCCACCTTGGCCAAGCATCTGCTCGAACCCGAGGCGGCCGACCTCGAGCCCGGCAACGAGGTCTTCGTCGCCGTGTCCAAGCTCGACGGATCGATGCTCGGCACGATTCGCACGCACTCCAACCTGTTCAAGCCGCTGCCGTTGGAGGCATCGATCGACTTGCCGGCGCACATGCACGGATTGCGCCTCGTCGAGGCCACGCGCCTGTGCGTGCTCGGCAACCCGCAGGCATCCGTGGTGAGGAACGCGCTCTTCAAGGTCTTCTTCCAGTACTGCCTGTCACAGAGCGTGGACTGGATGTTGGCAGCGGGCCGCCGCCCTGTCGATCGCCTCTACGAGTCCATGCTCTGGCGCGACGTGGACGCTGCCGGCAGGCTGTACCCGATGGCGCACGCTGCCGGCGTGCCGCATCGCGTGATGTGCATGGCCCCGGTCGATGCGGTGCCCCTGTGGCATGCGGCGCAACATCCGCTGTTCCGGTTCGCCTTTCAGACCGAGCACCCGGATCTGGACTTCACCGGGGTGCGGCCCCTGGACGCGGTGTTGCATGACATCGACCTTTCGCGCGGCATCGCCAACGCGATCGCCCAGGCACTCGGCGAGCTGCGCCCGGCGCCCGCAGTGCAGGAGGTGCCTCAATGCAGTATCGCGCTGGCCCAATCGTCGACCGGCTCAGTCAAGGTCGACGAGATCGCCGCCGACTGACCCTGCAACTGCCTGACGTATTCGAGGATCGCCGGATCGTCGATGAACTCCGCGGCCGAGCGCGCCGCGAGGATGCGCTCGGGAGTCACCGGCCTGCTGATGCCGTAGCCCTGTGCGTAGTCCACCCCCGCGGCGACCAGCGCCTTGATGGTCGGCAGGTCCTCCGCGAATTCGCCAATCGACTTCATTCCCAGGTTGCGTACCAGGCCGCCCAACGCGCCCAGGATGGCCACGCCCGCCATCGTCTTGGCGGCGTCCTTGACGAGTGATCCGTCGAGCTTGAGCGCATCGACGCTGAGTCCCTTCAGGTAGCCGAACGACGAGTAGCCCGCGCCGAAGTCGTCCAGACCGACCTTGGCGCCGATGTCCTGCAGGCGCCGGATCAGTTTTTGCATGTGGCGCATGTCGGTGAGCGCGACCGTCTCGGTGATCTCGAGGCACAGCATCGGCACCACGCGCGGATAGCTTTCGAGTTCCGCGAACAGCGCCTCGACGAAGGCCTCGTCGTTGAGCGAGCCGCCGGAGAGGTTGACGCCGACGAACTGCGTATGCGGGAGCTGATCGCGATGGATCTCCAGCCATTGCAGGATCGTCTTCACGACCCACAGGTCGATGATCGCCGTCTTGCTGTGGGCCTCGGCAGCTTCGATGATGACCGAGGCCGGGATGATCTCGCCACTGGGCTTGCGCATGCGCACGAGGGCCTCGAAGTTCAGCGACTCGAAGGGCCGCGCGAGGGAAAGCTCGGGCTGCATCAGCAGGAACAGGCCGCGAGGCGTCTGGCCCCGCTCGAGGCAGGAGATGAGTTCCAGCTCGACCTTGTGCTGCTGCAGGAAGTTGCTACCTCGGTCCATCACCACGAGACGATCCGACGGGCGCTTCTTGGCCATCCGGCACAAAGTGTCGGCAGCCGAGACGGTCTCCTTGAGCGACGCGGCGGTCAGGTGTTCGGTGGCCACCAGTCCCGCCGAGATGCTCAACGCGAAGCGCTGGGCGTCGATCTTGAACGGCGTCGTGGAGACGAGCGAGACGATCTGGTGGCAGCATTGCCTGGCCGCAGCGAGGCTGGAGTCGGCAAAGGCGACGACAAACTCGTCCCCGCCCACGCGCGCCAGGCAGTCGCCTGGGCCGAGCTGGCTTCGCATGCGCTCGCACACCTGGCGCAGCACGGCGTCGCCGGCGGCGTGGCCGTACAGATCGTTGATGAGCTTGAAGCGGTCGAGGTCGAAGTAGGCCAGGGCCGTTCCAGCTTGATGCGAGCGCTCGAAGTGGCGCGACAGGCCGCGCAGGTTGAGGCATTCGGTCAGCGGATCGTGATTGACGAGGAACTCGAGCGTCTGCGTCGCGCGCACCTTTTCGCTGATCTCTTGCAGCGAGCCTTCGACGACCTGGCCATCCTGCGTCGACAGCTTGATCGCAAACCACCGGGTCTCGGCTGCGCTTTGGCCGGGCGGGACCAGCGACGTCTGCAGCTCAATCGCGGCCGGCACCGGTCCGGCGCGCAGGCGGTCAACCTCGCTCGCCGCGTAGGTGCCGAAGACCTCCGACAGGCGTGTCATCCCGACCGGCAACAACGGCCCGAGCTTGTCCCTGAAAGTCGGGTTGGCGTTGCTGATCCGGTCTCCTTCGCGCAGCGTGAACAAGCCGATCGGGGAGTCGTCGTAGGCCGTCTTGAGCGATTGCTGGGCGGCGATCATCTGCTTTCGCCCCAGTCGCATGCGCTCCGCCGCGGCAGCGAAGACGAACAGCGCCGAGGCCATGGCCGCCGCCACGCTGTCGAAACTGCCGAACGGGCTCTGGCGCCCCAGGGCCGCCGCGATCACCTCGTTCAGGCTGGCCAGCAGCGTGGTCACGATCGAAGCCGCGTACCACAGCGCCATGGCGCTGTGGTTGCGCGCCAGGATGCGGCAAAGGTAGTACAGCATGATGCCGGTGCCGGCCACGGCCGAGACCCACACCACGGGCAGGATCTGCTCGAAACCGAGGAACGGGCAGGCGGCCAGCAGTCCGATAGCGCTGAAGTTCAGCAGCGTCAGCAAACGACGCGAACCGATTGCGGCAAGCTCGCTCTTGAACAACTGGCCAAAGAGCGCCACTGTCGCGGCGCTGTACATGCAGACAGTCCACTGCCGCAGCAGGATCAACCAGTCGGTGTGGACCGGCGCGCCCAGCCAGTCGAAGTCCGTCCCCGCGGAAAGGCTGGCCATGCGCATGTTCAGAACCAGCCAGACCACCAGCGAACTGAAGAGCGCGCTGCGATTGATGATGGCCAACACCAACATGGCCAGCGCAAGCAGACCCAGACCGGCCTCGATCCTCACGCCGACCTTGGCGTGCGCCGCCTGGGCCAGTTTCAAGTCATTCGCATCCCATCGTTGGGCCGTGAGCTTGGCCGGCCCGCGCGAGTGGACCTTGCAGAGCACGGCCACTTGCGGTGTGCCCGCCGGCAGGTTGAGCGCGAAGCCACCACGGCTGCGCTTGAGCAGGCCGACCTGCTCGTCGCGGTTCGCCCGGCCCAGGCTGGCGTCCGAATCGCGGTCCCAGCATTCGAGTTCCATGGCATGGCGCGACGCAAACTCGACCGCCCAGGGGGCATCCGAATGCGGCGCCTGGGCGCTCAGCACCAGCCAGAACGGGCGGGTTGAAAGACCGGTCGAGACCGAGGTGGTCGCGGGCGATTGCTCGACCCGCGCCGCGAAATGCGTGTCGCGATCAGCTGCGTCGCCGCCTTGCTCAAGGGCTCGCAGCAAGAGTGCAGTGCCTTGAGGCGCCTGATCACCCGCGAGAAATCCGACGACCGTGACCGCGGAAATGCCCAGCAGGACCGCCGGAAAGATCACCGAAGCGAGTCGATTCAGTGCGCCCTCGGCGATCTGGCGAAATGACATCAGGCGTCCATAGCAGGGTTACTCGGCCAAGGGAGTTCGAACCCACGCTATCGGCAACTTTGCGACAAAGTTGAGTCCGTCCGCACATCCCGGCGAGTCGTGCTCGGGTAGCGCCGCACCTGCCGGGCACAGCACGCCGGCGCCTGGCGTCGTGCCGTCGCAGCAAGGCCGGGCCCGTCATTGGAGACACTGCTGGCGGTCTGCGTGCTCGACAGTGCCGGGCCGAATGCCGACGGTGCCGTCTGCTATTCCTGCAAACCGAGACCGATGCTGGAGATGGTCCCGCCCTCCAGCTCGCGCACGACAAGCGTTGCCGGTCCGAGGCGCACGCTGTCGCCAGCCACGGGAGGCCGGCGCAACTCCGCGGCCATCCAGTCCCCGAGCGACACCGACACATCGGCTTGCGCAGGCAGGCCGTAAAAGTCGCACACCGAACCGACCGGTGTGTTCGCGTCCAGCACGAAGTCGCGGAAAACTGCACGCACCTGATGTTCGTCGGTGGGATCGGGCATCGCCACACCCAGATGTCGTGCCAGCAGGCCGATCGTGGTGCCTTGAGTGAGCAGCGAAGCCAGCACTACCACGAAGGCGATGTTGAACAACAATCCCGCTTGCGGAGTGCCGGCCATGAGCGGAAACAGCGCCAGCACGATCGGCACCGCCCCGCGCAGGCCGACCCACGAGATGTACCAGGTCTCCCGGGGCGTGAACCGGAACGGCAGCAGGCACAGCCAGACGGCCACGGGTCTCGCCACGAATGTCAAGGCCGCGGCCACGGCCAAGGCAGGGCCGAGTGAACTCACCACGGTCGACGGCGTCACCAGCAGACCCAGCAGCAGGAACATGCCCGCCTGTGCGAGCCAGGCATAGCCGTCGATCGCCGCCAAGGTGAGCGCCACTGCTTCGGCGGCACGATTGGCAACCACCAGGCCGAACAGATAGACCGCAAGGAAGCCCGAGCCGCCCAACAGGCCGGTGGCGGCGAACATCGCCAACCCGCCGGCGCCAATCAGCAAGGCCAGCACGCCCCCTTCGGCGTCACGCGCCGCCACGCGGCGCAGCAAGGTGGCCATGGCCAAACCGCCGGCCAGGCCCAACGCGGCGCCCAAACCGAACTGCTGCAAGAAGGCCAACGCCATGGTAGACCACGGCGACGAGGCCGCAGCGTCGGAGCCGATGAGTGCGATGAACGCCAGCGTCAGGTAGACCGCCATCGGGTCGTTGACTCCTGATTCGATCTCGAGCGTCGCGCTGACACGTTCGTTGAGTGTCACACCCGAGCGCGTCAAGAGGGCAAAGACGGCTGCTGCATCTGTGGAGCCGACGATGGCGCCGAGCAGCAAGGCGGTGCGCCAGTCCAGTCCGACGAACCAGACTCCCGCCACGCCCGTGATGCCGGCGCAAACCAGCACGCCGACCGTGGCCAGCAAGGAGGCAGGTCGCAGTCCGGTGCGGAACGTGGAGTACGCCGTGCGCAACCCACCGTCGAGCAAGATCACGGCCAAGGCCAGGTTCCCGACCCAGAAGCTGAGCGTGAAGTCGTCGAACCGATATCCACCGATGCCGTCTTCGCCCGCGGCGATGCCCGCAAGGAGAAAGATAAGCAGAAAGGACAGGCCGATTCGCGCCGAGAACATGCCGGTCAATACACTGGCGAACACCAGTACCGAGGCCGCCAGCAAGGGCAGGTTGACGAATTCCATGCCGACAGTATCCGTTGCCGATGCCTGCTGCGAGGCCGGCGAGGGTATCTCGCGCTCGCGACGGAGCGCGATCTGCCGTTGGCGGGCTGTTGAAGTACTCCGCGCGGGCCGACTACACCACTGCGGTATGACGCTTCAGCGCCGGGACTGGGCTGGGCAGCCCCGATCGAATACGCGAAGTACTCGGGCGCCAGGTTGAACAGTCGTTCCCCACCCACCGCGGTCGGTCGCCAACTGCGTTCGGATGCCGGCGCTGCAGCATCCGTCGCACACTCATCGGCTTCGCTGCGGCAACATGCGCGCCAGCGTGTTGTCGTGCGTCAGGTAGTGATGAACGAGCGCGGCGGCCGCATGCAGCCCGATCAGGTAGTACCCGATCGTGCCGATTGTTTCGTGGATTTCCTTCAGCGAGTCGGACAGCGCCTTGTCCGGCCCGATCAGCATCGGCAGCTGCGCACCGAAGAGCAGCACCGGATTGCCCTTGGAGCTGACCGCGAACCAGCCAAGCAACGGCATGCCGATCATGAAGACGTAAAGCACCACATGAGCCGCTGCGGCCAGGCGTTCCTGCCAAAGCGCAGGGCGCGGCTCGATGCCAGGCGGCGGCCCTGAAAAGAGCCGCGTCGCCAGGCGCACGGCGACCAGCACGACGACACCCAGGCCGAGCACGAAGTGCCAGGTCTTCAGGTCGGCGCGCAGCGCGCTGCCCTTGTCGGCGATGTCGTGCAGGTTGATCACCGCGTAGACAGCGAGCAGCAGCAAGAACATCAGCCAGTGCATGCCGATCGACAGCGATCCATAGCGGTCGGTGGTGTTCTTCCAGTTCATTGCATTCCTCTGCGCTTTGGCCTCTGGCGGTGAGCCCGGGTGTCGTAGTCGCGCGGTCACTCGCCAATGTCGATGCCAGGGATCTCGCGATCAGTTGGTTTGAGGATGGTCAGCGCCTGCACGCCGTGGCCCATGCAGCGGTCGGAGCCCGGCAGCGCGCTCGACCGCTGCCAGGCTCAACCCTCGGCAGGCTGCGTCCCCAGCACCTGCCCGGCAGGGCCGGTGATCTGCCGCGGCCCATCGCCAAGGCTGAGGAAGTATTCGCCTGCCGGGCTGATCACCACGGCATGCATCGCGCGCCGAGCCGAGAAATACTGCCAGCCATACGCTGCCTGGTCCGGCAGACTGATGTTGGCCACGGGCAGCAGCACCGGCTTCGTCCGATACGCCCGGCCATGGTGTGCGCGCTGCCCGCGGTCACGACGGTATTCGTCGCGATCGCAGCGCGTGTCGTCACCGCGATCGGCGCGCTGGCGTTGCGCGTCGGCGCGCCAGGTGTCCTGTGCGGCACGCACCTGGGCTTGGCCAGCTTGTGCCACGGCAGCCCCGCCTGCGATGGTCGCGGCAAGGGCAATGGACGTCAGCAATCGTGTCGTGGTCATGATGTTTCCCCTTCGCTCGAATCCCGATCCACCTGGACCGTGCTTGCAGTCTGCCCAGCAGCGTATGAACGACACCTGAACATGACGTTCATCTGCGTTCGCGTAGATCGAAGCCGCTCTGCAAGCGACGGTTCCGACAGCGGCGCTGTGTCCAGGCTCCGGCGTGGGGGCAGGCCGGAACGATCTTCGTGCAAGACGAGGCCGGCGCCACGCTGCCGAGGTCTGTGAAGGACCAGTTGCGGAGATGCAGTCGACCCTCTGCCCGTCGCAGCCGAACCCAAGGACCACATCAATGCGGCGGCGAGAGCGTCAGGTTGGGTCCATGCTGTGCCCCGTACGCAGACAAGAGCGCGTTTGATCTTCCTATAGGCTGATGCACGAACTGCATCCATCTTGGCCACGGGTTCGTGGTTCGAGATGGCCCGAAGCGGCGCACACTCCTGCACTGCGCCCACGCTGGAGAGACTCGTCATGGCACCACAGCAGGAGATCAGGTTCTGCAAGAGCACCGATGGCGTCGACCTGGCGATGGCGCTCTACGGTGCCGGGCCGCCACTGGTCAAGGCAGCGACCTGGCTGACCCATGTCGAATTCGACCAGAACAACCCCTTCGACCGCGCGCTGATCAACGAATTCGCGCCCCGCTTCCGCTTTGTCAGCTACGACGCGCGCGGCTGCGGCTTGTCGCAACGCCGGGTCGACGACATCTCGCTCGACGCCTGGGTGCGCGATCTCGAGGCCGTGGTCGACGCGCTCGGGCTCGAGACATTCCCGCTGCTGGGCATTTCGCAGGGCGCGGCGATCGCGGTGGCCTATGCCGCGCGGCACCCGCAGCGCGTCAGCCAGCTGATCCTGCTCGGCGGCTTCGCCACCTCGTACTTCAGCTCTGGCATCGTCGACCCGAAGGTGATCGAAGAGGCCGAGACGTTGCTCAAGATCGTCGAACTCGGCTGGGGCAGCGCGCAGCCGGCGTTTCGCCAGGTGTTTGTCTCGAAATTCATGCCCGACGCCACGGCCGAACATTGGCACGCATTCGACGAGTTGCAGAAGGCCACAGCCACGCCGGAGGTGGCGGTGCGCTACTTGCGAGCCATGTTCAGCGTCAATGTCAGAGAGCTAGCGGCTCAGGTCCGCTGCCCCACGCTGGTGATGCACGTGAAGGGCGACCAGATGGTCCATTTCAAGCAAGGACGTAGCTTGGCCGCATTGATCCCCGGTGCGCGGTTCGTGCCGCTGGAGGGCAACAACCATATCCCGTCCGAGGAAGAGCCAGCGTGGACGGCCTTCGTGCAGCAGATGCGCGCCTTCCTCGGCATCGAGGATCGACCTGCCTCCGCACTGACGCCGCGCCAGCTCGAGGTGCTGCAGCGCGTGGCCATGGGGCACACCGACAAGCAGATCGCCCGTGCGCTCGATCTCAGCCCGCGCACCATCGAGATGCATGTGGCCGGCGCGATGCGGGCGCTAGCCGGCAAGACCCGCGCCGAGGCGGTCGGCAAGGCGGTCGAGCTGGGTCTCATGGCGCCGTAGCGGTCGCGCGGCGACCGGGGGCGACCGCTGCTGGCCTTGGGCTCCCGCAGGACGTCAGCGCTCATGCCGCGGTCGGTACGACCCGAACCTGTGACGCTTCGAGCGCATGGACCAGCGCACGCTGGTCGCGGTCGGCGACAAAGGACTCGCCCGCTTCGACGATGAAGTCGCGGGCATCGCGGTCCAGCGTGATCCAGAGGCATCCTGCAAGGCATTCCACCCGCTGGCCCTGTGGGTGGGCCAGCGCGAAGGTGGCGCTGCGACGCAGTTCGTGCGTGACGGGCGATGGCGCCGGCTGCGCCCCGGGCCGACCGAGGCGGGCGCCGACCCAGGCGCGCAGCGCCGAGGGAAGCTGCGCGGCGGTGGTGGCGGTCGGGGCGGTGAAGGTGGTCAACATGGAGGTCTCCAGCGGGGCTTGTCGATGGAGTCAGTGTGGCCACGGCGGCTCGCGCGGGCCAGTGTGCGAACTACGGCAATCGACGCCCACGACCACGGTAGGGACCACCGTAGTCCAAGTCCTCGTCTGCAAATCCGGAATCGGTCGCTAGACGCCAGCGAGTTTCGGCAGCACCAAGGTCGCCAGGCTCAGCACGAGGAAGAACCCGCACATGTCAGTGACCGTGGTCAGGATCGGACCTGACGCGACCGCGGGATCGACCCCGAAACGCTTCAACACGAGCGGCACGGTGCCGCCGAGCGAAACGGCCACCATCGTGTTGATGGCGAGCGCGCCGCCCACGACGAGCCCCAGCCAGACGTTGTCCTTCCACAGCCAGGCCACCACGCCGAGCAGAATTCCGAGCACGAGGCCGTTCAGCATGCCGACCTTGATCTCCTGGATCCAGACCCGCAGCACCTCGAACGGCTTGACGATGCCGAGCGAGAGTTCGCGCATGCTGACCGCGACGGCCTGGTTGCCCGAGCAGCCGCTCATGTCGGAGACGATCGGCAGGAACACCGCCAGCGCGATGGCCGCGCTCAGCGTGTCGAAGTACAGGGTGATCACGCTGGCCGCCGCGATATTGAGCACGATGTTCAGGCTCAGCCAGGACAGGCGCCGGCGCGCACGCGTCAGCACCGGCAGCGAGCGGATCTCGTCGCCACCGATGATGCCCTTGGACTTGGCGAACTCCTCGTGCGACCGGTTCGTGATGGCCTCCGCCACCTCGTCCCGCCCCACCACCCCGACCAGCTGCTGGCCCTCGTCAACGACCGGCACGGCCTGGAATGCATAGCGGTCGAAGAACGCCTCCAGCTCATCGAGCGGCGCCTCGGCACGCACGAAGAGCGACGACTTGAGGATGGCGGCCAGCGGTGTGGTCCGTCGCGCGAGCACCAGGTCGCGCAGGTCCAGCACGCCGATGAGTTTGCCAGACGGCGAAACCACGTACACATGCGCATCGTGTTCCGTCTCTTCGCGCTCGTCGGCACGCTTGCTCAGGTCGTTGATGACGTCGCCAACGAGCACGGACTCGCCGTAGGCGAGGTAGGCGGTCGACATCAGGCCGCCGGCGACCTCCGGGTCGTAGCGGATCAGACGCCGGACATGGGCAGCGTCCTCCGGCGCCATTTCGGCAAGGATCGCCTCGGCGTCCTCGTCGTGCATGTCCCCGATGACGTCGACCTGATCATCGACATCCATCTCGCTCAGGATCGACGCCGCTTGTTTGGCCGGGAGCTGCTCGATCAGGTCGGACGCGTGCTCGTCGGGAATCTCCTCGATGAGGTCGGCCGCCTCTTCGGGCGATAGCGTGGTCAGGACCTTTTCCCGATCCTCGGGCCCGAGGCGAAGGATCGCGCGAAAGGCTTCGCTCGGGCCGATGTGGTCGACGTAGACCTCGAGCGCCTTGGCGTTGCCGGCGGCGGCGAGCTTGGCGAGCATCTCCCAGGTCTTCGGAGCCTTCTCCGGCACTTCTGTTTCGGATTGCGTTTCCATCGTTCTTTGCTCCGGCAAGACAGCTGCGCCGGGCGCAACCCATGGGTGGGTATTCTCTATGGGCCGTCGCGAAAAGATAGCCCTGCGGCAACCTGCTGTCGATTCCTGCAGTGCGCGACTCACTTGCCGCGCTTGCCATCTCCGCACCGCCGCCGGCATGATCCGCGATCAATGGCTCGGGCCCCCGATGACCTTCGAAATCGCCCTGGTTCTCGGCATTCTTGCCATCTCGCTCGTGTTGTTCGTGACCGAGTGGGTGCGCATGGACGTCGTGTCGCTGATGGTGCTGTCGTCGCTCGCCTTGACCGGCCTGGTGACACCGGAGGAGGCGATCTCGGGCTTCAGCAATCCGGCGGTGATCACGGTCTGGGCGATGTTCATCTTGAGCGCAGGCCTGACGCGCGCCGGGGTGTCGGACGTGATCGGGCGCAACGTGATGCGCGTGGCCGGCAGCGGCGAGGCGCGGCTGATCGCCACGGTCATGATCACCGCAGGCGTGCTCTCCGGGTTCATGAACAACATCGGGGTGGCGGCGCTGATGCTGCCGGTGACGGTGGACATCGCGCGCCGCACCGGCGTGCCGCCATCGCGCCTGCTCATGCCACTGGCCTACGGGTCGCTGCTGGGCGGACTGACGACGCTCGTCGGCACGCCGCCCAACCTGCTGATCAGCGGTGCCCTGACCGACGCCGGCCTGGAGGGGTTCAAGCTCTTCGACTTCACGCCGCTGGGCGTGCTGATCCTGCTCGTCGGCACGGCCTTCGTGTCGTTGATTGGCCGCCACTGGCTGCCCACACGCGATCCGAAGGACAGACCGCACACCCAACGTGATCTGCGCGCCGAGTACGGCCTGCAGGCGCGCATCTTCGCGCTGCGCGTCGCCGAGGGTTCGGTGCTGGACGGGAAGACGCTCGGCGAGAGTGGCCTTGGTTCGGCAGCCGGCCTGCTCATCGTCGCGCTCAAGCGCCGGGGCACCACCGAGACGCTGCCCGGGCCCGGAATGGTCCTGCGCTCGGGCGACGTACTGCTCGCCCAGGGCCGCCTCGACCGGTTCAACGCGTTGCGGGAGTGGAGCGGGCTGACGATCGAGCGCGAGGCCCCAATGCTGCAAAGCCTGCTTTCGGACCGGGTCGAACTGCGCGAGCTGCAGATCGCGACCCATGGCACGCTGGTGGGCGCGCCGCTCCAGCATCGCGAGTTCTACGAGCGCTACAAGGCCAACGTGCTGGCGATTCGCCGCGCCGGACGGGTCTGGCGCACGCGCCTGTCGGAGACGCCGCTGGCGGCGGGAGATCGCCTGCTGGTCCAGTCCCGGACCGACATGCTCGCGGGGCTGGAACAGCCCGACGAGTTCAGCGACGTCACCAAGGTCACCACTGCCGAGCTGGAGGAGATCTACAAGCTGCAGGACCGCGTCTTCGTGATGCGCGTGCCGAAGGATTCGGAACTGGCCGGCGTCACCATGAGCGACAGCCGGCTGGGTGACGCCTTCGACTTCCGCCTGCTCGGCATCTTCAGGGACGGCGAGGTGAAGACCATGCCCGAGCCCGGCGAGCAGTTCAAGGGGGGTGATCTGCTGCTGATCCAGGGCCGCGAAGAAGACCTCGACATGCTGCGCGGCCTGCAGGAGCTGGCACCCCAACCGGACGAAGCACCGGACCTCGGGATCTTCGAGTCGGACCGGCTGCAGATGGTCGAGGCCACGCTCTTTCCGCACTCGGCGCTGGCCGGCAAGACCGCCTCCGAGCTGAAACTGCGCGAGCGTTATGAGGTCGAGCTGATGGCGATCTGGCGCGGCGGCAAACCGCACCGCTCCGAGCTCGGCCGGATGAAGCTGCAACTGGGTGACGCGCTGCTCTTCGTCGGCCCGCGCGACAAGCTCGCGGCGCTGAGCAAGGATTCGGACTTCATCGTGCTGACGCCGGTCAGTGCGCAGGCGGCGGACACGCGCAAGGCGCCACTCGCCAGTGCGCTGATGCTGGCGATGGTCGTGGCGGTCCTGACCGGGTGGTTGCCGATCTACATCGCAGCGATCGTCGCCGCGACCCTGATGGTCTTGACGCGCTGCCTGACGATGGATCAGGCCTACCGTGCCATCGAGTGGCGATCGATCTTCCTGATCGCCGGCATGCTGCCCTTGGGTGTCGCGATGTACAAGACCGGCGCCGCGGCCTGGATCGCCGGTGAAATGATGTCGATGCTGGGCCGCCATGGGCCCTGGGCCGTCGTCGCCGGGCTGTACGGCGTGACCGCGCTCGGAACGATGATCGTGCCCACAGCCGCTTTGGTCGTGCTGATGGCGCCCATCGTGCTCTCTTCGAGCGCCGAGCTCGGGATCTCGCCGCACGCGGCGATGATGGCCGTCGCGATGGCCGCATCGGCCAGCTTCACGAGTCCGATCTCGCATCCGGCGAACGTGCTGGTGATGGGGCCCGGTGGCTACCGCTTCGTCGACTACCTCAAGCTCGGCGTGCCGCTGACGCTGGTCGTGTTCGTGGTGGTCGCCGTGTTCCTGCCGCTGTTCTGGCCGTTGACTTGAGCTGCACTTCGAAGCGGCACAATCGCCCTCGATGCCACCCGCGCCCGACCTGCACGCCATTGCCGCAATGCTGCTCACTGTCGTGGCGCTGGCGCTGTTCGCACAGGACCGACTGCGCATAGAGACTTCGGCGCTATTCGTCTTCAGCGCCCTCGTGCTCGGCCTGCAGCTCTTTCCTTACCAGGGCACGCATGGCAGCCTGGCGGTGCGCGATCTGTTCCACGGATTCGGCCACGAGGCACTCATCGCCGTTTGCGCGCTGATGATCCTGGGCAAGGGACTCGAGACCACCGGTGCGCTGCAGCCGGCGGCGCGCCTGCTGGCACGCCTTTGGCGGGTGGCCCCCGGCCTGTCGCTGCTGGCGGCGATGCTCGTGGCGGCACTGCTGAGTGCGTTCGTCAACAACACGCCGATCGTGGTGATGTTTCTGCCGCTGCTGGTCGGCGTGACACTCAGCGCCAAGCAGGGTCCTGCCACCGTGCTGATGCCCTTCGGGCTGGCCACGGTGATCGGCGGCACCGTCACGACCATCGGTACCTCGACCAACCTGCTGGTGGTGTCGGTGGCGCGCGACCTGGGCGTGCGGCCGCTGGGCATGTTCGAGTTCGCCCTGCCCATCGTGCTGGTGGGCAGCATCGGCATCCTCTATCTCTGGCTGATCGCCCCGCGCCTGCTCCCGCAGCGAAGTTCGCCGATCGGCGACCAGTCGGTCCGCTTGTTCAGCGCCGTGTTCGACGTTGCGCAGGACAGCAAGATTGCCGGCAAGACGCTGGCGCAGATCCGAGAGCTGACGGACGGCGAACTGCGCCTGCTCGATGTTCACCGTGGCAACGTCCAACTGGTGCGGCTGCCCTCGTTGCAGATCAAGCCGCTCGACCGCTTGCACGTGCTCGACACGCCGGCGCGCCTGAAGGCATTGGAAACCGAGTTGGGCGTCTCGCTGCACGAGCGCGACGCGGAACCGGCCGATGGCCCCAGGTTGAAGCCGGGTGCAAAGGCCGAAGCGGACGATGCGCCGGCAGTGGCCAGTGACGACGACAACAAGCAGCGGCTGGTCGAGATCGTGGTCACCGAGGAGTCCAAGCTGAAGGATTCGTCGATCCGTCGCGAGCGATTTGCCGACGAGTTTGCGTTGGTCGTGCTGGCCATCCACCGCGGCACGCTGCGCCCGGAGGTTCGCCGCGAAGCGCTGGCCGACATCACGTTGAACGCAGGCGACGTGCTTCTGGCGCAGGGTTCGTCCAGGGCGATCGAGCAACTGAAGTCGGCTCGGCGCGGATTGCTCGTGCTCGACTCGGTGATCGACCTTCCGGACCGCAGCAAGATGCCGATGGCGCTGGTGATCATGGCCGCAGTGATCGCCTCGGCCGCCTCGGGTGCGCTGCCGATCGCCGTCGCCGCGCTCATCGGCGTCGGCGCCATGCTTGCGACTCGCTGCATGAGCTGGACCGAGGCCATGCAGGGGCTGAGCATCCCAGTCGTGATGATCATCGTCACCAGCCTGGCGCTGGGCACGGCCTTGATCGCCACCGGCGGGGCGCAGTACGTGGCACAGGTCTTCGTCGCGCTGGCCGGTGGCTTGAGCCCGACGATGCTGCTGGCGGCCCTGATGCTCTTGATGGCGGTGCTGACCAACGTGCTTTCGAACAATGCCGCCGGCATCATCGGCACGCCGATCGCGATCAGCATCGCGACCCAGCTCGGGCTCGACCCGGTCCCCTTCGTGGTTGCGATCATCGCCGGTGTCAACCTGAGCTTCGCCACGCCCATGGCCTATCAGACCAACCTGCTGGTCATGCATGCCGGTGGCTACCGGTTCATGGACTTCGTCCGGGTCGGCCTGCCGCTGACGCTGCTGATGTGGCTGGGCTACACGCTCGTGATCCCGCGCTTCTTTCCATTCTGAGCCACCGCCGGCGCGCCGGTGCCCGTGGGCCCGGGCCGCTGCGTCATCGCCAGCGGCTCCGGGGCCGAAGTGCGACCTGTCACGCCAATGCGGTGCGGTGCCCATCAGCTTGAGCACGGCCTCGTTGAGCAGGTCACCGGCCGCCAGCGAGGGCGTGTCGGCTCCGCGCAGCCTCGACAAGGCCATGCGCTGCAACTCGCCGTTGACATGCCGCATCACCGAGCCGAATGCACCCTGGTCACCCTGCTCCCAGGCCTTCAGGAGTTCGGTCAAGGCGGGGCCGGCCGGCTGGTTCATCGCCCATGGTGCCACGGTTGGGCACCGCGGTGAACGCAGGCCGCGCGTCGATGCGCCTGTGCAGCGCACCGGGCGCGCCGGGCGCCCCAGGCAGCCTTACTTCTTCTTGCCGACCTCGTTGCCGACGACGCCGCCGATGACGGCGCCACCGACGGTGGCGGCGGGGCCGCCGACCGCCGCACCGGCGACTGCGCCTACGGCGGCACCGGTGACGGTGCTGACTTCTCGGCTGGACATGCCGGCGCATCCACCGAGCATGAAGCCGGCGGTGATGGTCAGAAGGGCAAGGGTACGTTGGTGTTGCATGTCAGGTCCTCGTTGAGTGGGAAAGGTCGGTTGAGTCATGTCGGCGACGGCGCGAGGATCACCGGCCGCAGCGGCCGTGAAGGTGAGCAGGGCCACCGACTTCGTCGGGTCTGTTTCGGTGCAGGAGCTGTCGAGGTCGACTGTGGACGCGCGCGCCCGTCGGCGCCATCGGCGCCGCGCGCGTGAGGGTGTAGGACAGCAGGCCGCGGCACGTTCGGCGCGCGCTGCGCAGCCGGATCGGCGCTACTCTCGCGCATGAACGACACGTCGAACCCATCCAGTGCCGACCCTCGCGACGACGATGTGGTGCCGGCGCAGGTCGAGGCACAGCCGCCTGTGACACTCCTTGGTGCACCGCTGCACCTCGGCAGCCGCAACCTGTCGCTTGCGCTGCTGGCCACGTTCAGCACCGTGCTGATGCTGCACTGGGCCAGCGCGGTGTTCGTCCCGCTGATGCTCGGCGTGATTTCCAGCTATGCGCTCGGTCCGGCCGTGACCTGGCTGCAGCGCCTGCGCCTGCCACGCGCCGCCGCCGCGGCCCTGGTGCTGGCCACGCTGCTGACTGGCGCGGGCTGGATCACCTGGTCCTTGAGCGACGATGCGACCCGCTTCGTCGAATCGTTGCCTGAAGCGGCACAGAAGATCCGGCAGGCCGCGCGCGCCCAGCGCAGCGGCGCGCTGGACAAGGTGCAGCAGGCGGCCACGCGGCTCGAGCAGGCGGCACAGGAAGGCGGCTCGGGCCCGCCTGCGGCGGCGCAGGGGGTGACGCGGGTCCAGATCGAGCGCTCGCAGTTCAACCTCAAGGACTATGTCCTGACCAGCATGCCCGGCATGGCGGCAGCGGTCGGGCAGGCCACGGTGGTGCTGTTCATCACCTTCTTCCTGCTCGCCTCCGGCGACAGCTTTCGGCGCAAGATCGTGCGTCTGGCCGGGCCGACGCTGGCGCGGCGCAAGCTCACGGTGCATGCGCTCGACGAAATCACGGCGCAGGTGCAGCGCTACCTCGCGGTCCAGGTGCTGATCAGCATCATCGTCGGCGTCGCCACCGGCGGCGCGTTCTACGCCATCGGCGTCGAGCATGCAGCGGTCTGGGGCGTGCTGGCCTTCGCGCTCAATTTCGTGCCCTACCTCGGCGCGATCGTCCTGACGGGCGGCGCGGCACTGGTCGGATTCGTCCAGTTCGGCAGTGTCGACATGGCCGCACTCGTGGCCGGCGTGTCGATGGCGGTGCATGTCGTCTCGGGCAACCTGCTCACGCCCTGGCTGACGAGCCGCGCCAGCCGCCTGAATGCCGTCACGGTGTTCGTCGGCGTGCTTGCGTTCGGCTGGCTGTGGGGGATGTGGGGCCTGGTCCTGGGCGTGCCGATCCTGCTGATCGTGAAGGCCGTGTGCGACCGCGTCGACGAGCTGAGACCAGTTGGCGAACTGCTCGGACGCTGATGCCTTGTCGCGACCGGCCGAGTTCGCCGTTGCTGCGCGGCCGCGGCGTAGGCGCCATCCTACAGCTGACAAGTCCATTGACCGATGGCGCGCGGCTGCATCGGCGTGCACACTCGTGTGCCTTGGTCGGTGCCTGTGCACCGCTGCCGTCACCGCCAGTCCACCCGCTCCTGCCGCCGATGCCCGCGCTGCTGAACACCTACATCGTCGAAGACAGCCCTGTCATCCGCACAGACCTGATCGCAACGCTCGAGGAGCTGGCGCCGGTGCATGTGGTCGGCACGGCCGAGGACGAGATGACGGCGCTGCGCTGGCTGGCCGAGCCATCACAGCCAGTCGACCTGGTGATCGTCGACATCTTCCTGAAGTCCGGCTCGGGACTGGGCGTGCTGCGCGCGGCGCAGGCCTTGCCGCGTCGATTCCGGCTCGTGGTGCTGAGCAACTACACCGCGCCCGACATGCGTCGCACCTGCCTGGCGCTGGGGGCTGACCAGGTCTTCGACAAGTCGACCGAGATCGATGCCCTGCTCGCCTACTGCGAGCGGCTCGCTGCGGGCGGCGGCGCGGCCACGCTGCTGCCGGCCTGAGCGGCTGTGGCGCTGCTACTGGATCAGGCCGTTCTTCAGCGCGTAGTAGGTCAGGTCGCTGTTCGACGCCAGCCCCATCTTCTCCATCACGCGCGTGCGGTAGGTGCTGACCGTCTTGACGCTCAGCGACAGGCTCTCGGCCAGATGGCCGATCGTCTCGCCCTGCGCCAGCCGCAGGAACACCTGCAACTCGCGTTCGGACAACTGCTCGTGCAGGGGTTTGTCGCCGTCGCCGCCCAGGCCGTCGGCCAGCTGCTCCGCAACGCCGGCGCTGATGTACTTGCGGCCGCGCGCCACGGTGCGCACCGCCTTCACGATCTCTTCCGGGTCACAGTCCTTGTTCAGGTAGCCACTGGCGCCCTGGCGCAGCAGCGTGGTCGCGTAATGCTGCTCGGCGAAGCCGCTCAGGATCAGCACCGGCAGGTCCGGCGCGCGCGCGCGGATGGCGGCCAGCGCGTCGACGCCACTCTGGCCTGGCATCGAGATGTCCAGCAGCACGACGTCGATGCCGCCCCGGCGCACGATGTCGAGTGCGTCGCGGCCGTTGCCGGCCTCGGCGACGACCTCGAAGTCGGCCTGGTCGGCAAAGAACTGGCGCAGCCCTGCACGCACCAGGGCGTGGTCGTCGACGATGGCAATTCGGATCATGATCGGTGGCAGCCCTTCACGGCGCATGATCCCACGTCTGTGAGCAAGGACTGAATATGGATGTCGTCGCCCTGATCAAACGCAGTCGCTTCGTCCTGCCGCTGGCGTGCGCGGCGGCTGTCACGATGGTCGTCATCAGCGAAGTGGCCTATCGGCAGTCGATCCGCACGCTCGACAACCTGGGTTCGATCAGCGCGGCGCGCAGCAATGTCCAGGGCCTGCAGCAGGGCATCCTGGCGGCCGAGGCCGGGCAACGCGGCTACCTGCTGACCGCCCGCAAGGAGCACCTCAAGCCCTACGAAGCAGCGCTCGAGGAGATTGCCGAGTCGCTCCGGCAGCTGGAGCCCTACTACGGCGCCAACACGGAATCCGGCGCGGTGCTCGACCAGTTGCGTGCCTTGACCAACGCCAAGCTCGCCGAACTGGCCGCGGCGATCCGCTTGTACGACGAAGGCAAGAACGCGGCCAGCACCGACATCGTGCTGAGCGAACTCAACAAGCGCCAGATGGAAGCCATTCGCGCTCTCGGCTCCGAGCTGCTGCAAGCCCAGGCGCTGACCGCCGATGCCGGCCGCGAAGACCTCTACAGCACGCTGCTGGAGCGGCGCGTCGGCATCGCACTGCTCAGCGCGGTCAGCCTGCTGGCGCTGTACCTGTACCTGCGCCAGTCCGACGCGCTCAAGAGGCAGGAGCAGCGCCTCAGCCAAGCCGTGAAGGCCGAGCGCGACCGGCTCGAAATCGAAGTCGCCGAGCGCACGGCGCAGCTCACCGAGCTGACGCATCACCTGCTGAGCGCGCGCGAGGACGAGCGGCACCGGCTCGCGCGCAACTTGCACGACGAACTCGGCGCGCTGCTGACCTCGGCCAAGCTCGACGCCGCGCGCATCCGATCGCGGCTGGCCGGGACTTCGCCCGAGGCGCTCGAGCGCCTGGCGCATCTGGTCGAGACGCTGAACGCGAGCATCGCGCTTGGGCGCAGCATCATCGAAGACCTGCGCCCTTCGACGCTGGCCAACCTGGGCCTGGTGCCGACGCTGGAGATCCTGGCGCGCGAATTCGGCGAACGTTCGGGCAGTCGACGTCCAGTGTGCGCTGGCGCCGGCAAGACTCGACGCGAGCGCCGAGCTGACGGTCTACCGGCTGGTGCAGGAGGCCATCACCAACATCAGCAAGCATGCGCGGGCGCGCCGGGTCTGGCTGACGATGGCCACGCGCAACGATCGGATCGAGGTCACGGTGCGTGACGACGGCGTGGGCTTCGACACCACGGTACCACCGCGTTCAGCCTACGGCCTGGCGGGCATGCGCTTTCGGGTCGAAGCCGCGGGCGGCACCTTGGCCGTGAGCTCGGCACCCGGCCAGGGCACGCAGCTGACGCTGTCGCTGCCGCAAGCGCCGCCCGACCAGGCGACCAACGCCGGTTAGCAGTCGGCTGCCGGCGCATCGTCCTACAGGCGCGCGTCGACTCGGCCGACATCGCAACGGCCGGGCCGCCGATCGCCCCTGGCGGCGCGTCGCAAGACACTGGGTTCGTCCAAGGTGCGGCCGCCATCGACCGGGCCGTGCTGCCGGGTGGATCGTCCGCCCGCCAACCCCAGGAGCAATTCCATGCTGCATTACGCCATCGTCTTCTTCGTCATTGCGCTGATTGCCGCACTGTTCGGCTTCGGTGGCATCGCAGCCGGCGCCGTGGGGATCGCCAAGATCCTGTTCTTCGTCTTCATCGTCCTGGCCGTGGGCAGCATCCTGTTGGGGCTGGTCCGATGAATAGAACCTGCTTCACACGGTGCGATGGCCTTCACCTGCCGCACGACCACACCCCGGCCGCGAGGCCACTAGAACATCGAGACGCCATGACACACGCCACTTCTCAGACCCGACCCAACTGGCTCGCCATTCCGATCGCCGCCGCCGCGCTGGCCCTCCTGGGCGCTTGCGCCAGCACGCCGCCACCGAATGCCGAACTCGCGGTCGCAAAGGCCGCGGTCGGACAAGCCGCCGGCGCCACCGGGGCCGAGGCGCCGGTGGAGATGGCCGCCGCACGCGACAAGATGGCACGCGCCAACGCCGCCTATGGCCAGCAGGACTACGAACTGGCACGCCAGCTCGCCGCCGAGGCCGAGGCCGACGCGACGCTGGCCCAGGCCAAGGCGCGATCGGTACGTTCCGAGCGCGCTCTGACCGAGGTGCGCGAGGGCATCCGCATGCTGCGCGAAGAGATGGCCCGCAAATGAGCCGCCCAGCCCCGAACATTCACGGCCGCAAGGCCAGTCGGCGCCCTTTCGCGGTGCCGCGATTCCCGGAGAAACAGACCATGAACCGAACCCTGACCACAGGCGCCCTGATGACCGGGTTGCTGCTCAGTGCCTGCGCTACCGCGCCGCCGCCGCCAGTGCTGGTGGAGGCGCGCAGCACACTGCGCAAGGCCGAACTTGATCCCGCCGTGCTGACCCATGCACCGATGGAACTCAAGACGGCCGCCGATTCGCTCGAGCGCGCCAACCAGTTGCAGGAAGACGGCAAGTCGACGTCGATGATCCGCAGCGCGGCCTACGTCGCCGGCCAGCAGGCAAGAACGGCCATGGCTGTCGCCCAAGCCAAGAGCAACGATGTCGCCATCAGGGGCGCCGACGCCGACCGCGAACGGGTCCGCGCCGACATGCTGGCAGCACAGGCCAAGCGCTCAGAGGCCGACGCGCGCGCGGCGCAAGCGCAAAGCAGCATCGCGCGCCAGCAGACCGCCAGTGCCGAGCAGCGCGCCGCAGGCGCCGAGGAGAAGGCCGCAGCCGCCCGCGCCAGTGCCGCCGACGCGGCAGCGCGGGCCGAACAGCTGCAGCAACAGCTGACAGCGCTCCAGGCGACCCAGACCGATCGCGGCATGCTGGTGACACTGGGCGACGTGCTGTTCGAGACCGGCCGTGCCGAGGTCAAGCCCGCCGCCCAGGGGTCGCTGCGCAAGCTGGCCGAGTTCCTCGAGCAGAATCCGACACGCAATGTCCTGATCGAAGGCCACACCGACAGCATCGGTTCGGCCGCGATGAACACGGCCCTGTCACTACGGCGCGCCGGCGCCGTCGATGTCGCGCTGGAGTCCATGGGCCTGTCAGCGCGGCGCGTGACGACGGTCGGTTACGGAGAGGACTTCCCGGTGGCCGACAATGCCACCGAGAGCAACCGGGCACTCAACCGCCGGGTCGAGGTCTACGTCGCCGAGAACGACCAGCCCGTACGGCAGCGGCGCTGAGCAAGCGCCCCTGGGTGGTGGCACGAGCACCACCCACTATCAAGAACACCCCTTCAACCGACAGGAGCTACACCATGATCATCCGCAACACCCTGGCCGCCCTCGTGGCCGCCGCCGCCCTGCTGTCCGCCACCGGCTGCGCCGTGACGCGCGACCAGCAGACCGTTGGCGCCTACATCGACGACTCGACCATCACGACCCAGATCAAGAGCCGGATGCTGAACGACGGGAACGTCTCCGGCACGAGCATCAGTGTCGAGACGCTGAACGGCACGGTGATCCTGTCCGGCTTCGCCAAGAGCAGCCTGGAACGGTCCACCGCCGAGAAGATCGCGCGCGATGTCAATGGCGTGAAGCAAGTCAAGAACGAGATTGCCGTCCGCCCCTGAGCCACTTCGCTACCGCACCCTCTCATCTGGCAAGGTGCTTGCGCAAATGCTCCTGGGCACGCCTGAAGGCGTCCGCGGCATCGTCGGGCCGATACACCTGCGCATAGGCCGGCAGCATGAACCCATGGTCCGCTTCGGGGTATTCGACCAGTTCGAGCGGAGCCCCGACCTCCGGCAGCGCAGCCGCAGTCGCCAGCGCACGCGCACGCTCGATCAGACAGCAGTCCATGTAGTTGTCGCGCACGCCGGCCAGGACCAGGGTCGGAACCGGAACCGCGGGGCTGGTCAGGAAAGCATTCGGGTCGAAGACCGCTGACGTGCTCGGGTAGAACGCGACCGCGGCAGCGACGAGCTCCGGCATCCGGCTGCCATAGGCCAGCACGAGCCATCCCCCGCGCGAGTACCCGACCAGCGCAGCCTTCGGCGAGCGCACTTCGGGGCGCCCGAGCGCCTGCTTGAGCATGCCCCGGATGTCGCTTGCGGGATCCTGCAGCGCCTGGCTGCCGTCGACGATGGCGACGACCCAACCCTCGCCCGCAAAGGCCCTGGCCTGTTCGAGATGGGTGGCGACCCCGTCCGCACCGGTGAAGAGCACCAGCAGTGGGCCGGACCCCGTCGCCGGAAGTTCCACCCGCGCGGGATCACGCGATGAATCCTGGGCCAACGCGGGCCAGATCCACAGCGCGGCCAGCAAGAGCAAGCCGACACGCGCACAGTCGTCGCAAAGATCCGGACATGTCGGAGCCCTCCCCTCCTCGTCGAAAGCCGAACAAGCACGCCGACGGGCAATCCGCCCGCCGCGAGGTCTCAGCTTGGACGTTGCTGTGCTGGCAGCGATTGAGCCTGCGCAACGCAAGGCCCGTGGCCTTGGGTTCGGTGACAAGCGCGACTTGCGCCCTGCACCGATCGAAAACGCCAGCGGTCGCTCAGGGTCTGGCGGGTCCGAGCAGGCGGCTCAACTCGGGCAACAAGGTGCCAGGCGCAGCCTGGACCAGGGCGCCCTCGAGGGTGGCCAGCACCGCTGTCGCGATCGCCCGTTGTGCGCCCGCGTCGACTGCCATCGCCTCGTAGTAGCCCAGGTCCTTGCACGCGTTGGCGATCGAGAAGCGCAGGCCTGAGCTGTCGCCCGCCAACAGATAGGGCTTGAGCCGTTCGAGTGCAACGCCCCCGCCGCCGCCCTTGGCCAGCACGTCGACGAAAACCTCGGGCGCCACCCCGTTGCGCTGCGCGCAGGCGGCGGCTTCGGCCAGCAACGCGACCGAGCCGAGCGACACGTAGTTGTGCAGGAGTTTCATGCTGTGGCCGGCACCTACCGCACCGACATGGGTGATGTTCTCGGCGAAGCAGGCCAGCAGCGGCCGGACCTTCTCGAACAGCGCCACATCACCACCCACCAGCAGGTTCAGCCGGCCCTCGGCGGCCTCTTTCGGCGTGCGCGTCATCGGCGCGTCCAGGAAGTCACCACCCGCAGCCTGCACGGCCTGGGCCATGCGCAAGGTGGACGATGGAATGGCGGTGGAACAGTCGATCACGACGCTGCCGGGCTTCAGGCCTGCCAGCACGCCGCCGTCACCGGTCAGCACGGCCTCCACCTGGGGTGAGCCGGTCAGCACCAGGATGACGACGTCCGAGCGCGCCGCGACTTCGGCCGCGCTCGTGTACGACACGGCGCCTGCTGCCTTGAGTGGGTCGAGCGGCTGGTTGCCGGCGTGCTCCAGCACTGCCAGATCATGACCATGCCTGAGCAGGTTGCTGGCGATGCCCTGGCCCATCAGGCCGATGCCGACCATGCCGATCCGAGTCTTCATCACAGTCTCCGTGCTGGGTTGCGGGGTCGCAGTCGGCGCATGGCGGGCCGGCACGTCGCGCAACCGATGTCCATGACGCCCGTTGCACTTTACCCGGCGTCCATTAGGCGTCCCCGAGTAGTGCTCTGCGTTCAGCGAAGTTCGTGGCGCGGCCTGGCGAAGATCCGCTTGCTGGTCCGGCCTTCCTCGGTGGCGACATCGTCGATCGGCGCCGCGCACCATGCGCCCGACCCCGGTACGCCTCTAGCCCCGCCTGAGCAGGCCCAGCAAGGGCTTGACACTGAAGCCATGCAGGAGAATCGAGAGCGTCACCACGATCAGCGTGATCTGCACCAGTTTCAAGGCCAGTGGCTCGGGAACGCCGTGTTGGATCGCGTACATCAGGTAGTACAGAGAGCCGATGCCGCGCACGCCGAACCACCCGGTCATGCCCTGTATCTGCCAAGGCGTGCGCTGGCCCCACAGCCCGACGACGACGCTGAGCGGGCGCGCAACGGCGAACAGGAACAGCGCCAGTGCCACAGCGCCCCAGTTCCACGAGCTCAGGAACAGCGAGCCTCCGACCAGCAGCACCAGGACCACTTCGGAAAGCCGCTCCAGGTGTTCCTTGAAGACGAGAGAGCCTGCACTGACCATGGCCGGCGCTGCCTCATCGGCGTTTGGGTCACTGCCCGCGGCAAGGGTCGCCAGGGCCAGCGGCGCCTGTCTGGTCTGCTGCGCCGCGTTGGCCTGCTTCATCTCGGTCTGGCGCAGGGCGACGGCGGCAAAGAACACGGCCAGGAATCCCCAGGCGCCGACGGCAACCGACAGCCCGTACACCACGCCGATCAGGCCCAGGCCGAGGAAATCGTCCATCAGGTCATGCTGGTGCGGTGCGCGGCGCAGGAAGCCGACCAGGCGCGCGAGTCCGGCGCCGGCAACGACGCCGATCGCAATGCCGGCCAGCGTGGCCCACACCACGTCCATCAGCACCCAGCGCAGGCCCGAATCGCCCAGGTCATGCAGGCCCAGCAGGCCCAGCCCCAGGACCACGAACGGGAAGGCACTGCCATCGTTCAGGCCCGCTTCACAGGTCAACTTGAAGCGCAACTGGTCGCGGTCGCCGGGGTGGCGGCTTTGCACGTCGGTGGCCAGCACCGGGTCGGTCGGCGCCACGATCGCGCCCAGCAACACGGCGGCGCCCAGCGGCAGGCCCAGCACCCAATGCGAGAACGCAGCCACCAGCCCGACGGTGAGCGCCATCGACACGGTGGCCAGCAGGATCGGTGCACGCCAGCGCGCGAAACTGAAAGGCACCGGCATCTTGACGCCGGCCGAGAACAGCGAGATCAGGACTGCGACTTCGGTCAACACCTCCAACAACGCCGACTCCTTGAGCGGGTTGAAGTGGAACAGGTTGAGCACGGTGGGCCCGAACAACAGGCCGACCGCCAAGTAGATGATCGCCGAGGTCACCGGCGAGCGTTTGAGCACGGACGAGGTCAAGCCCATCGCCAGCAGCAAGCCGCCGATGAGCAGGAACCATTCGTCGTTGGTCATCTGAGCCGGCCCAGCGGGCGGCCGGTCGCCCGATGCGCTTCTACTTCTTGGCGAACCACGAATCGGTGGCCTTGACCTGCCACTCGGCGATCTGCTTCTCGGCGTCTTCCTTGGCCACGCCGTAGCGCTCCTGGATCTTGCCGGCCAACTGGTCGCGGCGGCCGGCGACGACATCGATGTCGTCTTCGGTCAGCTTGCCCCATTGCTCCTTGGCCTGGCCGGTGACTTGTTTCCAGTTGCCTTGAATTTGATCCCAGTTCATGGGTCTCTCCTCTTGAATTTCGATGAACGGACCTGGCGGCTCGATCCGCCGCACGAACTTACGGGCGCATCGCGATGTCGTTCCTGACCGCCTTCACGCCGTTGACGTCGCGGGCGATCTTCTCGGCGACGGCACGCTCCATGCTGTTCTTGGCGAAGCCGGACAGGACCACGGTGCCGTTCAGCGTCTCGACGCTGATGCTCGTTCCTGCGACGTCCTTGTCGGCCAGCATCCGGCTCTTGATCTGGGTCGTGATGGTGGCGTCGTCGACGTAGGCGCCGACCGTTTCCTGGCCGCGCGTGACGGCGCAGCCGGTGGCGGACAGCAGGGCGACGGCGGCGACGATGGCAGCGAGTGTGTTGCGGACGATCATGGTGGAACTCCAGTCAGATTGAAAATACGGGCCGTGGATACGGGTGGTCTTGCACCGCACCCGAGGCATGAAATCGCGCCGCACCTGGCGGGCGCATGTCCGGATGACGGGTCCGCAGCGCTGAGGCCTCGAACCTGTGACCTGAGTGTGGGCATGCGGGCAGGTGGCGGCCATCGGTGCCGACCGCACGTGCGTGTAGGACGATGCCGCGCCGGCCGGGCCGGCGCGCTCACGGATCAATCCGGCTCGGCCACCCGGCGCGCCAGGTGGGCCAGCGCCTCGTCGACCTGGTCCACCAGGACCAGGCACAGGTCCCCGGGCCTGAGCCTGGCCAGGGCGCGGTCGATGGCGTCGAATTCGCCGCGGATCTCCTCGACATGGGTCGTGCGGGTGGCGCCTTGCAGGCCCTGGCGCAACAGGCCCATCACTTCACCGTCGGCGCGCCCTCGCTGCGCCGCGTCCTGGTAGAGCAGCACTTCGTCGAAGGCGCCGCCCAGGATCGCCGTCTGGGCCACGATGTCCTCGTCGCGACGGTCCCCCGCGGCACTGATGACGACACTGCGTCGCTCGGCCGGCATCGCAGCCACGGCCCCCACCAGCGCGCGCATGGCGTCCGGGTTGTGCCCGTAGTCGGCGATCACGGTCGCACCGCGGTAGTCCATCACGTTGAAGCGCCCGGGCGCGTTGTCGGCGTCGTTGACGAAGCTGGCCAGTCCACTGCGCACGGCCTCGAAGGGCAGCCCGGCGCCCCAGGCGGCGGCGACGGCCGCCAGCGTGTTCTCGACCTGAAAGCCGATCGTGCCGGCGCGTGTCAGCGGCACGGCGCGCAGCGGCAGGCGCGCCAGCGCCGTGCCCTCGGTGGCCACGATGTCGCTCCCATCGACGAACACGGTGCGCCGGCCCTGGGCGCGATGGGCGGCCAGGGCCGGCAGCCGGCCGTCGACCGCGAACAGGATGACGGCACCCGGGCAGGTGGCAGCCATCGCGAGCACGATCGGATCGGCGGCGTTGAGCACGGCGAACCCGGTCGGCGCCACGTTCTGCACGATCACGCGCTTGATGACGGCCAGGTCCTCGACCGTGGTGATGTAGTTCAGCCCGAGGTGGTCGCCCTCGCCGACATTGGTGACCACCGCCACCTGGCAACGATCGAAGCCCAGGCCCTCGCGCAGGATGCCGCCGCGCGCCGTCTCGAGCACGGCGGCATCGACATCCGGATGGGCCAGCACGTTGCGCGCGCTCTTGGGTCCGCTGCAGTCACCGCTGTCGGTCTGGCGCCCGTCGACGTAGACACCATCGGTATTGGTCATGCCGACGCGCAGGCCGGCGGCCGCAAAGAGGTGCGCGACGAGGCGCGTCACCGTCGTCTTGCCATTGGTGCCGGTGACCGCGATGACCGGGATGCGCCCGTCGTCGCCGGCACCGAACAGGCGCTCGATCATGGCCTCGCCGACCTGGCGCGGCTTGCCGAAGCTCGGCGACAGGTGCATGCGCAGGCCGGGCGCGGCGTTGACTTCGACGACACCGGCGCGTTGTGCCTCGAGCGGCCGGTTGACCGTCTCGCCGACCACGTCGACGCCGCAGATCTCGAGGCCGATCATGCGCGCAGCCGCCACCGCGCGCGCCGCCACTTCGGGGTGCACATCGTCGGTGACGTCGGACGCGGTGCCACCGGTGCTGAGGTTGGCGTTGTTGCGCAGCACGACACGCATGCCGGTCTCGGGCACGTCGTCGACGCCCAGGCCCTGGAGCGACAGGCGCGTCACGGCGATGTCGTCCAGGCGGATGCGGGTCAGCGACGTGGCGTGGCCGTCGCCTCGGTTCGGGTCGCTGTTGACCTGCTCGACCAGCTCGCGCACGCTGTGCAGACCGTCGCCGATGACATGCGGCGGGTCGCGCCGCGCTGCCGCCACCAGGCGCTCGCCGACGACCAGCAGCCGGAAGTCGTGTCCAGGCAGGAACTGCTCGACCATCACGTCGCCGATCTCGGCCGCGGCCTGAAAGGCGGCCTCGAAGTGTGCGCGTTCGCCGATGTTGACCGTCACGCCCTTGCCCTGGTTGCCGTCGCGCGGCTTGACGACCACCGGCAGGCCGATCTCGAGCGCGGCCGCCCAGCCGGCGTCGACATCGTCGACGATGTGCCCGATCGGCACCGGGACACCGGCCGCCGCGAGCAACTGCTTGGTCAGGTCCTTGTCCTGTGCGATCTGTTCGGACACCGCACTCGTCGAGTCGAGTTCGGCGGCCCAGAAGCGCCTTTGTTTGCAGCCCCAGCCGAGTTGCACCAGACTGCCCTCGGTGAGCCGGCGCAGCGGGATGCCGCGCGCCAGCGCGGCGCGGGCGATGGCCCCGGTGCTCGGACCCAGGCGCACGTCCTCGTCGATGCCCCGCAGCTCGGCGACCGCCGCGGCAACGTCGAACTGGCCGCCGTCCGCCACCGCCTGCAGCAGTTGCAGCGCCTGATCGAAGGCGCGCCGCCCGACCTTTTCTTCCGTGTACTCGACGACCACCTGGTAGACGCCGGTCTCGGGCGTCTGCGTGCAGCGGCTGAAGCTGACCGGGCAGCCGGCCTCGGCCTGCAGGGTCAGCGTGACACGCTCGAGCAGGCGCGCCAGCGGCAGCTGGCTGTCGTCGGCCACGCTGCGCAGGGCGCCGAGCGCTGGAAAGAGCTCGCGCAGGCGCAACTCGAGCGGCGAGCTGCGCTCGACTGCGTTCTGATCGCCCTCGCAGCGCACGATCGCCTCGATCGCGGTGTGCCGGCTCCACAGGTTCGGACCCCGCAGTGCGCGGATACGGGAAACTTCCATCAGGTCCTCGCCACGGCCAGATCGGGTTCCGACACCGACTCGAAGGTGGCCAGCCCGGCCGCGATCAGGGCAGGTGTCAAGCCGCTTGCCCAGGCCGCGGCGATGACGGCCAGCAAGGCAGGCAGCTCGAGGTCGGCGGCGCTGCCATGCAAGGCCAGCGCTTCTTCGTCGGCGCCGCTGAGCAGCACCGGCTGGCCATCGCGCCACAGCACGGCGCGCCCGCCGCGCGCACAGTGCTCGGCCAGCGGCTCGGCGTGCATGGCGTAGAGCATCACTTCGCCATCGCACAGCTCGCCGAGCGCGGCGATGCGCGCATCGTCGGCGTTGAGCACGCCGACCCCGTCGGCCAGCACGACGTCGATCTGGGTGCGCAGCACCTTGGGCAACTGGTCGGAGCTTCTGGATGTCATGGCGCGCCAGGGTGTCGGCGCCCTCGAGGTCGGTCACGACGCCGACCTTGCATTTGTCGTAGACCAGGCCCTGGTCCAGGATGGCGGCCGGACCGTTCTCGAACACGAGCGCGTCGACCTCGCGGTTGACGAGCAGGCGCTGCGCCACCGACCAATCGGTGGCATCGCTGCGTTCGACGCGTCGCCCGGCCAGGAACAGCCCGGCGCGGCAGGCCAGACCCGGCTTGCGCCCGGCCAGGCGCAGCAGCCAGGCCACGCGGCGGGCGATGTCGGTCGTGCCGACCGTGCCGGCGATGCCGACGATCGGCACCCGCCCGTTGGCGCCGCCCGGAAACAGGTGTTCGACGATGGCCCGACCGACCGGGCGCGGGGTGCCGGCGGCAGGCTTGAGGTGCATGAGCAGGCCGGGGCCGGCATTCACTTCGACAACCGCCCCACCCTGCTCGTGCAGCGGCCGACCGATGTCCTCGGCGACCACGTCGACGCCGGCGATGTCGAGCCCGATCGTGCGCGCCGCCAGCGCGACCAGGTGCGCGACTTCGGGGTGGACCTCGTCGGTGCAGTCGATCGCCACATTGCCGTTGCGCTGGATCAGCACGCGCCGGCCAGCCGCCGGGACCGACTCCGGCCCGAGCCCCTGGCGGGCCAGATCGGAGGCGATGCCGGCGTCGTCGAGCGCGAGTTGCGCCAGCGGGTGGTTCTCGGTCGTGCCGCGGCGCGGGTCGCTGTTGATCTGCGCATCCACCAGGGTCTGCAACGAGTGTTTGCCGTTTCCGACCACCCACGCCGTCTCGCCGCGTGCGGCGGCCACGACGCGCCCGGCGACCACCAGCAGCCGGTGCTCCAGGCCCGGCACGTAGCGCTCGACGAGCACCTCGCTGCCATGGCGGTTGGCCACTTCCCAGGCCGCCTCGACATGCTCGCGCTCGCGCAGCTCGAGCGTCACGCCGCGCCCGTGGTTGCCGTCGCTGGGCTTGACGACGACCGGCAGGCCGATGTCCTGCGCCGCCTCCCAGGCTTGCTGCGGGCTGGCGGCCGTCTGCCCTTCGGGCACCGGCACGCCGACCGCTGCCAGCAGCTGCTTGGTGAGATCCTTGTCACGCGCGATGCCCTCGGCAATGGCCCCGGTGCGCTCGGTCTGCGCGGTCCAGATCCGGCGCTGTTGGTTGCCGTGGCCGAGCTGCACCAGGTTGCCATCGTTCAGGCGCAGATGGGGGATGCCGCGTTCGGTCGCGCTCGCGACGATGTGGGCCGTGCTCGGGCCCAGATAGGCGCGGTCGATGCTGGTGCGCACGGCCTGGACAGCGGCCGCAACATCGAACGGCGTGTCGTTGATGGCCGCCATCAGCAGGGCATGGCCGGATTCGAGCGCGCGCCGCGCGACCGATTCGTCACGCGCCCGAAACACCATCCGGTAGATGCCGCGCTGCGAAGTGCCTCGGGTCTGGCCGAAGCCGGTCGGCATGCCCGCCTGGTTGAGCAGTTCGATGACGACATGTTCGAGCACATGGCCCATCCAGGTGCCTTCGGTCAGCCGCTGGCCGAAGCCTCCGTGCTCGCCGACACCGCAGTGATGGTCCGGCAAGGACGGCAGCCAGGCCGCCAGGCGCTCGATCAAGCCGGGCACCTGGTGCGACGGATGGTCCTCGAGCGCACCCAGGTCGAGCCAGGTTTCCAGCGCCGACCGGTAGGTCCACAGATTGGGGCCGCGCAGATAGGTCACGCGCAGCAGGCGGATGTCTTCGAAACGACTCATGGCGAGGGTGCCCGCAGGCCGGCCCAAACGAGGAATGGCGGCTGCATTGTGAACGAGCACCCAGGAAGACCCGCGCCGCCGACGATCGACGAAAATGACGGCCGATCCCCGCAATTGCCAATGAACCCGCCTCTGACGCCGTCCAAACTGCTCTCTCCTGACTTGGACAGCGCGTGCCGCGCGCCCCTTCAAGCTGATGAAGACGCGCTGGCCCTGCTTTCGGTTGACCTGGACGACGCACTTTGTTTTGCGAGCGGGCAGATCGTGCTCACCCGGCACCGCCTGCTGGCCCAGGCGCCGGGGTCGACCGCCTGGCAGGAATGGCCGCTGGCCGACCATCGGCTCAGCCTTCAGCACAGCGACCATGGGGGCATCGGCGAACTCTCGCTGCACGATGGCGAGCGCCGTCTGGCGCTGTGGCGATTCACGCTGGCGGCCAATGTGCAGGCGCTGGCCCTGGTCGCGCGCTTCGAGCGCGAGCGGCGCCGGCTGGCCGAAGGCGGCGAGGCGGACGAAGAAGTCGAGGACGAAGGCGCGGACTTCGCGGCCGAGTCGTCGGCCCCGCCGTCGACCTGGGTCCTGCTGCGCCTGTGGCGATTCGCGCGGCCCTACCAGCGCCAGTTGTTGTACGGCTTCTTGCTCGCGCTCGGGTCCACCGGCGCGGCCCTGGTGCCGCCCTACCTGGCCATCCCATTGATGGACGATGTGCTGATCCCGTACCAGAACGGGCGCGTCATCGACCCGATGCAGGTCGTGTGGCTGCTGTGCGGACTGCTCGGCGCCGCCCTCGTGGCCTGGGGCCTGGGCTGGGCCCGCACCTGGCTGCTGGCCCTGGTGAGCGAGCGCATCAGCGCCGACCTGCGCACCGCGACCTTCGAGCATCTGCTCGAGCTCAGCCTGGACTACTTCGGCGGCAAGCGCTCGGGCGACCTGATGTCGCGCATCGGCAGCGAGACCGACCGCATCAGCGTCTACCTGTCGCTGCACGCGCTCGACTTCGCGACCGATGTGCTGATGATCGGCCTGACCGCGGTCATCCTGTTCAGCATCAACCCCTGGCTGGCCCTGGTCACGCTGCTGCCCCTGCCCTTCATCGCCTGGATGATCCACCTGGTGCGCGACCGCCTGCGCACCGGCTTCGAGAAGATCGACCGCGTCTGGGGCGAGGTCTCGAACGTGCTCGCCGACACGATCCCCGGCATCCGCGTCGTCAAGGCCTTCGCCCAGGAGCAGCGCGAGGCCAATCGTTTCCGTGAGGCGAACCGGCACAACCTGGACGTCAACGACCGGCTCAACAAGACCTGGAGCCTGTTCTCGCCGACCGTGTCGCTGCTGACCGAGATCGGCCTGCTGGTGGTCTGGGCGTTCGGCATCTGGCTGGTCAGCCGCGACCAGATCACGGTCGGCGTGCTGACCGCCTTCATCGCCTACATCGGCCGCTTCTATGGCCGGCTCGATTCGATGAGCCGCATCGTCTCGGTGACCCAGAAGGCGGCGGCCGGCGCCAAGCGCATCTTCGACATCCTCGACCATGTCAGCAACGTGCCGGAGCCGGCTCAGCCGGTGCCGATCGAACAGCTGCGCGGGCGCATCACGCTGCAGGGGGTGGGGTTCCGCTACGGCAGCCGGGCCGTCATCCGCGGCCTCGATCTCGAGATCCAGCCCGGCGAGATGATCGGGCTGGTCGGCCACAGCGGGTCGGGCAAGAGCACACTCGTGAACCTGATCTGCCGCTTCTACGACGTCAGCGACGGCGCGATCAAGGTCGACGGCATCGACCTGCGCCGCTTCGGGGTGGCGGACTACCGGCGCCACATCGGGCTCGTGCTGCAGGAGCCGTTCCTGTTCTTCGGCACCATCGCCGACAACATCGCCTACGGCCGGCCGGGCGCGACGCGCACCGACATCGTGGCCGCCGCGCGCGCCGCGCACGCCCACGAGTTCATCCTGCGCCTGCCGCATGGCTACGACTCGCTGGTCGGCGAAAGGGGCCAGGGCCTGTCGGGCGGCGAGCGCCAGCGCATCAGCATCGCACGCGCCTTGCTGATCGACCCGCGCCTGCTGATCCTCGACGAGGCCACCTCGTCGGTCGACACCGAGACCGAGCAGGAGATCCAGAAGGCGCTCGACAACCTCGTCCAGGGCCGCACCACGATCGCGATCGCGCACCGGCTGTCGACCTTGCGCCGTGCCGACCGGCTGGTCGTGATGGACCGCGGGCGCATCGTCGAGGTCGGCCCGCACGACGAACTGATCGCGCGCCAGGGCGCCTACTGGCGCCTGTACGAGGCGCAGGCACGCCAGGTCGACCAGGAGGAGGCCGACTTCGCCGCCCGCCTGCTGCCCGCCACCCCGCCCGCAGCACATCCGGCAGGTCAGGCATGACGGCACCTTTCGATCTGGCCCGCGATGCGCATGGCCGCCTCATCCTGACGTTGATCGACGGCAGCGTGCACGAGGGCGTGGTGCCGGTGCGCGCCTTCCCGCTCGCCGCGCCGTCCGAGGGCCTGTCGCTGGTCGGCGCCGACGGCCGCGAGTGCGTGTGGATCGATCGCCTGGACGAGGTGTCCGGCAGCGCCCGGGAGCTGATCGACGCCGAACTCGCGACGCGCGAGTTCAACCCCGAGATCACGCAGTTGCGAGGCGTGTCGACCTTCTCGACGCCCAGCACCTGGGACGTCGACACCGAGCGTGGACCGACCCGGTTCGTGCTCAAGGGCGAAGAGGACATCCGGCGCCTGGCCGATGGCGGGCTGCTGATCACCGACAGCCACGGCATCAGCTACCGCATGGCCGACCCGCGCCAGCTGGACCGGCGCTCACGGCGCCTGCTCGAGCGATTCCTCTGACGACGCGCGGCGGACAATGAACCGCCCGCCGCAACGCTGACCCCTGCATGCGCGACGCCCTCCAGCTCGGCCCGCTGCTGCTGCCCATGACCCTGCTGATCGTGCTGGCGTCGGCCGCGGTCACGCTGCTGATCGGCCGGTGGCTCGACCGCAGCCAGGGCAAGGAGGCCGAGACTGCGCTGCTGACCGCCCTGCTGGTGGGCGCGGCGGTGGCGCGTCTGGTCTTCGTGCTCGAGTACCGCACGCTGTACTTCGCCGACCCGCTGAGCATCCTGGACATCCGCGACGGCGGCTGGCACGCACCGGCCGGGCTGGTGGCCTTCCTGATCTTCGGAACCGCGCACGGGCAGCGCCAACCCGGGCAGGCCCGGCCGATCCGATGGGCGATGGGCACCGGCACTGTCGTCTTCCTGCTCGGCATGGGTGCACTGGCGCTGCGGCCGGACACGAACACCACCCTGCCCGACCTGACGCTGCGCACCTTGGACGGCCAGCCGGTTCGGCTTCGGTCCTTCGTCGGCCAGCCAACGGTGGTGAACCTCTGGGCGACCTGGTGCCCACCCTGCATCCGCGAGATGCCCGTGCTCGAGAAAGCGCAGCGCGCGCGCCCGGACGTGCACTTCGTCTTCCTCAACCAGGGCGAAGACCCGGCCCGGGTCGCGGCATGGCTGCAGCGCCGGCAGTTCGACCTGGCCAACGTGCTCGTCGACGAGCTCCGCCAGGCCAGCGCCGCGCTCAAGCAGCAGGGCTACCCGACGACGCTGTTCTTCGACGCCCAGGGCCGGCTGGTGAGCACGCGGGTGGGGGAGCTGTCGGAGGCGACCTTGGCCGCGCGGCTGGGGCGGGTCGGGCGCTGAACCCAGATACGTTCCGTGGCGGGCGAACGACGGCCGGACCTTCCGGCAATTGCTGCTCTGGGCAGGCCCGGTCGGCGCCTTCCAGGGTATTCCATGGCGTCGAAGTCTGGCGCCGTGCATTAGCTTGCGGCGTGCCAGGGCCTCGGTCCGAAGCCCCACGTCGAAACGAGGAGTCCACAGTGCCAATCTTGGATCAGCCAGGCTCGGCCCGCCGCCTCGGCACCGCCGTGCTGCTATCGGCCCTGGTCGTGATGTTGGTGGCGGGCTGCGGCGGTGGCGGCGCCGACGCGCCCCGCGCTGCGTCGCTGCAACATGGGCCGGCCGCCTCCGAACCGCGGCGGCATGCGAACGCCACCAGCAGCGCCGGCAGCGCACCCAGCGCCAGCCAGATCGACACGCTGTTCGACTGGGCCGAGGCCAGCTACCCGCAGTTCTTCCCCGGCGAGGCCACCTCGCTAAGCGCCTTCGGCTACCGCTACCGCTACTACCCTGGCAGTCTGAACCACCTGGGCGTGGCCGATTCCGACCCGGCCATCTTCCTGCTGGGCCCGGTCAGCGATGGGCAGATCCTGCGTTATGCCCCGCTGGTCGAACTGGCTTGCGCCTACCAGCCCTGGACATGCCCACCCGCTCCGCCGTCCCAGCACTGGGTGGCCGACATCAGCGGCATGCCGCTGCGCCCGGCCGCAGGCGCCGAGCCCGAGGCCAGTGCCGCCATGACCCTGGAGGGCTGGATCTACCTGACCGAAGCCCTGCCCAATACCTGGCTGGCCGGCAAGGCCGAGCCCATCAACGGTGGGGCTGGCGGCGCCATCCTGGCCTGGGGCCTGACGCTGGACGCCAGCGGCCGTTACCCGCGCGCAGTGGCCGGCCCCTTCACCGAAGTGCGCAGCCCCTCGTCCATTCCTTTGCGCACCTGGACCCATGTGGCCCTGGTGCTGGACCGTGGGGAGCTGCGCCTGCACCTGAATGCCGAACCGGTGGCACAGCGCAGCGGCGTGGCCACCCCGTCGCTGCAGCCCACGCTGCCCTTTGGCATCGGCGCCGCTTTTGATGCCGGCGGCCGCGCTGCCCGGGGCGAACCCGGCCTGCACGCTCGCCACTGGCGCTTGTGGCGGCGTGCGCTGAAGACCGGCGAGATCGCCGCCGTCATGCCGCTGGCCCAGCCCGCGCGGACCACCGGCCTGGCGCACGCCTGGCCGCTGGACGATGCGCCCGGCCGTCAGGCCCGCGCCAGCCAGGGTGGCCTGGCGCTGCAGCGCCTGGACCATGCCGGTGTGCAGCCGCTCAAGGTCTTGGAAGCGGGGCCCTATTTCGAGGTCCAGCGCATCCAGCTCGCGCCCGGCACGATGCCGGACCCGAGCGATCTGGTGCTGATCGACCTCAACCACGACGGCTGGCTGGATGTCTTCGTGTCCCAGGTAGAGCAGCCCCCGACCTACCCCGCCACCGTGCGGCCCCAGTTGGCCCTGCGCAATCGCAACGGCCAGTTTGAAGAGGCCAGCGCCGCCATCCTGGGCGCCCTGCCCATGGTGGGCCCGCGCCGCCTGTTCGTGGCCGACTTCAACAAGGATGGGCGCGACGACCTCTTCATCGCCGAGTCCGGCACCGACATCGTGCCGACCCCGGGCGAGCAATCCCGCCTGCTGCTGCAAAGCGCCGATGGCCGGCTGGTCGACGCCAGTGCCTCCTGGCTGCCACAACGCAACGAATACACCCACGGCCTGGCCGTGGGCGACGTGAACGGCGACGGCTGGCTGGACGTATTCATGGGCAATTACGAGCCCTACCCGCTGCACCTGATGCTGCACGATGGCCAGGGCAAGCTGGTGGACGCCGACGACCGCCTGCCCGCGCATGTTCGCGGCGGCGTTCGCACCGTCAACGCCGCCTCGCTCTGCGACCTGGACGGCAACCGCTCGCTCGACCTCGTCATCGCCGCCGTCTACTACGCCCCGAATGGTCCGATCACGAACAAGCCCAACGAGGTCTTCTTCAACGACGGCAGCGGCCGTCTCTCGGCCGACCCACAGCGCGTGCTGCCCCCCAAGCTGTTCGGGATCGAAGGCGTGACCACCGACATCGCCTGCGCCGACCTGAACGGCGACGGTGCCCAGGACTTGGTGCTCGCCACCGATCGCGGGGTCCAGGCCGCCGGCCTGCAACTGTTGCTAAACGACGGCAGCGGGAAGCTTCGCGACGCCAGCGCGCAGCTGAACCTGCGCTTCCCTGACACCGACCTGTGGGTCGTTGCCATCAATGTGCTGGACATCAACGGCGACGGCTTGCCCGACCTGCTGCTGCGCACCAACAGCAGCAGCTACAACCCGCGCAATTTCAACCGCGCGCTGCTGCTCAACCGCGGCGCCGGTCACTTCGTCGACGCCAGCGAGGCGCTGATGATCCAGACCGGCAACGGCCTTGCCGTGGGCGACATCGACCGCGACGGAAGGCTGGACCTGGTGACGCTGGAGGGGCCGGACCGGCTGCGGGTGTGGCGCGGGCTGCGGAGGCTGGATCTGTCGCTGTTCGACTGAGACCCAGGGCCGGCTGGTGAGCACGCGGGTGGGGGAGCTGTCGGAAGCGACCTTGGCCGAGCGGCTCTCGCTGGTTGGGCGCTGAGATCGTGCCTGGGGCCGCGCGACCTCTGTGCGCGGTTCACGCCTAGGCCGATCGCTCGGTCGTCGCAGGGCCGGAATCGGGCCGGATCATCGTCGCGTCGCCATCGGCCTCCAGTGCCGGGCCGTCCGCGCCGTGCAGGTGAAGGGTGAGCACGTTGGCCACGCCGATGCGCGAGCCGGATTGCACCACCACCGCGTCACCGCGCTCGACCTGCTGTCCATCGACGGTCGTCAGGCCTTCGGACAGCGCCACCAGGCGCAAACCCTGCTCCGAGCGCCGCAACTCGAAGTGCCAGCGGCTGATCTGGCGCATGCTGTCGGGGTCGGGGTGGCTGAGCACGATGTCGTTTGCCTGCATGCCGTGGTGCTCGGGCAGGCGCCCGAAAGTGAGCACGTCGCGCGCCGGTAGCTCGAACTGCTCATCCGTCTCCTCGATCAGAATCCGGCTCGGAAAGAGGGCGCGGTCGCGCCATTCCAGCACCAGCAGTTCGACCGGGGCGGCGAACCCCTTCAGCGTCGCGCCGCCCAGGGGCCGGCAATTGAGGCGCTGCTCGCGGGTGAGTTCCTGAAAGACGGCCTGCGTCAGTCGCACCTCGTTCACCTGCGCAGACGCCGCCACTCGCGAACACAGGTTGACCGCGTCACCACTGACAGCGTTGCCGTCACTCAGCACCGTGCCCCAGTGCAGGCCGACCCGCACCGACAGCTGCTGCTGCAAGGCACGTTTGTTGTTCGTGCCCATGAGTGCGTTCTGGAACGCGATCACGCCGTCCAGCGCCGCCGGCGCGCTGGGAAAAGCCACAAATGCGCCGTCACCCGCGGTTTCGACCAGACGCCCGCCGGCCGGCGCGATGCAGTCCACCAGCAGGTCGGTGTGCAACTGCTGCAGCTGGCGCCCGGCAGCATCGCCGAAACGGGCGAAGTAGGCCGTCGAACCGACGATGTCCGAGAAGACCAGCGCCAGCCGGCATTCGAACCGGCGCGCCAACTCCTCCTGCAATCGATATTGCAGGCGGATGATCTCGGTCATCGTGAGGGCGTTGAGGTCAGTCATCGGAATGGGTCGACGCGATCATTGTGCCCGCGCGCGCCTGCCGAGCTCGTGCCGACCGCCTGAATGCACAGCGAATGCCGGTTCCCGGTGCGGAGCATCCACCGCGCCGGCGAACGGATGCGAACTCGGACCGAAGCACTGACTGGGTGAGCGCCGGCGGGTGGGCGCACGCCTGATCAAGATGCTCATCGCAGGCTGGCGTTACATGCAGGACACGCTGCCACGGGCCGTGTCAGGCGCAATCTGGAGCGACCGCCTGTCCGGTACCGCGGCGCACGCCTGCGGCCCCCCCCCCCCCCCGCAATCCAAGCCGGCCCGTGCCGACCCCACTGCGCCGCCGGGTGGCCGGAACGGGGTCGGCATCACCTGGCACATGCCGCGCGTGACTTTCGTGCCGCCTGGATCGATCCACAACACGGGGTCCCACTGGCACTGCGGGGGGCAGACCTGCATCCCGCCGGGAACCCGTCACGTCAGCGGCGTGAGCTGGCACAAGACGGACACCTCGTTCATTCCCCGTTGACGCGGCGCCGGGCGCCGGAACCCAGCGCGCCGCTTCGTTTCCGCGGGTTTGGTGGACGCGTTGACCTGCGTCAGGAGCGTGCGAGAAAGGTGCCCCCGTCGCGCCCGTTTCCCCTGTTCGCGCGATGGCCAGGGCATGCGGCGCACGCTAGGGTGGCGACATCCCGGGTCGCTCGGAAGGAGGGATGGCAATGAAGACGATCCCCTCGTGGTTGGGCGCAGCGCGCCCACGGTTCGGGCGCTTCGCCGCGCTGGCTGCCGAAGGCGTCGCGCTCCTGGCGATGTGCCTGCCGGCGCAGGCGCTGATGCTGCGCCTGGACTGGAAGCTCGATTTCGCCTACCCGCCCAATCCGTGTGTCGCCGGCAGCGCGCTCTCGACCGCGAGCTTTGGGCTCTATGGCGGGAATGGCGACAACCCGCTCTGGGCTCCGAGCCCAGGCCCGCCGGAGATCGTCTCCTGCGGCGCAAGTGCACTCGACGGCTGGGCGCTCTTCGACGCAGCCGACGGCACGGCCATCTTCGGCGCCTGGGGCGGCGCGGTGCAAGTACCCAGCCCCGGTCCGCCAGATTTGCCGGCGTATGCGTTTGCGGTCGGCACTGTCGAGGGCGACGAGATCGTCGCGTCCGCCCCCAGCGCGGTGCCCTTCGTCCTGCTCGGCACGGTCGTCGGCGGCGGCATCGAGATCCCCAGCCCCGGCCCGCCGGAGCTGCCGCTGTTCGCCTTCGCGAGCCCGGGCCAGCGGATCGGTACGCTGACGCTGCTGCTGACGCCGGTGCCCGAACCGGCGAGCGTGGCCCTGCTGCTCGCCGGGCTGGCGGCGCTGGCGGCGCCGCGCCGACGCCGATAGCAGCGCCTCGGTCGGCGAGCTCAGTCGGCTACAGCGCGGCGGGCGCCTCTGCGGCCCCGATACGATCCACGATCACCGGCCGCTCGGCGTCGAAGGCCCATACTCGCCGCCAACCCGTCCCGCCGCCGAAGCCTCCGATGCCGACTGTTGCGCGCGCCTTCCTGAGCAGCCTCGTCTGTGCCTTGCCACTGTGCCTTGGCGCCGTCAACGCCGAGCCGGCACCGCCGACCCACGTCAACAGGGTCGGCATGGTCTTCGTCAAGGTACCGGCGGGTCGTTTCACGATGGGCAGCGAGGAGCGTGCCGAGTCACTGGCGCGTGACTACCCGCAGCTCGAGCCGCGCCGCTTCGGCTTGCTGGCCGACGAGGCGCCAGCGCACGAAGTCCGCATCACGCGCGCCTTCTGGCTCGGCCGGCACGAGGTCACCGTCGCTCAGTTCCGCCGCTTCGTCGAGGCCTCGGGACATGTGCCCGAGTCGGTCGCCGACGGCACCGGCGGCTACGGCTACGACCCGGCGCATGAACCCGCGCGGTCACCACGCGGTGACGCCTTTGCCGGCCGCGACCCGCGCTGGTCCTGGTCCGATCCCGGCTTCCCCCAGGGCGACGACCACCCGGTGGTCAACGTGACCTGGAATGACGCGACCGCGATGGCGCAGTGGCTGAGCCGCAGCGAGGGCCGACGCTACCGGCTGCCGAGCGAAGCCGAATGGGAGTACGCCTGCCGCGCCGGCACGCACACACGCTACGCCAGCGGCGACGACCCGCGTTCGCTGGTGACCATGGGCAATGTCTTCGACCTCGACACCGCCGCCGACTGGCCACGCTGGGCGGCGCAGGCCTTGCCAGTGCACGACGGCTGGCGCTTCACGGCGCCGGTGGGCCGCTTCGCCGCCAACGCCTTCGGTCTGCACGACATGCACGGCAATGTGTGGGAGTGGGTCGCCGACTGGCACGACGACCACTACTACGCGGCGTCACCGCGCGACGACCCGGCCGGTCCGGCCGACGGCGGCGTGCGCGTGCGCCGGGGCGGCTCCTGGCACACCTGGCCCTTCTATGCACGCTGCAGCTACCGCAACTGGAACCACCCGTCGACGCGCTACACCCTGGTCGGGTTTCGCCTGCTGCTGGAAGACGGCGGCGCGCGCTGAGCGGTCGGCTCAGGCTGCCCCGGCGGCGTCGCGCGCACGCATCTTGGCGTGGTGGTACGCGCCATGAGGAACGTGCAGCAGGTCGGCGATGCGCCACATCACATGGCGCTCGTGGTCGCTCAGTTGCCCGTCGGCATAGGCCACCTGCCACATGTGTTCGATCATGCGCAGCTTCTGCTCCATGTCGAAGTGCTCGTTGATGTGCGAGGTGTAGGTGAAGTAGTCGGTGGCCTCGCGCGCCGCCCGCTCGGCCAGTTCGATCAGGCGATCGATCTCGTCGTCGGCCAACGCGAACTTGGAACGCAGCGCTTTGATCACTGCGGCGCGCTCGGCGGCGCCGATGCTGGCATCGGTGCGCATCACCTCGACCAGCATGACCGCAGTCGCCAGCTGCAGCGTGTGTTCGACGGCGCCGGCATCGCCGCCCGGCGGCGGCGCCTGGAGCGCGCCGAACAGTTCCTTCAGTGTTCGAAGCATGACCGGATTTCAACACAGGGCGCTTCACGGCCCGCCTTGAGCTCGTCGCGAGCGGGTCGAGGCCTGGCGACGCCGGCTCGGCATCCTCAATAGGTCGCACGGCTTCCTGCGCGCGGTCTTCATGGCCTGCGAGAGCTTCTTCAGGTACATGATCCCGCGTTGCGACCAGGACATCGACACCCCCAGCGCACTTGACTGGTTGCCCACCATTGCGGGTGGATTCACCGCCAGTTCGGAGGTTCGACCGGTCCGCGTCGTGCCGACAATCGGGTCCAGATGAATGCGCTGGGCACCACTGTCGACGTGGCCGCCGCGGTCGTGGCATGGCACAACCGCCACCCGCTGGCGCGCCGGATCGCGCCCGAACAGGTGCACGACGTCGGCGTGCTGCATCTGCCCGTCGCGCTGCCTCCCGGGTCCGCCCTCTGGCGCGGCAAGCCCCTGCTGCTGTTCTCGGCCGATGCGCTCTACCACGCCGGGCCCGAGCGCCTGGCCCGCTGGCTGCGCCGGCATGGCACCGCCACCCACGAATCCCCGGCCGATTGGCCCCATCGCCGCTTCGAGCCCGAGCCCCGGCTCGTCGAGCGGGCCGACGTTGCCGGCGCCGGCACGAGGCTCGAGGCGACGGTCCTGAGTGCGGCCGTCGACGTCGATGGAAAGCGGGTCCGGGTTCTGTTGACCGCTGGCCGACACACTCAGGTCTTTGGCAGCCGCGCCTTCAGCCCGCCGCGGGTGGCAGTCGGCTCGGTCCTGGCGGCCATCGCCGCGGCCATGTCGACGCTGGTGTTGACGCTCTCATGGCCTGGTGCCGGGTCGGACGTGGCGCCCGCCGCGCGCCTGGCGGCGCTCGAGTTGCCCGCCGGCGCGACCGCCATCGCGCGATCCGAAGCGGCGCCTGCGCCTTCCGCCGAGCCGGCCGCAGTCGTCCCGCATCCGGCGGTGCTCGCTCGCGCCGACATCGGGCCCTCGCCGACCGAGGCTGCATCGGCACCGTTCAGTGCCGACCCGGCGTCCGCACCGGGTGCGCCCATCGGCCGCATCGTCGCCGTGCTCGACACGGCGCAACGCGACGCCGCGCGCGCGGACTCGCGGGCACGGCGCGCCGCTGCGGCGGCATCCGCGCCTCCTTCGCTGGACAGCCTGCTCAAGGCCCATGCATTCGCCGTGGCGACCGAGCCGACGGCGCGACGCGCCGACGCCAATGCGCAATTGGCCGTGGTGCGAAGCCTGATGGCGCAGACCCACACCGAACCGGCCACCCGGCTGGAACTGATGCCGGCGGGCCGCCAATGGCGTGTCGTGTGGTGGCCGCACGCCACGCAGGCGCTCGCCGAAGAGCGACTGCACGACGTGCGCGCACGCGGGGTGCGTGCCGAGATCGTGCGCTTCTAGCGCCCGCCCGCTGCCTACACTACACGGACCCGTTGCAGCGGATCACCGTGCACCTCCTGCGCGCGGTGCCGAATGCAGCGGTCGGAGTTCCGGATGTCGACCGAACCAATGCTCTATTTCGCCTATGGCTCCAACATGCTGAGCCGCCGCCTGCAGGCACGCGTACCGTCGGCACGCGCGGTCGGCACCGGTCGTCTGCTCGCCCATGCACTGCGCTGGCACATGCCCAGCACCGATGGCTCGGGAAAGTGCGACGCGGCTCACACGGGAAATACCGAAGACATCGTCTGGGGTGTCCTGTTCGAACTCGATCTCGCCGAGCGCGTGCATCTGGACCATGCCGAAGCGCTGGGCCGGGCCTACCGCCGTGATCCGGTCACGATCGACTCCGGCGGCACCCTGGTCCCGGCCTTCACCTACCGCGCGCTGCGCACCGGTGCGCACATCGCTCCGTACCACTGGTACCGCGAGTTCGTGCTGGGCGGCGCGAATGAACATGGTTTGCCACCCGATTACCTGCGTGCGCTCGAAGCCGTTCAGGCGATGGCCGATGCGGACGCCCAGCGCGCCGCGCTGAATTCGGCGATCGCCACCGGGCGCTGACGATCGGGCGCGAGAACCCGGGTCAGCGCCGCGTCGCCAGCCAGATGCCGGGCAGGATCAACGCGGCACCGACCGCATGATGCCAGCCCGGCACCTCGCCGAGGAAGATCCAGGCGTTGAGCGCCCCATACACGGGCGCCAGATAGAGCAGCAAGGCCGTGCGCGAAGCACCCAGTTCACGCTGCAGGTAGGAATAGGCCGTGTAGCTGAGCACGCCGGGCAGCACCGCCGCGACCACGATCAGTCCGAGTGCTGGCGCGCCGATCGTCGGCGTCGGCCACCACAACCACTCGGCAAGCGTGAACGGTGCCAACACCAGCACACCGCCGGCGATGATGCCGGCCAGACGCGACGCCGGATCCAGGCGCGAGGGCCAGCGCTTGAGCAGAACCGAATAGGCGATCCAGGACATCGTGGCCGCCGCAATCCACAGGTCGCCGGCGCTGAAGGCCAGGTTCAGCAGCGTGCGCGGGTCGCCACGCGAGATCACGAACAGCACGCCGCAGAGCGCGAAGACCACGGCCACGCGTTGGGCCAGGTTCATGCTCTCGTGCAACAGCTTGACGCCGGCCACCGCGATCGCCACCGGCGCCACCGCATAGATCAGCGCAATGTTGGTCACCGTCGTCGTCTGCCCGGCGATGTAGACCCAGGCGCCGCAGATCCACATGCCCAGCGCGCCCAGCACCAGCATCTGGCGCCATTCGGCGCGCAGCACCTCGGGTTCGCGCACGAGCGCGCGCCAGACGAAAGGCAGCATCAGTAGCAACGCCAGCGTCCAGCGCCCCTGGGCCAGCGCGTGGGGGGCGATCACGCCATCGGCGGCGCGGGCGATGACGTAGTTCGACGACCACATCGCCGGCACCACCCACAGCAGCACCTGGGCCAGGCGAGCACGGCGCGCGCTCATCAGCTTGGCGAGCCAGACCGGCCGACGGTCATCAATCGGCCATCACTTCGCCCATGCGGATCGGCCGGGCCGGCGCCCATTGGGCGTTGAAGCGCAGGGGCCGGGCTGGAAACAGCATGACCACGGTCGAGCCGAGCAGGAATCGGCCCATCTCGGCCCCCTGCTCGAGCACGAGCTGACGCTCACCATAGTCCCACTCGCGCAGCCGACCCGGTCGCGGCGGGTTGACGACGCCATGCCAGACCGTGGCCATGCTGCCGACGATCGTGGCACCGACGAGCACCATCACGAACGGACCCGCGGCCCCCTCGAACAGACAGACCACACGCTCGTTGCGTGCGAAGAGTCCGGGCACACCGCGCACGGTGCTCGGATTGACCGAGAACAGGGCTCCCGGCACATGCGTCATGTGCAGCAGCCGGCCCTGGCAGGGCATGTGGATGCGGTGGTAGTCCTTCGGGCTCAGGTAGAGCGTGGCGAAGTGCCCGCCGTGGAATTTCGCGGCCAGCGCGCCGTCTCCACCCACCAGCGCGGTGACGCTGTAGGCATGGCCCTTGGCCTGCAGGATCTGCTCGCCCTCGATGGCGCCGAACTGGCTGATCGCACCGTCGACCGGGCAGATCAGCTCGGCTTGCGCCAGCGGGCGCACGCCCGGTTTGAGGGCACGCGTGAAGAACTGGTTGAAGGTCGGATAGGCCTCGATGGCCGGCTCGGCCGCCTCGGACATGTTCACCCCATAGCGACCGACGAACCAGCGGATCAAGGCCGTGGTCGCGGCGCCGCCCTCGGCCGATGCGACGCGCCCGGCGAGCCGCGTCAGGGCCTGCTTGGGCAGCAGGTACTGCGGCAGGACGGCGACGCCCATCAGCGAATCGGCGCGACCATGCGCATGGCCTTGACGGCACCTTCGCCAACGGCGGCGCCAAAGCGTTTGGCCAGACGCTCGGCCACGTTGTCACGCGGCGTGTAGTCCACCACGTCTTCGGCCTTGATCACCTCGCGCGCCACATGGTCGAGACTGCCGAACTTGTCGGCCAGGCCGAGGCGAACCGCCTCCTCGCCGTTCCAGAACAGGCCCGAGAAAGTCTCCGGCGTTGCCTTCAGGCGCTCACCCCGGCCCTCTTTGACGACGCCGATGAACTGCTCGTGAATCTGCTCGATCATGGCCTGGGCATAGGCCTTGTGGGTCGGGTCCTGGGGCGAGAACGGGTCGAGCATGCCCTTGTTCTGGCCCGCCGTCAGCAAGCGCCGCTCGACGCCGAGCTTGTCCATCAGCCCGGTGAATCCGAATCCGTCCATCAGGACGCCGATGCTGCCGACCAGGCTGGCCTTGTCGACGTAGATCTCGTCCGCCGCGACCGCGATGTAGTAGGCGCCGGACGCGCACATCTCCTCCACGACGGCGTACACCTTCTTGTTGTGCAGGGCCTTCAGGCGCCGGATCTCGTCGTTGACGATGCCACTTTGCACCGGGCTGCCGCCGGGCGAGTTGATGCGCAGCACGATCGCGACCGCGCCCTTGTCCTCGAAGGCCGATTTCAGCGCCGCGACCAGCGCCTCGGCACTGGCTTCGCTGCCGACCGCGATCTCTCCCTGCACCTCGATCAGGGCCGTGTGCGGTTTGCTGATCTGCATCGTCGGTCCGGCGCGCGACAGCAACACCCAGACGATGGCCACGACCAGCGCCAACCAGGCGAGCCGAAAGAAGATGCGCCAGTTGCGCTCGCTGCGCCGTTCCTGGATGAGTTCGCGCACCACCTTCTCGAGGGAGGATTCGAGCGTGCGGCCACGGGCCGGCTCGCCCGGCGTCGGTTCAACGGTGTTCATGGGGGGTCTTTCAGGCGGCCGGCTCGTCAAATGCGGGCGGGCGGATGTGCTCGCTAGGATACCAATAGACCCGTCCGTCCGACTCGTCGGTCCGTATCGGGGTCAGCCGGCCCTTGCCACAGGGGCCCGCGACACATCGTCCGTCTGCGGGCTCATAGGTCGCGCCATGGATCGAGCAAATGATCCAGCGCCGGTCCATGTCCAGGAACTCCCCTTCCTGCCAGTCCATCTCGGTCGGCACATGAACGCAGCGGTTGAGATAGGCGCACACGCTGCCGTCGAAGCGAAGCGCGAATGCGCGCGCCGGCCGACCATATTCGAGCACGTCCCAGACGACGGCGCGGCCGCGCTCGATCAGGTCCTGCGACTCGCACAGCAGCTCACGCATGATCGAGCAGCCACTGTTGCAGCTCCGCCGTGCTGTGCACAACGGCAAGCGGGCCGAAGGCTTCGAAGGCTTCTGGCTCATGCGCCCCGTAACTGACGCCGAGGCTGGCGGTGCCGGCGTTCGCCGCCAGCTTGAGGTCATGCGTCGTGTCGCCGATCATCAGCGTGCGCCCGGGCGTGACGCCGAACTCGCGCATCAGTTCCTCGAGCATCCGCGGGTTGGGCTTGGAGGCGGTCTCGTCGGCCGTGCGCGTGCCGTCGAACAAGCGGGCCAGATCGGTTCCGGCCATCGCGTCGTCGAGCCCCGCGCGGGTCTTGCCGGTCGCGACGGCAAGCCGATGATGGCGTGACTTGAGCAACTGGAGCATGTCCAGCGTGCCGGGGAACAGCACCAGTTCATGCTGGCGCGCCAGGTAATGCTGGCGGTACTGCCTGCCGAGCTCCGAATAGCGCGCCTTGGGCAGGCCCGGCACTGCATGCTCCAGTGCGTCGTGCAGCCCAAGTCCGATGACATAGGCCGCCCGTTCATCGTCGGGCACGTCGACGCCCATGTCGCGGCAGGCACCCTGGATGCAGCGGACGATGAGTGCGGTCGAATCGTAGAGGGTTCCGTCCCAATCGAAGACGATCAGGTCGAAGCGGTCAGGTCTGTTCATAGGGCTTCCAGCAGGGCCGTGCATTCTGCCGGCAACGCCGCCTGCAGTTCGATGCGCCTGCCGTCCGCAGGGTGATCGAAGGCGAGCAAGCGGGCATGCAGGAACATGCGTGCGAAACGGTGTTCACGCGCAAACACCTTGTTCTGTGCGAAGTCCCCGTATTTCGGGTCGCCCACGATTGGGTGCCCATGATGGGCCAGGTGGACGCGGATCTGATGCGTGCGCCCGGTCTTGATCGTGACGTCCAGCAGCGTATGGGTCTTGAACTGCCGCACGACCTGGACCAGCGAGATCGACCGCCGCCCGTCCTCGTGGGTCGGCGCCACGACACGAACCTGGCGCTCCCCTACGGCGTCCTGTGTCTTGTGAAGCGCCAGGTCGATGACCTTGTGGCGCGCCGGCCAGGCGCCGAGCACCAGGGCCGCATAACACTTGCCGGTCGCGCGTGATCTGAACTGGTTCTGGACCGCGGTCAGTGCGCTGCGCTTCTTGGCCAGCAGCAGCACCCCCGAGGTCTCCTTGTCGAGCCGGTGCACCAGTTCGAGGTAGCGTGCCTGCGGCCGGGCGCGCCGCAATTGTTCGATCACCCCGAAGCTGACCCCGCTGCCGCCGTGCACCGCGGTCCCGGCGGGCTTGTTGATGGCCAGCAGATGTTCGTCCTCGAACAGGATGTCGAACTCGCGCGCCGGCGCCTCGGAGGGCGCGCGCTCGGACATCCGCACTGGCGGCACCCGGATCAGGTCGCCGGCCGCGACCCGCGTGTCGGCCGCGGCACGCCCCATGTTCACGCGCACCTCACCGGACCGGATCACGCGATAGACGTGCGTCTTGGGCACGCCCTTGAGCAAACGCATGAGGAAATTGTCCAGCCGCTGACCATCCGATTCCTCGTCGACGGTCAGAGTCCTGACCGCCGGTGCGGCGGGCTTGCTGGCTGGCTGGTTTTTGGCCCCTATAATGCGAAACTCCACGATTGCACGGTAAGTGCTTGATTTATTGGAGTTTACCCGGGCATGCCCGGTGCGATCATGGAGACGCTGGCCCGATTCGGGCCGGCACAGGTGGTGCAACACCTCGATGGCCTGCGTGCAGGCTGGTTCGCCACAGCGGACCGGCGGCGCGGCGCGAGGTGGCAGAAAGCCGAGACAGAACCCCCGCCATGCCGAGATCGTCGGCTGGTACCGAAACAAGATGGGGGCAAGACGAATTTTTCGGGCTTGCTCCCGCGTCGCCGTGACGCCCGCCAACCCATGCGTTCAACCACATCCCGCTCATCGCGCTTTTCACTGTCCCGGACCCGGTCCGGCATGGTGAGTTGCCGCGCGCGGGTTGCGAGCGCTGTGGCAGCGGGACATGGCGCGCACGCGCCAACGCTGCGCCCCTGACGCCCGCGCCCTTGCGGGCGCCGGCCGACGACGCAGTCCAGGGCATTTCGCGCCAAGCGGTTCTGCAGTGTCTTTCGTGCATCGGTGACAAGACGTCGCGCGTCGCGGCCGGTTGGCTGCTGCGCGCCTAGGAGACCCGATGAAACGCATGCTGATCAATGCCACGCAGCCCGAAGAACGGCGGCTGGCGATCGTCGATGGCCAGAAACTGGTCGATTTCGAGACCGAACTCGAAGGGCGAGAACAGCGAAAAGGCAATATCTACAAGGCCGTGATCACACGCGTCGAGCCTTCGCTCGAGGCCTGTTTCGTGGATTACGGCGAGGACCGGCACGGTTTCCTGCCATTCAAGGAGATCTCGAAGATCTTCTTCCGCGAGGGCGTCGATGCCCGCACCGCACGCATCCAGGATGCGCTGAAGGACGGTGACAGCGTCATCGTGCAGGTCGAGAAGGAAGAGCGCGGCAACAAGGGCGCGGCGCTCACCACCTTCGTCAGCCTGGCCGGCCGCTATCTGGTGCTGATGCCCAACAACCCGCGCGGCGGCGGCGTCAGCCGGCGCATCGAGGGCGAGGACCGCGAGGAACTCAAGGAGAACCTCGACCAGCTCGAGTACCCCAAGGGCATGAGCCTGATCGCGCGCACCGCCGGCATCGGCCGCAGCGCGGCCGAGCTGCAGTGGGACCTGAACTACATGCTCAAGCTCTGGGACGCCATCGACGGCGCCTCCAAGGCCGGCAAGGGCGCCTTCCTGATCTACCAGGAAAGCTCGCTCGTCATCCGTGCGATCCGGGACTACTTCACCGCCGACATTGGCGAGATCCTGATCGACACCGACGACATCTTCGAGCAGGCCCAGCAGTTCATGAACCACGTGATGCCGGAAACGGCCAATCGCGTGAAGCGCTACCGCGACGACGCGGCGCTGTTCAGCCGCTTCCAGATCGAGCACCAGATCGAGACCGCGTTCGCGCGCACCGTCAACCTGCCCAGCGGCGGCGCGATCGTGATCGACCACACCGAGGCCCTGGTCTCGGTCGACGTCAACTCCGCACGCTCGACACGCGGCAGCGACATCGAGGAGACGGCGACCCGCACCAACCTCGAAGCCGCCGACGAGATCGCACGTCAGATGCGTCTGCGGGACCTCGGCGGCCTGATCGTCGTCGACTTCATCGACATGGACGAGAGCAAGAACCGGCGCGAGGTCGAGCAGCGTCTGCGCGACGCGCTGCGCCAGGACCGTGCGCGTGTGCAGTTCTCGTCGATCAGCAAGTTCGGCCTGCTGGAGTTGAGCCGCCAGCGCCTGCGTCCCGCGCTCAGCGAAGGCAGCCACATCACCTGCCCGCGCTGCAACGGCACCGGCCACATCCGCGACACCGAGAGCTCGGCGCTGCAGATCCTGCGCATGGTGCAGGAGGAGTCGATGAAGGAGAACACCGCCGCCGTGCATGTGCAGGTGCCGGTCGAAGTCACCTCCTTCTTGCTCAACGAGAAGCGCACCGAGATCACGAAGATCGAAATGAAGCAGCGCATCACCGTGCTGCTGGTGCCGAACAAGAACCTCGAGACGCCCAACTACAAGCTCGAGCGCCTGCGCCATGACGACCCCCGTCTGGAGAGCTACCGCGCCAGCTACACGATGGTCGAGGACGCGCAGGACGAAGTCGGCATCACGCGCCGCCGCGACGCTGGCGACAAGGGCAAGTCCAAGCAGGAACCGGTCATCAAGGGCGTGCTGCCCGACCAGCCGGCGCCCCCGGCCACCGTTCCGACACCGGTCGCACCCGCCCCGGTGGCTGCGGCGCCGGTGGCAGTCGCTGCGGCGGCGGCGGCCACGGGCGGCTTCTTCGCCTGGATCAAGAGCCTGTTCGCGACGCCACCCGTCGTGGCACCAACAGCCGCACCGACCGCGGCCCCGGCCAAACCCGCACGCGACGGCGAGCGCAAAGAAGGGCGCCGGGGCGGCCGCGGTGGCCGCGATGGGCGCGGGTCGCGTGCTGAACGCGGCGACCGGAACAAGGGGGAAGGACGCGATGGCGCGGACGGCCGCGAAGGCCGCGCCCAGCGCCAGGGTGCAGAAGGCGCAGGCGGTGGCGACGAGCGTCCGCCACGCGGCGAAGGCCGCCGCGGTTCGCGCGGAGGCCGAAACCAGGCCCAGGCCCAGACCGCCGAGCTGGCAGAAACAGCCGAGGACAGCAGCGGGTTTTCGGACACCGTGCCGGCCGACGATCAGGCCTCGAGCCCGGGCGACAACGAGACAGGTCGCCGGCGCCGGCGTCGTGGCGGCCGCGGCCGCAATGCCGCCAAGCCAGAGCAGACGATGGACTCCGACAGCGCCAACGAGACGCAGGAGTCAGGCGATGCGCAAGCCAGCGCAGGTGACGGTGATGACCATGCCGCGCCCGATGAGTCGTCGAACGAAGGCAGAAGCCGCCGTGGGCGCGGTCGACGCCGTGGCCGCGACGACCGTTCGGAGACCACCGCAGCGTCCGAAGTCGACGCCAGCCCGGACAGTACCGAAACGCCTCTGAGCGTGGCACGAGCCGCCCCTGTTCGGGATGCAGATGCAACGCCGCAGGCAGCGGTGGAATCCGTCGAGCCGGACGCGCCAGCGTTGCAGCCCGAGGAGCAGCCGGAAGTTCTGGCCGAAGTGCCGGCACATGAGCCAGCTCCTGCACCGGCCGCTGAAGTTGCGGCGCCAGAGGTGCACGAGCCCGCACCAATGGTGGCCGAGTCGCCCGCGCCCGCCGAACAGGCAGCCGAGCCGGTGGCACAGCCCCTGAAGCCGTACCAGTTGCCGACCGACGACCTGGCCGCCCTAGCTTCAGCCGCGGGCCTGCAATGGGTCGGATCGGACGCCGACAAGGTGCGAGCCGCACGCGAGGCCCTGGTGGCCGAGGCGAAACCGGCCCATGTGCCACGCGAGCCCAAGCCGGCCGTCGTTGACGACGCCGGGCCCTTGGTCCTGGTGGAGACGAAGAAGGATCTGTCTCAGCTCAAGCTGCCCTTCGAGCGCGCCGGCAATCCCAATCCCTGAGCGACGGCGCCACGCGCCGACAAGACGCCGCCTGCGCTCACGCCAGGCGGCGTTTTTCCTGGCCGCGCGGATCGATCAGGGCAGGCGCTCGAGCGCGTGCTGGTAGGCCGGATCGTGCATCAGGTCGTCCCAGGCGAGCGGCGCCAGCGCCGGCAGCAGTTCCAGGCGGCGTCGCTCGCTGTCCGGTTCGGGTTGCCAGTGGCCGCGCTGCGCCTCCTGCTGAAGTCCGTCGAGCAGCGCGTCGACGGCTGCGCCGCCATCGGCGCTCTGATTGCACAGCAGAACCAGGTCGCATCCCGCGTCGAGGGCCAGTGCGGCCGCCTCCGCATAACTCAGTTCGCGCCCCGCCAGATGGCGCGCGCCCTCCATGCTCAGATCGTCGCTGAAGACGACGCCCGTGAATCCGAGCTGGCCGCGCAGGATGTCCTTGAGCCAGCGTGGCGAGAAGCCGGCCGGCCGGGCGTCCACTTTCGTGTACACGACATGGGCCGGCATCACGCTGGTCAGCGTGGTCGAGAGCCACTCGTAGGGGCGGGCGTCGTCGTTCAGGATGACCTTGAGCGCGCGGCCATCAACCGGCACGCTGACATGACTGTCGGCCTTGACGTAGCCATGGCCCGGGAAGTGCTTGCCGCAGTTCGCCATGCCGGCACGCAGCATTCCGTGCATCACGCTCTTGGCCAGCATCGTCGCGACCCGTGCATCACGGTGAAACGCACGGTCGCCGATCACCGAACTGCCGCCGTGATCGAGATCGAGCACCGGCGCGAAGCTCAGGTCCACCCCGCAGGCCCGCAGTTCCGCGCCGAGCACGAAGCCGAGCGCCGACGCCGCGTCGGTGGCATCGAGGGCGTCCTTCATCCACATCTCGCCGAGCACCCGCATCGGCGCCAGGTGGGTGAAGCCGTCGGTCCGAAAGCGCTGGACACGCCCGCCTTCATGATCGACACAGATCAGCAGGTCGTCACGGACCTCCTTGATCTGTGCCGTGAGTTCGGTCAGTTGCCGGCGGTCGCGCCAGTTGCGTGCGAACAGGATCAGGCCGCCGACCAGCGGGTTGAGGAGCCGGCGGCGGTCGTCGGCGTTCAGGCTGAGGCCGGCGATGTCGAGCACGACCGGTGCATGCGTTGTCATGGTGTTTCCTTTCGTTCGACGACCACGAAGCTGGCCGCGTAGTCTGACTCGTCGGTGACGGTGACCAGCGCCTGAAGCGCGCGCTCGTCGAACCACTGGGCCAGTGCCCCGGACAGGCGAACGAAGGGCTTGCCGCTGGGGTGGTTGAGTACCTCGCAGGCGCGCCAGGTCATCGGCATCCGGATCCCGAGGCCGATCGCCTTCGAAAACGCCTCCTTGGCCGAGAACCGCGTGGCCAGGAAGCGGACTCCGCGGGCTTCGCTGCGTGCCCTGCGGGCCAAGAAGACCTTCCACTCGTCGGGCCCGAGGACCTTCTGCGCAAAGCGCTCACCACGTCGCGCCAGCGTGGCCTCGATCCGGCGCACGTCGCAGATGTCGGTGCCGATGCCGTAGATCACGCGCAGGCCTTGCGGATGCACCGCAGGTAGGCCCGAACGGTCTCGGTCATGCCCAGCGTCAGCGCGTCGGCCACCAGCGCGTGTCCGATCGACACCTCCTGCACACCGGGCACGGCGCGCAGGAACTCCTCGAGGTTGTCGCGGTTCAGATCATGCCCGGCGTTGACACCGAGGCCAGACTCCAGCGCAGCCTGCGCGGCCACCGCGAAGCGCGCCAGTTGATCGGCCCGGCCGGGCGTCGCATAGGCCGCCGCATAGGGTTCGGTGTAGAGCTCGACCCGGTCGGCACCGAGCGCACGCGCTTTCGCCATCGCCTGCGGCTGCGCATCCATGAACAGGCTGACCCGCACGCCGAGCCCGTGCGCCTCGTCGATCGCGGCCCGCAGGCGCACGCCGTCCGCATCGAGATCCCAGCCGTGATCGGAGGTGAACTGGCCTTCGCCGTCGGGCACGAAGGTGCACTGGTGGGGGCGCACGTCGCGCACGAAACCCATCAGGTTGTGGAACGGGTTGCCTTCGATGTTGTATTCGGCCTGTGGCCATTGGCGCATCAGCTCGGCCAGCGCGTGCACATCCGGTGCCCGGATATGCCGTTCGTCGGGGCGCGGATGCACGGTGATCCCGTTCGCTCCGGCCTCCAGCGCGAGGGTCGACAGTTGCACCACGCTCGGGATTTCGAGATGGCGCGTGTTGCGCAGCAAGGCCACCTTGTTGACGTTGACCGACAGCGCACATTCTGGGCGCCGCGCGTCGTCGGGGCCGTTACTCACCAGTGGGTTCATCAGGCTTGGGCTCGAAGGTCGATCAGGCGCTGGACGTCCAGCATCGCCACGCGTGTACGAAGCGTGCCTTGTCCGAGATGATAGTGAAGCAGGTCGCGCAGCTGTCGGCGCAGGTTTGCCAGCGACTCCAGGCAGGCCGACTGCAGAGCGCCGAGCCGTGCCTGCTCGAGCGCTTGGTGCAGGCTGGCCCAGGTGCGACCGGGCACGCCAGAGGCCGACATGCCCGGCGGCCACCGGTTCGAGCCCGGTCTCGGCCGACAGCGCATAACCCTGATCATGGACCAGCGCGGCCTGGGTCAGGGTGGTCCGGTCGAGCGCGGGCAGCAGCCCGATCTCGCGCAGCAAGACGAACTCGAATGCACGCAACGCGGCCACGCCGGCCGGCGAGTCGGCCTGCGTCAGCGATGGAAGCGTCTGCTCATAGGCGTCGAAGAGCACCGGATGCGGGTCCTGGCGCGCGAGCAGCTTGAGCAGCAGCTCGTTCAGATAGAAGCCACGGAACAGCGCTTCTCCGCCGGGCATCGGTGCACCGCCGCCCCACTCCGCACTGCGCAGGGTGTGCACCTCCGACGCTTCGTCCGCTGGGGCGCGCCCGAGCACGACGTTCAGACGCTGAAGCGGCAGCAGGACCGGGCGCAATTGCGAGTACGGGCGTTTGGCACCCTTGGCCGCGACCACGACGCGCCCGCGTTCGCGCGTGAACAACTCGACGATCAGGCTGGACTCGCTCCAATCGTATTGGTGCAGCACGAAGGCGGCCAGAGGGGCAGCCGTCGCACGCCGGTTCATGCCAAGCGCGCGCCGCCGCCGAGGCGGTCACTCATAGCCGTAGGCGCGAAGATGATCTTCGTCGTCGGCCCAGCCGGAGCGCACCTTGACCCACAGCTCGAGGAAGACCTTGCACTGCCACAGGTGCTCGAGCTCCTGCCGGGCTTCGCTGCCGATGCGTTTGAGTCGCTCACCGCCTTCGCCGATGATCATGCCCTTGTGTCCGTCCCGTTCGACGACGATCGAGGCGCTGATGCGGCGAAGATTGCCCTCTTCCTCGAACTTGTCGATCACGACGGTCGAGGTGTAGGGCAGCTCGTCGCCGGTCAGGCGAAAGATCTTCTCGCGAATGAGCTCGCTGGCCAGGAAACGATCGCTGCGGTCCGTCAGCGCGTCTTCTTCGTAGAGCCAGGGTTGCTCGGGCAGATGGGGCTCGACGATGGCCAGCAGCCGTTGCACATCGGCATCCTTGCGCGCCGACATCGGCACGTATTCGGCAAACGGATGACGCTCCTGCATGCTCTTGAGCCAGGGCAGGACATCCTGTCGGCGCGCCAGCGCGTCGAGCTTGTTGGCCACCAGGAAGACTGGCTTGTCGGGTGGCAGCAAGGCCAGCACCTTGGCGTCCGGAATCCCGAATCGACCTGCCTCGACCACGAACAGGATGACGTCGACGTCCGATACCGAGGAGCGTACGGTCCGGTTCATGTTCCGGTGCAGCGCACCTGAGAGCTTGACCTGAAACCCGGGTGTGTCGACGAACAGGAACTGGGTCGACCCCGATGCCCGTATGCCCATGATGCGATGGCGCGTGGTCTGCGCCTTGCGCGAGGTGATGCTCACCTTCTGCCCGACCAGCGCGTTGAGCAGGGTCGATTTGCCGACGTTGGGTCGCCCCACGATGGCGATCAATCCGCAGCGCTGGGGCGCCGCTGGCGTCTCGGAGTCGGTCACTGGGTCAACGGCCCGCCGGGCCGGTCACTGGATTTCAATGTGAGGATCATGCGCGCAGCAGCCTCCTGCTCGGCAGACCGCCGCGAACGCCCCTCGCCCTGCTCGGTCAGGCTGAGCGACTCGACCGCACATTCGACGACAAAGGTCTGTGCGTGTTTTTCGCCGCGCGTGTCGACGATTCGATAGGCCGGCACCGGCATGCGCCTGGCCTGCAGCCACTCCTGGAGCTCGGTCTTGGCGTCCTTGCTCCAGTTGTCGATCTCGGTCGCGTCGATGATCTCGCCGTAGAGGCCCTGCACGACCGACGCTGCCGCCGGGAAGCCCCCCTCCACGAACACGGCGCCGATCAAGGCCTCGGTCGCATCGGCCAGGATCGATGGACGCTGGGCCCCGCCGGTGCGCGCCTCACCCTCGGACAGGTGCAGGAACTCGGGCAGGCCCAACACCAGTGCGACACGGTGCAGGCTGTCCTCGCGCACGAGATGGGCGCGCACTCGCGTCAGGTCGCCTTCGGCGGAGCCCGAGAACCGGTCGAAGAGCAGGCTCGACACCGCCAGGTTCAGCACGGCATCGCCGAGGAACTCGAGCCGTTCGTTGTGCTGGGCGCCAAGACTGCGGTGTGTCAGCGCGCGCTCGAGCAGGCCTGGGTCGGCAAACCGATAGCCCAGGCGGGCCTGCAGGACGTCGAGTCGCTCGCCCATCAGATCCCGACCCTGGTCGTGCCGACATCGTGCGGCCGGCCTGGCGATGCATGGCGAGCTGACGAGAAGGGCATCATTCCTACTTGGACCGTCCCTCGTACTTGAGCAGGAGATAGACCGGACCGGTGATGTGCAGTTCGCGCTGGTAGGCGTAGGCGACGACCACACGGTCGTTTTCCTTGGTCACCACCAGATCTTCGCCCGAGATCGATGCGATCGAATACTCGACATCCTTCTGGCGATTGAATGCGGCCCGCGCCTCCGCAACCGTGCTCGGATTGGCCGCCGCCACCTTCTCGACCGTGCGCTGGATCGTCAGGTATTCGTTGATCGTCGGCAGCACGATGACGGCGATGTAACCGAAGAAACCGATCACGATGGCCCAGAACATCAGACCGAACAGCGAGAGCCCGCGCTGGTGGCGCGGTGAAGATCTTTGCAGCGAACGAGTCATGCGATTGGATCCTCCACAAGCACGTCAATTGAACGGCCCGATTCTGCCGAGATCGCCGAAGTTCATCCAGACGAAAAAGGCCCTGCCCACGATGTTTTCGTCGGGCACGAAGCCCCAGAAGCGCGAATCGAGTGAATTGTCCCGGTTGTCGCCCATCATGAAGTAGTGCCCGGGCGGGACCTTGCAGGTCATGCCCTCCGCACTGTAGCGGCAGTTCTCCGCCTGCGGAAACGTCTTGGGCAGATTGCCGAAATAGGTCGATCTGCGCGGTTCGACCAGGATGTCATGGTGAGCATTGCCCAAGGTCTCCTGGAACCTGGGCGAGTAGCGCAGGCTGTCCTCGTCGTAGTACTCGCCTCGTTCGACCAGCGGCACGGCCTGGCCATTGACGCTCAGGCGTTGATTCGAATAGCTGATTTCGTCGCCCGGCACGCCGACGACCCGTTTGATGTAGTCGACCCGCGTGTCCACCGGGAAACGGAACACCATCACGTCGCCACGCTGCGGATCATGGTTGGCCAGGATCTTCTTGTTGATCACCGGCAGGCGCACGCCATAGTGAAACTTGTTTACGAGGATGAGGTCGCCAACGGCCAGGGTCGGAATCATCGACCCGGAAGGGATCTTGAAGGGCTCGAACAGGAAGGAGCGCAGCAGGAAGACGACCAGGATCACCGGGAACAGCCCGGCGGTCCAATCGAGCCACCAGGGTTGCGCCAGCAGCTTGTGCCGGGCCTCGCTGATGTCGCCGTCGACCCTCTCGATGCCCTGGCGCGCCAGCTCCGCGCGGCGCGCGGCGTCATGGGCCTCCAGCCTGGCCGCGGCAGCAGCGCGCGCGGGCTTGAAATGGAAACGCTCAGCCAGCCAGTAGACCATCGTGACGACGGTCAGCATCAGCAACAGGAGCGCGAAATTGCCAGTCCAGTGGCCCAGGAACCAACCGCCCAGGTACACCGTCAATGCGCCATAGAGCGCGGCAGTCAGAGAGCTCATCAATCGTCCACCTGGAGAATGGCCAAGAAGGCCTCTTGCGGCACCTCGACGGAGCCGATCTGCTTCATGCGCTTCTTGCCGGCCTTCTGCTTCTCGAGCAGCTTGCGCTTGCGACTGATGTCGCCACCGTAACATTTTGCCAGCACGTTCTTGCGCAGCGCCTTGATGTTCTCGCGCGCGATGATGTTCGTGCCGATGGCGGCCTGGATCACGACGTCGTACATCTGGCGCGGGATCTGTTCACGCATCTTCGACGCCACTGCGCGTCCGCGGTACTGACTCTGCCCCCGGTGCACGATGATCGACAGCGCATCCACGCGGTCACCGTTGAGCAGCAGGTCGACCTTGACGACATCGGCGGCACGGTATTCCTTGAACTCGTAGTCCATCGAGGCGTAGCCGCGCGATGCGCTCTTGAGCTTGTCGAAGAAGTCCAGCACGATCTCGGCGAGCGGCAGTTCGTAGGTCAGGTGCACCTGCCGCCCGTGATAGGCCATGTTGATCTGCACGCCGCGCTTCTGGTTGGCCAGCGTCATCACGGGGCCGACGTAGTCCTGCGGCATGTACAACTGCACGGTGACGATGGGCTCCCGGATCTCGCTGATGCGGCCGAGGTCGGGCATCTTGCTCGGGTTCTCGACCATCATCACGGTGCCGTCGTTGAGCTCCACTTGGTAGACAACACTCGGGGCGGTCGTGATCAGGTCCTGATCGAACTCGCGCTCGAGCCGCTCCTGCACGATCTCCATGTGCAGCAGACCGAGGAATCCGCATCGGAACCCGAAGCCCAATGCCTGGCTGACTTCGGGTTCGTAGCGCAGCGAGCTGTCGTTGAGCTTGAGCTTTTCCAGCGCATCGCGCAGCTGGTCGTATTCACTCGCTTCGGTCGGATAGAGGCCGGCGAAGACCTGGGGCTGGATTTCCTTGAAGCCCGGCAAGGGCTCGCGCGCCGGGCCTGCGTTGTTGGGCAGCTTCTTCTCGAGCGTGACCGTGTCGCCGACCTTGGCCGCCTGCAATTCCTTGATTCCGGCGATCAGGAACCCCACCTCGCCCGCACGCAATACGTCGCGCGGCACCGAGTTGGGCGTGAACACGCCCAGCTGCTCGAGCGGATAGGCGGCATTGGTCGCCATCATGCGGATGCGGTCGCCCTTGTTCAGCTCGCCGTCGACCACGCGCACCAGCATGACAACGCCGACGTAGTTGTCGAACCAGCTGTCGATGATCATCGCGCGTGGCGGGCCCTCGGGGTTGCCGCGCGGCGGCGGCACGCGCCGGATCACTTCCTCGATGATCTCGTCCAGGCCCATCCCGGTCTTGGCCGAACAGGGAATCGCACGGCTTGCGTCGATGCCGATGACGTCCTCGATTTCGGCCCTGGCGTTTTCCGGATCGGCCTGCGGAAGATCCATCTTGTTCAGGACCGGCACCACCTCGACACCGAGGTCGAGCGCCGTGTAGCAGTTGGCAACCGTCTGCGCCTCCACGCCCTGACTTGCATCGACCACGAGCAACGCGCCCTCGCAGGCCGACAGCGATCGACTGACCTCGTACGAGAAGTCGACATGCCCAGGCGTGTCGATCAGGTTCAGGTTGTAGGTCTTGCCATCCTGCGCGGTGTACTCGAGCACTGCGGTCTGGGCCTTGATCGTGATTCCGCGCTCACGCTCGAGATCCATCGAGTCGAGCACCTGCGCCTCCATCTCGCGGTCGGACAAGCCGCCGCAGCGCTGGATGATGCGATCAGCCAGGGTGCTCTTGCCATGGTCGATGTGAGCAATGATCGAGAAGTTGCGGATGTGTTGCATCGGAAATCGGTGGATCACGCGACAGCGCACGGGTGCGGCAGTTGAGATGAGCGGCAGCCCTGCTGGCTGCAGCGTCGATCGTTTCGCGCTGAACTAAAAAAAAGGCGCGTCCAAGTGCGTGACGCGCCTTCCAACAGATCGTTTGGCAACTGCTTGTTGGGGTTTCATTGTAGCCAAATTGCAGTCCCGAAAGCCGCGCCAATGCTTGTTTCTGAGCCGTTGCGACGTTCCAACAGGAAATGTTGTCAACAGCTTATCCACAGTTGTTGGCGCGCTGCACCAGAGCCGGTGGACAAGGCGGACTCCCACTCAGGGGTGGCTCAAAGCGACAAAGCGAGACTGGATTCTAAGCTGCGATTCAGGTAATCGCCGATCAGCATGAAGCGAAGTGAGAGGACACTCACAAATCGGTCGCGAATCGCTGAGGCAGCAAATACCGCATCATGAAAAGACCCGCGATCCGACTTGGTTTGTGCCTTTCGCCTGTCCGCTCAACGACCAGGCCGGACGACGATGAAGTTGGTCCATTCGCCGCGCCGTATCAGCAGGCTGACACTGCGCGACTTCTCGATGCGTCCAGCGAGCTCGGCGAAGTGCTTGCTGTCGCTGACTTCGGTGTTGCCGACCGACAGAATCACGTCGCCTTCACGCACTCCGGCACGCGCGGCCGCGCCCTCGACGGCATCGACCTTGGCGCCGCCGCGAACACCCAGCTCGCGCTTCTGCGCCTCGTCGAGGTCCGAAACGGTCAGTCCAAGTGCGGTACGCGCGGCCGGCGGTGCGGCGGCCGGCCCCTCCGACTTCGCCTTGCGCGCCGACCGGTCGGCCTCGAACTCCCCGACGGTGAGCGTCAGGTCGCGCAGATTGCCGCGGCGAAACACCTGCAGCACGCTCTTGGTGCCGGGCTTGATGCTTCCGATGATTCTGGGCAGGTCACCGACCTTCTCGACCGACTTGCCGTCGACCTTGACGACGATGTCTCCGGCCTCGACCCCACCCTTGGCCGCCGGCCCGTCCTTCTCGACGCCGGACACCAGCGCACCACGCGGCGCGCCCAATCCGATGGACTCTGCCACCTCCTTGCTGACCGGTCCGATCTGCACACCGATGCGCCCGCGCACGACATGGCCGGTGCTGCGCAGCTGATCCGCGACGCGCATCGCCTCGTCGATCGGGATCGCGAACGAAATGCCCATGAACCCGCCCGAGCGGCTGTAGATCTGCGAGTTGATGCCGACCACTTCGCCACGCAGGTTCAACAGCGGCCCCCCCGAGTTGCCGGGATTGATTGCCACGTCGGTCTGGATGAAGGGCAGGTAGTCACCGGTGTCGCGCTGCTTCGCGCTGACGATGCCCGCCGTGACCGTGTTCTCGAGATTGAATGGGGACCCGATGGCGAGCACCCAGGCGCCGACCTTGAGCTTGGAGACATCGCCGATCTTCACGAAGGGCAAGCCGGTCGCGTCGACCTTGACGACGGCGATATCGGTGCGCTTGTCGGACCCGACGATGCGCGCCTTCAGTTCGCGCTTGTCGGTCAAGGTCACGATGACCTCGTCCGCATCTTCGACGACGTGGGCATTCGTCATCACGTAGCCGTCAGCGCTCAGGATGAAACCCGACCCGACACCGCGCTGTTGCGGCGCCTGCTCGCGTTCGTTCGGGCCACGGCGCGGGTCCGGGCGTCCGGGAATGGGGATGCCGAAGCGGCGAAAGAACTCCTCGATGTTCGGGTCCAGGTCGGTACCGCCCTCGCTCATGGTCCGCGCCTTCTCGAGGGTGCGGATGTTGACCACGGCGGGGCCCACCGCCTCGACCAGTTCGGTGAAGTCCGGCAGCTGAACGGTCTGCGCATGGATGGCCGCGCTTGGCGCCCACAGGGCCAGCGCCGAAAGCATTGCCGCGCTGCCGGCGAGCAGGCGCCGCCGCAACGAGCGGGCGGCCGGAAAAGTCGTGACAGTCATCTGGAACGTCATGGAGGTCCTCTCTCTATCGAAGGGATTGCAGCAGTCCGCCTGCGTCAGCGCTGGCGTTCAAGGGCGCGGACGAGCAACTCGAGGGTGCGGCGCGGCACGTCGCCCATCGCGGTCACCCAATGGTCACCGTCGCGCAGCATCATGGTGCGCGTCGCACCCATCTCGGCCATCAGGGCCTGGGCATGACGACGCTCGTCATAGGGCTCGATGAACAGGGAAACGAAGGTCAGTCCGTCGGAAAACACCGCCTGCAGAAGGCTGCCGCGGGCAGGGTCAGACGCTGGACGCTTGAGGCAGCCCATCAACTCGAATCCCGCCGGGGCGCTCCGAAGTGACCACCCCTCCGACACCAGCTCGACCGCCGAGTTCGGCGACGGCAGGAGGCGAAATCCGGCCGGCTTCATGCCATCGAGCAGCAGCGCAGCGGTGAGACGTGCGCCGATCTCGATCTCGCCAAACGCCGCCGACTCCAGGACTCTGGCGTGGGGACCGAGCACGTCGGTCCGAAGCAGCAAACCGGTTTCTTCATCCGCCCAGAGTCGCTGTGCGAAACGCAGGTCGTCGCCCGGCACCAGCAGCAGGACCTGGGCCATGCGGCCCGCAACCCGGTGCCGGCCCTGCAGATGCACCGCATAGTGCGCCAGCGCCCGCGGCTCGACCGCGCGTCGGGTCGAAACCAGACCGGCCGCAGTGCTGCGTTGTTCGACGACGACCAGGCGCTCCTGCGGCCAGACCGTGTGCACGGTCTGGTTGTGTCGATAGACCCGATGCTGGCGACCATCGAGCGCCTCGACCCGTTCGATGAACTCGTCCCCGACACAAAGATGCGCGACGCGAGAACTCGACACGACGCCGTCCGCGCTGAAGACCATGGTGCCGCGGTAGGTCCCCTTGTTGGCCGCTTCGTTGATGCGCGTCAGCCAGGCCCGCGCCTGCGCCGGCGGCAACACGACGGCCTGGGCCGGCTGCTCGGCCCGGGCCATGGGCACCAAGCCCAGGATCAGCGCGACCAGCGTCAACGCGGGCAACTGGCCCCAACGCACGGCCACTGCCCCCATCACCGCTGCGGCACGATCAGATCGACGTTGCGCATTGCGCCGCCTGGCAATGCCGCCGGCGACCCCGCCAACGTCGCCCGGTGCGCGCGCAAATATTCATCGACGCGCGCGTCCCGCAGCATCTGCCCTTGCGGGGACGGCACGACGCGTTGCGTCGACGATCCGGCAGTCGATTCAGTGCCCGCAGGATCGACCACCGCCATCACTGGCGCCGACGAATCCCGCGTCGCCGTGCCCGATTGCACCAGGACCAGCGCGCCCGCCATGGCGACCAGTCCCAGGGCTGTCGCCACCGGGGCGATCCAGACCGCCCGTCGGCGCGCCAGCCCCGATTTCCCTTCGATGCGCGCCGGGGCCAGTACGACAGGCTCGGCTGCAAGCCGGCTCCGGAACGACGACATGAACGCGGCGTCGCGAGCCGGTGAAGTTGCGAGTTCCTCGCTGCGCAGGACGTCCCCGATCAGGTGGTAGGCGTGCCAGACACGCTGCGCCTGCGGGTCCTTCGCCCACAGCGCCACCGCCTGCTGCTCGGCCGCCGAATCGGCTTCACCGTCGAGCAGCTCGGACAGGCATTGCCGTGGATCGATCGGTTGGCTTGGAATGGATTGCATGGTGTCGTCGCTCTGTCTTGGTTTCATGTCCGCGTTGCCCTGCTCGACCGCGCTACCAGCGCGCGCCGTCCTTGACATCCAGGAGCGGTTTGAGGCGTTCGGCAATCGCTTCGCGCGCACGAAATATTCGCGAACGCACCGTGCCGATCGGGCAATTCATGGCGTCTGAAATTTCTTCGTAGCTCAGTCCTTCGATCTCTCGCAGTGTGATGGCCTGGCGCAAGTCCTCCGACAGGGCATCGATCGCCGCATTCACGGCGATGGCGATCTGCTTGCTCGCCAGCACCGATTCCGGCGTCTCACCGGTCGTTAGTTCGTTTTCGACGCGCGAAGTTTCATCGCCCTCGTCATTCGAAGCCAGGGCCGACTCGGACACCAGCGGATTGCGCTTGAGGTCCATCAACGCCTTCTTCGCCGAGTTCACCGCAATGCGGTACAGCCAGGTGTAGAAGGCGCTCTCGCCACGGAAGTTCGGCAACGCACGGTAGGCGCGAATGAATGCCTCCTGTGCGATGTCCGGCACCAGATCGACGTCGCGCACCATGCGACCGATCAACCGCTCGATTCGACGCTGGTACTTGACGACCAGCATTTCGAACGCGCGCGGGTCGCCGCGCTTGGCACGCTCGATCAGAATGGCGTCGTCCTGCCCCTGCGTCATGTGTCGTTCGATCCCGGAGTACGCCCTGGCGCGAAGAGCGCCACCCGCAGTGCCGACCAGCCCGGACCGACCTCGGCGCGCGACAACCCGAACCAGCGCCGCCGGCGCGCGGAACTCTGGAAACGAATCAGCATCCACGGCCCGAGATCGATGACGACGGTGGCGATGCCGGGCTCGAGGGGTCCGGGGTCGAGCCGCCAGCCCGTGCCATCCCAGACCAGACTCGCCGGCGTCGTCGCACCGCGGCGCCAGCCCGCCACGCCGCACAGCAAGCCCGTCAACAGAGCCCCGGACCCAGTTGCCAGTTCGGACGCCTGTTGGTACGCCAGCACCCACGCTGCCAGACTCGACCCGGCCAGCGCGGCCAGCAACGCGACACTCGCGCGCCAGACACCCCCGTCATGGCACGGAACGCTCACCGCGGGTGCGCAATCCATGGGCGCGCTCAGGCGCGCCGGAACACCAGCGTGCCGTTCGTGCCGCCAAAACCGAAGTTGTTCTTCACGGCCACGTCGATCTTCATCGGCCGTGCCTCGTTCGCGCAGTAGTCAAGATCGCACTCGGGGTCCTGCTCGAAGATGTTGATCGTCGGTGGCGACACCTGGTGATGCAGCGCCAGCACACTGAAGACGGACTCGATGCCACCCGCTCCGCCGAGCAGGTGCCCGGTCATCGACTTGGTGGAGTTGACCACCAGCTTGCCGGCATGGTCGCCGAACGCGAGCTTGATCGCGTTGGTTTCGTTGACATCGCCAAGCGGTGTCGACGTGCCATGCGCGTTGAGGTACTGGACCTCGTTCGCGTTGATGCCGGCGTTGCGCAAGGCTGCCCGCATGGCCCGCTTGGGGCCATCGACATTCGGCGCCGTCATGTGGAACGCATCGGCCCCCATGCCGAATCCGGCCAGTTCCGCATAGACCTTGGCACCGCGCTTCTTGGCATGTTCGTACTCTTCCAGCACCAACACACCCGCGCCCTCGCCGAGCACGAATCCGTCCCGGTCCTTGTCCCAAGGGCGCGAGGCGGTCTTGGGATCGTCGTTGCGGGCGGAGAGCGCCCGCGCCGATGCGAATCCGCCCACGCCGAGGGGCGACACCGTGCTTTCGGCGCCACCCGCAATCATCACGTCGACGTCGCCGTACTCGATCATCCGACCCGCCTCGCCGATGCAGTGCAATCCGGTCGTGCATGCAGTGACGATCGCCAGGTTCGGCCCGGTGAACCCGAAACGGATCGAGATGTGGCCCGAAATCATGTTGATGATCGACGCCGGCACGAAGAACGGCGAAATGCGGCGCGCGCCGCGTTCGCGGTAATCGTTGTGGGTGGCCTCGATGAGAGGCAGGCCACCGATGCCGGAGCCGACCACGCAGCCGATCCGTTCGGCGCTGACTTCGTCGAGATCGTCCCCATGGGGAAGACCTGCATCCTGAACCGCCTGGATCGCGGCGGCCATGCCGTAGTGGATGAAGGTGTCCATGTGGCGGGCCTCCTTGCCGGGGATGTAGTCCTCGACATTGAAGCCCCGCACTTCACCGGCAATGCGGCAGGTCAGCGCCGCGGCATCGAATTTGGTGATGTGGTCGATGCCCGAACGGCCGGCGATCAGGTTCGACCACCCCTCGGACACCGTGTTGCCGACCGGACTGATCAGTCCCAGTCCGGTGACGACGACGCGACGCCGGCTCATGCCAGACATCAGGCCTTCTGGTGCTTGACAGCGTAATCGATTGCCAACTGCACCGTCGTGATCTTCTCGGCCTCTTCGTCCGGGATCTCGATGCTGAACTCGTCCTCGAGGGCCATCACCAGTTCCACCGTGTCGAGCGAGTCGGCGCCCAGGTCGGCCACGAAGGCCTTTTCATTGGTGACGTCGGCCTCGGGCACGCCGAGTTGCTCGGCAATGATCTTCTTGACACGTGATTCGATATCGCTCATGACTCCTCCGGGAGTGGGTCTGTGGGTGTAACAGGCAGAAGGGAATTCTAGCGGGCAAGCACAAGTGCGGCTTCAGGTCATGTACATGCCGCCATTGACGTGCATTTCGGCTCCGGTGATGTAGCCCGCCAGCGGTGACGCCAGGAACACGACCGCATGCGCGACTTCTTCCGGCGTGCCCAGGCGACCTGCCGGGATCTGCTGCAACAGCGCCGCGCGCTGTGCCTCGGGCAGGGCGTCCGTCATGTCGGTGGCAATGAATCCAGGGGCGACACAGTTGACGGTGATGTTCCGGCTCCCGACTTCGCGCGCCAGCGCGCGCGTCATGCCGGCCACCCCGGCCTTCGCGGCCGCATAGTTCACCTGCCCGGCATTGCCGGAGGCACCCACGACCGAGGTGATGTTGATGATGCGGCCGAAGCGTTGTTTCATCATCGGTCTCAGAACCGCGCGGCTCATGCGGAACACGGCCTTCAGGTTCGTGTCCTGCACCGCATCCCAATCCTCGTCCTTCATGCGCATCGCCAGTTGGTCGCGCGTGATGCCGGCATTGTTGACCAGCACGTGCAGGCCGCCCATCGACTTGACGATCTGATCGATCGCTTCGTCACTGGCGGCCGCGTTCGTCACGTCGAGCGCAACGCCCCGGCATCCCGTGAAGCCCGCCAGGGCGGCCGTGATGCCCTCGGCCCCCGATTCGGTGGTCGCGGTCCCGATGACCTGGCAGCCCTCGCGGGCCAGGGCGAGGGCAATCGCGCGCCCTATTCCGCGTGATGCTCCGGTGACCAATGCAATGGTGGTGGTGGTCGTGTTCATGCCAGCATCTCCTTTGCTGCACCGAGACTGGTGGGGTCCAGGACGGTGGTGGTGCTGGCTTCGCCATCGATGCGCTTGACCAGACCTGCCAACACCTTGCCCGGCCCGCACTCGACGATGGCTGTCAGGCCGCGCAGGCGCAACGCCTGCACGACTTCGACCCACCGCACTGGCCCGAAGGCTTGCCGGTAGAGGGCGTCACGGATGTGCTCGGGGTCGGCGTGGATCCGGACATCGATGTTGTGGATCACGGGGATTCGAGGTGGCGCCAGTGGCACGTCGGCCAGGCGCTGGCGCAGCTTGTCGGCCGCCGGTTTCATCAGGGATGAGTGGAACGGAGCCGAAACCGGCAGCAGCAGCGCGCGTTTGGCCCCTGCCGCCTTCAACCGCTCGCAGGCCAAGTCGACCGCCTCCTTGTCGCCCGCGATGACCGTCTGCTTCGGATCGTTGAAATTCGCGGGCTCGACCGCGCGCCCGATCTCGCTGGCGATGGCAGTGCACACTTCGCGCACCGCGTCGGCGTCCAGGCCCAGGATCGCCGCCATGGCACCTCGCCCGACCGGAACCGCCTCCTGCATCGCCTGGGCGCGAAAGCGAACAAGCGGAAGGGCATCGGCCAGCGACAGGGCCTCGGCGGCCACGAGTGCGCTGTACTCGCCCAGAGAATGCCCGGCCAGCGCCGAAGGCGAACGGCCTCCTTCATGCAGCCAGGCCCGGTAGCAGGCGATCGCGGCTGTCAACATCACCGGCTGCGTATTGGTCGTGAGGTCGAGCGCCTCTTTCGGGCCGGCATGGATCATCGCGCCGATGTCCACGCCCAGGGCGGCGGACGCCTCTGCCAATGTGGCCCGCACCGCCGGGTGATCGCCCCAGGCGTCGAGCATGCCGACGGATTGCGATCCTTGGCCCGGAAAGACGAATGCGAAGTCTGTCATGGTGGGATGTCTCCGATCGTTGGCGGTGCCGGGCAGCCAGGCAGGCCAATGGTCCAGGTCAGAAGTCGAGCAGGACGGCGCCCCAGGTGAAGCCCCCGCCCACGCCTTCGAGCATCACGGTGTCGCCACGCTGGACCCGCCCGCTGCGAACGGCCACATCGAGCGCGAGCGGAATCGAGGCTGCCGACGTGTTGCCATGCTCATCCACCGTCACGATGAGCTTTTCCGGCGCCAGCTTGAGCTTCTTGGCAGTGCCGCGCATGATGCGGATGTTGGCCTGATGCGGAATGAGCCAGTCGAGATCGGCTTCGGTCCGTCCCGCCTTCGCGAGCACGGCGCGCGCCGCGCTGTCGAGCACCGCGACCGCCAGCTTGAAGACGGCCTGCCCGTCCATCTTGAGCAGCGGATCGCCTAGCACCTGCCCGCCGGACACCGTCCCCGGGACACAGAGGATGCCCACGTGGCGACCATCGGCATGCAGGTCGCTGGCCAGCAGGCCGGGCACGTCGCTGCCCTCCAGCACCACGGCCCCTGCACCGTCGCCGAACAGCACGGAGGTGGTTCGATCGCCGAAATCGAGCAGGCGCGAAAACACCTCCGCGCCGATCACGAGCGCGCGCGACGCCGAGCCCGTGCGAATCATGGCGTCGGCCACCGTCAGCGCATAGACGAATCCCGAACAGACGGCCTGGACATCGAAGGCGGGGCAGCCGACGATGCCAAGCTTGGCCTGCACGATGCACGCCGACGACGGGAACACCATGTCCGGTGTCGAGGTCGCGACGATGATGAGGTCGATCTCGTCGGCGCGCCGACCCGCTGCCTGCAGCGCCTGGCGCGCCGCCTCGACCGCCAGGTCGCTGGCATTGACGCCGTCGTCGACGAAGTGCCGGGCCCGGATTCCGGTCCGTTCGACGATCCACTCGTCGCTGCTTTCCTGTCCGCGCGCTGCAAGCAGGGTCACCATGTCGGCATTGCTGATCCGCCTTGGCGGCAGATAGCTTCCGGTGCCAGCGATGCGCGAGAAGGCGGGTGTGCTCATGCGACCTGCGGCATCGCTGCGGGCACCGCGCGCAGCGTATCGGCGATGCGGTCGTGGACACGGTCCAGGAGGCGATTTCGCGCCGCATCGTGGGCCCGCGCGAGCGCCGTCTCGAAGGCCACAGCATCTGCCGAGCCATGGCTCTTGAAGACCAGACCCTTCAGTCCGAGCAGTGCGGCGCCGTTGTACCGGCGGGGGTCGACGCGAGACTTGAAATGTTTCAGGACGGGCAGAGCAACGACGGCGGCCATCTTGGTCAGGGCATTCCGGGTGAACTCCTGGCGGATGAAATCCGACAGCATCGAGGCCAGGCCTTCGGAGGTCTTGAGCATCACATTGCCGACAAACCCGTCGCAGACCACGATGTCGGTCGTGCCCAGGAAGATGTCATTGCCCTCGACATTGCCATGGAACCGGATCTGGCCGGTGGCGTCCGCCTGGCGCAGCAATTCGCCCGCACGCTTGATGGTCTCGCTGCCCTTGATCGCTTCTTCGCCAATGTTGAGCAGTCCGACGCTGGGTTCGGCCTTGCCGTCGATGGCGGCGACCAGTGCGCTGCCCATGACGGCAAACTGCAGCAGGTGCTCGGGCGAACAGTCGACGTTGGCACCCAGGTCCAGCACGGTCGTGAAGCCGTCAAGCCGATTCGGCAGCACCGCGGCGATCGCCGGGCGGTCGATGCCTTCCATCGTCTTGAGGACGTAGCGCGCGACCGCCATCAAGGCGCCGGTATTGCCAGCCGAGACACAGGCGTGTGCCTGGGCGGGCTGACCATCTGCTGCCTTGAGCTGAGCGATGGCCACGCGCATCGATGAGTCACGCTTGCGGCGCAATGCGGCTTCGATCGAGTCGTCCATCTTGACGACTTCGCTCGCCACGACCGAAATGCAGCGCTTCCACCCCTGCGCCGCAGCCAGCGCCTCCGCGGTGCCGACGAGGACCAGTTCGGCAGTCGGGTGCGATTCCAGAAAGGCCCTGCATGCCGGCAAGGTGATCGAAGGCCCATGGTCGCCGCCCATGCAATCGACGGCAATGCGGACCAGATCCAGCGGGGCGGGGGCGAGGCTTTGAATCACGCGGCGCAAAGGCACTGTGCCCGGGACGTCGCCCTCGGCTTGGCGCACATCGTCAGGCGCCTGCCATCGGCAGGCAACGAGCCATCAGGCTCAGTTGTCGGACTTGGTCTTGAGGACCTTGCGCCCGCGGTAGAAACCGGTCGCGCTGATATGGTGGCGCAGATGCACTTCGCCCGTGGTGGGCTCGAGCGCTGTGCCCGGTGCCACCAGCGCGTAATGCGAGCGATGCATGCCGCGCTTGGACGGCGACTTCTTGTTCTGCTGGACAGCCATGCTGATCTCCTGGACCCCGAGCTGCGGTGCTGCGGGATTCGAACGGGGTGCGGGGCAGGCAGGGCGTTGACGACACTGACTCCACCGGCACAGGGTTCCGGAACCGGGCCGAACCCGGGAAAGCCTTCAAGTATACCACCGGGCGCCTGGTCGACATCAGGTCTCACTCGGGGTCGCCTCCTCGCGGCGCACGTTTGAGCGCCGCCAGGACCTGGAAAGGATTGGCACGCGCTTCGATGTCGATGGCGGTATCCGCCTTGGCTGCGGGCATCGGCATCGCGCAGTCTTCGTGCCTCGGCACCAGCGGCAGCGCCAGGATCAGTTCGTCTTCGACCAGGGCCTTCAGGTCCAGCCCTTTGGGCGACAACGACATCACATCGTCCTCGCCTTCCTCATCGAGGCGCTCTGCCTCGGCCTCATCCCGAACGAATCGAATCCTGCGCGCGACATTCAGCGCCAGCGCGACCGGGCGCAGACAACGCTGGCACGTCATGGGCACCTGGGCATCGATCTGCAAGTGCAACCACAGCTCGGGTTTGCTTCCCGGCGCAGGAAGGAATTCACCACGCACCGACCATTCGACGTCCCCCGGCACGCCTGTCGCGTCCTGAGCCAGCCGCTCCATCGCGGCGCCCGGCCAGCGCCCTCGAATGGTCTGCGCACGGTCGGCCAAGCGCACCACGTCGAGCTGCGATGGATCGAATCCCGAGACATTCATGCAATCAGTGTAGCGGCGCGCGATGGGACAATCGGGCCCATGACCACGCTGGTTCTGGGTTCCACCTCACGCTACCGACATGAACTGCTGGCCCGTCTGCGGCTGCCCTTCGAAGTCTGCGCGCCGCAGGTCGACGAGACTCCGATGCCGGGGGAGACACCCGCAGATCTGGCGCTTCGGCTGGCCCTGGCCAAGGCCCATGCGGCAGCCTCCCAGTACCCGCAAGCGGTCGTGATCGGCGCCGACCAGGTGGCCGATCTCGCCGGAGTGGCCATTGGCAAACCCGGCAACCACGCCAATGCGGTCGCGCAGCTGACCCGCCTGAGTGGCCGGATGGCCACCTTCCAGACCGCGGTCGCCGTGGTGCGCCGGAGCACAGGCTTTGAGCAGGTCTTGCTGGCGCCCGTGCGCGTGCAGTTCAGAACCCTGACACCTGCCGAAATCGAGCGCTATCTGCGCCTGGAACAACCTTACGACTGCGCCGGAAGCGCCAAGTGCGAGACCCTGGGCATCACACTGCTCGAGTCCATCGAGTCGGACGACCCGACGGCGCTGATCGGCCTGCCGCTGATCCGGACCGCTTCGATGCTGCGCGAGGCCGGGATCGACCCGATTACCGAAGTCCGGTGAATCCGGGCGCCCCGATCCTGGTCCCGAAGACAGCGCTGAGCCTCGGTCTGTCGTCGGCGGGGCGCGCGCCTACCGCACTGATGCAACGGGCGCCAAGGAGTCTGAACTGCTGGGGCGCTGTAGGCCCCAGGGTCACTTCAAACCCAGCGATTCGACGAATCGCTGCCGGGGGCCTTGCATCGAGGCGTAGGTATTGACAAGGTAAACGTGCTTGTCGTCCTCGCTCTGCAACTGCGCGCCAAAGCGCTCGTGGAACTTGATCACGCTCTTGTTTTCCTTGACCACCTGAAGCAGCACCTTGTCGTAGCCCAGCTGGTCGAAGCACAGGTCGTAAAGCAGCACGACGGTCTCGACCGCGATCCGGCGCGGATGGCCGGAGGCGATGATCCAGCTGCCACCGGAGAACACCTCAGGCGTCAGGTCGTAGATGCGGATCAGACCAACCGGCAGCCCCCCGGGCAGCTGGATAACGTAATAAAACTCCTCGCCCTGGGCCTCGCGCTGCTTGTAGGCCCGGATCCACTCGCGCTGGGCCTCGACGTTATCGCTGGTGACGGACAGGTACTTGCGTGAACGCTCGTCACTACGCAGGCTGACGACAAACTCCGCGTCCTCCACCTCAACGAGACGGAGTTCGACGTGCTTGCCGTGCAGGATCTTCATGTCCGCCCAGTCCTGCAGGTAACCGCGCGGGCTCAGGAAGAACCGGCGGCCGCAGGCGTCGCAGACTCGGCTCAAAGGCAGCTTCACGCCGCACTTGCAGATATGCCCCTGGACGCGCGCCGGGCTGCCGTAGACCAGCGCGTACGGCGGCACGTCGTGCGCGACCAATGACCCGGCACCGACCATCGCATAGGGGCCGATTGTTCGGCCGGCCAGCACGATGGCGCCGGCGCCGATGGAGCAGCCCTTGCCCAGCGTCGTGCGCGGGATCTCCTTGCCATGGTGCTTGGACCGCGGGTACAGGTCGTTGATGAATGTGGCATTAGGCCCGATGAAGACATCGTCATGGATCTCGATGCCGTCCCAGAGATAGACGCCGCATTTCACGGTCACGCGGTCGCCGATGCGCACGTCGTTCTCGACGAAGCAGTGCGCATTGATGTTGCAGTTGCGACCGATCCGTGCCTTGGACAGCACCACCGTGTACTGCCAGATCTGCGTCCCTTCGCCGATGTCCTGGGACAGAACGTCGCTGTGCATCCTCAGACTCCAGATATTCGGGGCCGGACGCGTGGCCCTCGACGGTGCCAACAGCACTGCGCCAGCGCGCAGGTTTCAACCATTTCCACCCAGCAAGGACGCGACCCTGCGCTTGGAACGTTGCTGGCTGGGAGCACGCGTGCGGCTTCCCGCCGCACCGGACACAGCCGAGGCTCCCACCACAGAAGACTGGTCCCACGCCGCCATAGCCTCGCCCATTGGCTCGTAGGGCTTGTCGAAGAACGGATCGGCGGCGGCCCTCGTGGCCCGCACTGGAAGCCTTCGGGCCTCGCTTCGCTGTGACTCGGGCGCCTGCACCTCGCGTCGCGGCCGGTCGTCGTCACGTCGCGGGCGGCGTGGCATCAAATCCTCGATCTCGAACGGTTCGATTTCAATCTTGCGCTTGATCAGGTTCTCGATGTCCGAGACATTGCGCGCATCCGCGCGCGTGACGAGCGTGACCGCCAGCCCCGAGGCGCCCGCGCGGCCGGTGCGGCCGATGCGGTGCACATAGTCCTCGGCATTGAACGGCACGTCGAAGTTGAATACCGCCGGAAGATCGACGATATCGAGTCCTCGGGCCGCAACATCGGTCGCGACCAGCAGATCCACTTCGCCGGCCTTGAACGCAGCCAGCGCCTTGAGGCGCTCGTCCTGAGACTTGTCGCCATGCAGCGCCTGGGTGTTCAGGCCATCACGCTCAAACGAACGCGCCAACCGAGCCGCACCCAGCTTCGAGTTCACGAAGATGAGTGCTTGCGACAGCTCGCGCTCGCGCAGGATCTTGCGCACGATGCCACGCTTGTCGTCGTCGCTGCAACTGTAGAAGTGCTGCTCCACCGTGGACGCGGTCGCGTTGGGCCGGGCCACCTCGACCGTCAGCGGGTCTTGAAGATAGCTGCTCGCCAAGCGCTTGATCTCCGGCGAAAACGTGGCCGAGAACAACAGTGTTTGACGCTGTTTCGGCAAATACGACAGGATGCGCTGCAGATCGGGCAGAAAACCGATGTCGAGCATGCGGTCGGCCTCGTCCAGCACCACGTACTCCACCTGGTTCAGGATCGCGGTCTTGGCCTCGATGTGGTCCAGCAGGCGGCCCGGCGTGGCTACCAGGACTTCAACGCCTTTGCGCAACTCGGCCGTTTGCGGCTTGATGTCCACACCGCCGAACACCACCATCGAACGCAGTTGGGTGTGTTTGGCGTACTTCTCGACACTGGCGGCCACTTGGTCGGCCAGCTCACGCGTCGGCGCGATCACCAAGGCGCGGACCGGATGACGCGCTGGCGACATGCTGGCATTCTCGTGGCGCAGCATCTTCTGCAGCAGCGGGATCGTGAATGCAGCCGTCTTTCCCGTTCCTGTCTGCGCGGCCCCCATGATGTCGCGCCCGGCGAGCACGAGCGGGATGGCCTTTGCCTGGATCGGCGTCATTGATTCATAGCCTGAATCGGCGACGGCACGCAGCAGTTTGGCGTCCAGAGGTAGGGTGTCGAAGCGCAATGGCGCGGTGGCAGGCGATTGCTCGGCCTCCACCAGTTGGGAGTCGGTCATGTCTTTGTATTATCGCCCCGCCCCAGCGGCATGGGCCTACTGCCGAAGGATCGCAGCCATCGAGGCGACTTGAAGCGCACGATTCGCCAGTAGAGCCCCACGTAGCTGAGCCCAAATACGGCCAGGAACAGCGCCATTGCCGCCGAGTTGTCCCAAAACAACACAGCAGGCCCTGCCGACAGCATGCACAACATCCACAGGAACGGTGACGTCATGGAGTTGCGGCGGGTCAACGCCTTGGTGCTCTCGTCGCCAATGGCCCAGCGCATGACCCGCCGATAGATCAACGAATGGAGATGTATGCCGTCCGGCATGCTGGGCGGTACCGCGCGCAGGAAGCGCCGCCGGTAGATCGAAAAAACCGTCTCAAAGACCGGATACACGCAAACCAGCAGTGGAAACAGCGGGGAGACTTGCGGGTTGCGCACCAGCAGCAGGATCGAAAGCTCTGCCACGAAGAAGCCCAGGAAGTAAGCGCCGCCATCGCCCAGAAACACCAGGCCTCCTGGGAAGTTCCAAATGAAGAACCCGATCACGGCACCGATACCGGCCAGTGCCAGCGCTCCCAGTACGGAATCTCCGACCTGGAAGGCGACATAGGCAACTGCGGCCAACATGATCACCACACACATCGACGCCAAGCCGTTGAATCCGTCGATGATGTTGATGGCGTTCGCGATCCCTGATACCGCAAACACGGTCACCAATAGCGCGCCCACAGTGAAGGAGACCACCCAATCCAGCCCCGGGATGGCCGTATCGCGGAGTTGGGCGTCCAGCAGCCAGAACGCCAATACCGCCGACGCGGCAGTTGCAAGCAGGCGCTGGCGCGCAGAGACCTTTTTCGTCAGGTCCTCCAGCAAGCCAAATGCGAATGCCGGAATCGCGCAGGCAAGGAGCAACGTCCCCATCGATGCCCCGCCGTCGAAGTGCTCGGCCTCGAACAGGACGGCCGCGGTCAGTCCGGCGACAATTCCGACGCCGCCCACGCGCGGAACAGCGGTTGCATGAAACTTCTGCGGGCCGCTGAAATCATGATCGGCCGCACGCGACAACTTAGACGCGTAACGCACGATGAGCAGAGATATCACTGCTGAGACCGCTAGCGCTAGAAACATGATGGCCATGCCAACACCTTACGCTTGCGCAGAAGGGCCAGACGAATTCCGGCTCACGCCGCGCCCGGACCCGAAGGCCGCCAGGAAGGACTGCCAGCGAAGGTAGGCAGCGGGATCGCTCACCTTCGCCTTCCGGATCGATGCTCCTATGCCGACCCAGATGGCCACGAGCAAGAACGTAAGTCCAGTCGCTACGATGCCATAGTACGCGCGCTTGGGGCTGGCCTTGCGCTCAGGCGCCGTAGCCAGGTCCACCACCTGGATCAATGCGCCATCCCGACTTTCGTCCACCCGCGCCAACTCAAACTGGCGCGCCATCAGTTCGTAGAGCATCTCTTGGTACTTGTACTCGCGGTACTTGCCAACATACCCGTTGTCGTTCGAGCCAGAATTGCTGACCGTTTCAGCGCGCGCCAACTGGGAGCGCAGTGCGATCACGGTGTCCTGCAGCACTCGAACCTCGGGCGCCCCTTCCGCGAACGAACTCCGCATGGCCTGCAACCGTACTTCGGTACTTGTCAGCTCGGCGCGCAGTTTCGCGTAGCTCTCAGCCGCTGCCTTGGGTTCGGCCTTCAATGCGCCGACGGTGAAGCCGCTGGCCTGCAATGAGGTTTGTGCCTCATCGAGGCGAATCTTGGATCGCGCCAATTGACCTTCGAAGAACACCCGCCGCTCCTGCGCCTCCGTCAGCGCGATTTCAGTCGTCAGGCGTCTCAGCTCCGATACGTACTGGTTGGCCAGATCGGCCGCACGTTGTGGACTGTGATCTTCGACGGAGATGGTGATGAGCCCGTCTTTCTTGCCAATAGCAATCGACGTATTGCGCGTCAACTCCTTGCGCGCCTGCCAGCGCTGCTCAAGGTCGTAGACCTTCAGCAGGTCGAACTTGTCGATGATCTTGTCAATGGAATTGCTGCTCAACATCAGTGAGACATACATATCCGCGGGGCTGCGCCCTCCCATGGACAATCCGGAGAGTGCGCCAAGCGCACCGAGCGAGGCCAATGCACTGGCCGCCGCGCTGCTTTGCTGCTGCTGCGGAAGCACCGTGGTCGCAGCTTGGAACGTTGGTGCCACCAAGAAGCTGCCGCCCACAGCTGCCACGCCGACCAGAAGTGGCAGGAGCAGCAATCGTCGCCACGCGGCCGCCAGGGGTGTGAGGAACTCCAGCAGGCTCCCGTCATGTACTTTGGGCTCGTCAGTTGCCGCGGCATCTTTGGCCTGCACAGGGTTGCTCATCTCACACGCTCAGTTGGACAGGGACTTGAATGCAGCAACGCCAAGCCCGAATTGATAGAGGATCTGCGTCCAATCCTTGGCGCTCTGGATGAAGGTGGTCTTGCCAATCTCCTCGGGCACAAAAATCGTGTCACCCGGCAGGGCCCGCTCGCTGTTCAGTTGCCCAGAACTGAACCAACCCGAGGTCTGGCTGGTGCTGATGACGGTCCCGTTGGCACGGACCACGAAGACGCTCTTCTGGTCCGCAGAGCGAGTTGGGCCTCCGGCCAGACTCAGGTAGTCGCCGAGCGCGCGCTGCTCGCCGTACAAGTAGCTTCCGGTGCTGAAGACGCTTCCAAACACGCCCACGGTCGTCGCTTGCGCCGGCACGAACAGGCGGTCGCCGTCCTCGATCAGCAGCGGCGGCAACGACTTGGACTCCGCAATCAGCTCCAGCACCACCCGCCCAGACGGCCGAAGCGCACGCAAGCGCTCGATCAGGCGGCTCGTGGTGGCCGAGCGAACCGATTGTGCCGCGGCCTCTTCGGGCGAGGAGGCGCGCTGCGTCGCCGCCGCGCGTGCGAACTCGGTCTCTACGTCACGCAGTGCGCGCTCGTAGTTCTCCTGCTGCCCCAAGCGCACGCTCTCACGCGTGAACTCGGTCCCGAAAATGTACGCAGACGTCGTCAACCCGCCCGCGGCTGCGATGGCGTCCTGCAAGCTGCTGCCCGGCGGCAGAAGGTAGGTGCCGGGTCGTTGGACTTCGCCTTCGACCCGAACCTGCTTGTTCCTTGCCAGTTGTGAGCCCGCAGCCGCAACGGCGCTGATCGCGCGCAAGACATCTCCCTGAACCAGCACGCGAGTCTGGCCCTCAGGAAGTGCGAGTTCGGACACCCGCAGCTTGTCTCTTTGCGCCAGGGGTTCCAGCATCAGTCGCCCGACATCGGCCACTGGGGAGAACCCACCCGCCATTTCAATCACATCGGCAACCGTCTCACCAGCCCGAAGTTCAAAGATGGCCGGCCGGTTGACGCTGCCGATCAGCGCAACTTGCGGCCCGACGGCCCCGACGTGCACCACGTCGTCGGGCTGAAGCACCATGTCGTTGTGGCGCTCACCCTTGACAAGCAAGTCGTACATGTCGAATCGAACGGCAGCTTGCCCCTGTCGTCGAAGCCATATCTGACGGAAACTGCCCGACGCCGCCGGTCCACCGGCGCGCAGGATCGCGCGGCTGATCGTCGTCAATCCGCCCACTGTGTAGGTTCCGGGATTGGTGACAAACCCAGTCACATACACGCGAATAGCGCGCAGTTTCCCCATCGAAACGCTGACATCAAAGTTGCGAAAGGTCTTCTCGACGGACCTGCGAACGCGCGCATCTAGCTCGGAGAAGCGTGCCCCAGCGACCGAAATGCTGCCGACACGGGGCAAAGTGACATGTCCCCGCCGGTCAACTGTCAGCGTCAGGTCCGCGTCCACGGAACCCCATAGCGCAATCTTGATTTCGTCGCCTGGTTGCACGACATAGTCCGACGGCACCTGAGGCAGGACTTCCTCAAGTACTGGATCGAAGGGATCACGATCCTGAAGGTCGGTCCCGAACCGGCGAATGTCCGACGGCCGCCCGTTTGCAGCGGGGCCGGCGAGCCGGCTTACAAAGGCCTCGAATTCGTCGGGCTCGCGCAGTGGCAACGGGTAGAGCTGCGGGAACAAGCCATCGGCCTGCAGCGGCGTTTGTGACTGCCGCGCTTTCGACGGGTCCTGTGCATTGGGCCGCCCGGCCGGCACCGAATTCCTCAAGTTCACCGGCCCTTCGGCCCGGTTCAGCTGGGTGGCCGTACTTTCCGTTGTAGCAGGCGAGGGTGCGACAGTCTGGGCACTCACCCCGGATACCAACGCCATGGTTGCCAGCAAGGCCAGCCAACCCGCATGCCGCGAATTCGCGCGGTGGAAGAGTCTCTTGAGCATGAACGACGATGTAGGGTGGTGGCAGGGACTGGCCAAAGCACCCAGCCTGGGTGAAGAATATTAGCAGTGGCGAAAACGAGTCGTGCGCATGAAGCGCCCGCGCGGCCCGATCGGGCCGTCAAGGGCAGCCCGTCCTCCAAACCTGCACCCAACTCGCCTTGGCCACCAGCACAAGAGAACGCTTCACGCCGGATGCTTCGAAGGTGAAGGCGCTCCGTCAAGCGTCAAGTTGCCTCACAGGATCACCTCGCTGAATGTGTCTCGCTGCAAGAAACGCAGGCGACACGATCCTGAAAGCGGCAGACGGGATTCTAGGCCAGTCCTGGCACCGCAGGGTTGGCCCCTGAGCGCAGGGACGCACGCGCCGACCCGCCGCCACCGAACCACAATGCGTTTGAACGATAATTCGCATGGCCGTTTGTCGACTTGCTTCCGACGCGAAGCCTTCGTTTACCTGTTCCGGACATGACTGCCCCCTCTGACCATCTCACCAAGGTCCACTCATCGGCCAACGTCTCGTCACACGCCCGTTTGGGGCCCGGTTGTGTTGTCGAATCCGGCGCCGTGATCCCGGCGGGTTGCGACCTGGGTGCTGACGTTCATGTCGGGCCCAACGCTGTGTTCGTCGCGCCGGACCCTCGGTCGGATCGCCCCGTCGGCCGTGCGCAGGCGCATGTCCGGGTGGGCGCCAACGCGGTCGTCTATCCCGGCGTCGTCCTGGCCGCAGGCGTCGTTGTCCGCCCCGGTGCAGTCGTCACGCAATCGGTCCCGCACGGCGCCGTGGTCGAAGGCAACCCCGCGACCATCGTCGGCTACATCGATTCGATCCAGAGTCGTGATTCGCTCGCGCCGGTTCATGCCAAACGTGCCGATGACAAGGTCCAGGCCACCGCAGTTCCCGGCGTGACCTTGCATCGCCTGCCGATCATCCCCGACCTTCGCGGCAGCCTTACCGTCGGGGAGTTCCAGAAGGACATTCCGTTCGCGCCACTGCGCTACTTCATGGTGTTCGGCGTGCCGAGCCGCGAAACCCGCGGGGCACACGCGCACAAGGGGTGTCACCAGTTCCTGATCTGCGTTCGTGGCAGCTGCAGCGTGGTGGCCGATGATGGTCAGCGGCGCGTCGAGGTGCTATTGGACTCCTTGGACACGGGGTTGCACCTGCCGCCGATGATCTGGGGCATTCAGTATCAGTACTCGGCCGACGCAGTCCTGTTGGTTTTCGCGTCGCATCACTACGACGATGGCGACTACATCCGCGACTACGACGAGTTCCTGCGCGCGAAGGCACAGTCGTGAGTCCCGCACACTTCGGAAGTGATGCGCCACGCCTTGTTTCGCCGCCATTGAGTTCTACTGGCCCCCATCGTGGTGGCATATGACGAATCTGCCCTTTCTTGATCTTGCCGCCATCCAGCGCACGCATGCCGACGCGTTGCGGGTGGCGTTCGACCGTGTCCTGACATCCGGTTGGTACATCCTCGGGCAGGAAGTGCAACGCTTCGAGAGTGAGTACGCCGAATACTGTGGCGCACAGGCCTGCGTCGGCGTGGCCAACGGGCTGGATGCGCTGGTGCTGGCATTGCGTGCGTTGGAAATCGGTGAAGGCGATGAGGTCCTCGTGCCGTCCAACACATACATCGCCAGTTGGCTGGCGGTGAGCCATGTAGGTGCGACCCCGGTACCGGTCGAGCCAGATCCAGACACCGCCAATCTGGATCCTGCCCACCTTGCCGCCGCGCTGACAGGCCGGACCCGCGCCATCATGCCGGTGCACCTGTACGGGCGGCCCGCCGATCTTGATCCGATCATGGCGTTTGCCGCGGTGCACGGGCTGAAGGTCTTGGAAGATGCGGCGCAAGCGCACGGCGCGTCGTACAAGGGCAAACGCCTTGGCGCGCACGGCGACGCAGTGGCCTGGAGCTTTTACCCCGGCAAGAACCTGGGTGCGCTCGGTGACGGCGGTGCGGTCACGACCAATGACGTGGACCTTGCCGAGCGCATCCGCGTCTTGCGCAACTACGGCTCACGGCGCAAATACGTCAATGAAATCATTGGCTACAACTCCCGGCTCGACGAATTGCAGGCGGCCTTGTTGCGCGCCAAGCTGCCCGGTCTGGATGACGAGAACGCCCAACGGGCACGAATTGCTGCGCACTATCTGGAGAAACTGCGCGACGCGCCGGTCGGTTTGCCACCGTTGGATGCGGAGTTCACCAGCGCCTGGCATCTGTTCGTCATTCGGCATCCGCGCCGCGATGCGCTGGCAGCTGCGCTGGCAGAGCTTGGCATCGGTACGATGATCCACTACCCGATCGCACCGCACTTGCAGCAGGCCTACGCGCATCTGCAACTTCGCGAAGGCGCATTGCCTATCTCGGAGGCATTGCACCGGGAGGTCCTGAGCCTGCCGATGGGGCCGACGATGAGTTTGAGCGACGCGGATCGGGTGATCGGCGCGATCCATGCGTGCGCCTGACGGCCAGCACGCCGCGCCGTACCCCGATTCCCGCCCCCGATGAGTCTCGCGCGCACGACGCTGCTCAACGGCGCCGCCACGGCCGCACGGCTGGCTGCTGCATTGGTATCGAACAAGCTGCTCGCCCTGTACGTCGGGCCGGCAGGCTTTGGCGTCGTTGGCCAGTTCCAGAGCTTGATGTCGATCGTGCTCTCCGCCGCCGGCGGCGTGTTCTCGCCCGGCGTGACCAAGTTGACGGCCGAGCATGCCGGTCGTCCCGAGCATCAGCTCGACATCTTGCGCAGTGCATTGACCCTGGGCCTGATCGGTGGCGGTGTTGCTGGCATGCTGCTGCTGCTGCTCGGTCCGATGTTGGCGGACCGGCTGCTGGGCGACGCGTCGCTCGTTGGAGCGATCTTCTGGCTGGCCACGGCTTCGGCGATGTTGGCCCTCAACAATGTGCTGCTGCCCGCCCTGAGTGGTCTGAAGAAGGTCAACGTCTACGTCGCCGCCAGCATCGCCGGCAGCGTGCTGAGCGCAGGCTCGGCCGCGCTGCTGGTGCCCCGCTACGGCTTGTACGGCGGGCTGATTGCACTGCCGCTCGGGCAGGCCCTGGCAGGCGCGGTTACCTTGTGGCTATTCCAGCGTGCAAGGCCGACGCGCTGGCGCGACCTGGTCGGCCGCATGCGACCCGATGCCACTCGGGCACTCGGCGGGTTCGCGCTGATGGCCGCGACGACGGCGATCGTGGTCCCCGCATCGCAGGTGGCGATCCGCGAGGGCCTGACGCAGCTCGGCGGGGCCGATCTGGCCGGACTCTGGCAAGCCATGTGGAAGCTCAGCGAGACCCACCTGATGCTGCTGACGACGACGCTGTCGCTATACTTTCTTCCCCGCTTCGCCGAGATCACGGACGGTAGCGAGTTGCGTCGGGAAGTGACCCGGGGCTACCGCTTCGTCGTACCGCTGGTGATCGCGACGGCCCTGTCCATCTACCTGCTGCGCCAGCCGCTGACACTGCTGTTGTTCACACCCGACTTCCTGCCGCTGGCGCAGGCTTTGGGCTGGCAGCTGATGGGAGATGTCCTGAAGATCGCAAGCTGGGTTCCCGCGTACACCATGATCAGCCACTCCCGCACCCGGCTCTACATCGGCACCGAGGTGGTTTTCTCGATCCTCGTGGCTGCGGCTTGCCTGATAGGTGCCAGCCAGTTCGGGCTGGCCGGCGCCGGCGCCGGCTATGCCGCGACTTACGCGATCTACTGGCTCGTCCTGCACTGGCAGCTCGGCCACCTGGTGCGGCGGCTGGGCCACCGAAACGCGCCCGCTGCCAGCGATCGATAGGTCGATCGAACAATGCGGATCCTGATCCCGATCATTGCTTTCGGCCGTGCAGGCGGGTATCGCGTGCTATCGGAACTGGCGAACCACTGGACCGATCTCGGCGCCGAAGTCGACTTCCTGGTCGACGCCCGCAGCGAAACGCCCTACTTTCCCACCCGCGGCGGCATCTTGCGGTTTGCGCGAAACGGCTCGGAAGTCTCCGATGCTGCGCCCCCGACCACTTTCAGCCCCGGCGGTGGCGACGGACTGTCCATCTACCTGGGCATGTGGCGCGCACTGCGTCGCATGGCCGCCGACTACGACGTGGTGCTGGCCAACCATTCGCTCACCGCATGGCCGGTGGCGCTGGCCCCGCGTCCGCGCCACGCTCGCGCCTACTATGTGCAGGCCTATGAACCGGACTACTTCGCCGAACAGCCGGGCATTCGCGCACGCGCACTGGGTTGGCTGTCGGCGCAGAGCTATCGACTTCCACTGCAACGTATCGTCAACTCTCCCATCTACCTGCGCTACCGGCAGATCCACGCCTTGCACTGGGTGCCCCCGGGCCTGGACCTGACGGTCTTTCACCGCCGCCCGCCGCCAACAAGGCGTGCCCCCGGGCAATCGTTCACGATCGGCGTCATCGGCCGCCGGGAGGCGGCCAAGGGGACGGCCGATGTACTCGCGGCATTCGAGTTACTGGCACAGCGGCACCGCGACGTGCGCCTGTCAGTCGCCTACGGCAACCTGCCGGACGGTTGGCAACACGCGCAAGCCGAGGTGGTCGTGCCGGCCAACGACCAGGCGCTGTCCGACTACTACCGCTCGCTGGACCTGATGGTGGCGCCAGGCACCTTGCAGCTCGGCGCCTGCCATTACCCGGTGCTGGAAGCCATGGCCTGCGGTGTGCCTGTGATCACCACGGGCTACCTTCCCGCGAACCCCGACAACGCCTGGATCGTCCCGGTGCATGCGCCGCAGGCGATCGCTGCGGCAGCCGAAGACGTGATGGCGCAGGCGCCCGAAGCCCTGCAGCGCAAACTCGACCTGGCCGCCGCCGCCGTGCAGCGGTTCGGATGGCAGGCGGTGGCCGAGCAGTTCCTGAAACTGCTGCAGCGCGCCTAGGAACGGACGAGCCGGGATGCTGTACGTCGCGCTGTTTTTTGTCGCCTGGCTGGCCGTGCTGGCCGCTGACGGCGCGCCACCGCTGCGCCGCATCGCCGGCCCGACGGTCGCCATGGCAGCGCTGGCGCTGGCGGCGCTGCGCGGCTACAGCACCGACTACGACGGCTACGTCGAGCTGTTCGATGTCATGGCGCTGTTCGACCTACCGTACCCGGAGCGCATGTTCCTCGCCAAGGAACCACTGATGTCGCTGCTGATCGACGGCATCCTGTGGTTGCAAGCCGGGCCACAGTGGATGTTCGTGGTGATGGCACTGGCCTCCGTGCTGATGAAGCAGCACCTGTTTGCGCGCATCTACCGTGGCAATACGGCTGCCGCCTGGGCGGTGACGTTGAGCCTGACGTTCTTCCTGCACGAATACACGCAGTCGCGCGTCGCGATCGCCATCGCCGCCAGCTTCTTCGCCCTCGTGGCGGTGCTCGAAGGGCGACGGACGGCGTGGCTGGGCTGGTGTCTGGTCGGCATCGGCTGGCACCTCTCGGTGCTGCTGTTCATGGCGCTGTCCAGCGTGCTGTGGCTGCCGCAGCGTTGGCGGGCCCCCGCTGGCGCCGCCGTCACCGCGGGCATTTGCATCGTCATGTTGGTAGCCTTCGAATGGCTGGGCTCGGTCGACTTGCGTTTGGCCGAGTACGGCAGCGACACCACATCCGGGGTCAGCGCGCTGATGCTCGCCATTGCGACCCTCAAACTGGCGATGCTGGCGCTGATGGCGCGCTGGCTCGTGCGGGCGCCGATCAGCCGCGCACTGGAACCCTTGGTGCTGCCGACCCTCGGATTGGTGCTCGCCGGCCTGGCGATGCTGCTGGTGCTGCGCGGCGCCAGCTCGGTGATTGCCTTCCGCTTCTACGAGTTCTTCGACGCCTTCGCGATCTTCATCGTTGCCGGAGCGCTTTTGCAGCGGCGGCCGCTTCCGGTGGTGACGGCGCTGGCCTATTGCGGACTCGGGATCGTGCTGCAATACCTGCCCGACCTCTTCAAGGACCTCGTGTGGGCCCCCTGGTCGCGTTATGCCAGCTGACACCTCCCATCGGCTCAGCCTGCTGATCGTCAACTGGAATGGCGGCGAACTGCTGACCCGCTGCTGGCCAGTATCGACGCCATGCTGCCGCCGGCCCTGCGGGCGACCTGCGAGGTGATCGTCGTCGACAACGGATCGACCGACGGTTCGGCCGATCGGCTGTTGCTGCAGGCCAGCGATCACGTGCTTGCGGCTGCCGAAGAACCTGGGCTTTGGCGCCGCCTGCAACCGCGGCGCCGCACAGGCCAAGGGTGAGTTCCTGCTGTTGCTCAATCCGGATTGCGAGTTGCGCGCCGGGTCGGTCGAGCGTTGCATCGCCGAGCTGCAACGCAGCGACCTGCGCGTGGGCATCTGCGGCCTCGCGCTGGTGGACGACAGCGGCGCTGTCTCGCGTACCTGTCACCGGTTCCCGGGCCTGCGGGAACTGCTCGGCAGCGGCGACCGGGCTGCATGCCGTCAGCCCGCGACACTTCGACAGCCGCATGCGCGACTGGGACCATGCCAGCGACCGCATCGTCGACCACGTGATCGGCGCCTTCTACATGATGCGGCTGTCCGACCTTCCGCTCGCTCGGCGGGTTCGACGAACGCTTCTTCGTCTACCTCGAGGATCTGGACCTGTCGCTGCGAGCGCGGCAGGCCGGCTGGGTCGCGAGCTTCGTCGCGAGTCCGGCTTCGTACCACCTCGGCGGTGGGGTCTCACGCCAGATCCTGGCGCGGCGGCTGTTCTACGCCACACGCAGCCGGCTGCAGTACGCCGGCAAGCATCTGCCACGCTGGCAGGCACAGGTGCACACCGTCGTCACCTTGCTGGTCGAGCCACTGAGCCGCAGCCTGCATGCCCTGCTGCGCCGTTCGCCGCGCGACCTGAAGGCCACCTGGCAAGGCTTCGGCATGCTTTATCGCGACTTAATGAAGCGGAAGCCACGCGCATGACGGCGCCAACACCACTGACGGTGACCGCGCTGCCGCGCTACGCCCGCCTCGGCGCCTCGTCGCGCCTGCGCTGGTTTCAGTTCGAGCCACCGCTGGTCGCCGCCGGACTGCGGCTTCGAACCCACGCATTGCTCGACGACGCCTACCTGGAACACAAGTACCGTGGGCAATCGGTGCTGCGCGAAACCTTGCGGGGCTATCTGCGTCGAGCCCGCCTGCTGGCGGGCGGCCTGGACGGTGGTGGTGTTGTCTGGCTCGAGAAGGAGCTCTGGCCATGGGCTCCGGCCTGGCTGGAGCGCTGGCTGCTGCGCGGCCGGCCGTTTGTGCTCGACTTCGACGACGCCATCTTTCACAACTACGACCGGCACCACAACCCGCTGCTGCGCGCGCTGTTCGGTCGCAAGATCGACCGCCTGATGGCAGGCGCGGCGACCTGGTGGTCGTCGGCAGCCCCTACTTGGCCGAGCGCGCGCGCGCGCGCCGGGGCGCGCTGGGTCGAGTGGCTGCCGACGGTCGTCGACCCACCCGCTATCCACGGGCGCCGGGCGCGGACGCGGATCGCCCGCTCGCATCGGCTGGATCGGCTCGCCGGCCACCGTCCACTATGTGCAGCGCCTGGCCGCAGCCGCTGGCCGCGCTGTCGCGCCAGCGCCCCGTCGTGCTGCACGTGATCGGCGCCCAGGCCGAGCTGCCGGGAGTGGAGGTGACTGCCCGTACCCTGGACCGAGGCCGGTGAGGCCCAGGCCATCGCGGCGCTGGACATCGGCGTCATGCCACTGCCCGACACGCCCTGGGAGCGCGGCAAGTGCGGCTACAAACTGATCCAGTACATGGCCTGCGGGCTGCCGGTGATCGCGTCGCCAGTGGGTGCGAACCCGACCATCGTCGATCATGGTGTCGACGGCTTCCTGGCCGACGGCGACGCCGCCTGGCTGGCCGCGCTGACGCAACTGGCCGACGCACCGACCCTCGGCGGCAGATGGGCAACAGCGGCCGCGCCAAGGTCGCCGCGCGCTTCAGCCTGCAGGCCGCCGCCCCCCAACTGGCCGGCTGGCTGCGCACCGTTCGCGCGGCACACTGAGCAGCGCGCCGCTCCACGCGACAAGCCACCACAACGCCCCCCAACGCAGAGATCGACCTCCATGTGCGGCATCGCAGGCTTTCTGGCCCCCCCGGCCGAAACATCTCCGGCCCTGCGGTCGCAGGTGCTGCGGATGGCCGACGCCATCGCCCACCGCGGACCTGACAGCAGTGGCCACTGGCTGGACCCGGCCCATGGCGTCGCACTCGGCCACCGGCGACTGGCGGTGGTGGACCTCTCGCCCCAGGGTGCGCAACCGATGGTGTCGCACTGCGGTCGCTACGTCGTCGCCTTCAATGGCGAGATCTACAACCACGGCGAACTGCGCGCCGAACTCGACGCTGGCGCGGGCGCCCTGCCCTGGCGTGGCCATTCCGACACCGAAACCCTGGCCGCCGCCTTCGGGCACTGGGGTGTGGAGGGCGCGCTGCCACGGCTGGTCGGCATGTTCGCCATCGCCGTCTGGGACCGCCAAGGGACCAGCCTCACCCTGGCCCGAGACCGTCTGGGTGAAAAACCCCTGTACTGGGGCCGACTGCCCGGCGGCACGCTGGCTTTCGGTTCCGAGTTGCGGGCGCTGCGCGCCCATGCCCGCTGGACCGGCGACATCGACCGCAATGCGCTGACGCTGTACCTGCGGCTGGGCATGGTGCCGGCGCCGTACACGATCCACCGCGGCGTGCACAAGCTCGAGCCAGGCGCCTGGGTGCGTTTCGCCCATGGGCAGCCCGACGCGCACGGGCGCTACTGGCAGCTGGACACGGTAGCCCGGGACGGCGTGGCCGCGCGCGGTGAGGCCGCCTGGTGGTCCGACACCGAGGCCACCGACCGACTCGAAGCGCTGCTGATGCAGGCCGTCGGCGGCCAGTTGCTGTCCGACGTGCCGCTGGGCGCCTTCCTGTCCGGCGGGGTCGACTCGTCGACCATCGTCGCGATGATGACGCGTTGTGCGCCCGGTGCGGTGCGCACGTTCTCGATCGGCTTCGACCAACCCGGCTTCAACGAGGCCGAACACGCGCGTGCCGTGGCTGCCCACCTGGGCACGCGGCACACCGAGCTGATGGTCACGGCGGCCGAGGCCCTGGCCGTGGTCCCGCAGCTGCCGACGTTGTACGACGAACCGTTCGCCGATTCGTCGCAGATCCCCACCGCCCTGGTCACCGCCATGGCACGGCGGGAGGTCACCGTGGCACTGTCGGGCGACGGTGGCGACGAGCTGTTCGCCGGCTACAACCGCTACCTGCTGGCCAACCGTCTCTGGCAACGGTTGAAGGCGGTGCCGTCGCCGCTGCGCCGGCTGGCCGCCCGCGGCCTGCTGGCGGTCGACGCCGGCACCTGGAACCGGGTCGGCGACGCCCTCCAGCATTGGCGCGCTCCAGCCCGGCGGCATGCTCTGGTCGGCGCCAAGCTGCACAAGTTCGCTCGCAGCGTGCTGCCGGCCGCGAGCCTGAACGACATGCACCGGTCGCTGGCCTCGCAGTGGCCCGATCCGGCCATGCTGGTGGCCGGCGGCCACGAACCGCCCACCGCCTTCGACGCAGCCGCGCCGGCGGGCGTCGACGACCCGATCGACCGCATGTGCCTGCTCGATCAACGCCTGTACATGCCCGACGACATCCTGGTCAAGGTCGACCGCGCCGCGATGGCGGTCGCCCTGGAGACCCGGGTGCCGCTGCTGGACCACCGCGTGGTCGAGTTCGCCTGGCAGCTGCCGGCGCGCTTCAAGTTGCGCGATGGGCAGGGCAAATGGCTGCTGCGCCAGGTGCTCTACCGCCATGTCCCGGCGGCGCTGATCGAGCGTCCGAAACAGGGTTTCGCGGTACCGATGCAGACCTGGTTGCAGGGCCCGCTGCGTGATTGGGCGGAGGACTTGCTGGCGCCCGAGCGACTGCGCGCCGACGGCTTCATCGATCCGGCGCCGGTGCGCGCCGCCTGGGCATCACTGCTCCATGGAGACGACCAATGGGTCGGAGCGGTGTGGGCCGTGCTGATGTGGCAGGCCTGGCGAGCGGAGGTAGACCGCCGATGAACATCGCCGTGGTCGCCAACTCGGCTTGGTACCTCGTCAACTTCCGCAGCCGCTTGATGCAGGCGCTGCAGGCCGAGGGCCACCGGGTGCTGGCGATAGCCCCGCGCGACGAGCATGCGCCGCGGCTGGCCGACGCCGGCATCGACTGGGTGGACTGGCCGCTGGCCGCTTCCGGCACCCACCCCTGGCAGGAACTGCGCTCGGTGTGGGCGCTGCGACGGCTGTTGGTGCAACACCAGATCGGGTTGGCCTTCACCTACACCCCCAAGGCCAACATCTACACCGGGCTGGCCGCTCGCGGCCTGGGCCTGGCCCATGTGCCCAACGTCTCGGGGCTCGGCCGGGCCTTCATCGACCGCAACCTGCTGACCCGCTTGGTGGTCGCCTTGTATCGCGTCGCGTTCGGCCGCGCGCGCCACGTGGTGTTCCAGAACGACGACGATCGGGAGGAGTTCGTGCGTGCCGGGCTGGTCGACACCAGCCGTACCCTGCGCGTGCCGGGCTCGGGCGTCGACCTCGATCGTTTTTCCCCCGCACCGTGGATCGACACGGCGGCCACGGGTCCGGTCTTCCTGTTCGTCGGCCGCGTCCTGCGCGACAAGGGCGTGCGCGAATTCGCCGAGGCCGCCCGTCAGGTGCGTCAGCGGGTCCCGCGCGCACATTTCCGGATCCTGGGCAGCGTGTTGGCCGACAACCCGACGGCGATCCCGGCCGCCGAGTGGCAAGCCTGGTCCGCAGAAGGGTTGATCGACCTGCTGGGCACGGCCGACGACGTACGCCCCCACCTCGCCCGCAGCCACTGCGTCGTGCTGCCGTCGTACCGAGAGGGCGTGCCCCGCGCCCTGCTCGAAGCCGCCGCCATGGCTCGCCCCTGCATCGCCACCGACGTGCCCGGCTGCCGTGACGCCGTGGTCGACGGCCAGACCGGTCTGCTCTGCGCCCCCCGCGACGCCGACGCGCTGGCGCGCACGATGCTGCGGTTCCTGGATATCGGCATGGCCGAGTGGCAAAGCATGGGCGCCGCCGGCCGCACCTATGTCGAGGCGAACTTCGACGAGCGGCAGGTGATCGACACCTATCTGCGGCTGGCGCAGCGCGAGTAGCCAGCCGGGCCCTCCTGACTGCTCGCCGCGCGGGGGCCTAGGGCGTGGAGGGGTGCGATGCGTTGACGGTGCTGCAGTTCGGAATCAGGGTGTGAGGGCAAGCACCAACGGCAAACTCACGTTATCCACGTTGTCCACGGCCCGGATACTGACGGTGCCACTGGCCCAGGGCACCACCACCGGCGCCGACAGTGCCGGCCCATCGGAGGGATCTGCGATCCACTCGATCGTGGTCCACGGCCCGGTGTTCTGGCCGTACTGGATCTGGAATCTCGTCGTGTACGGCATGTAGGAGCGCAGCCTGAACGTGATCCCGGCTTCGGTCGGCGTGATGCCGTCGAAGACCGATACGCGCCCCAATGGGACGTCGAGCGACTCGGGGTTGTCGGTCTTTGGCCATTGGTACCAGCCGCCCGACGCCGGATCGCGGTCGAAATTCAGTACCTCGCCGGGCAGGGGCTGGTACCCCACGGGCGGCACCGGTGAATAGACCACGGTGTCGAACTTCGACAACTGCCAGCCCTTGCCGCCAAAGATGCGCATGTTGCGTGTCGGCGCGTATTGCCGAAAACCGTGCGGCCGAGCGTAGAGGTAGCTGTTGGCCGGATAGGTGGCCGTCGGGTAGCTGTGCTTGACCGGCCGAACGGCCTCGATGCCGCCGTGCAGCGTCAAGCGGTTGAGGTCCAGCACGCCCAGTGGCCTTCCATCGGGCAGCACGTAGTGCTCGTTGTAGGTGGCATCGATCCAGATCCACTTGTAGTGCGTAAACGAGTAGACCTCGAGCCCGGTGTGGCCCTCCACGTCGACCAGCCGGGCGTGCATCCCGAGCACGTTGAGCATGCCGGCCGCCGCCAGATTCTGCTGCGTGCATTGTGGCGACGGCCAGTTGGCCGCGTCGTTCGGGTCGAACGACAGCGTGAAGTTGAGAATTCGCACGGGCTCGCCGCCGAAGGCATCGTAGCTCGGTGAGGTGGTCAGCGGGTAGAGGCGCGCCAGGCCCGGATCCTCAGGATAAAAGGCCGGATGCCGGAGCTTGGACGAGACCCAGTCGACCACGGCGATCGCCTTGTCCAGGTCCGACGTGGGCGGGCGGCCGTGCGCTTGTGTGAATGCTTCCAAAGCGCGACCGACATGGGCGCGAAGATCTCCGGCCGGATCGGCCGGATCGTTTATCGCTCTTGCCAGATTCTGCGCTGCAAAACCCAGCGTACCGATCGACGCCAGTGGACTGAACTTGATTTCGTAGGACGTACTGGGCGCTTGGACTTGGGCGGCAGCCAGCCCGGTCGCCAGCCACAAGGCACACAGCAGCGCGGCGGGTGCCATCTTGGGTCGAGTTCCGGATGTCAGCAGCAAGAGTATCTCCATGAGTCCGCGATAAAGGGGGCCGTTCACTGTGCTCACAGTGCCCGCATGATCGACACCGACCTCGGGCTTGGCGAGTCAGTCGATTCTCATCGAGATTGAAACACCAGGTTCATCACGACGTTGGTCACGGGTCGCGACGGAAACTCGCCGTCCACCGTGGCCACCGGCACGGCGGCGATCTCGTCCACCACGTCGAGCCCGGACACCACCCGACCGAACACCGCGTAGCCCGGCAGGCCATCGTCGATGCGGTCGAAACTGGGGTTGTCGACGGCGTTGATGTAGAACTGCGCCGTCGCCGAGTCCGGCACCGAGGTGCGCGCCATCGCGATCGTGCCGCGCAGGTTCTTCAGCCCGTTGTCGGACTCGAGCTTGATCGGGTCGAACAGCGCCGGACGCAGCGCGTACTCGACCGTGTATTGCCCACCCTGCACGATGTTGCCCGGCAGCACGCGATGGAAGATCGTGCCATTGTAGAAGCCGGCATTGACCTGGCGGATGAAGTTCAGCGCCGTGATCGGCGCAGCGTTCGGGTCGAGTTCGAGCACGAAGCTGCCGCTGCGGCTGCCCTGCGAGACCGTCACGGTCACCTGCGGCACCGGAACGGCGTCGACCCAGACCTGGCCAAGCGTGAGACCGCGGGCCTCGTCCCGGACCATCGGGCTGATGGTGCCGACACCGTCGATCTCGCAGGTGAAGACCGTCTGGTAGTCCAGGTTCGAGACCGTGCGCTGGACGTTGGAACATGGCCCGGCGACGGCCAGGGACAGCTCCGGCGTCGCCAGGCCCGAGCCGGCCACCGTGATCGTCATCGTGCTGCCGTAGCGCGCGCCACTGGCCGTGACGTTGCTGACGCTGGCCCGGCCCTCGCCACTGCCGCCGCAGGCGACCAGCGCCAGCGCGGCGGCGGTCAGACCAAGCCAACGGCCAGCCCGGCGAACTTGCTGCTTCATCATGGTTTGCCTCCGCTGCCGGCGCCAATGGTCGGCGCCTGCTGCCATAAACGGTCGACGTACGCGACCAGCTCCGACATCGGAACGCCGGCCCGCAGCTGCAGGCGGACATGTGATTGCAGCTGGTTCAGCCTGGCCTCGATCAACTGGCGCCGGACGTCGATCAAGGCCGAACGCGCGTCCGCCACCTCGCCAGCCGTGCCCAGGCCGGTCTCCAGCGCCCGCTCGGCGCCTTTCAGTGCCAGCTGCTGGCTGCGCAGCGTCTCGCCCAGTGCGTCGACGCGGGCCTGGCCGCCGACTGCGGCCAGCCAGAAGCGCTGGATGTCGAACACCAGGTTCTCGCGCTCCAGCCTCAGCTCCTCGTCCGCCTTCATCTGGCGCACCACCGCCTGGCGGACCGACGCATCGACTCCGCCGCCGCTGAACAGCGGCACGGTCAACTGCAGGCCGATCGAGCGCAAGTTGGTCGTCTGGCCGATGTTGGCCGTGCTGTCACTTTCCTGGCGCGACAGGCTGCCCACGGCATCCAGCCGCGGCAGGTGACCGGCGTACTGGCGACGCACCGAAGCGCGCGCCACCAGCAGCACCCGTTCACGCAACTGAAGCATCGGACTCTGGCGCTGTGCCAGCTCGATCCAGCCTGCCATGGTGTAGGGGATCGCTTCTGAAAAGCTCACCGACTCGGGCAGGCCGGGGATCCTGACGTCGATCAGTCCGGTAATCCGGGTGATGCCCTGCGCGGCCAAGGCCAGTTGCTGCTGACCTTCGAGCTCGCGGCTGCGGGCGATCTCGATCGAGGCCTGGGTCTGCGCCACCTGGACCCGGGTGCCTTCACCCTGCGCCAGACGACGTTCCGCCTGTGACCGTCGCACCGTCAACAGGTCCAGCTGCTCCGATTGCAGGCTGAGCGTCTCCTGCGCTGCCAGCAGCTGGAGCCAGGCGCCGGTCAGCCGGTCGACCAGATCCAGCCCGTCGGCGCGCAGCTGCTGTTCGGCCACCGCCGACTGCGCCTCGGCCAGCTCCAGCCCCGCGAGCGCGCCGAAGTCGAGGATCGGCATGCGCAGGCTCAGGCTGGCCTGCGGCGCCTCGTAGTTCACATGGATGCGGACGTCCTGATTGAGCGCGTTGGGGAAGTTGCGCGTTCCCACCACCGACGATGTCGCCGCACTCAGGCTCACCGACGGCAACAGGGCCGAGCGGGCGATCGGCTCGCCCAGCCTGGTGGCGTCGAGCTCGTGGGCCGCCGCCCGGTACTTCGCGTCGTAGACCAGGGCGGCGTCGAAGGCGCGGCCGAAACTCAGTTCGACCGCCTGCGCCGCGCCGGCCAGCGCCAGCACCGCCAAGGCAACGAGGGCTCGCGGGCGCGGCCCGCGGGATCGGGAAAGCCGCATGCTCATCGCTCCGTCATCGACGCCGACACCCGCCTGAGCAGCGGATCGAGCAGGTAGTCGAGCATCGAGCGCTCACCGGTGCGGATCAGGACCTCGGCGCTCATGCCGGGCTGCACCGTCTGGTGGCCCAGGGCCTTCATGCCCTCGGGCGTGAGCTCGACCTGCGCCGCATAGAAGCTGTGCACCATGCCGCCCTGCTGCTCGGTGACCACGTCGCCGGCCACCGACAGCAGCCGCCCCAGCACCACCAGGTGCGGCGTGGAGGCGAAGGCGGAGAAGCGCACCTCGACCTCCTGGCCCACCGCCACGCTGGAGATGACATGCGGCGGGATCTTGACATCGAGCACCAGCGGCACGCCGCGAGGCAGGATGTCCATCAGCGTCCGGCCGCGCTCGACGACGCCGCCAAGGTTGGGCACGGCCAGTCCGATCACCTGGCCGGCCGCCGGTGAGGTGATCCGCGTGCGCGACAGATCCGTTTCGACCGCCACCAGCCGCTCCTGGTTGGCCAGCACTTCGCGCTGCACTTCGGCCATCTGCGATGACATGTCCTTCACGAATTCCTGCTGCAGTGCTGCGACTCGATACCGGCCCTCCGCGACGGCATGCTGCTGCCGCTGCGATTCGGTTTCCAGATTGGCGATCGTGGCCGACAGGTCGGCGTGTGCCTGCTCGAGCTGCAGCACCTGGTTGCGCGGCGCGAAGTCCTCGTCGGCGAGGCGGCTCACCGATTCGAGCTGCCGCTTCATCAGCGCGAGCTGCTCGCGCCGTGACAGCAGCATCTGCGCCGTCCCCTGGATCTGCGATTGCATCCCGGAAATCAACTGCTCGGCCCCCTGGACCTGGGCGGCGTGGGCCGCGCGCCGCGCCGAGAAGAGTTGGGTCTGCACCTTCATGTGCTGCGCCGCCTGCGGGTCCCGTGACTTCAACAGGTCAGGGTGGAAGCTGATCGACGCCGCGTTCGACAACTCGGCCAACAGGCGGCCCTCCAGCGCACGCTGCGCCAAGTAGTTCTGACGCACCGCCTCGTAGATGGCGCGCTCCTGCGAATCGTCAAGCTCGACCAGCACGTCGCCGACCGCCACCTCGTCACCGTTGCGTACGTGCACGGCCTTGATCACGCCACCACTCACGTGCTGGATGGAGGTACGTCGGCTCTCGACGCCCACCGTGGCTTGCGCCGGCACGCCCTCCTCCAGCGGAGCCCAGGAGGCCCACAACAGGAACAGTCCGAAGCCGACCACGAGCACCCACAATCCCAGACGCACCGGCGCACGCGTGTCTCGTGATCGGGCGATCTCCTTGGCGTCGACGCTTTCCGCAGGGTTTGGCAGGGCAGCCGCGGAGGCCACCGGCGTGGATAGGTTCATTTGTCAGTCTTCGGTTGCTCGGAACTTGCGGTCCGGTTGATCGGTGCCAGGCTCGCAACCCTGCCCTGCTGCAATACGAGCAGCCGGTCGGCCAGGGACAGGAAGTCCTGCCGATGCACGACCATGAAGATGGTGGTGCCACGGCGCTTGAGCTCGGTGATTGCTTGCGCCAGCGCGGCGTGGCCGGCATCGTCGAGGTTGGCGCTCGGCTCATCGAGCACGACGATCGCCGGTTCGGTGACCAGGGCGCGTGCGAGCGCGATGCGCTGGCGCTGCCCGCCCGAGAGCGCCGCGCCTGCGGCTCCGATCGGCGTGTCGTAGCCCCTGGGCATGGCGAGAATCATCTCGTGCACGCCGGCCAGGCGGGCCGCCTTCACCACGTCGACTTGCTCGGGGTCGGCGAAGCGAGCGATATTCTGGGCGATCGTGCCGTCGAACAGTTCGACATCCTGCGGCAGGTAGCCCAGTTGCTCGCCCAGCGCCTGACGGTCGAAGGACGCGAGATCCTGCCCGTCGAGCAGCACCCGCCCCTCGGCTCCGGGCCAGATCCCGAGCATGCAACGCACCAGTGTCGACTTGCCGGCCCCCGAGGGCCCGACGATCGCCACGGCCTCGCCGGCCTGGAAGTCGACATTGATGCCTTCCAGCAGGGGCGCTTGCCGACCAGGGATGCGCACGGCCACATCGCGCAGCGACATCGCCCCCGTAATCTTGTGCGGGCCGGCGCGCGGGTCGCCGCCGTGCGCGGCCGCCAGCAGGGCGTCCAGACGCCGCCACGCCAGGCGGGTCTCCGTGGCCTGGCCCCAGACGCCAGTCAGGAGCCCGATCGGGCGCAGCGCGTTGCCCATCAGCGCATTGCTGGCGATCATCGCGCCGACTGTCGTCTCGCCACGGATGGCCAGCAGCGCGCCCAGCGACAGCATCAGCGCCTGCTGGGTGTGCTGCAACCACTTGGACAGGACCTGGATGCGCCCGGTGGTCTCGTTCGACCGCGCGTGCTAGCTTGGCCAGCGCGTCCTGGCGATCCAGCCAGTGACGCGTCAACGGCACCTGCATGCCCATGGCGATCACGGAGTCGGCGTTGCGAAGCTTGGCCTGCAGGTATTGTCCGGCCTCGACCGATGCGCTGGCCACATCGTCCTGGCCGCGGCTTGTCCAGCGGCGCGAAAGCAGCGCCAGCGCGAAGTGGACGGCGGCCAGCGCCAGCGACAGCCAACCGAACCACGGGTGCATCAGGAACAGCACCGCGATGAACAACGCCGCCCATGGCGTGTCGGCGATCGCGAACATGCCGTTGCCGGTGAAGAACTGGCGCAGGTCGCCAGGTCCGTCAGCGGCTGCTGCGGGCTGCGCTGCGGCTGCTGCAGCTCGGCCTGGAACGCCGCCCGGAAGACCCTCTCGTGGAGTGCATCATCGAGCCGCGCGCCGGCGCGGATCATCAGACGTGAACGCACCCACTCCGCAAAGGTCAGCGCGCCGACAAAGACCAGCAGCAGCAGCGTCACCACCAGCAGCGTGAGCTGGTTGCCGCTTTGCCATCACGCGGTCGAACAGCTGCAGCATGTAGACCGTCGGCGTCAGCACCAGCACGTTGGCAAACATGCTGAAGACCAGCACCCAGGCCAGCTCGCGGCGGAAGGTCCAGAGCAGGCGGCCGATCGCGCCACGGTGCGCTGGCGCCACGGTGTCGGTCCGGCGCGGCCTCGCTCCGCGTCGCCGGCGCTGCCACGCCGGTGCACATGTCGGGGTCGATTTCATGCGGAGGCTCCGGCTCGCGGGACGCATTCGCGCAGAGGCAGCGGCAGCGGGCACCGGGCTCGCAGTCACGGCTAGGCGGCGGTGGCTCAACGCGGCGAGCACTTCGTCGCGCGGGCCGAAACGAAGGGTCGTGCCGTCGTTCATCAGAAGCATGTGTTCGGCCAGCTGCCAGCACCTGCGCCCGGTGGGTGATGACGACGACGATGACGCCGCGCGCCTTCAGGGTCGCGATCAAACGCTCCAGCGCCCGATCTCCAGCCTCGTCCAGGCTCGCGTTGGGCTCGTCCAGCACGACCAGACGCTACATCGCCGTAGGCTGCGCGCGCCAGACCGACGCGTTGGCGCTCCCCGCCCGACAACTGCACGCCGCCGTCGCCGATACGGGTGTCCAGCCCCTGCGGCAAGGAGTCGATCAGCGGGCCGATGCCGGCGTCCTCGATCGCCTGCCGCAGCTTCGGCTCGTCGACGCGGTCGAAGCGCGCAATGTTCTCGGCCACGGTGCCGTCGAACAGCTCGACCGCCTGCGGCAAGTAGCCCACCGATGGACCCAGCTGCGACTTGTGCCACTGGTAGACATCGGCACCGTCCAGGCGCACCTTTCCACCCTGCGAAGGCCAAAGGCCGACGAGCACCCGCGCCAGGGTCGACTTGCCGCAGCCCGACGGCCCGATCACCGCCACCATCTCGCCAGCGCGGCAGGCCAGCTTCACGTCCTTGAGCACGGGCTGGTCGCTGCCCGGCACCCGCGCGGACACGCCATCGGCGACCAGGTGCTGGCCCGGGGGCGGCAGTTCCAGGCCCGGTGCCTCGGCGGGCACGAGCTCGAGCAGTTCGGCCAGGCGACGCCGGGCCACGCGCGCCCCGCCGATCTGCCGCCACTGCCCGAGCAGCTGAGCCACAGGCGCCAGCACGCGGCCGCCCAGGATGGAGGCGACGATGGCCATGGCCGGCCCCCCCGGCCAGTTCGCCGCGCAGCGACATCCAGACCGACAGCCCGAGCAACAGCGAGCCCATCAGCATGGACACCGTACGCGTGGCCGTGGTCGCGCTGCCTGCGCTTTCCGAGGCCTGGCCGAGCCGCAGCATGTAGCTCTCCTGACGGGCGGCAAACAGCTTGTGCAGCGCCGCACCCATGGCCATCGACTCCACCACCTGCGCGTTGCGCAGGATCTCGGCCGCGCGCAACTGCGCCTCGGCGGCGGCGCGCTGCGCCTCACCGAAGGGCCGGGCCGACACCCGCTCCTGGACGAACCCGATCAGCACCAGCACCGCCAGCAGCACCGTCGCCAGCGCGCCGACCCAGGGGTTCATCGCGTACAGCAGCGCGAGCATCAGCATCGAGGCGGGCAGGTCCATGATGCCCGTCACCGTCGGCGACGCGATGAAGTCGCACACCGTCTTGAGATCGCTGGGCGCCTGGCTGGCACCGCCCGCCTGCTGCTTCAACCGGGCACTGAACGTGGCCTCGAAGACGCGGCGGGCGAGCTTGCTCCGCACCTGCTCGGCCGCGCCGCGCAGGATGCGCAGCCGCACCAGCTCCAGCAGTTCCATCACCGCGTAGATGCCCACGGCAGCCAGCAACAGCCAAGCCAGGGTGCTGACGCTGCGACTGTTGACGACGCGACCGTAGACCTCGAACATGTACGCCGAAGGGGCCAGCATCAGCACGCCGAGGACAAGGCTCAGCGCCAGCGCCGCGCTGTAGGCCCGACGGGGCGCCCTCAGCGCCGCGCCGAGCTCGTCCTGGGAAGCGGGGGATGTGCGGCTGGCGGTCAAGCGAATCGCTCCTTTTTCGGTCCGGGCGCAGCGCGCGCGGCATCGGCCGCGCTGGGGGGTACGGTGCCTGGGCCGTCGATCACGACGAGATAGGACGGGAACTCGTCTCCCGCCGGCGCAGCGGGACGGGAGGCCGGACCGACGTCGTCGTCCTGCGCAAAGGTGAAGGTGATCAGCATCGACTCGGCGTCGCGCGTCAGCGCGATCTCGCGGATGCCGCCATGGCGCAGGCGGAACTCATGCTCGGGCGCCAGCGGCAGGTTGAAACGCAGCCGCCCGTCCAGCGAGTACATGGACGCATGGCCCTCTCGCACGCTGAGCGTGTGGCGGTCGAAATACACCGGGGCATCGTCCCCGAAGCGCAGCAGCGGCAGATTGGAGCGGCCGCGCGCGCGCAGCCCGAACGGGCTGCGCGGGTTCTGATAAACCAGCCGACACCCCCGCGAGACCGAATAGATCACGTTGCACAGCATCTGCGAACCCAGCTCCGGAAAGCGCTCGCGCAGCGCGTGGTAGGCCATCTGATGCAGGCCGACCCGGCTCCACACGCCGGTACTGCGAGCCTGTGCCACCAGCACGTTGCAGGCGCGCACGAACACCCGCTGCAAGGCACGCAGCTTCTGGTCCTGATCCGGCGTGGTTTGCAGGCGGACCTGCAGGCGGGGGTTCATATATGAAGTCAAATCCATGATCCTGCGGCCGGATGCAGGGGCTTGTCGTGGGAGCCGCGCGCCGCGGACGGAGGGAGGCAGCGGCTTGTGCGTGAGTATGCCTATATGAATTATACGTTCGGGATCAGGTCCCGCGCCTGCCGGGCAGCAGAAAAGCATGCGGCAGCGCGCCTTGAACGTGGCGTTGCCGCAACGTGGAGCCGGGCCGGGCGCCTGGCCGCTGGGGCCTCAGAGATGACGGTGCCCGAGTTCAGCGGGGGAGACACTGCGCAACGGGGTGCCGACAGATCACACGTTGGCTGCTCTGCCTCGGCGCATGGTCGAAAAAAAACCGCGCTGCAGGTGCAGCGCGGTTCACGGGCTGGCGGCTCATGCCGCCAGCTGGGTTTGCCGAAGCGCGATCAGCCGCCGAGGCCGAAGTTGTCGGTCGTCAGGGTCGCCCACGTCGTGTCGGCCAGGTCGATCGTGCCCGCGAGGGTCGCGGTCACGCTGCCGGCACCGACACCGGCGGCGTCCACCACCTGGTAGACCTTGCCGACGTTGGTAGCGACGTCCACCGCCACGTAGACATGCGTCTGCGCAGTGGCCGAGTCGGTGTACAGACCCGCGACCAGGATGTCGGTGGTGTTGGTGCCACCGATCTCGTCCGCGACGTTGACCGACTTGTTGACGTTGAACGCCGTGCTCAGGGTCGTGCCGCCCAGGGCCGAGAAGTTCAGCACGTCACCACCGGTGGCCAGCGCGCCGGCCTTGAAGTGAACGACGACGTCATTGCCGAAGTTCGGCTGGAAGACCACCGTGTCGTTGCTCGACAGCAGCGCCTGCACACCCACCGTGGTGCCCAGGACGATGACGTCGTTGTTGGCACCGCCGTCGATCGTATTGTCGCTGGTGGTCGTGCTGGCACGGCCGGTCACCGCGACGTTGCCGCCCTGGGCACCGGTTTCGGCATGACGTGCCGAGTAGTCGGCCTTGGTGTCGAACGCCGTCTTCGACGCGGTCAGCACACCGAGCACCGCCGCCTCGTTGACCGCCACCCCGTAGACCGGCGCCGCCGCCGACACGTCGGCCGCGGTGAGCGCGGTCGGCATCGCGATCGACACCGCCAGCTGGCCTTCGGCCAGCACGCCGTCGATCAGCGAGGTGACGACCAGCGAGTTGGCCGGGCCGTCGGTGGCCGCGATCAGCTTGCTGAGCACCGGATCCTTGTTGATCGCCTCCTTGATCGCCTGGTTGACCTGCAGGTCGCTGGTCTTGTAGCCGGTATTCGGCACCTCGACCGTCGCCGTCAGACCCTTGAACGTGACCGTCAGCTTCGCCTTGAAGTAGTTGTAGCTGTTGTTCGCGTCGGACTTCAGGTCGAACAGCGCACGCTCGTCGTTGCTGGCCAGCACGTAGCCGGCGGCCCCAACAGCCGCCTGGTTGGCGGTGTTGAACACCCAGACTGCCTTGCTGGTGGCGGCAGCAGCAAGCGGATCCGCCGGCGACGCGTTGGCTGCTGCGAGCGCTTCAGCCGCGGCAAATGCCGTCGCGGTTGCGTTCGCCTGCAGATTGGCCTGCTGGGCCAACAAAACGGCCACGTTCGTGTCGATCGGCGGCAGTACGGTCTCGATGATGTAGTTATCGATGGCGTACTTCTCAGAGGCGTCGATCGCGCCGCCGACCGTCGGCACCCCGGGCATGGCCGCCAACAGCAGTGCTGCGGCTTGAGGCGCCGTGATGGTGCCGTCAGCCTGCGCATTGGCGATCAGGATGCTGGCTGCCAGCTCCGTCGTACCGACAATCAGCGCAGCCTTCAACGCGGCAACACCTGCCTGGACCGCTTGTGCCGGAGCCATCACGGTGTTGTTGAACGTCGTCAGCGCGAGCTGCGCCGCCGCTGATGCAGCGGCCGCCTCGGTCGAGCCCACGGCATCGTTCGCTACCGCAGACGCGAGTGCAAGCACCGGATCGACACCCACAATGGCGGCCGCCGCGTTGACGGCGTTGTTGTTGGCGGTGGTGGCAGCGGTCAGAGCGGCGTTGGCAGTGATGTTGGCGTTGTTGGCCGTGTTGATCGCCGGATCGAGCAGCAGCGTGATCTGGCCCAGGCTCGGGGCGGTAAGCGCCACCCCGCCGCTTGCGGCAAAGATGTCGAAGTGCAACTGGCCAACGGCGCCGGCCAGTGTCACCACGTCAGGATCGCCGAACGCACCTGCGCGCCAGGCGGTGGTGATCGCCGCGACGACTTGCTCGGGCGTCGAGCCGACAACCAGCGCCGCCTTCAGGGCAGTCAGAGCGTTATGGACGGTCGCCGTGCCGATCCGGTCGACACCAACCGCCCACGGAGGCTTCGCCGGCCACCAATCCGCTTGCAGCACCGTTGACGTCCAGGGTTCTGTTGACCACTGCAAGTTGAGTGGCGTTCAGCAGGCCGGCTTGGACAGCCATGTTGGCCTCCGAGCCGGTAGCGTCCGCCACCGCGGTCCTGGCGGCAGCGACATAGGTCGCCAGCAAGGCGTTGCCGGCCGCGTACTCGCCAGCGGTCCATGCCGTAGCGACCGCCGCCAACTCCGCCGGAGCGATGTCCTGAAGCACCAGCGTCGTCGGCGGCGCGGTCAGACCATCCTGGGCAGCGACCAAGGTCGACGTGTTGTACGCGGCGATCAGGGCCAGACCTTGCGTCGTCGTCAGGTTGCCGGCAGTGACGGCGGCCAGGATGGCCACCTGCAGGGCGGCCTTGGTCGCGCCCGCGGCCAGGTCCGGATGCGGGTTGGCGGGGACGGCCGGATCGTTGAAGGTCACCGGCAGCAAGTTGGCCAACGCTACACGCGCGGTGAGCACAGCGGTGGAGGCAGCGATGTCGGTGTTGTTCTGCAACGCCGCCACGGCCTGTGCCGCGCCGAGCTCAGCCGCCTCGGCTGCCCTGTAGGCTGCGCCGGCCATGCTGGCCTGGCTGTTGGTGACGGCCTGCGCACCGGTGTTGTCGGCATAGATCGCGTCGTTGCCGGAACCGCCGTTGATCTTGAAGTCACCGGCGCCCGGGGTCCGGATCGTGTCGTTGCCGTCGCCGCCGTTGACAGTGACGTTCTTGTTGAGCTTCTGGTTCGAGTACCAGTGCTCAAAGCCGCCGATCAGGGCCGGATCGACCTGGACCGTCAGCTTGTCGTCACCCGTGCCGCCGTTGAGCTCGAACGTGAAGTCCTCGCGGCCGACGTTGATGGTGTTGCGGCTGGCAACCGACAACGAGTCCAGCCTCACCGACATGGAGTCGTTCACCGTGCCGCCGGTGTACACGAAGTGCACGTTGTCGCCGGCCGGCAGGGCCTGGATGTCGGTCAGGTTCAGGTACTTGCCGATCGACGCCGCGGTCACCTCGGCGCTGAAGTTCAGCATGCCGCGCATCGCCGAGCCGTCGATCAGGCGGACGTCGGAGAAGCCGTAGCCATTGCCGTGCTGGGCGGCGGCACCGACCAGGGCGGAACTGTACATGCCGGGCGAGCCGGCGTTGTCGACCGTCAGGTTGCCGGCGTCCTTCACGGTCTTGCCGTAGGCGTGGCTGTTGCTGGTGGTCACGCCGTTGACGATCGTGACTTCGCGCAGCGTGTTGTTGGTCGAGTTGATACTGCGCAGTTCGCTGTTGTCGCGGACCTCGATCTCGAAGCGCTCGACGCCCTTGGAGTCGGAGGTCGCGCCGGTCGACAGGCCGCCGACGATCAGGTGACCGCCGGTGCTGCCGCGGCCCACGTCGTCAAGGACGATGGTGCTGGTGACCAGATCGGTGCTGATGCCACCGGTCACGCTCTGCGCGGTGTAGACCGACGAATCGGCCGGGACGCCGCCGGAGGCGATCCAGGTGCCGGGCGCAAACGCGGCGGTGGCGCCGCTGGCCGTCAGCACGATGTCGCGGCCGGTGACGGGCACGCCGTTGGACGCCGTGACGGTGAAGTTGCCAGCCAGCGAGGCCGTGATACCGGCAGCCAGCGGCTCGGCGGCCAGCAGTTGCTGCAGGATGGCCAGGAACTCGGGATAGGTGTCGACCGTGTTCAGCTGCAGCGCCGGATCGGCGCTACGCAACTGGATGTCGCGGCCGTTGAAGGTGAAGCGAACGCCGTCGTACGGGTTGTCGAGCAGCGGCTTGGTCGGGTCGGTCTGCACGCCGAACTGGTCCAGCACGCGCAGCGTCAGCGAGGCGCTGGAGGTGGACTGCGAACGCAGCGACAGCTGGTCGAAGTACACGCCGTAGTCGACCCGACCCGGGTCGGTCTCGACCATGGCGATCGTGATGTCGCGGGTGATCTGGCTCGACGCGATGCGCACGTCTTCGATCTGGAGGTCGGCACGGCTGTTGTTCGACTCGTACCAGTTCTCGCCCGAGATGCGCTCGGCGTCGATCTGGACGCGCGCCACCCCACCGACGTTGTTTTCGCCGGGCTGGATGGGGTTGACGGTCGATTGGGCACGAATGACGATCTTCTCGACGTCGGTGACATGGGGCGTGACCGCAAAGGCGAGGCTGCTGCCCATGTCGGCGAACAGCGTGTCGGTGCCGGCGCCGCCGTTGATCATGTCACCGCTTTGCAGCGTGTTGTTGTTGTCGATGATGTAGGCGTTGAACGTGTCGTCACCGGCGGTGCCGGTGAGGTTGTCCTGGCCCAGGCCCAGCACGAAGCTGGTCGCCGAGGGCAGATCGCCCAGCACAGCGTCGACGGTACCGGGCGTGCCGGAGTAGGCCACGGCCGAGGCGACCTTGGCGTTGAACGCGGTGGCGAACGAGCCGTAGATCGGGTCGCTCATCAGGCTCAGGAACAGGTCGGTGACGCCCATCAGCGTGGCGCCACGCACATCCGCGGTGGAGGCGTTCAGCGCGTTGAGCACATAGGCCGTGCCCTCGGTCTTGGCCTGGCCGGTCAGGCCGAGGTTCATGACGTAGGAATTCGCGATGACGGCATTCGGCTGGCTGCCGAAGCTGCTGTTGAACGCGTCGTTGACGACGGCGTTGACGCCACCCGAGTTAGCGTTGACTTGGTTCAGCACCGCGCTCATCGTCGCGTTGCCGAGCTTCAAGCCCCAAATGGACGCGGCAGCGCGGCCGACCACAGTGTTGATAAATGCCATTGATCAAGCTCCTAGTTGGTTCCTGGATATATTCATGCCATTGCATTGAATCCGAGTACAGCCATCTGTTAGGCCTTCACTCGACTCAGCGTCCCTGGGTGGAGGCGCTGAGTCGAGGGAGTTCCGGTACTGCATTGACGTGGCCAGTATCGCGCTACGGTTTGCTTGCCGATGTGATGGGGGTCACATGGATCGCGTCGTTTCTTTGAGCGGGGTGAGCCGTTCAGTTCTACGAGGCCGTATCGCCGCCAATGCCGGCCAAGGCATCAACTGCCGAGGATTATGACACCCGGACTGCGGGGGGTCGCCAGACACGTAAGGGGTGATTCATGCATATCGCCCGCTTTCCGTTGTTACAAGGCAACAAGCAAACCATCACCAGCGGTATCGCAGGCCGGAGTACGCCGAATGGGCGCGGTAGCTGAACAGCGGCAAGTTGCTTCGCTGGCGCGCGGACTGCAGCTGAAGCACGAGGTCCATTCCTTGCGTCGGCATCGGCACGGCAGCCTCGAGCGTCAGTTGAATCAGACGCATGGTGCGAATGGCGCCATCGTCGAGCAAGGGGCTGTAGCCGTCGCTGTCCGTCGAGTGCGTCAACCTCGCCGCCGCCTGGAGGTTCAATCGAGGCGTTGGCGTGGCGCCCCAACGCAGCACGAGCCCTTGGACATGCTGTCTGCCTCCCGGCCGCGTAGGGTCGCTCGGGTTGTCATTGCCGCTTCGCAGCGACAGCCCGAGCCGGGTGTCCAGGGTCTTGAGTTGGCACTGCGTGCCGAGGCTGCCGCCGCGATAGACCGCGTCCAGCTCCGTGCTGTCGCTCTGGATTCGCAGTTCCGTTTCTGCGCCCAGCCAGACCTGACATGTCCCCAACGCGAACTCCCCGCCGATTGCGCCGCGTGTTTGTCGCAGCGGCTCGCCCAGGGGGCCCCGCACCCAGACGGTGCTGAGCTCGAGTTGGGCGCGCCAGTCGTCCTGGTGCCTGACAACGCTTGCGGCCCACTGGTACTGTTGCCAGTTCGTTGTTTCATGTCGGTCGGCGTTGCGCGAAGCCGCACTGATCCCGGTGCTCCATGACCAGCGGCGGCCAGAGAAGTAGCCCACGCGATAGGAGAGGCCTGATGTCAACGCTGCACCATCCCTGGAGACTGTATCCACCGGCAGCACGATGGAGCCTCCCGGGATCGTCAAGGTCAGCTCGTTCAGCCGTGCGGATCGGTTCAGGTTGGTTTCATGCCCGAGCAGCGCACTCACTTCACCCTGCAGCTTCCATTGCGGCCGCGCGTCCAGATCTCCCGATCTGCGCGCTTGCAGCGCATAGCGGTCGGCCGGTGCCAAGGTCGCGATCAATCTGGAACGCAAGGCCTGCGGTACATCGTCGCGCCCGGCCCAAGCGCTTGACAGCGCATGCAAGGGCGCAGTTTCGCCACGCGCAGCGAGCGCGATGGCAAAGTCCGCCTGCGCACCCAGGTTGTCCGCGTCCAGCAGCAGCGAACGCTCCAGCCATAGAACGGCCTGATCGATGTCTCCGTCCTCCAGCAGCAGCGCCCCCAGCGCCGCGAGGAACGGCGCGTCATCCAGGCAATCTGGTCGGGCGGCTTCCATTCGCTGGATGCGGTTGCGTCGTTCGCTCGCGGTGAGGGGCCAGACCGGGGGAATCTGGAGTCGGCAATTCGCAGCAAGGGATGCAACGTGCTCCGGCGCCGGGGCGGCGGCGGCCGTTGGCGTGGCGGTCGCGGAGGTGACCACTCCCCACCACAACGCTGCCGCAATAGCGCACCGGCTGTCGCGGCCGCCTGGAAAATGACACCGAGGAATCACGCCTTGAAGTGCCCCAGGGAACTCGCTGTCGTGCCTTTGGTCGATTGCCGTTGTGCCGGCCTGGAACGGTCTCGCCATTGCGACCAGTTCGCAGCCTCAGAACTCATATCTCCGGCCGAAGTCGCGCTCAACGCCCATTGAGAGTCCACCGAAACCAGTTCAGACCAATCTGCCAGCGTAGCCAGGCCAACGGGCTTGCCCAGGCCTTCCAGCAGGTACTCTCCCAGCGGTTCGACCATCGTCGCCGGAAGTCGGGCTTTGAGTTCGGGGCCGATCAATATGGGCACCGACAGGTCGGCCGTCATCTGCTCCAGCCTGATCGCGACGCTCACAGGTTCGCCCAGTACGGTATGGGCACGCCGGCGCTCCGGCCCATAGGAGCCGACCAGCACGGGCCCGGACTCCAATCCGATCCCCAGTGCCAGCGGCTGCGTCAGATCGTTCTCCGAAACGGGTCGCCGGCTGAAAAACAGTTCGGCAGTCACCTTGGCGAGTTCCCGAGCGGCTTGTGCAGCCTTGATCGGATGGTCGTCGCATTCGTTCTCGGCGTTCCAGACCGCTGTCACCGCGTCTCCGATCACGTGCTCCACGACGCCGCCGTGCTTCTCCACGACGTCAACGGCCAGGCAGCAGTAGGCGTGCAGCAGGGCAGCGAGTTCCTGCGGGGAGCCCTGTGTCGTCAAGGCGTAGAAATTGCGCACCAGCGACACCAGCACGGTCACCTGGCGTGGTTCGAATTGCAGCGTCCCAGAAGGCTCGGAGTCCATCAGCCGATCCGCGACACTGGCAGGCAAATACGCTCCCAGGTGGGCACTGAGCAACTCGCGCTGGGCACGCGCAAGCGCGTGCTCGACCGTCGCCAGTGAAGCCGCAGCCAGGACTGCGAACAAGACGCAGGCGAACCAGGGCAGCCACAAGTACCGGCTGTGAAGCGCAAGTACTGCTGCGCCGATCACCGCCAGAGCGAGCATGACCCCCATCAAAGGGATCCTCTTGGCAGGCGCTCCCTTGCCGGTTGCCGCACCCAGCAAGAGCACACCGGCGATCAGGACAATGAGCGCACCCTGAATCAGGGGCCATCGCGCGGGCGTATACGGCATTGCCCCATCAATGAGGCCGGCGAGCGTCTGGGCGTGGACCTCGAGGCCGGAAGACACAGAACTCAACGGCGTCGCCACCGTGTCGCCCATTCCAAAGGCTGTCGACCCGACCAGCACCAAGGCGCCCTTGACCATGCCACGCGCCGTCTCCGACCCGGCCAGGAGGTCGGCCGCCGACACGGAAAGAAAGGCCTCGCGTGCCAGCCTGTACGGGACGCGAAGATTGCCTTTGGCATCCAACGGTACATGCACGCCTGGCAAGCTCGGGGACACCAGCCGGCCCGCCGGATGCAACCAGGTCGATTCGAGCCTCTCACGGGTCTCGGGGCGCCAGTCCGCCTGCAGCGACGTGGCACCCTCCCCGGCATGGGTACCGGGTTGCGTCGCGCGCCAAAGCGCGGCGAGCGCCAGCGTCGAATGGGCAGCTCCTTCGTGGCAGATCCTGGCCGGCAGGTGACGAATCACGCCGTCGGCATCAACTCGAGGCGTGATATGTCCTGTCACAGGCCTGTCGCTCGCCAACTCGGGCGACAGCCCGTAGTAGCCGAACGATGGCGCCGTCAAGTCGTCGCATCCACCGTGCATCCCGGGCACCACGGCACCCACTGCTGGTGTGACTTGCGGATCGAGCGAAAAAAGCTGCGCCACGACAGTCCCTGCGGCACCAATCGAGGCTCGCAATTGCGCATCATCGGGTCGGGCCTCGGCCAATATGATGTCCAGGATCTGAGCCTGCGCGCCTGCCGCACTGGTTTGCTCCACAAGCCGCGCCAACGTGGATCGCGGCCACGGCCACGGACCCACTTCACGCAGGCTGCGCTCATCGATGTCCACCAGAACAATGCGCCGCTCCGTCGTCTTGTCGGCGCTGAGGCGCCAATAGACATCCCCCACGCGGTCTTCAATCGCCGCGACACTTTCGGGTGCGAGCCAGGTCGGCGCCAACGCCACGAAGGCAGCGGCCACCAAAGCGACGCCGCGCAACACCCAAGGGTATCGACGCCAGAAGTTCATCCGACGACAGCGCTGCTAGGAGCCGAGGCGGGTTGCCCCGCAAACGCGCCCTGCAGGGGTCCGTGCAATCATGGCCCAGTACCCCAGAGAGTGCGTCCCCGGAAGACCTGATCCAAGGTACCCGTCTCAAAGAGATAGCCCGCCTCCTTGCCGTCTACTGCCAATGCGCCGGCCACTTTCTGGGTGGCATCAGAGACCGCAAACAAGCCATCCAGGCGCAAGTCGCCTGCCATCCTCAGCGACCCCAGGACCCCCGACGCCGACGCGAGGTTCAGCGCGGTTGCAAAGTTCCGTCTGGTGAAGTCAACCGTCAGGTTGCCGGCGAGCACATTTGCCGCCTGGGTACCGCCCGCTGATTCGAAGGTGACACTGGCGCGCGTCAGCTGAAACTGGACCGTGCCCTCCAGGCTGGTCGGGAACTGTTCCCCGGGCACCGTCTGGTTGGCTCGAAACAGGCCGGCGTCCTGATCCGCCACCGTGACATGCCGATCCAGCCGCGCCAACGAGAACGGGACGGTCAAGCGATCGTTGGTGGCCGGCATGATGGCCCAGCGCCCCCAGATCAGTTGAGAGTCAAGGCTCGGCGCACGGTTCAGGTCCGGCACGTTCACCGCCGCCACCGTCAGCAACTCGGCCGCCCCGCGGTCATTGCCGCGCTGTTGCTGCGTCACGGTGGGTTCTGCGGCCAACATGCCATTGGCGCGCGCTGACGACAACGCTTCTTGCTGCCCGCTTTCGTCCTTGTCACGCCGCTCACGCCGCTCCGTCGAATAGGCATTGGCCAGGTAGGCGGAATCCGAGGGGAGCACCAATTGGGTACTGCGATCACCGGGTCGGACCTCGGCCATCAGACGCCCCATGCGCGCCGACAGCTCGCGCGAATCCAAGCCGCCGCACGCCCCGAGTCCGACCGCAGAACACGCTTCTCCGTACGGCGTCATGACGATGGCGCCGTCTGCGACGGTCGCGCGAACGCCGTCGACGTCCGTGCGAACGTCAAAATCCGTGCCCCGCACGCCGATCGCGGCAATCGGCGTGTTCAGGCGAAAGCGAGACTTGTCGATCTCGGTCGCCGCGCCCGAAATGGAACGCCCTGAACCCCGCTCGAGCTTCAGCCGTACCTCGTTCGCACCTGGCTGAAGTGCGTCGAAGTGATAGGCCTGAACCTGCAGCGAACTGTCTGGGCGAACGCTGACGGCGCCTTGGTCGATGAATCGCACATGCACATGACCATTGGACGAGGTCTCGATGCGGTCGCCCACGCGAATGGCTGCGGACCGTTTCAGCGTCGACTGCGTCCCATCAGCATGTACGACCGTCGCGTCGCCAATGATCATGCTGACGGTGCCGACGCTTTCGGACGCCAGGGCAGGCGATACAAAGGCCACCGCTACCGCAACCGCGATCAGGCTCGCGCTCAAACTACCGATTTCAGTTCTGGACATCTTCGCCTCCTTCGGCCGCGCCAAGACTGGCGCACAAGGGCAAGGGTCGGGATACGACAGAATACATGGTGCCCGATCTGCCCGCACGCCGATGTGTTGCACATCACAGAGCACGGTCAGTCGGTCCGTTCGCCCCCCCAGATGCCCATACCGATCCCCATTCTTCAGGGACTGCGGTTGTTTGACCAGCTGTCGACCGATCAACTGGCCAAGATCAGCCCCCTCATGACCGAGCGACGTGTCGATCGACGCGAAATCATCGTGCGTCGCGGTGACACCCTGTGCGAGCTGGGATTCTTGATCGAAGGACGCCTTCAAACCGTCAGTTTTACATTGGACGGTAAAGAAGTAGGCACTGACTTCATTGATTCCGGCGATTTTTTCGGCGAGCTGGGGGTCATCGACGGGCAGCCGGCGCCGGAGTTCGTCATCGCGGTCGCACCGTCGCGCGTCACGTCGCTGGATCGCACACATGCGCGCGAGCTGATGCTGTCGAACGCCTCCGGGGCGGAGGCCGTCGTTGTCCGTCTGGCCGAACGGCTGCGGCTGTCTGCCACCCACAAGGCGATGCTGGCGCTGCCCAGTTCGTTCCAGCGGGTCTGCGCTCAGTTGGCCTCGTTGGCTCGACCGGTGGCTTCGAGTGCCTCGATGCTGATCGAAGTCCCGCCAACGCACCAGGAGATTGCGATCATGGTCAACACCAGCCGCGAGACGGTGACCCGAACCTTGCAGTTCCTCCAGAGCATGAAAGTCGTCGCACGTGAAGGCGCCGATCTCGTGGTGCTGCAACCCGAGGCCCTGAAACAGGCTGTCGACGGAAAGTTGACGCCTGCCAAATGAAACGGCTCTCAATCTTGCGATGAGCGCGCAACCGCGGCCCGTTGCTGCGCTGATTTCTGCTCAGTCCGGTATTCGGGCACCACGTTGCGAAGCGCTGCGCGCACCGTCTCATCGTCGGCGTCCAGCGTCACTTCGGCCCATCTCAGCAGCTTGTCCACGTTGGCGGCTTCGGTCGATAGGCGCGCTACGCGCAGACGCGCCACGCGTGTGGCCAGCGTGTCATCGGCGTCGGCCAGCATTTCCTCGAAGAGCTTTTCACCCGGCCGAAGCCCCGAGAATGTGATCGGAATCTCCTCCAGCGAGTGCCCGGCCAGGCGGATCAGCTGTTGCGCAAGGTCTACGATCTTCACCGGCTCGCCCATGTCCATCACCAGGACCTGCCCGCTGGCGCCGATGGCGGCAGCTTGAAGTACGAGGCGCACCGCCTCGGGAATGCTCATGAAGTACCGGATGATGTCCGGGTGCGTGACGGTAACGGGGCCGCCGGCGGCGATCTGTTCCTTGAACTTCGGGATCACACTGCCGCTGCTGCCAAGCACGTTGCCGAAGCGCACAGCCACGAACCTGGTGCCCGGGTGCTGTGCCGCAAGTCGAGACAGCGCCATCTCAGCCGCCCGCTTGCTGGCGCCCATCACGTTGGTCGGGTTGACCGCCTTGTCCGTACTGATCAGCACGAATCGACTGACACCAGCGCGGGCTGCTGCCAGGGCCGCATTGAACGTGCCCCACGTGTTGTTGCGCAATGCCGCCAGGGCATTGTCTCGTTCCATCAGCGGCACATGCTTGAACGCCGCCGCATGAAAAACGCAGTCCGGACGCCAGCGTTGGAAGACCGCCTGAAGCTGACCGGAATCCTTGACGTCGCCAATCAAGAACGTGACCGACAGCGCCGGAAACTGCACCGCCAGCGACTGCTCCACGCTGTAGAGATTGAACTCGCTGAGTTCAAACAGCACCAGACGGGCCGGCTCGAAACGCGCCACCTGGCGGCACAGTTCGCTGCCGATGCTGCCGCCGGCGCCTGTGATCAGCACGGTCTTGCCACGCAACACGCCCACGACTTCGGTCTCATCCAGATGCACGACGTCCCTGCCCAGCAAGTCTTCTGGCTCGATCTCGCGCAACCGCTCCAGTCTCTCGCGCCCCTCATGCAAGGCCTCAGCTGAAGGCACCGTGAGCACCGGCAACCCTGTTCCCGCGGCCAGGTCCAAGGCACGCCGCCGTTGCACGATACCGGCCGATGGCATGGCAATGATGACGTGCGTGGCAGCGCCTCGTACCGCAGGATCCGTCACGGCCGCGAGCGCCCCCCGAACCTGGACGCCCGCGATGCGAGCACCTCGCTTGCCCGGGTCGTCGTCAAGCAAACCGAGTACGGTCCAGCCCTGTTCATGAATGCTGGCCAGAAGTCGCCTTGCCGCCGTGCCCGCCCCCATGACGATGGCGCGGCGCACTTCGCGCTCACTGCCTGTGATTTGGCGGCGCGCATGCTCGTACAGCATTCGATAGGCGATTCTCACCAGCACCACACCCATCAAGGCAACCACCGGATGCAGGGCCAGCACCGCCCGCGGAACTTGCACCAGCCCGAGCGCCGAGATCGTCAAGGCCGAAACGCTCCCCGCAAGCAAGCAGGCCAGGGTAAGGCGCTGTGCCTCACCAAAACCAGAGAACCGCCAGAGGCTCTTGGGCACCTTGAACGCGACGAAAGCAGCGAGGTAGGCCAGGACAACGCCCGCCAGCACCTGGGTGTCGTAGTCAGGGCGGGCGTTGATCCAGCGCTCAAACCCCAATCGAAACAGGTAGGTAACGTTCCAGCAGACGGCAACCACGGACCCATCGATCAGCAAAGACAGGGCCTCGCGGTACGGGCGTAGTCTGGCCAGGAACAAGTCCAAGCGGTGCCAGCCCGTGACGGCTTGAGTCATGCGCAGCGCCCCAACAGGGTTCGGAAGGTGCGCAACAACACCTTCAGATCACTCCACAGCGTTGCGCGCTCGGCATAGTCGACCGCCACTTTCAGCTTGCGTGGCAACAGCACCTCGACATACTCGCGCTCGGGATCGTCCGATAGCGCCAGACGTTCACCCTCGTCCAGGAACGCGAGCGACGAAGGATCGGTGATGCCTGGACGGACCGACAGCGCGCGCTCACGCAGTTCCGCAGGATAGAGCGCGACGTAGCGGGGCACTTCCGGGCGCGGCCCTACCAGACTCATGTCGCCTTTGAACACGTCGATGAACTGCGGCAACTCGTCCAGCCGCGTGCGCCGCAGCCAGCGCCCCGCGTTTGTGATGCGCGGATCGGCCCCCACCGCGATCGGCAGGCCGCCGGCGCCGTGCGCCATGGTGCGGAACTTGTGAATGCAAAAGGGCTTGCCGTGGCGGCCAACGCGCTCTTGCCGGTACAGCGCTGGTCCGGTTGAGTCGAGCCGCACGATGATCGCCAACACCAGCAACAAGGGCGCAAGCAGCAGCAGCGCCAACGCCGCGCCGATCAGGTCGAACAGCCGTTTGGCCATCGTCACGCGGCCAGCGCTCGGCGCACGCTCTGGACGACGCGCGCAACGTCACTATGGCTCATGCGCGTGTAGATGGGCAGGCTCAGCATCCGCTCGAAGGCGTGCTGGCTGTGTGGGAACATCTCGGGGGTCAACGCGTAGCGGTCGCGCCAATAGGTCTGCAGGTGCAGCGGGATGTAGTGCACGCTCGAACCAATGCCCTGCTCGAACAGGCGCTCAATGAAACGATCGCGTTCGATCCCGGCGCCATCGGCCAGGCGCAGCACGTACAGATGCCAGGCGTGAATCTGACCATCCGGCGGTAATGCAGGCAACTGCACGGGCAGATCCGCAAACGCTTGGTGGTACAGCGCCGCAATCTGTGCCCGACGGACCTGGAAGCGCCCTGCCTTCTTCAGTTGATGCAGTCCAAGCGCCGCCGCGATGTCGGTCAGGTTGTACTTGAACCCGGGCGCGACGATGTCGTAGGCCCAACTCGGCGTCTTGGCGGTGAAGCGGTCGAAGGCATCGCGGTTCATCCCGTGCAGGCGCATCACCTGCGCCCGCTTGGCGAGCACCGCGTCACGTGTCACGAGCATGCCGCCTTCACCGGTCGTGATGGTCTTGTTGGCGTAGAAGCTGAACACCGTGGCGTCGCTTCCGAGTGTGCCTATCAGCTGGTCGCCACAGGTCGACGGCAGTGCATGCGCCGCGTCCTCCACCACCCGCAACCGATGACGGCGTGCGATGTCCAGTATGGCCGGCATGTCCGCGGCGAGGCCGGCATAGTGAACAGGGATCAGCGCCTTCGTGCGCGGCGTCACCGCCTGCTCGACCAAGTCCGGGTCGAGATTCAGCGTGAGCGGATCGACATCGACCAGCTTCACGTCGGCGCCCAGATAGCGCACGACCTCGGCCGTCGCGGTGAAGGTGTGCGTGCTGGTGATGACCTCGTCACCCGGTCCGATGCCCAAGGCTTCCAGCGCCAGGTGCAAACCGGCGGTGGCCGAATTGACAGCCACGCAGTGCAAGGCAGTGTCGCCCAGAAAAGCTCCAAAGTCCTGCTCGAAGCGACGCGCCTTCGGGCCGGTCGTGATCCAGCCGCTGCGCAAGGTATCGACCACCTCGGCGATGTCTTCTTCGTCGATTTCCGGCAAGGCAAACGGGAGGAATTCGGGCGTCATGTCGGTTTCCGGATCCAGACCAGTCGATGCGTCCGCAGCAGCGGCAGGCAGTTGAAGAGACGGTACAACGATGGATGCACGCGGCACACGGCGCGTGCCAATGGCGGCGCCAGGGTGACCCGACGCACCGTCAGGTGTCCTTGCACAAACAGACCTTGAAGACGCCGCACCGAGATCCCGCGCACATCCCGATTGCGGGGATTGTCCACCGCCATGTCGTACCAGATCACGGCGCCACCAGGTCGCAACCACTGCCACAGCGTGTCCGCCAGCGCCTGCTGGAACGCCCGGTCGAGCAGGGACGAGAAGACGGTCGAGAGCAGGACCAGATCCTGACTGCCCTGTGCGATGGAGGCCTGGCAGGCGTCCCCGAGCAGGATCTCGGTCGCAGTCGGCAGGCGCGCGCGCGCCTGAGCATGGCGCTCAGGCAACAACTCAACGCCGCACAAGTGCTCGGCGGCGAAGCCCAATTGCAGCATCTCCAGCAGATTGCTGCCACTGCCGCAGCCGACTTCGACCAGGCGCAATTCCTCTACGGACAGAACCCCATGGACCTTCATCAATCCCAGCAACGCCCGTTGGCGCTCGTGCAGCGTTTGCCAGACATCGGGACGCAATGCGCTGTAGCGGTCAGCGCCCTGACGGCGCGCGTACCGTTCAGCGACCGCTTGCGGCTCCGCACTCATGCGACAGCGTCCAGGAATCGACGGGCGAGCACAGGATAGCTGTGATGAGCCAGTACGTAGGCCCGGCCGCGCTCGCCCATGGCCTGGCGGTCGGCACGGCTCAGCGCCCCCAGCTCCCGCAGGCCTTCGGCGATCGCCGCAGCAGACTGAGGCTCGACGGTCAACCCGCAGCCGCTGTCGGCCACGGGATCGTTGCCGGCCTCCACCGAATGCAGTACCGCGCAGCGCGCCATCATGTAGTCCATCAGCTTGTTCGGTGCAATGCCAAAACGATAGATCGGCACACGTTGCCAACCAATGTAGGCCACGTCGATCGTCGCCAGAAAGGCGGGCACCATCGTCTTCGGAATCGGCGACAACAAGGTCACGTTCGACATGGTTGCGGCGCGCCGCTCCAAAGCAGCGCGCTCGTGTCCATCCCCTACCAGCACGAACAGGTAGGGCTCCTGACGAACCAACTCGGCTGCGTCGAGCAAGTACTCAAGCGCGTTGGGCCGCCCCATCGACCCTGCGTAACCAACCACTACGTGACCTGCATCGTTGGCCTGAGACAGCGCTAGGCGAAGGTCGTCGCGCAGCGTCGTGTTGGGTGCGTCCCACTCTTCAGGCGCGATGCCGTTGGGCACCACGTGCAGCTTGCGCAGGTCGAGACCCCGCGAGGCCATATAGGTATGCACTCTGGGCAACATCGACACGACGACATCGGCGTCCCGATAGGCCGTGTCTTCTGCCCACTGCACGAGTCGAATGAAGGGGTGCTGGCGCGACATGCCGGACAGCTCGATCGGCGACAGTGGCCACAGATCGTGCACTTCGTAGACCAGCTTGGCCCCCGCGCGCCGGGCAATGCGGCGCGCCACCCAGATGTCCATCGGATAGGTGCTCGACGCAATCACGACATCCGGCCGGATCTCCGCAATCAATCGGTTCGTGTCTTTCCAGACCGCCCGCAAGAAATCCCAGATGTTGCGAACGCGCCCCAGTCCGTTGCCTTGATAGGGCGTTGTGCGGATCCACCGGTACTGAATGCCGTCGACGCCTTCATCGCCCGCAAGTGGTTGTTTCGCCCGCACATGCGAGAAGTCGGCTGCCACCATCTGTACCCGATGACCCGCGCGCACCCACTCGCGCGCCAGGTAGTAGGGCCGGTACTCCATGCCCAAAGCCGGATGGCCGGCGTAGTGGTTGAGGTACAGGATGTTCACTTCACCATTGGCACCAGGGTGCGGTACAGGGCAAGCATCGTCGCCACGCAGCCTGGCCAGGCATAGCGGGCGGCCACCCAGTCACGGCCTGCTGCGCCGAACTGCTGGCGACGTGCTGCGTCGGCCAACAGCCCCCCGATCGCCGCAGCCAATGCCGGCACGTCGTCCGGCGGTACCAGCACGCCGGTGACACCATCTTCCACCACTTCGGGCAGGCCGCCGAGACGGGTGGCAACCACAGGCAGTCCGGCGGCCGAGGCTTCGAGCACGGCCACGCCGAAGCTCTCTTGCCGGCTCGCGGCAACGAAGACATCGATGCGACGCAGTTCCTCGGCCACCTGCGCGTGGGGCACCGCACCGATGAAGTCGACCTGCCCGGCTACGCCGAGTTCATGCGCCAGCCCTTCTAGTTCAGCGCGCTGCGGCCCATCGCCGACCAGGCGCAAGCGCAACGCGGCGGCACCCGGCGCGCGGGCGTGCTGCAGTTGCGCGAAGGCGCGCAACAGGAGGTCGATGCCGTATACCGGTGCCAGGCCCTTGACGGTGCCGACGCACAGCCCGCTGCCCACTGCTGGGCTGCGCGCCGCGGCTGCCGGCAGATCGACGCCGAAGGGCGTCAGCGCCGGCGCTCGGCAGGTATCGGTTAGGGCCTGCACGCGCAGGCACAGCACCTGGCTGGTACAGGCCACGGCGCTTGCTCGCCGCAGCACCTGCTGCATCAACGCGCGGTGCAGGAAAGAGCGCTCGGGGAACTCGAAAACGTCGCTGCCCCAAACCGAAACGAGGCGCGGGCAAACTGCGCTCAAGCTGGCCAGCACACCGTAGCCGCTCGCGTAATGCGCATGCAGCAGATCCGTGCCCAGACGCTGCGCCAGGCGCCGCAAGGCCCAGGCGTTGGCGATGTAGCCGATCGCAGCCGCAACCGGCAGCGCATGCAGGTGGACATCCGGGCGCCAGCCCGTTGGCAATGGGGGATGCATCGAAACGGCGTGCACTTCCACGCTCGCCGCCGCCAGGCCATTGGCCCAACGCTGCAGGTGGATTGAATTAGCCGGGCCCAGCAGCAGCAGCTTCATGGCAAGGCAACCAGCATCGGGCAGGGCCGGTCGGGGACGGTCCGCAAGGGTGCCAGGCGCAAGCGCTCCCCGTGCAGCAGGCGCGAACACAGCCGCGGCCAAGGACCGCGCCCAGCGGCCTCTTCTTCGATGGCGAAGAAGCTACTGTAGCCCTGCGCACGCAGCCAGCGCAGAACTTGCTCACCGTCCTGCGGGCCGTCGGCGCGGTTCGATTCGAACACGACCACGGGCCTGTCGCGCGCCACGGTCTGAGCCAGGCCTTGCAGCACCGCCAGTTCCGCACCTTCGACGTCGATCTTCAACAAGGCCAGCGGCAGGCCCTGCAATGCTGCCGCCAACACGGTATCGCCGCGCCGGATGGGGCACAGGCTGGTTTGCTCGCCCTGCACACCCGCGAACTGAAAACCCGAGCCCCCCAGATTGCCACTGGCGTTGTGGACGAAGGGCAGCTCGGCGTCGCGCTCGCCGAGGCCGACAGCGTGGACATGGAGATGGGCCGCACGCGACAACGCGACATTGCAGTTCAACAAGGCCAGCGCATTCGGATTGGGCTCGAAGGCATGCACGGCGGCAAAGCGCGCCGCGAAGTACAGGCTGTGGTTGCCGATGTTAGCGCCGACATCGACCGCAGCGCCCTGCAGGAACTGCGCGCGGCGGTCGGCCAGCAGTCCGTCGAACAAGGCACGCAGCCATTCGGCTTCGTAGATGCCGGCCACCAGCACCTCTTCGGACACCACATCGCCGGGCAGCACGGCAAACGGTGCCGCGTGCTCCAGCGGCCGTGCCGCCACCAGCCAGCGCAACAGGCGCCGCCGCAGCATCAGGCTCAGCGCCAGACGCCGGCTGCGCGCCGGCCACAGGGGCATCGTCATGACTGCTGCCCCCGACGCCACAGCGCCCAAACCGTCCCAACCGACGCCAGCACTTCGCCGGCCAGCACCGCCACCGCGAAGGTCTTTGCAGTGGCGGCCGCCCCGCCGCCCGCCAACACTGCGGCGCTGGCTGCCAGGCGCAGGATTGCCAGGACGGTGAGATCGGCAAAGGCGCCCTGGGCCTGCAGCCGCGTGGCCACGACGCGGTTGGCCAGCAACAGCAGCCCGGCGACCGTCATGATCTGGCAGGCCTGCTGCAGCTTAGCGCTGGCTTGCGGCACGGCCAGCGTCAGTGCCCAGGGCAGGAGGAGGATGGCTGCAGCAAATACGAGCAGCAAGCCGCCTCGCACGGGCCAATCGGGTCCCCGGCGTTCCTCGGCGCCGCGTGCAGCGCGATCGTAGATCAACGGTGCCAGGTAGGCCGCTGCCACGCCGAACAACTGCATCACCAGCAGACTGACCGAAGCTTCTCCCACCACCGCCGCCGGTGCGCCCAGCAGGCTGAGCAAGCCCAACAGGGCAGCGGCCTGCGCAGCGGCGGCCAGGTTCTGCACGAAGGCATGGCCGTGGATGTCCCGTGGAATGCGCAGGCCGACCTCCGGTTCACGTGCGACGCCTGCGCGCGCCAGCAGCCAGCACATCGCCACGGCCGCCATGGTCGATGACAGCACCAGCCCCGGGCCGAGGGCCGACCAGCCTGTCAGGGCCAGCGCACCCACCACCAGCAGCAAGGCCGTCGCTGGCATCACCGTGGCCAGCGCATAGCCCGGCGGGCCAGCGGCCTTCAAGACCAGGGCGCGCAGCAGACCGTGCAGCACCAAGCCAGGCACGGCCAGCAAGGACCAGCCTAGCCAGGGCACCGGCCCGAATGCCGCCAAGGCCGCCGCCAGCAAGGCCAGCAACAGTACGCCGGCGGCATAGCGCTCAGCATAGACGCGCAGCCCGCCGAGCGGCGTGCTGCCGTGATAGGCAATGTGTAGCAGCGCTTGCGGCAGACCCAGTAGGCACACTACCACGGCAGTGTCCATCCAGCTCTTGAGCAGGCTGAAGCGGCCCTGAGCTTCGAGCCCGAAGCGGTGGGTGACGAGCATTACCACCGCCACCGTCGCTGCCGAGCCGAGCACCTGCAGGCCAATGGCCCCGGCATCGCTGCGCGTCAAGCCGGCTCGCCGCAAGCGCTGTAGGCGTCGCGCAGGGCTGCCACCACTCGGTCCTGGTCGGCCTCGCTCAGGTCAGCGCTCATCGGCAGGCTCAGCACGCGCGCAGCCATGCGGCGTGCTGACGGGACAACACTCAGGGCAGCAATGTGCCGCGTACGCCGGCTGGTGGTGCAGCGGCCGCGGGTAGTGCACGGTCGTCGGTATGCCGGCCACCTTGAGCGCAGCCTGCACGTCGTCGCGGTCATCGACACGCACGGTGAACTGCGCGTAGACGCAGTCGCGGTCGGGTCGCACCGCGACCATGTCGACACCCGACACGTCGCCCAGCAGTTGACGGTAGCGCGCGCCCAGTTCTGCGCGGCGCTGCAGCTCCCACTCGAAGCGCTCGAGCTTGGCCAGCACCACTGCGCATTGCAGCGTGTCCATGCGGCCGCCGACGCCAATGCGGGTGTGGGTATAGCGCGCGCTCTGGCCGTGCACGCGGATCTCGCGCGCCGCCTGCGCCAGGCGCATCGTCGTCGGTGAACAGCGCGCCGCCGTCGCCGTAGCAGCCCAGCGGCTTGCTCGGGAAGAAGCTGGTCGCGCCGAAGGTCGACAGTGCGCACGAGCGCCGGCCCTGGTAGATCGCGCCGAAGCTCTGCGCCGCGTCCTCGATCACGGCCAGACCGTGGACGCGCGGCAATGGCGTTGATCTGATCCATGTCGGCGACCTGGCCGTACAGGCTGACCGGCATGATCGCCTTCGTGCGCGGCGTGAGCGCCGCCTCGATCAGCGACGCGTCGATGTTGCAGGTGTCGGACTCGATGTCGACGAAGACCGGCCTCGCGCCAGCGAGCACGATGGCCTCGGCGCGTGGCGGCGAAGGTGAAGGGCGTCGTGATCACCTCGTCGCCCGGCTTCAGGTCGAGGGCCATCAGCGCGATCAGCAGCGCCTCGGTGCCGCTGGCCACCGTGATGCAGTGGCGAGCCCCGGTGAATGCGGCGAGCGCGGCCTCGAGCTCCGCAACCTCAGGACCCATGATGTATTGACCGTGGTCGAGCACGCGTTGGATACGCGCGTCGATGCGACGGCTTGAGCGCCGCGTACTGCGCCTTCAGGTCGGTGAACTGCATGCGATCAGCCGCTCGCCGTCGAGACGGAAACGCTCACCGGTGGCCGGACAAGCCGCCTCGCCCTCACCTCGTGTCGGCAGGTCGAGTCGCTCGCCGTGCCGGCTCATCCAGCCGATGCGCTTCGCCGGCACGCCGACCATCAGCGCGAAATCAGGCACGTCGTTCGTGACCACTGCGCCCGCGCCGACAAAAGCCTAAGCGCCGATCGTGACCCCGCAGACGATGGTGCAGTTCGCGCCCAGGGTTGCGCCTCGCCTGACCCAGCGTGCGCCGGTAGGCGTCCTTGCGCGGACACCGCGGAACGCGGGTTGAACACGTTCGTGAAGACCATGCTCGGGCCGCAGAACACTTCGTCCTCCAGCGTGACCGCGTCGAAGACCGAGACGTTGTTCTGGATCTTGACGTCGCGCCCGATGCGCACGTCGTTGCCCACGTAGACGCCCTGCCCGAGAGAACAGCGATCGCCAATGACGCGCGCCAGCGCAGACATGGCTGAAGTGCCAGACTCGCGTGCCCTCACCCAGGCTGCGCGCCTTCGTCGACGATCGCACTGGGATGAATCTCGGCGGCCACTCAGAACACCAGCGGCAGGCCAACACGCACGCCGTCGCGCGCGCTGCGGTAGCCGGCAATCACGACTTCAAGCGAACGAAGCCCCTCGTAGCCATCGACCTCGGCCTGCTTCTCGCCGCGCAAGGTGCCGAGCACGTTGTCGTAGTAGAGAGGATGCCCGAACCCGTACACCGAGCTCGGCGTGTAGCTGGCATCGAAGACCTGCGCGTCTTCCGGTTGGGCTTCATCAAACTGCCAGTGCTGAACCTCGTTCAGCGCCACGCCGCCGACCCGGACCGTGCCGCGCTCGCCGAGCAGGGTGATGCTGCCTTCGAAGTTCTTCTCATAGGTCAGCATCGTGACATTGATCGAGGCCAACTTGGCCTG
>CAVPNN010000004.1:0-40254 GCA_963706655.1 uncultured beta proteobacterium
GTTAGGCGGCACATGGTGGACGTCTTGCGCGCTACGTCGAAACAACCCCGGGGAGCCAGATCGTGATCCACGGAAGCTGTCTTTGCGGTGCTGTGCAGCTCGAGATTCGAGAGCCGCTCGAGCATTCTCCGGAAGCTTGTCACTGCACGCAGTGCCGAAAGCACACAGGCAACTTCTGGACCGGCATCAACGTCAGGCGATCCTCTCTTGAAGTACGAGGAGCAGAGTTGGTCAGGTGGTACCAGTCGTCAGACAAAGTACAGCGCGGCTCGTGCGCAGTATGCGGCTCGACTCTGTTCTGGAATCCAACCAGTGAGGGGTACAAGTGGACAGCAGTTGCCATGGGTTGCATCGACACGCCGCTTGAACTGAAGATCTCGAAACACACGTTTGTTGGCGACAAGGGCGGCTACTACGAGATCACAGACGATGCACCCCAGAGCCAGCAGTTCTGACCCGGTCCACAACTGGCGCAGCTTGGCCGGTGGCGCAGTGCGGCCTGAATTCACCCTGCAAGTGCGACACTGGAGATGCTAATTCAATAGCGCTGCTGGAGTTTGGTAGTTATACCTCTTGCGGGGTCTGTGATTTAGACTTCGAGCGATCGAAGTGCAGTCGGCCTGTGTGACGTGTTTCATGCACGAACCCTTGGGGAGATACTGGCGAACGAGGCCGTTGGCGTTCTCGTTGCTGCCGCGCTCCCAGGAGTGGTAGGGCGTAGCAAAGTAGCACCGCAACGAGCGACGACGTTCCAGACGCTTGTAGTCATGGAACTCAGTGCCGTTGTCGAAGGTGATCGTCTTGAACCTGCCTGGGTGCTCGCGCAGCGCGCATAGAGCGGCCGCGGTGGCCTGGGCCTTGGTGCGAGCCGAGAGCTTCTTGATGATCACATAGCCTGTGGCACGCTCGACCAAGGTGAGCACGCAGTGGCGCATGTCTGAGCCCATGACGGTGTCACCCTCCCAGTGGCCCTGCACCTGGCGAAGTTCGACCTCGGCTGGACGCTCGGAGATATGCCGCTTGCCGGGCAGTACCCCGCGCGAATCGTGGCTTCGGTAGCGTTTACGGCCAAACTTTGGCACGATGCGCAGGCAGCGCCAGAGATCGCCACCCCGGCGCCGGTCGCGGCGGACATGCCGGTAGATGGACTGCATGCTGATCGACAGCTGGCCGTTCGAGCCGAGCAAGGCTGAGATCTGCTCAGGGCTCCATAGCAGGCGCAGATGCTGGTCGATCACGGCCCACTCCTCAAGGCTGTATTGGGGTTTTCGGCGGCACCTGGAGCGCCTGGCTACGGCGTAGCTGTTGGCCTTGTCGGCGCCATAGTGGCCGTCGTAGGTGCTCGCGTTGCGTTTGACCTCGCGGTAGATCGAACTCGGGTGGCGACCAAGCCGCCGGGCGATCGTCGGCACCGACAAACGTTGCCTGCGCATGCTCGCGATCAGGTATCTTTCGTGCTGGGTGAACTGGTGATACTGCTTCAAAGCTGCAACCCCCTTCCTGGCCGAATGAGGAAGCAGCAAGTATTGCCGTTCCCCACCTTTGAAACGGTGTCGCACTTGGTTTGGAAATCCGCGCGGCCTAACCCCTCGCTCAACCGGAGCACCAACGGCGGGCCACCAAGCCCGGTCCGGTGGTACGCGGTACATTTTCACCGGCTCGGGCCTGGCGTCCTGCCGTCGTCGCCCGCTTAGCTCGAACGTTAGGCCGCAGGATGCGCGTCGCGCCGCTGACCTTTACTGATGTGGTTTCATATCGGGCCTTGATGTTGGAGGCGTATGCAAACGCACCTGATGCGTTCACTTCAACACCGGAAGAGCGTGCCGCCGAGCCAGAGTCGTGGTGGTCAAAGCGAATCGCAGATCCCTCGGGAATGACAGCCGCGTTCGGTGCCTATGACCGGGGTGAATTGGTTGGCACCGTCGCGTTGGAGTTCGCCTCCAAGCCGAAGACACGCCACAAGGCGCTTCTCATCGGCATGTATGTCAGGCCCGGGGCGCGTGGTACAGGGGCAGGTCGCTCATTGGTGTCTGCCGCCGTCGAGCATGCCAAGGGCAGACCCGGGGTTAAGGTCATCACACTCACGGTCACTCAGGGCAATGCGGCTGCGGAAGGGCTCTACCGCTCAGTTGGGTTCCAGACCTTTGGCGTCGAACCCATGGCCATACGGAGGGAAGGCGGGTACCTATCCAAGGTTCACATGTGGCTGGCGCTTGGCAATGGCGAAACTGCGGCCTAACCCCTCGTTCAAGCGGAGAGCCAACGGCATAGCGCTTGGCCCGCGAAGCGCTCACTGTCATCATGCGCCTCGCGGGCCAGGCGCTATGCCGCTGCCTCCCGCTTAACTCGAACGTTAGGCCGCACAATGCCCTCTCTCGTCGCTGTCGCCTATGTCAGCAGTGCTACCCGTCGCTTCACGCCAGAAGAACTTGACTCGTTGCTCTTGGACGCTCGAGCGTTCAATGCGACAGTAGGCGTGAGCGGGGCCCTGCTTCATCAAGATAGTTCGTTCTTCCAGTACTTTGAGGGACCCGAGGCTGGGGTTGCGCAAGTCTATTCACGCATCAAGACGTCGCGCAGCCATCGGGGCCTCATCGAGCTTGTCGCTGCACCGGTCAATCAGCGCCACTTCTCAACTTGGTCAATGGGATTCGCAGAACCTGTCGGTTCGGAATGGCAGTCGATCTCTCACGCAAGTTGGCTCGCAGAGCATCAGGCGGCTTCCGTACAAGACGCACCTGCTCCCGGCCTTACTCTCCTGCTGTCCTTCTGGCAACGAGCTCAGGCCAATCGTGAAAGTGCAGCCTAACCCCTCGCTCAAGCGGAGCACCAACGGCAGGCTGAACCGCGCCGGGTTTCGAGGAGGCCTGTTGGCTTGAGTCAGACCGACATGGTCTGACTGGTTTGGGCGATCGGACTCCTATTCTTCCAGCCCCCCGCAGGGGCCGCCGGAGGCACCCCCGGTTGGGCCATGTATTCATGGTTCAACCCTCCTGCAGCGCTGCCGAAGGGGCAGGCTTGGTTGTGGTCGAGAGCTGAGCTTGCTGGCGCCAGTAGTTTGCCTCGGCTTCGGCTGGGGGGATGTAGCCGATGGGTTCCAGCAAGCGATGGTGGTTGAACCACGAGACCCACTCCAGCGTGGCAAGTTCGACCGCCTCCCGCGTCTTCCACGGCCCGCGCCGGTGGATGATCTCGGCCTTGTACAGCCCGTTGATCGTCTCGGCCAGCGCGTTGTCGTAGCTGTCGCCGGTGCTGCCCACCGAGGGCTCGATGCCGGCCTCGGCGAGTCGCTCGCTGTAGCGGATGGAGACGTACTGCGAGCCCCGGTCGCTGTGATGCACCAGGTCGCCTTCGCGCTCGGCACGCCGTGCATACAACGCCTGCTCCAGCGCGTCGAGCACGAAGTCGGTCTGCATCGAACTGCTCACCCGCCAGCCGACGATGCGCCGCGCGAAGACATCGACGACGAAGGCGACGTACACGAAGCCCTGCCAGGTCGAGACGTAGGTGAAGTCGGCCACCCACAACTGGTTCGGCCGCTGGGCCTTGAAGTGCCGATTGACGGGGTCCAGCGGACACGCCGCCTTGGCGTCGGGCACCGTCGTGCGCACGCCCTTGCCGCGGCGTACGCCTTGCAACCCGAGTCGCCGCATCAAACGCTCCACCGTGCAGCGCGCCACTGCCACGCCTTCGCGCAGGAGTTGCCGCCACACCTTGTCGGCGCCATAGACCTGCAGGTTCGCCTCAAACACGCGCTGCACCTGCGGCATCAAGCTCGCGTCACGCTGTGCTCGCGCCGACAGCAGCGCCGGGTCACGCTGGCGGGCAGCGTGGCGCCGGTACGCCGACGGGGCAACCTGCGGCGCGCTGCAGATGGGCTCGACCCCGTGAGCACCACGGTGCTCGTCGATGAAGGCGTTCACTTCCTGTGGTGGCGGTCGAGCTCCGCCTGGGCGAAATACGCGCTGGCCAACTTCAGGATCTCGTTGGTCTTGCGCAGTTCGCGAACCTCACGTTCTAGATCCTTGATGCGCTGCTGCTCAGTCGTCGTAGCGCCGGGCCGCACGCCGCTGTCGCGTTCGCCTTGGCGCACCCACTTGCGCAGCGTCTCGGCCGTGCAGCCGATCTTGCCGGCGATCGACTCAATGGTGTCGCCGCCGGACGAATACTCCCCATTTCCGCCGGTTGAATATTCCCAGTTTGATCTTTGAGCGCAGCCGGGCCGAGGCCCGGCTGCGCTCGGCGCCTGGCCCCGAGCATCGTCGTTCTTGAGTAACGACATGCGGAGGGCGGGTGGTCAATCTGAAGGAATGGATGATGATTCTGGAATTGCACCAACAGGGCTTGTCGGTTTCGGCCATCGCCGAGCGCACCGGCCGCGATCGCAAGACCATTCGCAAGGTGGTCGAGCGCGGTCTGGTCGTGCCCAAGTACACGTTGCGCCTGCCCAGGCCGACGCTGCTCGGTCCCTTCGAGTCCTATCTGCGCGAGCGCGTGGTGGCCTGGCCCGAGCTCAGCGGCGTGCGACTGCTGCGCGAAGTGCGCGAGCGCGGGTACGCCGGCGGCGTCACCCAGCTCAACGACTTCCTGCGTGCGGTTCGGCCGCCCGTGCCCGCGCCCTTCGAGGTCCGCTTCGAGACCCCTGCCGGCCGTCAGGCGCAGGTTGACTTCGCGCACTTCATGGTCGAGTTCACCGAGCAGCCCGGCGTGCACCACCGCGTGTGGCTCTTCGCCATCGTGCTCGGCCACAGCCGCTACCTCTGGGCGCAGTACGTGCTGCACCAGGACCTGGGCACCGTGCTGCGCTGCCACATGCTCGCCTTCGAGCACTTCGGCGGCACACCGCACGAGATCCTGTACGACCGCATGAAGACGGCCGTGCTCGGCGAGGCGCTCGACGACACCGGCATCGTCTACAACGCAAAGCTGATCGGGCTCGGTGCGCACTACGGCTTCAAGCCGCGGGCCTGCAAGGCCTACCGTGCCAAGACCAAGGGCAAGATCGAGCGTCCGTTCCGCTACGTGCGGGCCAACTTCTTCCTCGCGCGCAGCTTCGCGAACCTCGACGACCTGAACCGCCAGCTGCGCGTGTGGCTCGACACCGTCGCCAATGCTCGTCTGCACGGCAGCACCGGGCGCATCGTGACCGAGCACTTCGCGGCCGAGCGCGCCAGCCTGCAGGCGCTGCCTGCCGGGCGCTTCGATGCCGTGCTGCGCACCGAGCGGCGCGTCAGCCACGAGGGCATGGTCTCGGTGGGGGGCAACCTGTACAGCGTGCCTGACGGCACCGTCAAGCGAGTGCTGGAAGTGGAGACAACCGCCGACTGGGTACGCATACACGACGGCCGTCACCTGGTGGCGGTGCACGCGCTGCTGCACGGGCGGCGCCAGCGCTCGCTGTTGCCCGGGCATCGACAGCCGCGGCGCTCGAGCACGGCGCCTGAGGTCGACAAGCCCTTGCCGGTGCAGCCGCCCGGTCACAGCGTGGCCCGCCGAGCACTGGGAGTCTATGAGGCGATCGCCGAACGGCTCGGCGCAGCAGCGCGAGTGCCTGCCGCGCCCCTGGCATCGACGGGTACTGCGTCGGGAGCGGCGCGATGAGCGGCGACACCACCGATCGCATCCGCCGACACCTGGTCGGGCTGAAGATGCCGCGCGCGCTGGAGGCGCTGCAGATGACGCTGTCGCGCATCGAGCAAGGCGAGGTCAGCACGTTGGAAGCCATCGAGTCGCTGCTCGGCGAGGAGTACACGACGCGCGAGAGCCGGCGCATCAAGATGGCGCTGCAGACGGCACGGCTGCCGACCGTCAAGACCCTGTCCGGCTATGACTTTAGCTTCCAGCCGAGCCTGGACCGCAACCGGGTGCTGGCGTTGGCCGAGCTTGAGTTCGTGACGCGGCATCAATGCGTGCACCTGCTCGGACCGCCGGGCACGGGCAAGTCGCATCTGGCGATCGCCCTTGGCGTGGAGGCCGTGCGCGCGGGCAAGAGTGTCTACATGGCCACGCTGGCGGAGATGGTGGATTCGATGCGGCGCGCCGAACGAGAGGGGCGGCTCACCGAGCGAGTTCGCTACCTGGCTCGTCACAGCGTCTTGATCGTCGACGAGATCGGCTACCTGCCAGTGGGCTCGGGTGGGGGCAATCTGTTCTTCCAGCTCGTCAACGCCTGCTATGAGCGCTGCGCGATGATCATGACGAGCAACCGTGGCTTCGGCGAGTGGGCCGAGATCTTCGGCGACTCGGTGGTTGCCACCGCTCTGCTGGACCGGCTGCTGCACCATGCGGTGGTGATCCCGATCGAGGGCAACTCCTACCGCCTGCGCGAGCACGCGAACCTGCTGCCGGAGCATCTGCGCAACCGCGCGGCCTTGCAAAACGGCAACCCACATGAGATCAAACGCGGCCCAGGTCGCCCTCGAAAGGAGATCGCTGCACCTATCTCCGGCGCACCCCAGCGGGTCACAGACCCAGCGAGCGAAGGATCTGTTGTGCGTCCTGGCGCGCCTCTTCGCCGTGTGCCGGATCGAGCACGAACAGTGTCGCGTAGGCGGCCTGCGCGCCAGTGCAGCTCAAGCCCAAGGTCCAGCGTGGAACGAGTTGTCCGTATGAAACCGTTGTCCACCCTTGCCGCGGCTGCGTGCCGCCGCGGTACAGGGCGCCGCTGCAACCGGGCCGCAGCGGCTCGACCTCGATCTGCCGGCCGCCGCCGAGGGTAGCCAGGAACCGGCCCGAGCCGGCGATGTCCGGCGCCACCTCGACCTGCGGCGCGAAGTGGAACCATTGCGTCACCATTGACGCTGCGGGGACCGACAGTTGGTCGACCACCAGCAAAGATCGGCGCGGCGTGTAATACAGGCGACGTTGGTGCCGGCGACCGGTGTCGGCACGTGGGGCCTCGCCAGTCAGCGCGAAGCCGTTCGCCAGCGCCCGGACATCGCGCAGGCCGGAGCCATAGGCGTTGATCGCGAGCACCGTGCCCAACTGGCCGTCGACTTCCAGCGTGTTGTGCGCGCCTGTGCTCATGGCGAACTCGCGCCAGGCGTCGTCGGCGTACTTGTACTTGCCGGTATCGGTGAGTACACGTTCACCGAACTCGAACAGTTCGAAACTGAGATCGTCCGCGTGTTTGTGGCCAGTCGAGTGAAAGCTCGCCGTCATGAACAGCATCGAGGCATCGGCGACGGGGACCGACCAGTCGCTGCGAACGATGGCATATCCCGTCTCCGGGAGCGCCTTCGACTGGTAGCAGTCGGCCGGGGGGGGGGGGTGCCAGGGCTGGCGCAGCCGGCGTCCCCGGCCGGAAACTCGACACGATCGCCTTCGATGCTGTCCCCCACGGCGACCAGTTTGCCGTCCGGATGGAACATCCAGACCCGGTTGGCCTCGACCAACGGAATCAAGCTGCGCACGAAGGCAAAGTCGTCATACCAGCCCGACGGCAGCATCGTCTGCAGCACGTCGGCGACGAACTGGTGGTACTCGGGCGAGTGCTCTCGATGGACCCCTTCGTTGGTGAACTGCAGGCTGAGCAGGCGCTCCATCGCAGTCCCCGCATAGGCGACCCCGCCAGGGCAGCTCTTCAAGTAGGGCAGTGTGTTGCACAGCGCGAGAAGGCCGTGGAGCTGGAACAGGCCGTGGTTGCCGTCCGACAGGAAGTCTTCTTCGCGCAGCTTGCGTGCGTGCCGCTCGGCGAGTTCGATCAACAGTTCGCCCTGCGCCGCTGTGGTGACAATATCGCCACGCAGCGCATGATCGGCCAGCCAAGCCAGCTTCATCGCGCGGATGCCGGTCGCCATGTCGTTCCAGCCGTAGCTGCTGCTTCCGCCTTGCGCGATGTGGTACCGATGCCAGTCCGCCACGAGGCGGAGCGCGTCGTCGAGATTGGCCTGTTCGCCATCTGCTCCCAGGCCTTGATCAGCGGATCCAACATGCGCCACGCGTTCAGGTGGAAGCGCCAGTTGCTGTCGTTGTACGGGTCGGCGTTCCGGTCCAGCGGCAGGACCAATGGCCAGGGCGGCAAGTCGGTGCGTCCGGGAGGCTGAAAGCCGAGCGTGGATTGCCGCTCCGCGGCCGTCACGGCATTGCCAGTGACGGCGAAGTTCAGCACGTCAGTCTCCAGCGGCGGCTGCCCGGACTGCGAAGTTGCCAGAGACACCCAGGGGACGACCGCGCTGCAGTTCCCGTCCGCGAGGCCCGTGGTCAGCCAACGGCAGGCGCCGACTGCCTCGTCATCACTGCCGCCGCCCGAGCCGCAGCCCACGACGAGGATCAGGGCGAAGGCCAGCAGAAGCGTGGACCTACGGTGGCCGCAGAATCGAATGCTCATGATGGTGCCGTTTCGGGTGTCTCCGCAGAAGACGTGAGTGCAGCGCTCCGACCTCCGGCTCCGACCGCGTGGACGCTGCGAAGGTCGATCTGCGCTGCGGCACTGACCAATCCGGCGAGCTTGCCTCTGACACCGGCCGACGACGCCGCCGCGACATCCCGACCGGCGCGTGTGTGTAGCCTTCTCAAGCGGCATGTCTTGTCGGCGCGGCCAGCTCGGGAATCGGGTCCGATGCCTCCCGCTCGGAGTGCGCCGGCCCCATGAAGGCGGGCCCCGGGCGGCGCCGACGCGGCGTTGCGTGGATCCGCAGTCGCGGCCCTGCAACCGGCGCTCGAACTCGTCGGCGTGGTCGGTCATGTACGCGCGCACAGGCCGGCATCGAGCGCCCGGTCCCGGTCGGCGCGTAACCGGGCGCGCTTGCGGGTGTGCCACGGTGCGGTACCCGCCCCTGCATACGGGGGGCGGATGGCGCGGGCTACGACGGTCCGCGAGGACAATCCGGGCCGATGTCCGAGACTTTCCGCAGCGAAGACCAGATCGCCCTCATCGGGGCCGGCCCCAGTGGCCTGGCCGGTGCCCGCGCCCTGCAGCGCCAGGGCCAGCCGTTCCAGGGTTTCGAGGCGCATGACGATTTCGGCGGCCTGGTGGAACCTGGCCAACCCGCGTGCGCGCGCCTACGCCTCGCTGCGCATGCTCACGAGCAAGCAGACCACGGCCTTCAGCGACCTGCCAATGCCGGCCGGCTGCCCCGACTACCCGGGCCAGGCCGACGCGCTGCACTATCTGCAGGGCTACGCCGATTCGTTCGACCTGCGCCGGCACTTTCGCTTCGGCACCCTGGTGCGCCGGGTCGAGCCGGTCAGTGAAATGCCCGACTCCTTGTGGCGCGTGACTGCGGACGACGGCAGCGGTTCAGTGGTCGCCGACTACAAGGGGGTCGTGATCGCCAACGGCATCCACGCCGAGCCCCATGTGCCACGTTTCCCGGGCCGCTTTGACGGCGAACTGATGCACGCGGCGGCCTACCGCGACGCGGATCACCTGGCCGGACGGCGGGTGCTGATCGTCGGTGGCGGCAACTCGGCCGGCGATCTGGCGGTGGACGCGGCCGCTACGGCCTCGGCGGTGACGCTGTCGGTGCGTCGCGGCGCCTATCTGTGGCCGCGCTACCTCGGTGGCCGGCCCGCCGACCTCGCCGCACCCTGGTGGCAGCGCCTGCCGCGCCCGCTGCGCCTGCGTGCGGCCGGGCGCCAGCTGCGCCAGTGGCTGGCCAGCTTGAGCAGCACGGCTTTCCGCCGCCGACCCATGCGCTCGATGAGCTGCCGCCCCTGAGCAACGACGATCTGCTGCCGCTGCTCGCGCGCGGCGAGATCGAGGTCCGCGGCGAGACGATGCGCATGGATGGCGACACGGTGCACTTCGCGGACGGCAGCCAGGGCCGCTTCGACCTCGTGATTGCGGCCACCGGCTACAAGCTCCACTACCCCTTCGCTGCGCGCCGAACTGCTGAACTGGCATGGCCCGGCGCCGCGCCTGTACCTGAACATCTTCGCGCCGCACTACCAGCGCCTGGCGGTGATCGGAATGTTCGAGGGGCAGGGCCTGGGCTGGCGCGACCGCCAGGCCCAGGCCGAACTGGTCGCGGCCTACCTGGCGGCCCAGGCACTGCAACCCGGGCGCGCAGCGGCCTTCGCGGCGCTCGCGCGCGGGCCCCTGCCCGACCTGCGCGGCGGCGGCCGCGCGCCCCGGCTCGACCGCCTGGCCCATGCCGTCGATGCCCCGACCTATCGGCGCGCCCTGCAACGCGCCGCGGGCGTGCTGATGGACTGAAGCCGGCGCGGCCCGTCCCTTTGGTACATTCACCCGACAGGCCTGCCTCGAAGCGGCCGCACAAAGGAGACCGAAGATGAGCACCGGACTGAGCTTGCACGCCGCCCGCGCCTTGCTGGCCGCCGCGATACTGGCCTGCAGCAGCAGCGCCTTTGCGCACAGCGCAATGTTTCCCGACGGCTTCAAGTTCGACAACAGCAACGAGGGCCCGACCGCAGCCGAACTGAAGCGTCAGTCGACGCTCAACGCCCCGGCCGGCGTGTGCAGCGGTGGCAGCGCCGAGGGTTACCCCTGCAGCAAGATCGACCTGCGCGCCTTCATGCCCAAGGCTGCGCTCGGCGGCGGCACGCAGAACCTGAACGACATCTGGGGCTGGACCGATCCGCTCACGGGCATGGAGGTCGCCATCGTCGGGCGCACGCACGGCACCGCCTTCGTCGACATCAGCAGCCCCACGGCGCCGGTGCTGCTGGGCTTCCTGCCCTCGCACAACGGCGGCAGCGATGCCTGGCGCGACATCAAGGTCTACGCCGACCATGCCTTCATCGTCGCCGATGGCAGCGGCAACGCCAGCCATGGCCTGCAGGTCTTCGACCTGCGCACCCTGCGCGGCCTGCCCCGGGCGGCAGCCTGACCGAGACGGCGCACCTCGGCACCTTCGGACCGGCGCACAACATCGCGATCAACGAGGACAGCGGCTATGCCTACGTCGTCGGCAGCAACCGCTGCAGCGGCGGGCTGTACATGGTCGACATCTCCAGCCCGCAGGCGCCGGCCTATGCCGGCTGCTTCTCGGCCGACGGCTACACCCACGACACACAGTGCGTGATCTACGCCGGGCCCGACGCTGCCTACAGCGGGCGCGAAGTCTGCGTCGCCTACAACGAAGACACGGTGACCGTGGTCGACGTGACCAGCAAGGCCAATCCGCAGATGTTGTCGCGCACCCCTTATGCCGGCGCGCGCTACACGCACCAGGGCTGGTTCCTCGACGGCCAGCACCGCACCATCATCGTCAACGACGAACTCGACGAGAGCAACAACGGTCACAACACGCGGTCCTACATCTTCGACCTCAGCGACCTCGACGATCCCGTGGAGATCGGCCGCTACACCGGCCCGACGCCGGCCATCGACCACAACCTGTACACGCGTGACGGCTACGTCTTCGAGACCAACTACCGCGCCGGCCTGCGCATCCTCGATGCGGCGCAGATCGCCAGCGGCACGCTGACCGAGGTCGCCTGGTTCGACACCGTGCCCGGCTCCGACGCGCCGCAGTTTTCCGGCACCTGGAGCAGCTATGTCTGGTTCCCGAGCGGCAACGTCGTGCTCAGCGACATCGGCGGCGGCCTGTTCGTCGTCGCACCCGACCTGGGATGCGATCGGCGGTGGCGGCGGCAGCAGCTTCGAGAACAACACGCCGGTGGCCATTCCCGACCGCAGCCGTGCCGGCGCCAGCAGCAGCATCGTGGTGGACCGGGCGGGCGCCGCCGGCACGGTGCAGGTGGCGGTGGACATCACGCACCCGGCGATCGGCCAGCTGATCGTCGACCTGATCTCGCCCACGGGCACGGTGTCCAACCTGCACCGGCTCAGCGGCGGCCGGGCCGACGACCTGGTGCAGACCTATGCCGTGGACACCGGCACCTCAGCCGCCGCCGGCACCTGGCAACTGCGGGTGCGCGACCTGCGACGCGGTCAGACCGGCACACTGAACCACTGGCGCATCACCTTCCCGTGAGCCCGATGACCGGCGCGGCCGGGGCCCGGCCGCGCCGCCGCGCAACGGGCTTGGCAACCGCTGCCGCGCTGGCGCTCTGTGCAGCGTGGCCGCAGGCGCAGATGCAGTCGAACCCGCGCCTGCCGCGGCCGCCGAATTCGCCGCCGGGCGCGCCGCGCTGGCCCAGGCCCAGGCCTCGGTCCAGGCCGCGCGGCAGGCCCTGCTCGAGGCCAGCCGGATGCGCCAGGCGCTGCTCGCCCGGCGCGGCAGCCGCCCCGACGCGAAGCTGTCAGCCACGGGCGTCGAAGACCCGCCCGCAGCGCTGGAGCGCCTGCAGCACGAAGGCGCCGAATCACGGGCACGCGGCGACGCAGCGCTGCAGCAGGCCCTGAGCCACTTCAGCGCCGGCATGCTGGCCGGCTGGGGCCCCTGGGTGCACAACCGCGCGCCGCTGACGCTGGACGACGGCCTGCACCGTTTCATCGGCCACAACGCCACCGTTCGCAGCGTGCACCCGAACATGCCCGCTCTGCCGGCGGCCGCAGGCGCTTCGGCCGCGGCCGACGGGTTTTCGCTGCGTTTCCCGATGCTGGCGTCGCAGACCCGCCGCAGGACCTGGACATCGGAGCTTTCCAGCTGTCGCGCGAGCGACGCTACCTCGCGCATATCGAGGTCCAGGGCGACGGCGAAGCCGGCGGCAACGCCGGCAATGCTGCCGGTGTGCCGCTGAACCGCATGCACCGCTCGCGGCTGCTCGTCAGCGACCTCGACGGTGCGCCGGTGCAGGGCGCGACGATTTTGGTGGCCGGCCACATGCCCGGCCATGTGCACGGCCTGCCGACGCAGCCGCGGGTCACGCAGGAGCTCGCGCCCGGGGTACTCGTCGAGGGCCTGAAGTTCCAGATGGAGGGCTGGTGGGTGATGGAGTTTCGAGATCCAGCCGCGCGACGCCCGGGCCGGGCCGGACAACGTGGCCTTCAACCTGGTGTTCGAGTGAGGCCGCGCGGCAGCCTGCGCGCGCTGGTTGCGCTCGGCCTGGCCCTCGCGCTGCAGTCCGGCGCGGCGCAGGGCCCCGCGGCCCTGGATTTCAGCGCGGCCGACATCAACTTCCTGCGCCCCTTCACCCTGGACCGGCTGCCACCACCGCCGCCGGCACTGTCGAACGCCTGGGCCGACGATTTGCGCGCCGCCACCCTCGGCCAGCAGTTGTTCTTCGACACCCGGCTCAGCGCCGACGGGCGCTTCGCCTGCGCCAGCTGCCACCAGCCGCGACGCCACTTCACCGACGGCCTGCCGCGCGCCATGGCCAGCGGCAGCACCCGCCGCGGCACACCCAGCGTGCTCGGTGCGGCGTACAGCCCCTGGCTCAACTGGGACGGCGGCGCCGACAGCCTGTGGGCACAGGCGCTGGGGCCGATCGAACATCCGGCGGAGATGGCCACGCCGCGCAGCAGCTATGTCGGTGAGCTGCTGCGCCTGTATCCGCAAGCCCATGCGGCCGTGTTCGGCCGGCCCGCCGACCTGCCGCCACCGGAGCTGCTGGCCCAGCCGGCGTCCCCCCTGGGCGATGCCGAGGCGCAGCGCCGCTGGGCGGCGTTGCCCGTCGTGCAACAGCAGGCGATCGACCGCATCTTCAGCCAGGCCGGCAAGGCGCTGATGGCCTACCAGCGCCGGCTGCGCCTGGCGCCGGCGCGCTTCGACCGTTTCGTCGATGCGCTGGCGCGCGGGATCGTGCCGCGGCGCGCACGCTGATGAACGCCGACGAGGTCGCCGGCCTGCGCCTGTTCATGGGCAAGGCGCGCTGCGCCAGCTGCCACAACGGGCCGCTGTTCACGAACCACGAGTTCCACAACATCGGTGCACCCGAACCCGACCCGACCCAGGTCGACCTGGGCCGCCACGCCGGGGTGCGCCAGCTTCAGGCCGGCACTTTCAGCTGCCTGTCGGCGTGGAGCGATGCACCGGCGGCGGCTTGCGAGGAGATGCGTTTCCTGAAGACCCAGGGGCCCGAGCTCGTCGGCGCCTTCAAGACGCCGAGCCTGCGCAATGTGGCGGCCACGGCGCCGTACATGCAGGCCGGGCAGTTCACGACCCTGCAACAGGTGCTGGCCCACTACAACCAGCCCCGGCCCCCCTTCTTCGACCCTGCCCAGCACCCGAACCGGCCACACTTCGACATCCTGCCGCTGCAACTCGACGACGGGCAGATCCGCCAGCTGATCGCCTTCCTGGGCACATTGACGTCGCCGCTGCCGGCCGGCGACCCCTGGTGGTCGGCGCCGGCCGAGACCGCCGCGGACCCCGTCAGGCCACAGGCTGTCGCCGCGCCACGCGATAGGTAGCGCCATGCGCGCCGTAGCGCTCGGTGTGCGGCGTCCCGGCGACGATCTCGAAGCCGTCGCCGACGCGCAAGCGACGCGGCTGCCCTCCGACCGCCAGCCACATCTCGCCGCGCGTCACCAACGCGCGGGCGTCGAAGGGATGGGTGTGCTCGGGTACCTCCTCGTCGGCCCCCCAGTCGCGGTCGAGCAGCTCCTGGAAACCGTCGGCACGGGCACGGGCGTCGAAGGCGTCCAGGTCGGGGGCGTCGGTCATGGCGGAATCCTCGGGGTCGGGGAAATCAGTGCTGGCGCAGCGGTCGGGTTCAGAGCGTTGGCGGGCGGGCCTTGACCCGCTGCAGCACCGATCTGAAAGCCGGATCATCGCAGCAATGCAGCCATTCGAAGGTCAGGGTCTCGGCGCTGATCGGCACCACACCGGCGATTGCCAGCCGCTGCAGGGCCAGCGCCTTGTCGGCGCGGCTGCGGCTGCCGCAGGCCGTGGGCACCACGGCCACCTGCAGGCCGGCCGCGTGCAGGCCGAGCGCGGTCAGCAGCAGGCAGACATGCGCCTCGCAGCCGGCCACCACCACCTGCGTCGGAACACCGCAATGTTCGTGCAGGTACTCGATTCAGGCCATCGGCCGTGGCGTCGAAGTGGCGCTTGGCCAGCGTATGCGCGCACAGCGCACGCAGCGCGGCGACATTCGGTCCGAGCCCCTCGGGGTTCTGCTCGGTGCCGACCACCGGCACGCCCAGGGCCGTCGCGACCCCGGCGACGAACATCGCCTCCTGCAGCACCGCCTCGCCGTCGGCAATGGCCGGCAGCAGCCGAGCCTGGTAGTCCACCAGCACCAGCGCGCAGCGGCCGCGGTCGAGCCTCATCGCGGCGCGCGCGTGGTCAGCGCCTCGAGATCGTGCGTGAACAGGACCGGCGTTCCGCGCCCAGGCAGTGTTTGCGCCGGGCAAGTCGAGCATGGTGCGTCGGCGCTCGCGCAATGAGGTGGGGGCCAGGCATCGCGGGATTGTAGGTTTGTAGGCGGATAGAGCCGTGCTCGACCGTGACGGAGCCGGCCGCACAAATCGGATCACGACCGCAGGTGGATAGCGACCGCTTCTATGCCGTGAACGCGGTACCTTGGCAAGACATGGTCTTCAGGTGCGACGTCCAGGAAGGACAAGCCAGCCCGCCGCCATGCCGACAGCTGACCCCACGCACACACCCGATTCCGAGGTGGGCGCGGCATCGCATCGGTCCGGCAGGGTACAGACAAGCCGTTCCGGCCGGCGCAGTCCGCGTTTCCGGGGCTGTCGATGGACTCTTGCCGGCCAGCATGCCGGTTGCAGTCATTCGACCAAGGCGATTCATGAACCGATCTGTCGAAACGGCGCGGCAAGGCATTGCGATGGCCAGCCACATCACCGCAGGGGTCACCCATCCGGGCCGGTCCACGCGGCGATCGATCGGACACATTGCAGGCGCACACCCATGATCACCACGGCGCTGACCGAGATGTTTGGCCTGCAGCACCCGATCGTGCTTGCGCCGATGGGCGGCGTCTCGGGCGGACGGCTCGCCGCTGCCGTTTCCAACGCCGGGGGCCTCGGGATGGTCGGCGGCGGCTACGGCGACCCGGCCTGGCTGCATGCGGAGTTGACTTGCGCGCGGGACCGGACCAGCGCAGCGTGGGGCGTCGGCCTGATCACCTGGCCGTGCGAGCCGGAACTGGTCGCTCTCGCGCTGAGCTACCGGCCGCACGCGTTCATGCTCTCCTTCGGCGACCCGCGCTACTACGGTGCTGCGATCCGCGCCGCCGGCTGCAAGTTGATCTGCCAGGTGCAGGACCTCGAGGGCGCGCGCCTGGCGTGCGAGGCGGGTGCTGATCTCATCGTTGCCCAGGGGACCGAGGCCGGCGGTCACGGTGGAACCCTGGCGACACTGCCCCTGGTGCCCGCGGTGGTCGACGCCGTGGCGCCGATACCGGTTGTTGCGGCCGGCGGCATCGCCGACGGGCGCGGTCTGGCCGCGGCCCTGATGCTGGGCGCCCATGGCGCGCTGATCGGGACCCGCTTCTGTGCAAGCACCGAGGCGCTGGGGCATCCCCAGGCCAAACAACGCATCGTGCAGGCGCATGGCGGTCAAACCGGGCGCACGCGCGTGTTCGACATCGTGCGCGGCTATGACTGGCCCGCGCCCTACACCGGTCGTGCATTGCGGAACCAGTTCATGCAGCAATGGCACGGCCGCGAGGACCGGCTGGCGGAACAACTCGGGTCCGAGAAGGCCAGCTACGCTGCGGCGACGCGCGACTCGGACTTCGACACCGCGCTGGTCTGGGCCGGTGGAGCGGCAGGTCTGATTCACGGTGTTGAAAGTGCTTCCACGCTGGTCGCGCAGATCAGCGCGCAGGCGCAGGAGCAACTGCGCCGGGCGGCACAAACGCTGCACGGCTGACCTGCCGCGGGCGGCGCAGGTTCCGGTCGCTCGACGAGGCCGCTCAATGCACGCCGGCAACACCTCGGACTGTCTCGTGATGGCCGTGCTGATAGAACTCACCCGTCCGGCTTTCGAGGATGGCGCGATCGAGCACTTCGATGTGACCACGCTGGTAGCGGATCGCCCCCAGGCGACGCAACCTGCCGGCGGCCTCGGTAATGCCTTCGCGCTTCACGCCGAGCGCCTCGGCGATTGTTTCATGCGTCATCGTCAACTCGCTGCTCGACACGCGGTCCAGACTCAGCAGCAGCCAGCGGCACAGGCGTTGTTCGACGCTGCCATGGCGATTGCATGCTGCCGTCTGCACGATCTGTCCAATGTAGGCCGAGGTGTAGTGCAACAGGGTCTGCATCAGGGCCCCACCGCGCCCCACCTCCTCCAGCAGCGACGCCGCCGGCAGCTTGAGGCCCGATCCCTCGGTTTGCACGCTGGCGCGGACGTTCAGGGTCGAATCGCCCAGCAGGAGTCGCACGCCGACCATGCCTTCGCGTCCGATCAATGCGACTTCGGCTGAACCGCCGTTCTCCATCACGAAGCTCATCGCGACGACCGCGGTCTCGAGAAAATAGACGCCGCGCATCGGAACGCCCGGCTCGAACAGGACGCTGCCGGCTGTCATCTGCACACGCTGCAGCTTGGGGCTCAGGCGTTCCATGACCTCGTCCGGAAGCGCAGCCAACAGGGCGTTGTGCGGTGGGCTTGGCGATACGGAGATGACGTTTTCTCCCGGTGCGTGGCCTTGGACTGACGTTGCTGTGCGACATGTCCGGTCGGCAGCGCCGACCTGCCGCCGACTCTGCGAGTCTAGTCAGCGCGACGGATCTGGATCGCCGTGGCCGGCAATCCCATTGCTTCGTTCGAGGATTCATCTGCGGACCCATCCCATCGCTTGCTGGCCGCTCCAGTTCACGGCCGAGTGGTCCTGACGGCAGCCCCCCGTCCGCCAGGGCACAGACGAAGGCTTCACTCGTCTTCAAACTGGTGTCCCGCGGCCACCGGTGTTGTCTGAGCACGCCGCACGGCTGCTTTCGAGACCGTCAACCACATTTGACGAAGGAGCAGCGAGATGCGTGCCCGGGACATCATGAGCAGAACCGTTGTCAGCGTCACACCCGAAGCCTCGGTTCTGGAGGTGGCGGCCCTGATGATGGACCAGCGGGCCAGCGCCGTCGTCGTGGTCAGCAGCGATGCCGTCGTCGGCATCGTCAGTGAGGCTGATCTGTTGCACCGCTACGAACTCGGCACCCAACGCGATCCCGCTGCACGTTGGTGGTGGCATCGCTTGTTCGATGTCGATGGCGGGGCGTGGAGCTACGTCGAGGCGCATGCGATGAAGATCCGGGATGTGATGGCCACGCAGCTGCGCACGGTCACGGAGGACACGCCTGCCGCCGACATCGCGGCGCTCTTCGACGATTACAAGATCAAGCGGGCCCCTGGGGTCAATGCCCGTTCGGTGGTCGGCATCGTCAGCAGGGCCGACTTCGTGCGTGCGCTGGTGGAGAGATCCAGGCGTGGACCCGAGCCGAAGCCCGAGAGCGATGCCGTGATCCTGCGTGCGCTGCGGTCCGAACTCGAAGCACAGGCCTGGTGGGATGCGGATCGCAGCAAGGTGGCCGTCAGCGACGGCGTCGTCCACTTCTCTGGCCAGGTCAACTCGCTGGACGAGAAGGCTCCGGCGCGCGTCGCTGCCGAGAACAGGCCCGGCGTGCGAGCCGTCGAGGACAGTCGCTTCCTTGTGCTTCCCCCCGGGGGCTATTCGGGGGGCTATATGTAAGGTGAAGGCGGTGTCCTGCAGACGCGTTGCAGACGCGCTGGACACGCATCATTGGATCCACGCATCAGCGCCCATCGCTTCAGGGGTGCAGTCGCGTTGATCCGGCGATGCAGGGCAGTCCCGGGGCTGTCTCCACCGTCGAAGACTGTGGGCCGCGCGCCAGGCGAACCCGATCACCGATCGATGGGTCGCGCAGACGTCGGCTTGCCTCGCTCCAGCAGCAGGCGGTGCAGCACGACGGCGTCGTTGTGCGCTTCGTCGCGGGCCGCGTAGACGAGCGTGACGCGTCCCTTCTGCGCCAGATCGTGCAACTGCCCGAAAGGCTCCGGATGCTGCTGCAACTCCTCGGCGTAGTGGCGCTGGAACTCGGCCCAGCGCGCCGGGTCGTGGCCAAACCACTTTCTCAGCGCGGTGCTCGGCGCCAGATCCTTCAGCCACAGATCGATTGCCGCCTGGTCCTTGCTGACACCGCGCGGCCACAGCCGATCGATCAGCACCCTCGTGCCGTCCTCGGCCTCGGCCGGCTCATAGGCCCGCTTCAGCCTGAGCTTGGTGGCCGCGATGCGCCCGCGCATGGTTCAGGCCTCGCCGCCGGCAGCCTTGGCTGCCACCTGGTTCATCGTGTCGAGCGCCAGGTTCGAGTGCGCGTAGGCGGCGCCGGCGCGCATCTCGGCGGCGACCCAGATTGTCTCCATCACCTCTTGCTGCGTCGCGCCCTTGCGCAAGGCGCTGGCGGTGTGGCCGCGGATGCAGTACGGGCATTGCGTCACGTGCGCCACGGCGATGGCGATCAGGTCCTTGGTCTTGGATGACAAGGCGCCATCGGCGAAAACGGCGTCGCTGAAGGCCTTGAACGCGGTGGCGGCGGCCGGTGCCAGCGCCTTGCGCTGGCGATTCAGCTCGATCGATGCTTCCGGGTACATATGCGAGTGCATGGTGGGCTCCTGGGGTCGTGACACGCGGTTCAGGCGGGTCAGGTGCTGGCGGCGAGTGCGCGCTCGAATTCGACTTCGCAGCGCAATCCCTCGAGGTCGCGCCTGACCACGGCGACGGCCAATGTCTTGCCGTCGCGGCTGTAGCTGAGCTTGCAGTCGCGTGCTGTCAACGAGCCGTCGATGTCGACGCGGTCGAAGCGCTCGGCATGGCCGACATAGGCCAGACCGAAGTCGTACTGCTCGGTCCAGAAAAACGGCACCATCTCGAAGGGCTCGCGTCGGCCGAGCATATTGCGCGCGGCGACCTGACCCTGGCGCCCGGCGACGACCCAGTGTTCGACGCGGATCGGCTCGCCGCTCAGGCGATCCGGCCAGCGCGCGATGTCGCCGGCGGCGTAGATGCCGGCCACACTCGTGGCGAGGTAGCGGTCGACGCTGACGCCGCGGTCGATCACCAGTCCGGCCTGCTCGGCCAGGTCCAGGGCCGGGCGCACGCCGATGCCGACGACCACCAGATCGGCTTCGAGCACCTCGCCGCTGGCCAGCGTCACCGTGTGTTCGCCGATCGACGCCACCGTCGTGCCGAGGTGGAACCGAACGCCGTGCTCTTCATGCAGCTGGCGCAGGAAGGCGCCGACCCCGGCACCCAGCACGCGCTCCATGAGCACGGTTTCGCGACCGACCACCTGCACGTCGATATTCCGCGCACGCAAGGAGGAGGCAACTTCGAGCCCGATGAAACTGGCCCCGATGACCACGGCCTTCTTCGCCTTCGTCGCCGAAGCGATGAGCGCACGGCTGTCGGCCCAACTGCGCAGCACATGCACATGCGGCTGCTGCGCGCCCGGCACGGCCAGCCTGAGCGGCTCGGCGCCGGTAGCCAGCAGCAGCGCGTCCCAGGCGTGGCGGCTGCCGTCTGCGAGCTCCACCCCGCGCTTGGCGGTGTCGATGGCGGCGACACGCGCGTTCAATTTCAGGTCGATGCGCCGCTCGCGGTAGAACTCGGCCGAGCGCAGCGCGATCCAGTCTTCGGGCGCCGTGCCGGCCAGATAGTTCTTCGACAGATTGGGGCGATCGCAGGGCAGCGCGTCGTCGGCGCTGAGCAGGGTGATGGTGCCGTCGAACCGTTCGCGGCGCAGCATCTCGGCCGCGGCATTGCCCGCAGCGCCGCCACCGACGATGACGATGGCCTTGGGCAGGTCGGCCGCGCCCGGCGCGCTGGCCGGCGGCGTCACGACGGGTTCGATCTTGTCGCCGACGATGACCCTGCCGTCGCGCAGCGTAACCTGTCGACACGACACCGCGTTCAGGCCCGGCGCGCGCACCGCTTCGCCGGTCCGCAGGCTGAAGGCCGCGTGATGCCAGGGGCAGCGTACCGTGTCGCCGACCACCAGCCCTTCGGCAAGCGGGCCGCCATAGTGCGTGCAGACCGCACCGACGGCGAACAACGCTTCGCCGCGGCGCACGACGATCACGGGCTCGCCCTGTGCGTGGCCCAGCAGGGGCACCGCATCGGTGAGTGCCGACGCGGGCACACCCTGGCCGAGGTCGGGACCGACCAACTCGGGGTTCGAATCGCTCATGGGAAGCCTCCAGGTCCATCAATGCAATGGCGCCAGCTTCACACCTGACTCTTTCAAGGCCTTGCATCGCCGGGAAAAGCTTGATCCCATCCCTGCAGTCCGTCTGTCCGGTTGCAGACACAGGGCCCCTGTGCAGGGGTTGTGGGTAGCGGGGCTCGTCGGCGAGGCCCGCGGCCCGGCCTTGGGGTCAGAACAAGGCCGTCACGCGGACCGAGCCACTCTCGGACTCGGTACTGACCTGGGACGAAGCGCGCTGGGCGAGTCGGATCATCGCGGCATTGGTGGCCAGGACGTCGGCCACAAAACCGCGCACGCCGCGGCGGGCTGCATGTTCGGCCATGTGCTGCTGCAGCGTCCGGCCCAGTCCCTGACCCTGCCAGTCCGGGTGGATCATGAAAGCGGTCTCGCCCAGGTTGGTGCTGGGGTCGACGAAGTAGCAGCTGTGCGCCACCACCTGCGGGTGTTCACGATCACCGACCACGGCGACGAAGGCGACTTCGGTCTCGTGGTTCAGGTTGCACAGGCGCTGCACGTCCTGGTTCGACAGCCCGCGCAGCTTGCGGAAGAAGCGCGTGTAGACGTCGCGCTCGTCCATGCGGTGGAACAGCGTGCGCACGCCCTCGGCATCGATCGGGCCGGCCGGCCGCATCAGCACGCTGCGTTGATCCTTGAGCGTCAGCGTTCTTTCGTCCTCGACCGCGTAGGCCTGCATGTGCTTGAGCAACTGGTCGGGCGGCAGCACGCCGATCGCCTTGGCCTGCTCGAACAGCGCGCTGCGGAAATCCGGATGTGCCACTTCGATCAGGGCGATGGCGCGTTCGCGCATCGACTTGCCGAACAGATAGGCGATGCCGTACTCGGTGATCACGAAATGCACGTCGCTGCGCGCGATGGTCGCGCCTTCGCCTGGGATGAGTGCCGTGCGGATCGCGGAGACCTTGCCGCTCGGATCGGTCGAGGCCAGGCAGATGATGGCCTTGCCGCCGGGCGAGGCGGCCGCCGCACGCAGGAATTCGACCTGTGCAGCCAGGCCGCTGTAGTAGTCGCCTTCGAGCTGGTCGGCGCAGACCTGCCCGCTGAGGTCGACCGCAAAGGCCTGCGTCACCGACACCAGCTTGTGCTGGGCGGCCAGCACCTCGGGCCGGCAGACGTCGTCGATGGGCTGGAAATTGAAACGCGGATTGCCGTCGATCAGGTCGTAGAGCTTGCGCGAGCCCATCGCCAGGCTGGCGACGATCTGTCCCGGCCGGTGCGTCTTGTGCCGCCCTGTGAGGCTGCCGCCTTCCAGCAAGGGGATGATGGCGTCGGTGATGACGTCGGAGTGGATGCCCAGGTCGCGCCGGTCACCGAGCAGCTTGAGCGCCTCGTTGGTGACCCGGCCCATGCCGATCTGCAGCGTCGAGCCATCGTCGATGATGCCGCTGATGTAGCGCGCGATCTGTTCGACCACCGGCCCGGGCACGGCAGGATGCTGGTATTCGATGACCGGGGTGTCGACCGGCACCAGGTGGTGGATGGCATCCAGGTGCAGATGTGTATCGCCGACCGTGTTCGGCATCGACGGGTTGATCTCGGCGATCACCAGCCGTGCCTTGGCCATGGCGGCCGGGATGATGTCGACCGAGACCCCCAGGCTGACATAGCCGAAGGCATCGGGCAGCGAGACCTGGATCAGCGCGACGTCGATCGGGATGCGGCCGATGTGGATCAGGTGGGGCACCTGCGCCAGCGACACCGGGACGTAGTCGGCCAGGCTCTGGCGCACCGCGGCGCGCATGTCGCTGCCGACGAAAAAGCAGCGGTGTCGGTAGTGCGTCGTGGCTCGACCCTGCGCATCGTGCGGGACGGCGTGGTCGGTCAGGAAGTGCACCAGCTCGACATCGGCCATCGGCGCAGGGCGCGCCTCCAGCGCCGCGACCAGGCTGCGCGGCGTGGCGCAGGCACTGCCGACGAAGACATGTTCGCCGCGGCGAATCTTCTCGATCGCCTCGGCTGCGCTGCACAGCTTGTGTGCATGCGCCTGCAGGCTTGGGGGCACCAGCGCTGCGTCGGCAGACTCGGGGTCGCCGGCGCCGAAGCGCTGGCGCAGGCCCCGGGCCAGCCGAGAGAGGACACCCGTGGGTCGCTTGCAGTCGTTCATGGATGAGGCTCTCCCGTGGACCGCGCCCGCCAGGCGGCCGCGATCTCGCGGTGCAAGGGGACTTCGTCGAGCATGCGGGCCTGAATCAAGGGGTCGGCCCTGCGCTGCAGGTGGCGCTGCAGTCCGGACCAGGCCTTTTCGAGCATGCCTGGGGCGCGCGCATCACCGTGCGCGACCAGCACCGACCAGGCGGCCATGCGGGCGGCCAGCGTCTGCGGGTTCAAGGCCGGTGCGTCGGCCGCTGTTTCGGCATCGAGCTGTGCATGCACCAGGGCCAGGGCTTCGGACCTGTTGCCGAGGGACTGCAGACTGGCCGCCAGCAGCAGCCGGGCGCAGCGTGCGCCGTTCGTGCCTTCGGCATCTTCACTGGCCTCGAAACCCGTCACGGCCCGGCGGCAGGCCTCGGCGGCGTCGCCTTCGTGGCCGAGCTGTCGTTGGGCCTGCGCCGCCACCAGCCAGCAGTGCGCCGCGTCGTTCTGCGCGCCCAGTGCTTCGAAACTGGCGGCCGCTGCGCCGGCAAGCGCAGCGGCAGCGGGCGCGTTGCCCTGCATCAGCTGCAGACTGGCCATTTCGCGTCGGCAGGCGTGCAGGGTCCTGGGCACGGGTATCGCCGCCGTCATCTGCTCGGCCATCCCCAGGTGCGAGGCGGCGGCGGCCAGATCGATTCGGCGCAGAGCGAGCAGCCCCAGGTACAGATGGGCATTGGCGCGCGCGCGGGCGTCGGAAGCCAGGGTCTCGGCCAATCTCAGCGAGGACAACAGGGCTTGTTCGCAGCGGTCGTCGTCGAAGGCGTCGTCGTGGATGGCCGCCTCCACCTGCAGCAGCTGGGCTTCGTACAGCACCGGGTTCTTGCCGGTTGCATCGCGTCGAGCGCCTTCGCGCGCCCAGCCCATGGCACGTGCCACCTGCTCGCGGGCCAGTTCGAACTGGCCGCGGGTCTTGCTGATCCAGGCCAGGTTGCCCCAGGCCAGAGCGGCTGTGCCGGTCTTGTCGGCCGCCTCGGCCGCCGTCGCCAGGTCCAGGGCCAGGGCCCAGCCCCCTTCGACATCGCCAACCCGGTCGGCCAGCAGCACCTTGGACGAGATGACCTTCAGTCGCAGATCGTCCGCTCCGATCGGCTCGATCGCCTGCAGCGCCTGGTCCAGCAGTCGCCCCATCTCGGCATAGCGGCCCAAGGCGTCGCACAGATCGGCCTGGCGGATGATGACCTCGGCACGCGCGTGCGGGTTGCCGGTGGTGGGCTGCGCCAAGGCTCGTTCGCAGTAGGTCAATGCGGCCAGCGAGGCATCACGTCCGGACGCCTGCTCGGAGGCCCGCGCGTACCAGTGAAAGGCCTGCGCAGGGTCACCGGCACGTTCGAAGTGCTCCGCGGTGATGGCCAGGATCTCGTCCGATCGGTCGCCGGCCCGCGCCTGCAACCACGCGGCGGCGCGTGCGTGGCCTTCCTGGCGGGCCGCCTTCAGCACCGTGCCGTAGGTCACCTGGTGCAGCAGATGGTGATGGAAGCTGCGCTCGGCGGTGTCCTCGAAGCGGCTCTGCGGCCGCTGCAGAACCATGGCCTTGCGCTGCAGCGGGTCAAGGGTCGCTCGCGCCGCCGGCGCCAGCGAGGCCAGGGCGTCGTCCCAGAACACCGGGCCGATCACGCTGGCCATCTGCAAGGCGTGGCGTTCATCGGCGGCCAGCGCGTCCAGGCGCGCCTGCAATACACCGGTCAAGGTGCCCGGCACCCGGTCCGGGCGCAGTTGCGCCTCGTGCAGCCGCCAGCGTCCAGGGGCGCGCTCGTCTTCGGCGAGAACACCCTGGTCGAGCAGCATCTTGACCAGTTCTTCGGCATAGAAGGGGTTGCCTTCGGCATGGTGGTCGATCAATTCGAGCAGCGCAGCCGGCGGGTTCGGCAGGCGCTGCAGCAGCGCGGCCGTCAGCGCATTGCGCTGCTCGCGCGGCAGCGGCGAGAGCGTCATCAAGCGAACCGGCGTGGGCGCCGTAGCCCAGTCCGGGCGACGCTCGAACAGGGGAGGGCGGGCCGACAGCACCAGCAGCAAGGGCAGATCGGGCGGCGACTGCAGCAGGCCCTGCAGCCAGTCGAGCGATGCGTCGTCAGCCCAATGCAGGTCTTCGAGCAGCATCACGATCGCTGACCCCTGCGCGCCGGCGAGACCCTGCAGGGCCTGGGTGACGGCGGCCAGCCCCCGTTCGCGCAGCCGCCGCGGCTGGGCCAGAACCTCGGCCAGCAGCGGGTCAGCCGCGAAATCAAAGCCGATCAGGTGCCCCAGGCACAAGGCGTCGACGAGTGCGTCGTCACCGCTGGACCCTGCCGCGGTCAACCAGGGCAGCAGACCGTCGACCAGCTTGCGACGGGCGAGTTCGGCACTGTCGCTGTCGGCGATGTCCAGGCGCCAGGTCAGCATGGCGCGCAGCAGCCCGTAGGGCTCGAGTTCGCTGCTGGGATGGCAGCGCCCGAGCAGCAGCCAGCACGATTGCGAGAGCAGCTCGGCGTGGTGCAGCAGTTCGCGCAGCAGCCGGCTCTTGCCCAGCCCGGCCTGCGCCACCAGCAACCAGGACTGCGGCCGGCGGCTGGCGATCACGTTCTCCAGGGCCGTGGTCAGCTGAGCCAGCTCGCCATCGCGCCCGATCAGCAGTGTCAGCGCCTGCTCGATACCGCGTGTGCCCAGATGAAAGGCGCGCGGCTTGGCGCGCCGGACCAGGTAGCTGGCCACCGGTGCTTCCACGCCCTTGATCGGCAGCGGTGCCTGGGCCTCGACGTCGAAGATGCCCCGCACCAGGGCATAGCTGTCGTGGCTGATGCGCAGCGCGCCGGCCGGCGCCGTCTGCTCCATGCGTGCGGCGATGTTGACCGCGATGCCGCGGATCGTGCCGCCTTCGTCGACACCGCCGCCCAGGAGCACGCTGCCGGTGTGCACGCCGACGCGCACATCGAAACCCTCATGCTCGTGCCGGGCGCGGACCTCGTCACCAACGCGGCGCCCCAGGGCAAGCAGGGCCAGGCCGGCGCGTACCGCCCGCTCGGCGTCATCCTCGCGTGCGGCCTCGGCGCCGAAGGCGGCCAGCAGGCTGTCGCCCGCGTACTGCAGCACCTTGCCGCCATGCGCCAGAACGACCTCCGTGCAGCGCTGCAGGCAGCCGTCCATCACTTCGGAGACTTCCTCCGGGTCCAGTCGCTGGGCCAGCGTGGTCGAGCCGACGACGTCGAGGAAGAGCACGCTGACCTGCTTGAGCACTTGTTCGCCGGAGCGTGGCGGCGCCGATTCGAGTTGCGCCAGCTGTTCGCGCAGCGGCGCCAGTGCGGTGTTCACCACCGCGTCGCCGAGCAAGGCGCGTTGCCCCTCGAGCGCCTGGATGGCCTTGTGCAGCGGGTCGGCGTCGCGCATGCTGGCTCGACTGGCGCGATGGATTCAGGCCGCCCGGGCGCGCCACGCCGCCAGGGCCGCATCGGACTGCTCCTGTAGCACCGCCATCCCGTGCTCATGACCTTGACGCACGATGCTGTCAAACTTTTCCCACTGCAGCAGGCCGATGCGTTCGAGCGGGGGGTTGAAATACAGGTCCGTCAGCTTCCTCGCACTGCGCTGGCGCGAACTGCTGTACAGGATGGTGACGTTCATCAGGTAGGACATCAGCGACGGGAACTTGTAGCGACGATGCTTGCGCGGGCGCAGCCGGTCGCGCAGCAGGGCCCAGGTACCGGGCACCTCGTCGTGCTCGATGCGCCGCGGCTTGCGCACGCTCAGGTCGACGCCGATCACCCGGCCGATGCCGCGCATGCCGCGCATCACGTCGACGGGGAAGTTGTTGAAGGTGCCGCCGTCGCACAGCAGGTCGCCGTCATGCGGCACGGGCGGCAATGCCCCCGGGATCGCGATGCTGGCCATCAGCCCCTTGAACAGCTTGCCTCGCGTCACGACCTGTTCGCGCGCCTGCGAATAGTTGCTCGCGACGCAGTAGTAGTTCTTCCACAGGTCCTCGACGTCGGCGTCGTGTCCGAGCAGCGTGTGCAGCGCCTCCCGGGCGGTCCGGCGCAGGCGCTTCCCGGCGATCAGCGAGAGCAAGGGAATCAGGTTGAAGTCACGCGTCGGATTGACGCTGAAGGCCTTGCGGGCGATGCCCGTGATTTCTGCGGGCGGGCGGTCCGAGGCCACCAGGGCGGCCATGATGGCGCCGATGCTGGTGCCGCCGACGCAGTCGACCTCGATGTGAGCTTCGCGCAGGGCGCGGTAGACCCCGAGGTGGGCGCAGCCGCGCGCGCCGCCGCCGGCGAACACCAGGCCGACCGCGGTGCGGCTCTGAACGCGGGCCAGGCGGGCCATGTCGCGGTCGAGCGTCGGGCGGATGTGAATGTGATCGGCCACCGGACGCCGGGCCAGCCAGGCCCGCGTGCCGCTGGGGCAGGCCAGATCGGCCGGGTGCAGCAGCACCAGGACTTCCGCGGCCTCGCTGCGTGCTTTGTGGGTGGTCAGATAGCGCGCTTCGGTGGGGTGCAATTCGGGCGCTTGAGCAGCATCCGCCAGCAGCAGAATTTCGTCACAGTGGCGGCTGCAGCGCTCGGTCCAGGGGGTGGGGGAATCGTCGGCCAGCAGCAGCAGGAAGTCGTGCTGTGCCTCGACTTCGTCAAGGTGCAGCGCGATGCGTCGGTTGGCGTCGACATCGTCGGCGCCGCTGCGCGCCAGACCCGGCTGCGCCAGGGCTCGGTCGAGTCCCTGGGCATCGACGATGCACACGGTTCCGAAATGCCTGAGCTGCTCGGCGAAGCGCTCGCTGAAGTCGGCGGCCTGGGTGCCGGTCGTGATCGGCAGCAGGCCCATCGCCACCGGGCTGGCGAGTTCGGAGCGCGCCTGGGGTGACTGCAGTCGTCGGATGATCTGTCGTGTCAGCGCGATCGACACCGGTGCGCTGCTCGCCAACAGCGCCAGAAACTCGGCCTTGTCCAGACGCACCAGCACGGAGTCCCGGATCGCCACCACGGTGGCCGAGCGCGGTTCGTCGGTGAACAGGCTCATCTCGCCGATGATCTGGCCGCGCGCCATCTCGCGCAACAGGTGCTCGCTGCCGTCGTCGTCGCTGAAATAGGCGCGCAGCCGGCCACTGATGGACAGGTACATCGCGTCGCCGGGCTCGCCTTGCGTCATCAGGACCTGGCCGGCCGCCAGTTCCACCCACTCGAGGCGCTCACTGAGCAAGGCCATGGCGCCTTCGCCGATGTCGCCGAGGTACGCACGCAGGTGACGTGCCAGCAGTTCGTCCTGGAAGGTTCGGGGCATGCCGGGGCTCGTCGTTCGTGTTCTTGCTGGCTGGCCCGCTGTTCGATCCGATCCGGCCTTCGGCAGACAAAGAATGGTGCAATCAATGTAGTCTAAGGCGGCGCGGGCAGCCGCCGGGTTGCCCCCATTGACGGGTCGGTTGCGCGTGCAGTTTCGTGTTCTCGTCGGCGTTCATCGCGTTTGGCCGCGAGCGCTTCGAGGTCGACCCGAGGGTTGAGAATATCGGTTCACCATGCCCTGTCGCCGCCCGATGTGCCTGACCCGATCCGCCAGGACGATGCGCAATGACGCCGTCTGATCTGCGCGGCGCCGCGCCGGGCCACGGCCGGTCGGGATGGGCCGTGCTGCTCGCACTCACCGGCGCTTTCATGCTCAGCCAGGCCTATCGCACCGTCACCGCGATCATGGCGCCGCAGCTCGAGGCCGACTTCGCGCTGACGCCGCAGGCCCTTGGCATCTTCGCGGGCGCGTTTCACCTGGCCTTCGGTTCGCTGCAGCTCCTGATGGGCGTCGGCATCGACCTGTACGGCGTGCGACGCACGGCACTCGTCGCGTTTCCGCTGACCATCGTCGGCGCCGCGCTGTCGGCCTGGACGACGCACTTCGGCATGCTCGTCTTTGCGCAGGTTCTGATCGGCATCGGCTGCGCGCCCGCATTCCTCGTATGCACGGTGTTCATCGCACGCCACCACCCGCCGGCACGCTTCGCGACACTTTCCGGGGCGGTGCTCGGCATCGGCGGCATCGGCATGCTCGTCACCGGCACGCCGCTCGCCTGGCTGATGCAGACACATTCGTGGCGGTCCGGGTTCGTGGCACTGGGCGTCGCTTCGGCCTTCGCGTGGTTGTTCATCTTCGCCCTGGTCCACGAGCCGGCATCGGCCGCAGCGCTGCGCAAGGACGAATCAGTGCGCGGCGCATTGCGCGGCTTCGGCGTGCTGTTCAGGATGCCGCACACGCTTGGAATCCTCGCGCTGTCTGCCGTCACCTATGCCGCCTTCATCACCTTGCGCGGCCTGTGGATCGGACCGCTGCTGATCGCACGGCATCACTACTCGCTGCTGCAGAGCGGCAACGTCGCAATCGCGATGTCGGTGGCAGGGATGATCAGTGCACCGCTGATCGGCAGGTTCGATCCCGGAATCCACAGCCGCCGACGCTGGATCGTCGGCTTCACCGTCGCCGGTGCCGCCTTGTTCGGAGTACTGGCTTTCAATCCCGGCGCCGGGTTCGACGTCGGCGGCGCGATCTTCTTCGGCCTGATCTCGGGCTATGTCGTGCTGCAGTACGCCGACGTCCGGGGCGCCTACTCGGCAACGCTGACCGGGCGTGCCATCGCGCTGTTCACGATGGCGATGTTCCTCGGCATCGCGATGATGCAGTGGCTGACCGGGCTCGTCGCGTCGATCGCCACGGCACACGCTGCCGACCCGTTTACGGCTGTGCTCGGCACGATCGCCTTGCTGCTCGCCGCGGGCGCACTCGCTTTCATGTGGCTGCCGCAGCCGAGGCAGACCGACGATGTTGCCGGCCCGCACGGAACGGCCGGCGAGATCCAGTAACCTTCACAGGCCCGGACAGCGCTCAGCCACCCGCCAGCAAACGCGATTGAACGCAGCCCTGCAGGCCTTTCTTCACCCCGGAGACATCTTGATCGACCCGAAACAGGTTCTTGCGGATCTGTATCGCACGATGGTCAGGATTCGTGCATTCGAGAATGCGGCCGAAGTCGCCAGCCAGGGCGGCGTCAGCGTCTATGGCCAGCCGGCCGAGGGCCAGTGCCAAGGTGCGCGGTCCGCTGCACCTGTCGACCGGCCAGGAGGCCGTGCCCGCGGGCGTCTGCGCCCATCTGCGGCGCGACGACTACCTCACCTCCACGCACCGCGGCCATGGCCACACGCTGGCCAAGGGCGCCGACCTGCGGGCGCATGATGGCCGAGCTGTTCGGCAAGGCGACCGGCTTCAACGGCGGCAAGGGCGGCTCGATGCACATCGCCGACTTCTCGGTCGGCATGCTGGGCGCCAACGGCGTCGTCGCCGCCGGGCTGCCGATCGCCGTCGGCGCGGCGCATGCGCAGAAGATCCAGCAGCGCGACGCGATCACCGTGTGCTTCTTCGGCGACGGCGGCATCAACCGCGGGCCGTTCCTCGAGGCGCTGAACTGGGCCAGGGTCTACGGCCTGCCGGTGCTGTTCGTCTGCGAGGACAACCGCTGGAGCGCGACCACCGCCAGCGCCCCGATGATCGCCGGCGCCGGCGCGTCGGCGCGCGCGCGCGAGCCTGGACATCCCGGCCGAGCAGGTCGACGGCAACGACGTGCTGGCGGTGTATGCCGCGGCGCAGCAGCTGGTGGCGCGAGGTGCGCGGCGGCGGCGGCCCGCGCCTGCTGCATGCCATCACCTACCGGGTCAAGGGCCATGTGTCGGTCGATCCGGCGGCCTACCGCGACCCGGCCGAGCTGGAGGCGGCGCTCAAGACCGATCCGATCGCCGGCGCGCGCCAGCAATACCTGGCGCTGGCCGGCGCCCAGGCGCCGACGCTCGACGCCATCGAGCAGGCGGCGCAGGCCGAGGTCGAGGCGGCGCTGGCCAAGGCCGACGCCGCGCCCTGGCCCGACGCCGCGCACGCCTTCACCGACATTCAGGACACAGGAGCCGGGCAATGGCGCTGATGACCTACGCCGAGGCCGCGGTGCGCGCGCTGGCGCGCGAGATGGAAGCCGACCGCAATGTCGTCGTGCTGGGCGAGGACGTGGGCCGCGGCGGCATCTTCGGCCAGTACAAGGGCCTGCAGCAGCAGTTCGGCGCGCAGCGCGTGATCGACACGCCGATCAGCGAGGCCGCGATCCTGGGCGCCGGCGTCGGCATGGCGCTGGCCGGCCTGCGGCCGGTGGTCGAGATGCGGGTCGTCGATTTCGCGCTGTGCGGCATGGACGAGATGGTCAACCAGGCGGCCAAGAACCGCTTCATGTTCGGCGGCCAGGGCCGGGTGCCGATGGTGGTGCGCATGCCGATCGGCATCTGGGACTCGTCGGCGGCGCAGCATTCGCAGTCGTTCGAGAGCTGGTTCGCGCACCTGCCCGGCGTGGTGGTGGTCTGCCCGGCGCACGCCGCAGGACAACTACAGCCTGCTGCGCGCGGCGCTGGCCTGCGGCGACCCGGTGGTCTACATGGAGCACAAGACCTTGTGGGGCCAGACCGGCGAGGTCGACGAGTCACACGAGGTGGTGCTCGGCCAGGCGCGCACCGTGCGCGCGCGGCGAACACCTGACCATGGTCAGCTGGAGCCGGCAGGTGCAGATCTGCGAACAGGCCTGCGCGCAACTGGCCGAGCAGGGCATCGCGGTCGAGCTGATCGACCTGCGCAGCATCTGGCCCTGGGACCGCGATGCGGTGCTGCAGTCCTGCGCCCGCACCGGCCATCTGCTGGTCGTGCACGAGGCGATCCAGGCGGCCGGCTTCGGCGCCGAGATCGCCGCCACCGCGGCCGAAGCACACCGGCTGCACGGTGCGCCGGCTCGGCGCGCCGCGCATTCCGGTCGGCTACGCGCCGGTGCTCGAGGCGCAGTCGCGCGTCGATGCCGACGCCGTGGTCGCCGCGGTGCGCGCTTCCTGCAATGAGGCTGCCAGCCGATCCGTGCCGCCGATCGCTGCCTGCATGTCCAAGATGAACGAGTCCTCTGCCGAGCCGGATGCCCGTGCCGACGATCCTGCGGCACAGGACGAGATGACCGTCGTTCCGCTCAAGATCGAGGACTGGCTGACCGTCATCGTGATGGCGCTGCTGGCCTCGATCACCTTTGCCAACGTGCTGGTGCGCTATTTCACCGAGCCAGTCGTTCGCCTGGACCGAGGAGTTCTCGGTGTTCCTGATGATCGTGCTGGCGCTGGTGGCCGGCTCGGCGTCGGTGGCGCGCAACCGCCAGATCCGCATCGAGTATTTCGCCGAGAACGGCTCGCCGCGCGCCAGCGCGCGCTGGCGCGTTTCGGCGCGCTGATGGTGTTCGTGCTGTTCGTGCTGATGGCCGTGCTCGAGTTCGCGCATGGTCTACGACGACATCCGCTACGGCGAGACATCGCCGGGCATCGGTGTTCCGGCCTGGTGGTATTCGATCTGGCTGCCGGTGATGTCGGTGGCCATCGCCGGGCGGGCGCTCGGCCTGTTCATCCGCCGGGGGCGGCGCGCATGATCGCGACGCTTCCTGTTCCTGGCCTTCATCGTGATGATGCTGATCGGCGTGCCGATCGGCGTCGCGATGGGGCTGGCCGGCTCGGCCGCGATCGCGCTGGCCAATCCCGAGACGCAGTGGTTCGGCCTGATGGCCGTGCCGCAGAACTTCTTTGCCGGCCTGGGCAAGTACCCGTTGCTGGCGATCCCGATGTTCGTGCTGGTCGGCTCGATCTTCGAGCGTTCCGGCGTGGCGCTGCGGCTGGTGAACTTCGCCGTCGCCATCGTCGGCCGCGGCCCGGGCATGCTGCCGCTGGTGGCGATCGGCGTGGCGATGTTCCTGGGCGGCATCTCCGGCTCCGGCCCGGCGACGGCGGCCGCGGTCGGCGGCGTGATGATCGTGGCGATGACGCGCGCCGGGTATCCGACGGCGTTCTCGGCCAGCGTCATCGGTGCGGCGGCGTCGATCGACATCCTGATCCCGCCGTCGATCGCCTTCATCGTGTATTCGGTCATGGTGCCCGGCGCCTCGGTGCCGGCCATGTTCGCCGCCGGCATGGTGCCCGGCATCCTGGTCGGCCTGGCGCTGATGGTGCCCACGGTCTGGCTGGCGCGGCGCCACGGCATGGGCCGGGAGGAGATCGGCATGAGCCGGCCGCCGTTCTGGTCCAGCCTGCGCGAGGCCTCGTGGGCGCTGGCCGCGCCGGTGCTGATCCTCGGCGGCATGCGGGCCGGCTGGTTCACGCCCACCGAGGCCGCGGTGGTGGCGGTGTTCTACGGCCTGTTCGTCGGCATGGTGGTGTACCGCACGATCACGCTGCGCGACCTGTTCGTCATCCTGCGCGAGTCGGGCGAGTTGTCGGCCATCATCCTGGTGGTGGTCGCGCTGGCCGGCATCTTTGCCTATTCGCTGTCCACGCTGAGCATCATCGACCCGCTGACCCGTGCCATCGTGCATTCCGGCCTGGGCGAGTTCGGCGTGATGGCGGTGCTGATGCTGCTGCTGGTTTTCGTGGGCATGTTCCTCGACGGCGTGTCGATCTTCCTGATCTTCATTCCGCTGCTGCTGCCGATCGCCAGGTTCTTCCAGTGGGACCTGGTCTGGTTCGGTGTCTTGCTGACACTGACGGTGGCGATGGGCCAGTTCACGCCGCCGATCGCCGTCAACCTGATGGTGTCGTGCCGTATCGCTGGCGTACGCATGGAGGAGACCGTGCGCTGGGTGGTCTGGTTGCTGGCGGCGCTGCTGTGCGTGACGCTGCTGGTGATCGTGTTTCCGCAGCTCGCCCTGTGGCTTCCGCGCAGGCTGGGTTATTGATCGATGGATGGTTTTTACCAGGAGACAAGAGTCATGAAAGTGCGTTCCCTGCTCAAGTTCGCGGTCGCCGCGACCGCATTGGCCTTCACGGCCATGGCGTCGGCGCAGAAGCTACAAGTCCGAATACAAGATGTCGCTGGTGGTGGGCACGGCCTTCCCCTGGGGCAAGGGTGGCGAGATCTGGGCCAATATGGTCAAGGAGCGCACCGATGGCCGCATCAACATCAAGCTGTACCCCGGCGTGTCGCTGGTGCAGGGCGACCAGACGCGCGAGTTCACCGCCATCCGCCAGGGCGTGATCGACATGGCCATCGGCTCGACCATCAACTGGTCGCCGCAGGTCAAGGAACTGAACCTGTTCTCGATGCCGTTCCTGATGCCCGACTACGCGGCCATCGACGCGCTGACCCAGGGCGACGTCGGCAAGCAGATCTTCGGCATCCTCGACAAGGCCGGCGTCGTGCCGCTGGCCTGGGGCGAAAACGGCTACCGCGAGGTCACCAACTCCAAGGGCCCGATCCGCAAGCCGGAAGACCTCAAGGGCCTGAAGCTGCGCGTCGTCGGCTCGCCGCTGTTCTCGGACATCTTCACCGCGCTGGGCGCGAACCCGACCCAGATGAGCTGGGCCGATGCGCAGCCGGCGCTGTCCAGCGGCGCCGTCGACGGCCAGGAGAACCCGATGTCGATCTTCACCGCCGCCAAGATGCACACCATCGGCCAGAAGTACGTGACGATGTGGGGCTACGTGGCCGACCCGCTGATCTTCGTCGTCAACAAGGAAGTCTGGGCCTCCTGGACGCCGGCCGACCAGGCCATCGTGCGCCAGGCCGCCATCGACGCGGGCAAGGAAGAGATCGCGATCGCGCGCAAGGGCCTGATCGAAGCCGACAAGCCGCTGCTCAAGGACATCGCCGCGCTGGGCGTGACCATCACCGAGCTGAGCCCGGCCGAGCGCGACGCCTTCGTCAAGGCCACCCGCCCGGTCTACGACAAGTGGAAGAGCCAGATCGGCGCCGATCTGGTGACATCGGCCGAAAAGGCGATCGCCGCGCGCAAGAAGTAGGCGGCATCGCGCCGGCTGGCCCGCCGCCAGTGCCGGGGGGCCGGTCGCTCGGCTTCATGGCGGCGGGCGCATTGGGATCGCGCGCCCGCCGCCAGCTTGATTCAGCCTGCGCCCACCTTGGGCAGCAGCACCAGCGAGAACCAGGGCACGAAGGCGGTCAGGCCCCAGGCGATCAGCAGACCGCCCAGGTACATCAGCGCCGAGCGCACCAGCTTGGAGTAGGGAATGCCGGTCACGCCGCTGGCCACGAACAGGTTCAGCCCGAAAGGCGGGGTGATGAATCCGATCGCCGCGCCGACCAGGAAGATGACGCTGAAGTGCACCGGGTCCACGCCGTGCGCCACCGCGATCGGCGCCAGGATGGGCGCAAAGATCACCGTCACCGGCAGGCTTTCGAGAATGCAGCCGGCGGCCATCACGATGGCCATGCACACCAGCAGCACGATGACTTCGCTGTCGCCGAACCAGGCCACGAAGGACGCCACCGCCTCGGCCGCGCCGAGCAGGCCAAAGACCTGCTGCATGACGATCGAGATCGCGATCATCGGCGCCAGCATGCCGGTGAGCTGGCCCGAGCGCAGCAGGATGTCGGGCAATTGGCGCCACTTGATCTCGCGCGTCAGCAGCAGCCCGGCGAGCAGGCAGAAACCGACCGTGATCGCCGCCGCCTCGGTGGGCGAGAAGACACCCGAGTAGATGCCGTAGATGACGATGAAGATGGCGAAGAAGCCCAGGTAGGCCCGACGTGCTGTGCGCAGGATGCGTGGCCATTGCAGCGGCGTCGATCGAACCCCAGCCCTTGCGCCGCGACGCCCACCAGCACACCACCATCATCGACAGGACCATCAGCAACCCGGGCAGGATGCCGGCGACGAAGAGGTCCGAGATCGACAGGTTCATCATGAACCCGTAGACAATGAAGATGATCGACGGCGGGATGATGATGCCCACCGTGCCACCGGCGGCAGCGGTGGCGGCGGCGAAGCGCGAGTCGTAGCCGTCCTTCACCAGCAGCGGGTGCATGATGCCGCCGATGGTCGCCGTGGTGGCCGAGTTGCTGCCCGAGATGGCGGCGAACAGGCCGCACGACCCGAGCGTGGCCACGCCCAGGCCGCCGCGCAGCCAGCTCAGGCAGGCGTGCGCAAAGTCGGCCAGCCGGCGTGCGATGCCGGCGGCGGCGATCAGGTCGCCGGTGAGGATGAACAGCGGCAGCGACAGCAGGCCGAAGAAGTTCAGGCCCTCGAACAGCGTGACGCCGATGTTGGCCAGCGTGAAGTCGATGATCAACGAGACGCCGACCACCCAGTAGCCGATGACGAGGAAGATCGGCACGCCGATCAGGAAAAGCACGATGACGCCGGCCGAGAGCAGGCCGAGCAGGGTTCCCTGGTCCATGGGGGTCAGTCCTTTGCCGATGGCCTGGATGTCGACGAGGAAGGGCTCGCGTCGGCGCCAGCGGCCGAAGTCGTCCCACAGGTTCTGCAGCACGCGCAGGATCAGCAAGCGACCAGGCCACCGGCGTGGCGAGGTAGAACCACCACTGCATCACGTTGTCGGTGCCCTGCACGATGGCGAAGTTCATTTCCACCAGGCGCGTCTGCTCGATGGTGTAGTACAGGACGATGGCGCCGAAGACGATCCACAGCAGCGCGTCCAGGCACAGGCAGGCGAACTGCCCGCCGTGCGGCATGCGCAGACGGATGTCGTTGAACATCAGGTGGGTGCGCTGGCGCACGTTGTGCGAGCAGCCGATCCAGGTCACCCACAGGAACAGGTAGATCGGGATCGAGGTGCTCCACGGCACCTGCGACTTGAAGGCGAAGCGCTCGCACCACCGCGTAGACGATGATCAGCGCCATCGACGAATACGCCACCAGGATCAACGAGCGCTCCGCATTGCGGTCCAGCCAGCGCAGGGGGACCAGGATCTTTTGCACGCAGGAGTCTCCTCAGGCCCCGCAGGGCGGACGAACCGGGGGCGGCGCCCGCTTGCGGCGCCGCCCCCGAGGGTTTCAGGCGTCGATCAGGCCTGCCACCAGCGCACCGGCTTGACGTCCACGGCGGCCATGTCGGCCGGGATCTCGCGCGCGACGCTGTAGATCTCCTTGTACACGTCGTGGCCGCCGGACATCTTGTTCAGGCGCTCGCGCCACTCCTCCCAGGGCTTGGGCTGGAATTCGGGCGAGCACATCTTCTCGGCCTTCTTCAGCTCGGCATCCGACAGGGTGGCCACGCGCACGCCGTTCTTCGCGAACAGGGTATCGGGCTTCGGATTCGGCACGGCGCCGACCACGTCGATCAGCGCGCGCTCCTGGTTCTTCTGCGTGTACTGCTGGGCGGCAAAGGCGGTCTCCATCACCGTGTCCTGCAGCTTGGCCGGCAGTTTCTTGAAGGTGGCGTAGTTCATCGCCGTGTGCTCGGTGCCGCAGAAGAAGCGCAGGTCAACGGCCTGCGACAGCACCGGCGACATGTTGGCGTAGGCGGCCGCACCCATCCAGGTCTCGGCACCGTCGATCAGGCCCTGCTTCAGGCCGTCCAGTGTCTCTTCCCAGGCGATGGGCACCGGGCCGAGCTGCATCAGGGTCATCGCGATGCGGCCGAGCTGGGTGCCGGTGACGCGGTTCTTGGTGCCGGCGAGCTGGTCCACGCTCGTGATCAGCGGTTTGTCCTGGAACTTCTTGCCCAGCATGATGCCGCGCAGCTCGCAGTGGCTGTAGAGGAACTGGATGTTGTGCAGCTTGCGCAGCGGCTCGCGCAGCAGCTTCTCGCTGTTCTTCGAGTACAGGAAGTAGTGCTGCGATGCCCGCGTGGGGAACATGTAGGCGAAGTCGAGCACGTTGTAGTACGGCGCCGAACCGGCCGAGTTCTGCGTGCTGGCGGTGTACAGATCGACGATGCCCTGCTGCGTCTTCTTCACGCAGTCGAGCTGGTTGCAGATCGCGTTGCTGCCGATGAATTCGATCTTCAGCGCGCCGTCGCTGCGTTTCTCGAGTTCCTGCGCGAACCAGAGCTGGCCCGATTCCTGGATCTTCAGGTTGGCTTCGTTGAAACCAGAGGCGCCGAACTTCAGCGTCATCAGCGGTGTGCCGCTGCGCGCGGCGGCGGTCTGCGCCGCCGCCTTGCCCACGCCTTCCAGCGTCAGCGGGCCGACCATGCCACCCACCGCAAAGGCGGTGGAGCTCAGGCCGTAGGTGCCGGCGATCTTCATGAAGCCGCGGCGGTCGAGGGGAGTGCGCTGTGCCATGTCTGTCTCCTGTCGTCGGAAATCGTATCGAGTGCGGGGCCGGTCGCGGTGTGCGCGGGGACACCGGGCCGACCCCGGCCCCGGTGCGGCACGAGGAAGGTTCAGATCTTGCGGGTGTCCTCCCGGATCATGTCGACGGCCTTCTCGGCCATCATCACCGCCGGTGCATTGGTATTGCCCGAGACCAGGGTCGGCATCGCCGAGCAGTCGATCACGCGCAGGCCGCGCAGGCCGTGCACGCGCAGTCGCGCGTCGACCACGGCGCCCGCGGCCGGGTCGGGGCCCATCGCGCAGGTGCCGGTCGGGTGGAAGATGGTGGCGCCGTTGTTGCGGCAGAACTCGAGCAGCGCGGCGTCGTCGGCGGCATCGGGCCCGGGCTTGACCTCGCGCTTGATGAAGGGTCGCATCGCCGGCGCCGCGGCAATCGCGCGCGCAGCCTTCAGCCCGGCCACGGCGGTGCGCCGGTCAAGCTCGGTGGCCAGGTAGTTGGGCTGCATCTCCGGCGGCTCGAAGGGGTCGGTCGAGCGGATGCGGATATGCCCGCGCGATTCGGGCCGCAGCTGGCAGATCGACATCGTCATGCCCGAGAACGGGTGCACCTTGCCGCCGGCCATGTCGGCCGACAAGCGTGGCGACGTGGAACTGGATGTCGGGCTTTTTGATTCGTCGGCAGGGCGCGCATGAAGCAGCCGCCCTGGTTGATGCCCACGGCCAGCGGCCCGCTGCGGTACAGCAGCCATTGCAGGCCCAGGCGCGCCTGGCCGATCCAGGAGTTCAGATCGTCATTGGTGGTGGGTCTGGCGCACTCGAAAATCAGGCGGATCTGCAGATGATCCTGCAGGTTCTCGCCGACGCCGGGCAGGTCATGCTGCACCGCCACGCCGCGGGCCTGCAGCAGTGCCGCCGGGCCGATGCCCGAGAGCTGCAGCAGTTGCGGCGACTGGATCGCGCCGGCACTGAGCAGCACCTCGCCGCGGCAATGGGCCTGCTTGTCGACGCCACCCTGGCGGTAGTGCACGCCGACGGCCCGGCCCTGATGCAAGGCGATGCGCGTGGCCTGCGCCCCGGTCTGGATGTCGAGGTTGGGCCGCGACTTCGCCGGCTTCAGGTAGCCCGTGGCGGTGCTCCAGCGCCAGCCCTTCCAGGTCGTGAGCTGGTAGTAGCCGGCACCTTCCTGCGTCGCGCCGTTGAAGTCCTCGGTGCGCGGCACGCCCTTGATGCTGCGCGCCGCCGATGAAGGCCTCGATCAGCGGGTCCTTGGCACCGATGTCGGACACGCGCAACGGCCCGCCGCTGCCATGGAAGGCGCTGGCACCGCGCTGGTTGTGTTCGGACTTGACGAAGTAGGGCAGCACCTCGTCGAAGCTCCAGCCGGGGTTGCCCAGCGCCGCCCAGGCGTCGTAGTCCTCGCGCTGGCCGCGGATATAGATCAGGCCGTTGATCGAGCTCGAGCCGCCCAGGGTCTTGCCGCGTGGCCAGTAGATGCGCCGCCCGTTCATGTTCGGGTCGGGGTCGGTGTGGAAGCACCAGTTGTAGGTGGTGCTCCACATCGTCTTGCCGTAGCCGATCGGCAGGTGGATCCAGAACGATCGGTCGGCAGGCCCGGCTTCGAGCAGCAGCACACGCGTGTCGGGATCTTCGCTCAAGCGGCTGGCGAGCACCGCGCCTGCCGAGCCGGCGCCGATCACGATGTAGTCGTAAGCCTCGGCCATGAAAGTCGGGATCCTGCTTGCCGGACCAGGTGATGGTGCCGGGCGCTTGTTTCGGAACAAAATGTTCCGTTGCACCGATACTAGACGAATGATTTTCGGAACGTTGTGTTCCGTTATTGGAGTTTTCCCTGATGCGAACGCCCCGATCTCCGGCCGACGAGGCGCACTCCGGTTCGGCCGCCGAGCGCAGCCTGCGTCTGTTGTCGACGCTGGCACATGAAGGCCGGCCGCTGTCCCTGGCCGACCTGGTGCAGGCCCTGGGCCTGCCCAAGGCCACCGTGCATCGCCAGCTGACGCAACTGCTGGAGAGCAATACGTAGATGCAACCAAGCAACACATAAC
>CAVPNN010000005.1:0-94182 GCA_963706655.1 uncultured beta proteobacterium
GCAGCCCTCGGTTATGCACAGGTCGGGTAGAGGCAGCAGCCGCGTCACCAGGGAACGAGGCCTCGCCGCCGCTGCCGCGTACTTCGCATAGTCACAAGTTCTTGAGGAAGTCCAGCAGCGTGTCGTCCGCTCGGAAGCGGCGTGCCACGACGTTGGGATCCTGAAGCCGGGACAGCGCCTTCTGCTTCATGGCCAGATCGGCCTCGACGTACTGGTGGGTCGTCGTCGGGCTCTCGTGGCCCAGCCACAGGGCGATCACGGTGATGTCCACGCCGGATTGCAGCAAGTGCATGGCGGTCGAGTGCCGCAGGGTGTGGGGAGAGATGGCGCGGCCGGCCAAGCTGGGCATCGTGCGCGCCGCGGCCTGCACGGCCAAGGCCAGGCGCTGCGTCACGTTGGAGCGGGTCATCGGCTGACCACCTCGATTGGGTAGTAGTGCCGACGTCGGCCCCAGGTCAGGGTTCAGCCGCAGCCAGGCACGCAGCACCTTCACCGTCGAGCGCCACAACGGCACCGAGCGCTGCTTGCGCCCCTTGCCATGCAGGTGCACGCAGGCGGCCGGGGCGAGCACGACATCGGCCACCTTGACGCCGATCACCTCCGACACGCGAGCGCCGGTGTTGTACATGAGGGCCAGCAGCAGGACATCGCGCCGACTGATCCAGCCTGCCGCAGGAGTTCCGATCACCGCCAGCATCTCCTCGCGCGTCAGGAACCCGAGCATCGGCCGCTCGAAGCGCTTCATCGGCACGCCCAGTGCTTGCTCAACGATGTGCAGTGCCGTCACGTCCCTGCGCGCTGCGAACTTCAGGAACGTTCGCAGCGCGGCCAGCCGGGCATTGCGGCTGCGAACCGAGTTGTGCCGGTCCTTCTCCAGATGGTCGAGGAAGGCCAGGATGAGCGCGGGCGTCACATCCGCGAGCTGCATGGCCGTCGGCGCCTTGTGCAGTCGCGTCTGGGCGAACTCTAGGAACAGCACGAAGGCATCTCGGTAGGCCGCCACGGTGCGCGCGCTGAGGGCACGCTGCTGCGTGAGGTGCTCGGCGAAGAAGGACTGCACCAGCGCCGCAAAGCTCGGCGGGGGCTGCTTGGCTTCGTTGAGCTTACTCATAGTCGCAGGCCCCGAGATCGGCGAAGTGCTCGAACCGTGCACCGGCCAGCGCCATCAGCTGCGGTACGGCACTGAGGTACCAATAGGTGTTGGAGATGTTGACGTGCCCCATGTACGTGGACAACGCCAACATCCGCTGGTCAAGCTCTGCTCCCTGCTGATGCCACAAGATCAAGCGCCTCACGGCGAAGCTGTGGCGCAGGTCGTGCACCCGAGGGTTCCCATGCCCTCCGCGATTGACCCACCCCAGCAACTCGCGCAACTGCGTGAACACCCGGTGAACCTGGCGGTCGCCCAGCGGCTCGCCCCGGCGCTTGCCTCGCGAACTGACGAAGAAGGTCGAGCCTGGGGTCGGGCGCACATGCTGGCGGCGCAGGGCCCGGTAGGTCGCCAGCGGGCCAATGGTGCTCGGGTGCAAGGGCACCTGGCGGGACTTCCCGAACTTGGTCTGGCGCACAGTCACGACACCGCCACCCAGATCCACATCGAGGTCGTTCAGGTTGAGTGCCTCCGAGATGCGCAACCCGGTCGAGGCGATCAGTCCGAACAGCGTCGCATAGGTGGCGGCACGCAGGCCATCCGAGGGTTCGAGTTGACGTGCTGCTGCGAGCAGCGCCACGATCTCGGCCTCGCTGTAGATGTGTGGCGACAACCGACCGGGGAGTGCTCCGAAGCAGGCGTCGTCCGGAACCTCGGTGTCCGGCTCGAACTGCTGCAGCCAGCGCATGAACGGTCGCAGCCTCCCCAATCTGCGCGCTGCCGTGGCGTTGTCGGGCACGCCGTCCACCAGGTGCCTCGACTGGACTTGACGGGCCCACTGCGCCATCAAGTCGACCGTCAGCGGCCCCGTCTGGCCGGCGTCGGCAACGAAGCGTGCAAAGCTGGGCAAGGCGTGCGCGGGCAAGCGCATCGTGAACCCCAGCCGACGCCGCTCATCCAGGAACTGTTGCACCCTGGAGGCAAGGTCGCTGCCCAAGTCTGCCGGGGCGCTCATGACGCGCTCCCAGGCCAAGGCAGGGCCACCTCGGCCAGCGCTTGCACATCGAGCTTGGCGTAGATCAGCGAAGTGTTCATGGAGCGATGCCGAAGCACGTCGGCAACCTCCTTGATCGAGCTGCCGTTGTTGACCAGGCGGCACGCCAGGGTGTGACGCAAAGAGTGGCAGGCGCGGGCGATGCCGGCATGCTGCAGGGCATCTGCGATGGCGCTGCGCACTGCGTCCACACCGATGGGCCGGTCGTGCGGGGCCAGCCGCCGAACGAACAGGCTTGGTTGCGTGGTCGCTGGTCGCTCATGCATCACGTACGCGGCCAGCGCTTGTCCGGTGGCCGCGGGCAGCGGCAGTACATCCTGGCGCTTGGACTTCGTGCCCTTCAAGGTCACGGTGCCGGCGCGCCAATCGAAGTCGTCCACCCGCAGCCTGGCGATCTCGCCCACGCGCAGCCCAAGATCCAGCGCCAGATGCACCATCGCCAGCAAGCGCAGTGGCGTTGGTCGGGCCTCGCAACCTGCCAGCAGCCGTTGCACCTCCTCGGTCGAGAGGGCGCGCGGCAGCGAAGCCAGGCTCCATCGCGCCGGCGATGAGATGACGCCGAGCAAGGCATGCAAGGCATCTCCGCAGGTTGCGCGGTAGCGGAAGTAGGCCCGAAGTGCAGCGGCCAGCGCACTGGCATGTGACACGCTGTTCACCCGCGTCAGCTCGGTTGCAATGAAGCCGCGAACGTCCTCGGGTTGCAACTCGCCGATGACGATGGCACTGCCGGCGAACTTGCACAGCAGCAGCCTGCTCACGATCGCCAGTCGACCCGCACGCGTGCCAACTCCCAAGCCGCGGGCGTCGCGCATGTGCACGTTGTACCGGCGCAGTTCCTCGGCGACGGGGCCGCTGGGTCCGGGCAGCTCCAAGATGACGCCTTGTTCGCGCAGCAACGCCAGCAGGTGCGTCAGGCTGGCGCTCAGGTCGCCATGGGCGCGAAGTGCCGTGGTGTGGCAATCGCATCGCGGCAAGTGCGACTGCAAGAACTGCTCGACGAGCGCTTCATCGATCTGATCGGCAGCCAGCTGACACCGCGACATCCAGTTGGCGAAGTGCGCCAACCCGCGCAGGTACGTCGCCGCGGTGGTCTCGGCGTACTGGCCGCGCTGCAGCGCCGCCTCGAACGCATCAACGTAGGGCGACAGCGGGCCATCAAGCAACCAAGCCCTGGCCATCGGGTGCAGCGAATGGATCGAAACCATGGTGATCTCCAGTTGTGAGATCACCAGCCATGCGCCGAAGCCAGGCTTATGTCCAGCTCAATCGCGGCGCGGCACCACCTACTCCCTCTGAAGAGGCCGGCTCTTGGCCGATCAACCCGGACAACTGCTCATAACTGAGGGCTGCGCATAACAGTATCAAGCCGACGCTGGCATCGGATTGTTTCACCGCTACCAACAGGCATCTTGTTGTCAGCATGTGCATGCCTCGGATGCTTGGAAGTGATCAGCGAGGGTCGCGAGTCGTGTCGCGCCGGCGCACTGGGCGTTGGGACCGTGCCGGGAGGGCGATATCGCTCGGCTGCCGTTGACCGAGCTGGGCGAGTTGGTCGACGCTCAGCGATCGATGAACTCCTGGCCCAGGATCGACGCCAGATCCTGCCGCTCGCCAAGCAACCGCACGACGTCCAGATGGTCCCGACGTTCGAAGTAACACCAGAGCAGCGGAAACTTGGCCACTCGCCACGTTCGCAGGCCCGGAACCTCCAGCGCCTTTCCCAAGGTGGGCGAGCCCACACCCGGTTCGAGTTCAATTTGATCGAGCGCTGCATTGGTGGCCTTGACCAAGCTCACCGCCAAGCGGGCTCCGCCTTGCTCGCGGTAGTAGCGGATCTCAGCCTGCTGGTCGCGAAGCGCCTGCGGCCGAAGGAGGGCAGGCTTCAATCGATCTTGCCGCGGGCAATGGCCAGCAATTTGTTCTCGTCAGCCTTGGTCCGGCGACGTCCCGGTCCGGAGGCCAAGCCTTCTTCGATCAGGTCACGCAGGCGCTTCCGGGCTTGCGCCTCCTGATCCCGGCGAACCAGGTCGCGAATGTACTCGCTCGTGTTGCCGTATTGGCCGGCACTCACGCGATCATCGATGTAAACGCGCATCGACTCCGGCAACGCAAAACTCATGGTGTGGCGGCTCATGAAGTCATTCTTGCGTTTGTGACAACAGTTGTCAATCGTACGCTTTCAAACGGGCAACGCTCCAGACTCTGCCCTGGCGGCGAGTCACAGCACCAGACCGGCCAGCGCCGACCTCGCGTGCTCACGCAAGAGATGCCCGTAGTTCTTTTCGATCATCAGCAGGCTGGTGCCAGCCAACTGCGCCACGGTCATCGTGTCAAGCTTGTGCAGGGCGATGAGATCGGTAATGGCGGAGTGGCGCAGCGCATAGGCCACCGTGCCCTCGGGCAATCCGGCGTCGCGCGCCGCCTGCTTCAACGGCTTCTTCCAGGCGTCCTTGTTCCAGGCCTCCCCGTTTGCACGTAGCAGCAGCGGCTCACCGGAGGGTCTGCCCTGGCACCGCTCGGCGAGAAAATCTGCTGTCCCCTGCGGCAGACCAATGGTCCGATCGCCACCTGCCTTGTCCTTGCCGATCGTCAGCGTCGCAAGACGCACATCGAATGCGGACACCGTCAGCGCTGCCATGGCCCCTGGCCAAAGGGGCAACTGGGCCAGTGCGCGCAAGAAGTCCGCAAGGTCTGCAGGCGCATGGGCAATCAACGCCCGACGCTGCTCAGCGTCCAGATAGATCATGCGCCGCCCATCGGCGTCTTTCACTGGACGCAGCTTCGTGCGCCAGGCGCGGTCGGACGTGGCGTGGCCGATCTCCAGCGCGAGATTCAAGGCCGCACGAAGAGCGGTCATGTCCCGGTTGAGAGCGCTGGCCGATCGCCGCGGTGCCGCCGAGTCAGCCGCCTGCGAAAGTGGTCGGCGAACAGCGGACTGCGCGGCGATCGCCACAGTTGAAGCACCGAGCGACGGTGGGGTATCAAGGCACTGCCGACACAGTTACTTGATTTCGGAACCGTATTGGCGATGCCGAGTCTTGGCATCCGTTTCCTAGCATCTGCCAAATGTCGCGAAGCCCAGTCTTTGATCAACCACAAGCCACGCGGCGAGCACGGAGCGAACATCGGCCTGTAGAAACCAGCACGGCATCAATCTATGCCCTTGCGGCGGGCTAGTTCAATTCCGGTGGGGTCGGCAAGCACGACGAGGCGGAGTGCCTCGAGCGTCATCGCCCTCAGGTTCGCACGCGACGCCGTGTGGGTCACTGCAGCGGCCACCGTGAGGTCGATCGTGGGGCAATGCCAGGCGTCGGTTCCCCAGAATCCGCCATGGCCATAGCAGGCCACGCCCGCGTGATCGAGCCGGGATATGCCCATGCCGTACGCCGTGCCACCCGCGGCAATGCTCTGTGGCGACATCACCAGCATGGCCTGAGCGGTCTGCGGTCGACCGAACACGACGCCGCGAACCAGCGCGCGATAGAAGCGCCCCAGATCCGCCAGCGTGGACACGAGCCCGCCGCCTCCGTAGAGATCGATCGACGCGTCGAAGCTCGCAGCATCGACGCCATCGAACCACTGCACGGCCCGACCCGGTGCGCCCGCCGGCACTGGCTCGAGCGTTTCGAACCAGGTGTGCGCCAAGCCCAGGCGGCGGTAGTCCAGCAGCAGGCGGACAGTCTGCGCCATCGACGGACCGGCGATCTGTTCGAGCAGTTCCCCCAGCAGGATGTAGCCCGTGTCGCTGTAGTGGAAGGCTGCGCCGGGCGCGGACAACGGTGGGCCGTCGCGCAGCGCCAGCGCCAGTTGTTCGCCGCGCGTCCATCGGTGCGAGGGCTGGGCCGCAATGCGATCGAAATAGACTTGTTGGGTGGCGAAGTCCCGCAGGCCGCTGGTGTGCTGCAGCAGCATGCGCGCGCTGATGGCCGGCACGTCGTAGCCGGCTGCATGCAGTGCGTCGACCGTCGCTGACTTCAGATGCGCCTCAACCGGTGCGTCCAGATCCAGGCGGCCGTCTTCGACCAGGCGCAACACCGCAGCGGCCACGAAGGTCTTGGTGTTGCTGGCGATGCGCAAGGTCGGGCCGGTGTCACCGGTCGTTGTCGTCGCATCGACCGTGCCGCCAGCCGCACCGGACCAATTCAGGTGCCAGCGCGGGGCCTGCACATGCAGCAGCACTACCGCATCCGGCGCAGAGGACGCGGCGGTCTGGTCAACCAGGTCTTCGAGGGCCTGCGCCAGCGCGGCCGGCGCCACGGCGGGCGCCTGCGGGGCATGGGTGCAGGCGCTGCAGGCGAACAGGATCACCCACGCTGCGAGTCGGCAACCCGTTGACCGCATCGTCGTCCGACCCTGGCGCTTCCCCATGACTCCACGCGTTCTGATCACGTTCTTTGGCCTTGCCTTCGGGCTGTCCTGGGGCATTCTGGCGCTGTTCCTGGCCTTCACGGATCAAGCCGAGGCCTGGTTTGGCCCCATGGGCTACAGGAACCCGCTGTTCATCCTGGCCGTCTATGCGCCAGCGATCGCCGCGGTGCTCCTGGTTTGGCGGCACCATGGCGTGCGGGGGCTGGGCCGGTTTGCGCAGCGGCTTGCCTTGTGGCGCATGGCTTGGCCGTGGTGGGCGCTGCTCGTCATCGGGGTCCCGGTTGTCTTCTACGCCGGCGCGGCACTCAAGGGGACCCTGGGTCAGCCGTTTCCGTTCTCGCCCTGGACGGCGGTGCTGCCGGCTCTGGTGACGACCTTGTTAATCGGCCCGGTCGAGGAATTCGGCTGGCGGGGTCTGGCGTTGCCGCTGATGCAGCGCCGGCTGGTGCCGTTCTGGGCCGGTCTGTGGCTGGGCGTGATCTGGGCGCTGTGGCATGTGCCCGCGTTTTTCCTTTCCGGCACGCCACAGAGCCATTGGTCGCTGCCGGGGTTCTTCCTGGGCTGCGTGGCGTTGTCGCTCATCTTGACGCCGATGTTCAACGCGTCGGGCGGCAGCCTGCTGGTGGCGGCGCTGTTCCACTTCCAGGTCAACGGCCCGGCGTGGCCCGACGCGCAGCCCTGGGACAGCGTGCTGTTCGCGCTGGTGGCTGCGGGTGTGGTGGTGTGGAACCGTCGATCCATGTTCGACCGACGCACCGGCGCGACCGACGTGTTGCCGGATAGGAGCAGCTCTGAATCGGTTGGGGCCCGCCGTGCCTAGAGGCCTGGTCGCTGCCGTGTTCGTTGCGCTCACCGCAGCGGTGTCAGCACAACCGAGCCTGCCGCCGCTCGACACGGCATTGACGGCGCGCATCGACGCCTTCGTCGCTGAAGAAGCCAGGGCGTCGGGTCTGCCGGGGGTGGCCATCGCCGTGCTGCAGACCGGACGTCAGCCCCACGTGCGTGGTTTCGGTCACGACGGGCGTGGCGCGGCGATCAGCGCCGACACGCCGTTCCCGATCGGCTCGTTGACCAAGTCGTTCACCGCCTTGCTCGTGCGCCAAGCGATCGATGCCGGGCAACTCGACGCGGACGCGCCGGTGCAACGCGTTCTGCCCTGGTTCCGCGTCGCCGATGTCGACGCCTCGGCGCGCATCACGTTGCGCCACCTGCTCAACCAGACCAGCGGGTTCTCGCGCGCTGACGGTATCGCGCCGTTGCTGAGCGGCAGCCAAGCCAGCGTCGAGGAACTGGCGCGTGGGCTCGGCACGGCGTCGCTCAACCGGCCGGTGGGCGCAAGCTTCGAGTACAGCAATCTCAACTTCGTCTTGCTCGGCGCGGTGCTGCAAGCCGTGACGGGCCGCTCGTGGCAAGACCTGATGCAGGACCAGGTGCTGCAGCCGCTGGCGATGACACATAGCTACACCGACCATGACGCGGCGCGTCGAGCCGGCATGACGACTCTGCACCGTATGTGGTTCGGCGTGCCGGTGGCACAGGATGTGAGCCTGCTGCCGGGTTTCGCACCGACCGGCAGCCTGGTGGCCAGCGCCGGCGACATGGCGCGCTATCTGCAGATGCTGCTGGCCGGTGGCGCCGCACCCGCGGGCCGACTGGTCTCTGAGCCGGGTGTGACAGAACTGCTTGCGCCCGCGACACCGCCCGCAGGTTCGACGCTGTTGTCAGCCGATTTCCGATTCCGCTATGGCGAGGGCTGGTTTGTCGGCCCCTTTGGTGCCGCCGCCGACGCGCGCTGGCACCTCGGCAACCTGGCGTCGTTTGCCGCCTGGATGGTGCTGCTGCCCGACACGCAGCAGGCCGTCGTCGTGCTGATCAACGCCAACAGTGAACTTCCATTCGGTGCGGTGAACGCGGTGATCAGCCGGTTGCCGATTGGCGTGGTGAATCTGCTGCGCGGTCAGCCGGTGCCGCAGGGCCCGAGCCTGCGCCGCGCCTACCTGTCGTTCAACGTTGCCTCCGCGCTGGTGTTGGTCGCGCTTGCTTTCATGGCGTGGCGTGCGTCGCGGGCGCGGGGTGGCGCGTGGGCGTCTGGACTGGCTCTGCTCGCCGTCGCCATGATCGTCGCCCTGCCACTCGTGGGTCTGAGTGCAAGGATCCTCACTGCCTTCGCACCCGACTTCGCGCTCGTGCTTGCCACGGCGCTCATTCTGTTGTGCCAGCCCGTGGTGCTGCGCTGCAGCCTGTGGCTGCAGCGCCGTCGCCGCAAACCAGAGGAGCCCAGATGACGCGAACTCGGATGGCTGTAATCGCTGTCGTGGCGCTTGGACTGATGGCCGCGTGGTGGATTCAGTCGCGCTTCGAGCGTGACGTCGCGCTGGCGGTCGAGCGGGCAGCACAAGGCAGTGTGGTGGTGGCCACCCGATGCGGCCCGATCGAGATCCAGGATGCAGGGCACGGTCGTCCGCTGCTGATGATCCACGGCAGCGGTGGCGGTCATGACCAGGGCATGGCCTGGGCGCGGCCGCTGCTGGAGCAGGGCGTGCGCGTGATCGCGATGTCGCGCTTCGGCTACCTGCGCACGCCGCGGCCGGCTGACGCATCGCCGCAGGCACAGGCCGATGCGCATGTGTGCTTGCTCGACGCACTGGGCATCACCCGGGCCGCCGTGATGGGTGTGTCGGCGGGTGGCCCGTCGGCGCTGCAAACGGCCATTCGCCACCCGGACCGCGTCGCCGCACTGGTGCTTGTCGTTCCGATTGCCTATAAGCCGGGCGCCGTGGCCGATTCCGCGCCGCCTGTGTCCGATCGCAAGGACGAATGGCTGCTGCGCCTTCTGGGCTCGGACTTCCTGTTCTGGGCTGGGCAACACGCAGCGCGCGATCAGGTCCTGCGCCACGTGCTGGCGACACCGCCGGAACAGGTCGCCGCCGCCCCTGCGGCCGAGCGTGCACGCGTCGACGAACTGATCGAGCGCATCCTGCCGGTTTCTCGCCGCGCTGCCGGCCTGCGCGACGACACCCGGCTCGGCAAGAGCCTCGGGCCGTATCCGTTGGAGCGCGTCCGTGCGCCGACATTGGTGGTCAGCGCACGTGACGACGGGTTCGGCACATTCGCCGCAGCGCAGTACACCGCCGGCGGCATCACCGGCGCGAAGTTCGTCGGCTTCGACGATGGCGGTCATCTGCTCGTCGGCCACGACGCCGAGGTGCAGGCCGAGGTCGCGGCGCTGATCGAGCGCACGCTCACGCCATGAGATAGCACGAGCGACCTTGATCCCCACTGTGCCGCGCCACGGCTGCGAAGTGGGGGCCTAGTCTGGATCGGCCAGGCCCTTCGATCCTGCCAAAACGTCAGCCCGCATGATCTCGCACGTCTTCTCCGGTTCTTCGAAGAATGGGCTGTGGGCCGAATGCTCGAACGTGTAGAAACCCTTCACTGGCGCCTCCAACCGTTCAAAGTAGGACTTGGCCAGCGGGTAAGAAACGGTGTAGTCGTACACGCCGTGCAAGAAGTAGACAGGCAGTTCGAGCCGCGTCACCTTCTGGGTCAGGTCAGTAGAGAGTTGTGTGTTCCACAGGCGGCTGCCAGAGAAGAGCTTGCCGCGCCACAAGGTGACCTTCTCGCTCACTGTGTATTCGCGGTTCAGCAGCGAGGGCAGCAACAACCCGGTGACGACCGACCGCATGCCGTGGGTCGTGCCGATGCCCAATTCGTGCATCGCCGCGTCACGGATCTTGAGGTACGAATCCGGTAGTGGAACCTTGTCGCCGATTGGCCCCGCTTCGAGTCGGCGCGCCATCCTGGTATTGCCTTCGTGCTCGAAGCGCTGAAGCATGTAGTTGCGCGCCAGCCGCTCGGACTCGAGCTGATTCGTGATCTGTGCCACTGCGATGTACGCGTGGTACATCTGCGGCGCGCGTGCCGCCACCTGAATGCCGATGAAGGTGCCGCCTGAGCGGCCCATCAGGTAGATCTTGTCTTGGCCAAATCGCTTGCGAAGGTAGATCGTCAGCTCCAGCGCGTCAGACACCAGTTGCTCCGGGTTCACAGTCTGCGGAGGGACGTCTGCACTGTATGAAAGCCCTGAACCGCGCTGTTCCCACCAGACCACGGTGAAGATCTCGTCCAGACCCGTTGGATATCGTTGTGTGAGGAAGTAGTCAGGCACGCCGCCATGAAGGTAGAGCAGCACTGGATTGCGCTCGTTCTTGCCCTTGATCCCGGTGGCATCGCCATCGCCTGAGTCGTCCACCTCGGAGCGCAGATCATGAAGACGTTGACCTTGGCACGGCCTTGGTCGCTGCGGTCCGGGCGCGCACCCTACGGTCGTCTTTCGGACCCTGCGGCCAAGCCGGCGTTGCGGCGCGGAGTGCAGGACGGGGTCGGTTAGTGATGGGGCTTTTGCAGTCGGGTTGATCGTGAAGGTGAGGAGGTCCATCGTGTCCCGGATGCTCGGGTTGGCTGCTCTTGCTCTGCTGTTGTTCGGTGGCTGGGCCGCGCTGAGTGCGATCGGGTCATCCAGTTGGTCCAAGGCCACGCTGGCGCTGCATGAACAGCCGGCGGGGGCGCGGGCGGCGACCCACTCAGGCCGTTACGACCAACGCGAACTTGAGGGCCTGCCGGCGCGGAACGATTTGGACGCTGGAGTACGAGTTCTCGCAGCGGCAGGCCGCAGTGGCTCGCTGAGCAACCCGCATCTCGGCTCTCTCCAGACTTTGGGCTTGCACCATGCGCTGGGACACGACCAAGAGGTGTCCTGATTCGGTCTTGCGAGATGCCGTCGCGCTGCATTGGCTGCTGTGCTCCCCTGGTCACGAAAAGACGGCGCCGCCGGGCAGGTGCCGGGGGTGCCCGGGTCGATCGACACCGACATACGGACTGAGCTGCGCGCGGCCGAACTGGCCGCACTTCCCGGCTGCCAGCGCTTCGTGGAACTCCAGCGCCCGGACCAGCTCACACTCCCCGATGCCGCAGCCCCGCGCGTGCTCGCCTGCCCGGACCGCCCCGACTTGGCAGAGCAGCCCGTCGCCGACGTGCGCGGCCGAGACCGCGCCTTGCGTTCAACACCTCTTGGACATGACCATGCCTCAGCCGTCACGCCGCCACTTCAGCTCCACTGTGTTGGGGCTGGCGCTGGGTGCGCCCAGCTGGCTGTGCGCCCAGGGCATACCGGTCAGTGCCGAATTCTGGACCCTGTTGCGCCAGGGTGGCAACGTGCTGCTGATGCGCCATGCGCAGACCGAGCCGGGTGTTGGCGACCCGCCGGACTTCCGCATCGGCGACTGCAGCACCCAGCGCAATCTGAGTGACGCTGGCCGCGCGCAGGCCAGGCGCGTGGCCGAGGCCTTTCAGCGCGAAGGCCTGCGGCCCGACGAGGTGCGTTCCAGCGCCTGGTGCCGCTGCAGGGACACGGCCGAGCTGGCCTTCGGCCGACACAGCGTGTGGCCGCCGATCAACTCCTTCTTTCAGCAAGGCGGAAGCGAGCGACAGACGCGCGAGGTGCTGAAAGGACTGCAGGAACTCAAGGCGCCGCGCAACTGGGTGCTGGTGACGCACCAGGTCAACATCAGCGCGCTCACCGGCAGCTTCACCGCCATGGGCGAGGTCCTGCTGGTCCGGCCCCACCCGCTGGCCGACGGGCGTCTGCGCGTGCTGGCCCGCCAGAGCTTCTGAGTCCACCAGGCAGGCTCTGCACAACCCGCCTGTCGTGCAGGTCGCAGCTACTTCGGCGTGTCGACCGTTCCTTCGATCATGTGCACATCGCGCTGCGGGAACGGAATGCTGATTCCGGCCTTGTCGAGTGCCTCCTTGCACTGGCGCAACAGATCGAGCTTGGTGTCCCACCAGTCGGTGCGCGCCGTCCACACGCGGAACAGGATGTTCACCGAGCTGTCGCCCAGGGACTCGACCTTGATCAGCGGCGCCGGATCCTTCAGCACCCGCGCTTCAGCGGCAGCGACGCCGCCCAGGATGGCCACAGCCGCCCCGATGTCGTCGCCGTAGCCGATGCCATAGACCTCGTCGATGCGGCGCCGGTCCTTGTCGGTGACAGACAGATTCACGATCGTCTGACCCCAGATCTTCGAGTTGGGCAGATACGCGATGGGACCGTCAGGCAAGTGCGCCTTGCAGATGAAGAAGCCGACGTTGTCGATCACGTACACGTCGCCGTCCACCTTGACCGCGTCGCCGATGCGAAACGGCCTGAACATCAGGATCATCACGCCCGATGCGACGTTGCTCAGCGTGCCTTGCAGCGCCAGGCCGATGGCCAGGCCCGCGGCACCCATCACGGCGATCAGGCTGGTGGTCTGGACGCCGAACCGGTTCAGCACCGCGATCAGCGTGACGATCAGGATGGCGACGCGCACCACCCGGCCGGGTAGCGGGTGGAACACCTTGTCGATGTGGTCCGCCTTGCGCATGGCGCGCGTGGTCAGGCGCGCGGCCCATCCTGCGATCAGATAGCCGACGATCAGGGTGAGGATCGCCCCAAGAATGCTCGTCCCGTAGCTGAGGGCGAGTTCGATGAGGAACTCTGCGGCGCGTTGTGCGTTTTGGTCCATGGTGCCCCGAGCATAGCGAACCGCCGTCGCGGTGAACCGGCCGCCTAGCCTGTGCGGCTGCGCCCGGCGCGTTCGAACGCGAGGTCGACCACGATCGCGAGCAAGCCCACCAGGACCGCACCCTGGATCACATAGGCCGTGTTGAAGCCGGACAGGCCGACGATGATCGGCGAGCCGAGCGTGCGCGCGCCCACCGTCGACGCGACAGTCGCGGTGCCGATGTTGATGATCACCGAGCTGCGCACCCCCGCCAGCAGCACCGGTTGTGCCAGCGGCAGTTCGATCTGCCACAGGCGTTGCCAACCGGACATGCCGGCGCCATCCGCGGCCTCGAGCACACCCTGCGGCACCGACTCGAGCCCCGCGATCGTGGCGCGCACGATCGGCAGCAGCCCGTACAAGGCCAGCGCGATCAGCGCCGGCAGCGCACCGAAACCGATCAGCGGCACGGCAATCGCCAGCACGGCCACCGGTGGAATCGTCTGGCCGACCGCGACCAGCGACTCGACCAGCGGCCGGAACTCGCGGCCAGCCCGGCGCGTGACCACGATTCCGGCCGCGACGCCGACGACCAGCGACAACGCGCTCGACGCCGCGACGATCGCCACATGGGCCGACAACAGGCCGACGAAGCTGTCCTGTTCGTAGAGCGGCCGATCGAGCGCCGGGAAGGCCGAGGCAAACAGCGGCTTCAGATGCGGCATGCCAGCCGCCAGCAGCAGCAAGGCGGCAAGCGCCCAGGGCAGCGGATCACGCACCAGGCTCTTGTGGCGCCTCAGGGTCGTCATGTGCCAGGCCGCAACAGATCGACGAAGTGAAGCGCCCCCACCGGGCGGCCGTCGGCGTCAGCCACCGGCAGGACGTCGGCGTGGCGCACGACGAAGGCCGACAAGGCATCGCGCAAGCTCAGCGTGGCCGCCAGCGCGGCGCCGGGAGCCTGTTCCCCGACACGCATGCGGTCGGCCACCCGCTGCAGGCCGAGCAGCTTCAGGCCCAGGCCATCGCGGCCGATGAAGTCGGCCACGAAATCGCTGGCGGGCGCGGTCAGCAACTGCCAAGGCGTGCCAGCCTGCACGACGCGACCATGGTCGAGCAGCACGACGCGCGAGGCCAGGCGCAGGGCCTCGTCGATGTCGTGCGTGACCAGCACGATGGTCTTGCCCGACGCCTCGTGGATCCGGAGCAAGGCCTGTTGCAGCGACTGGCGCGAGAGCGGGTCGAGGGCTCCGAACGGTTCGTCCATCAGCAGCACTTCGGGGTCGGCGGCGAGCGCGCGCGCCACGCCGACGCGCTGCTGCTGCCCGCCCGAGAGCTGATGGGGGTGGCGGTCGCGGTACTGCGCGGGCTCGAGCCCGAGCAGCGCCAGCAGTTCGTCGACCCGCGCCGCGATACGCGCCGCCGGCCAGCCCAGCAGCGCCGGCACGGTCGCGATGTTGCGTGCCACGGTCCAGTGCGGAAAGAGGCCAATCGACTGGATCGCATAGCCCATGCGGCGGCGCAGATCCTCGGGCCGGATGGCGCGAATCGGCGCGTCGTGGAACAGGATCGAGCCGCTGTCGACCTCCACCAGCCGGTTGATCATCTTCAGCAGGGTCGATTTGCCCGAGCCCGAGGCACCGATCAGCACCAGCAGTTCACCCGACCCGATCGTGAGCGACACATCGTCCACCGCGCGCGTCGCGCCGAAGGTCTTGCCGACCGCACGCAGTTCGATCATGGTCTGGGTCGGTGCAAGGCCGCGCTCAACAGCGCCAATGCGGCATCGGCCAGCAGCGCGAACAGCACGACCGGCACGACACCGAGCAGCACGAGGTCGATTGCACTGCTGGCCAGGCCCTGGAACACCAGTGCGCCGAAACCGCCGGCCCCGATCAGTGCCGCCACCACGGCCAGGCCGATGATCTGCACCGCGGTCACGCGCAGTCCCGACAGCAGCACCGGCAGCGCCAGTGGCGCCTCGACCTGCCAGAACAACTGGCGCGCCGTCATGCCCATGCCGATGGCCGCGTCGATCGCGGCGGCCGGCACCTGCCGCAGCCCGGACGCCGTGCCGTGCACGATCGGCAGCAGCGCATACAGGGTCAGTGCGATCACGGCCGGCAACAGACCGATGCCGCGGATGCCCCAGCCCGGCAGGGCCGTTGCCAGCGCACTCAGCGGCGCGATCAACAACGCGAACAAGGCGATCGACGGCACGGTCTGGATGACGTTCAGCACGGCGAATGCCGGGCCTGCAATCCGTTCGCGGCGCGCCGCCGCCACGCCCAGTGGTATTCCGATCAGCATCGCCGGCAGCAGCGTGGCCACGACGATCTGGAGGTGGCGCAGACCCGCCGCGTTGAAGATGTCCTGTCGGTTGGCATATTCCTTCAGCAAGGACAGCTCGTCGAGTGCACCCGACATCAACAGCGCCAGCAGCGGCAACGCCAGGGCCGCCTGGGCCAGGCTGCGCCAGACCAGCGGCAGGTTGAGCCGCTGCAGGGCATCGGCCACCGCCAACCCGCTGAACAACGCCAGCAGCCAGAAGCCGCCGCTGAGCGAGGTGCGCGCGATGCCGGACAGCACCGACGCTTGCGCGGCCGCCTCACGGCCGGCCAGCCAGGCCAGGCCGACGGCCATCAGCGATCCGGCCAGCGCGACGACCGCATGCGTTGCGCGCGTCATCGGCACGAAGGCGGCCGACATCAGCAGCAGCGCCGGCAGCCACAGCCACGCCGCACCGTCGACCGTCAGCGCCTGCAGCGCCATGCCGGTGCCCGAGACCAGACGGTTCGGTGCGACGCTGATGAACGGCAGTACCGATGGGAGCCCGAACGTGACAGCCAGCGCGGCCAGCACCAGCACGAACAGCACGCGGTTGCGAACCATGTCGACGCGTGCTCCGTGCGGCTGCGCCAGGGCCGCCACCGGGTTCACGGAATCAGGCCCTTGGCCTTCAGGTGACCCGCCGCGACCGCCTTGGCGTCGCGGCCTTCGAGTGCGATCTGCGCGTTCAGGCGCTGCAGGGTCGCGCTGTCCAGCGTCTTGAACAGCGGTGCGAGCAGCGTCGCGATCTTCGGCTGCCGCTTCAGCACCTCGGCCCGCACGACGGCGGCCGGGGCGTACACCGGCTGAACGCCCAAGGGGTCTTCGAGCACCAGCAGGCCGAGTGCGGCCACCGGCCCGTCGGTGCCGTAGGCCATCGCGGCGTTGACGCCGGAGGTCTGTTGCGCGGCGGCCTTGATCGTCGCCGCGGTGTCACCGCCGGCGAGCAGCAGCAACTGCTCGCGGGTCAGCTTGAAGCCGTAGGCGGCCTGGAACGCGGGCAGGGCATCCGGGCGTTCGGCGAACTCGGCCGATGCGGCCAGCTTGACCGTGCCCCCGCCCGTGACCCAGCGGCCAAAGTCGGTCAGCGACTTCAGCTTGTGTGCGCTGGCCAGGTCCTTGCGTATCGCGATCGCCCAGGTGTTGTTGGCGGGTGCCGGCGGCAGCCAGACCAGCGCGTTCTTCTCGGCGTCGAGCGCCTTGATGCGCTGGTAGCCGGCCTCGAGCTGCTTCCAGGCCGGGTTCTTCTCGTCGCTGTGGAAGAACGCCCCGTTGCCGGTGTACTCGGGGTAGAGATCGATCTCGCCAGCGACCAGCGCAGCGCGCACGATCTTGGTGTTGCCGAGCTGCGACCGGTTCTCGGTCCTGATGCCACCGGCCTCCAGCACCTGGACGATCAGGTTGCCCAGCAGCGAACCTTCGGTGTCGATCTTCGAGGCCACGCGCACCACCTGGGCCTGGGCCGCGCCGCACAGCATCAGAGCCGCGACGAGGGCCAGCAGACCGCGTCGGCGCGAAGGAATCGAGCTCATGCAAGCCTCCCTGTGAAGTGAATCGCCAGATGGTAGTCGCTGCCCGGTGCCTGTTGCAGCGCGGTGGCGTCGTTTGCGCGCCGGCCCGAATCAATGGCGGCTTGACCAGGCTCACGACCGCCGGCACGACTCGGTTCAGAATGGTCTGGACGACTCGCCGCCGGTGTGGCGACGAAGCTCAGTACCGATCAGGAATCAGCCACCATGTTCTCCCGAGCCCTCCCATCTGCACCCGGCAGCCGCCGCACCTTGTTGTGCGCCGCGGCCGCGGGCCTGGCGTGGGCGGTCGCCGGCTGCAGCGATGCCGACGCCGAGAGCGGTGCGGTCAGCGTGGAATACGCGCGCGCAGAGCACGAAGCCGGCCGCGCGCTGCTGATCGACATCCGCGAGCCCGACGAGCATGCCACCGGCGTGGCCGCAGGCGCCCAGTTGCTGCCGATGCGCCAACTCGCAGCTCGCATGGCCGAGATCCCGACCGATCCGAACCGGCTCGTGCTGCTGATCTGCCGGACCCAGAACCGCTCCGGCGCCGTGCTGCGCGCGCTGCGCGAACGCGGCTATTCGCATGTCCGCTTTGTCGATGGCGGCATGAGCGAATGGGCGCGCCGCGGCTGGCCGATGGTCAAGCCGGGGTCCTGAGCAATCCCACTTCCGATATCCAGGAGATGACCATGACACGAAAACTTGCCGTCCTGTTGTTGAGCGCGTGGTGCGCATTCGCATTCGCCGCGGACCCGCATCCGGTCGTGTCGTATTCAAAGAAGGCCAAGTTCGAGGACGTGCGCGACGACCTGAAGACGGCCATCGAACGCCAGGGTCTCGTGATCGACTACCACTCGTTCCTCAACAGCATGCTCGAGCGCACCGGCAAGGATCTGGGCACGACGCGCAAGCTCTATGGCGACGCGCAGGCCTTCGTCTTTTGCAGTGCGGTGCTGTCACGCAAGATGATGGAGGCCGATCCGGCGAACGCGTCGATGTGCCCCTACTCGATCACTGTCTACGCCACCGTGCAGGCGCCCGACATGGTGCATGTCACCTACCGGCGTCCGTGGCGGCCCGATGGTTCGCCGGCGTCGAAGGCAGCGCTGAAGGAAGTCGAGGCGTTGCTCGACGGCATCGCGCGCGCGTCGGTCGGTTTGAAGTAGGGCGCGGCCGGCGCCGCCGCGGGACTCAGTCCTTTTCCATGCCGTCGCAGATGACCTCGTAGTCTGCAATCGCCGTCTCGAGCGCCTCGTGGAAGGTGTTCTGGTGCGTCAGCAGCGTTTCGACCTTGGTGGCCACCTCCTTCTGTTTCAACTCGTCATCGAGCTGCAACCAGAACGCCGTCAGCTTCTCGATATTGGTCTTCGAGTAATGCTGCATTTCCTTGAGCTGGGTGATGATGTCACGCGATTTTTCAAGTTCGGTCTTCTCGACGATTTCGTCTGACATGGCTGCCTCCTGGGAGTGATGTGAACAGGGATGCAAGACTGGCTGAGCGGGAATCGCCTTTGCCTCAGGTCAGCGGCAGGAACTTGATCCGGTCCGCGTTGGCGAACATGCGGGTGTCCCGGCCCTCGGCTCCCGAGGCGCCCCCCTGCTTCTGGTTGTAGGTCTCGGAACCGTCCCACAGGTCGATGTGGTCGCCGCGCCGGCTCGCTTGTCCGCTGCGGGTGAAGCAGTTGTTGAAATAGATGATGCCGGGCGAACCCAGCGCGGCCTGTGCGCCTCGAAGCGCGGCTCCGCGCAGATCCTGCGTGAAGCCGATCACCGCGTCGATGTAACGGGCCAGTTCCTCCGCGGCCAGCACATGGGGCAGGTTGACCTCACATGAACGCCGGCCGTCGTGCACGCGCCGCGGGTTGTTGTGGTCACGCACGCAGCCGAAGCCAGCCAGACTGAATCCGCAGCGCTCGAGCGCAATGCTCATGCGCACGGCGCACTGATTCTCGACTGCATGACCGTCGATGCTCGTCTTGCACGGCGCACGGTCGGTCGAATAGTCGTTGTAGGCGTGCTGCATCAGCTTCCAGCTGGGGCGGAACACGCAGCGGTTCTCCAGCATCGAGAATGTCGTCATGTCGGAGCTTCCCTGGGTGGCACCACGATGAAAACGGGAACTGAACCCTGACCATCGGGCCAGCGCAGCGAACTGTCAATCGCGCTTGTCCCTATCGGCTCGATCCCCGACCGCGATCGTGTCTGATTGTTGCAACTGCGCCCGGCCGCGCTGTGCCACGCCGTCGCAGACCGACTTCACCATTGGCGATTGAATGCGCGCAGCAGATCCAGGCGCGTGACGATGCCGACCAGGCGGCCCTCGTCGACAACCGGGAAACGGCGAAACGATGTGGCGAGGAAGCGCTCGGCCGCAGTGACGATGTCCAGGCTGGCATCCATGGTCTGCACCGGTGCGGTCATGTAGTCGGCGACCGTGCCGCCCCAGCCCTGGTAGTAGCTGGCGTGCAGCGCGGCCTTGAAGCAGTCCTTGGCCGTGATCATGCCCACCAGCGCCCCGGCCTGGTCGGTGACCGGCGCGCCCGAGATGTTGCGCGCGAGCAGGCGCGCGACCGCATGGTTGATTTCCAGCTCGGGCGAGAACGTCACCAGGTCCCTGGCCATGAACGCGGCGACCGTCGCGGTTTCGTTCATGGCGCGACCTCGCGAATCTTCTCGCAGGCGGTGTTGCCGGCATTGCGGCAAGCGCTGCAGGCGAGGCCGCCACAGCTCCCGGCCAGCGCGGAGCGTCCGAGCAGAACGCCGACACCGAGACCGGCCAGCGACGCCAGGATGATCAGCAAGCTGAGGATGAATGTGGCCATGTCCTCGTCCCTCCGTCAGGCCAGCAGCCGGGCCGCGAAGTCCCCGGTCGTGACCGATTTCAGATCCCTGCCGTCGCGCACCAGAAGCAGCGTGTCCAGACCCTGGTTGCGGGCAAAGGCAGTCGCCCGCGCCAGCCCCATCGCCATCATGCCGGTGGCCAGCCCGTCGGCCAGCAGGGCCCGATCGGCCATCACCGACACCGACTGCAGATCGGTGCCGATGCCCGACCCCGTCAGCGGGTCGATGATGTGGCCGTAGCGGCGGCCGCCGACGTCGTAGCCGTTGACCTTGTTGCCCGAGGTCGCGATCGCCCGACCGTCGAGTGCGACCAGATGCACCAGCCCGCTCGCGTCGGCGCGCGGATCCTCGATCGCCACCTGCCACGGCCGGCCCGATGGATGGCGTCCGCGCGCGAACACCTCGCCGCCGAGTTCGAACAGGAAGCTGCCCAGGCCGGCGCCATCGAGGGCGGCGACGATCCCGTCCAGCGCATGGCCCTTGGCGATTCCGCACAGGTCGAGCGACAGGTCCGGATCGCGCTTGCGGATCATGCCGGCAGCGAGCGCGAGCTGCCGATGGTCGCCGCTGCGGCGGCCTCTGATCGGACCGAAGCCAAGGCGTGCGACGAGCGGTCCCACGGTGGGGTCGAAAGCGCCACCGCAGCGCTGCGCCATCGACAGTGCGGCGGCCACGACGCCGTGCGTCGCCGGCGTCACGGCGACCCAGCCGGTCGAGCGGTCGGCGTTGAAGCGGGAGATCTCGGAGTCGGCGCGGTAGGGCGACATCGTGCGGTCGACCGACTCGATCACGCGCTCGACAAGTGCGCGCAGGTGCACGCCTGGGTCGCTGGCTGGCGTGCTGAGGCGCCAGTACGAGCCAAAGGCGCGCCCTCCGAAGGTCGATGTCTTGTCGGCCCGGGCAGAAGTCGACCAGCCGCACGCAACGGCGCCGGCGCAGGCCAGGATGTGGCGACGGTTTGGCAACATGGCACTAACTCCCGAAGTCATCGAAGTAGATCGAGTCGCGCTCGACGCCGAGGTTGTCGAGCATCGCCATCACGGCCTGGATCATCAGCGGCGGGCCGCACAGGTAGTACTCGCAGGTCTCGGGTGCCGGGTGATCCTTCAGGTAGCTGCGGTAGGCCACGTCGTGCACGAAGCCCACCTGCCCCGCGTCCTGATCCGCCGGACCCGGGTCGGACAGTGCGACCGTCCAGCTGAAGTTCGCATGCGTCGTGGCCAGTGCGCTGAATTCATCGGCGTAGAAGAGCTCGCCGCGCCGGCGCGCCCCGTACCAGAAGGACATCTTTCGCGGCGTGCGCTTGCGTTCGAGTTCGTCGAAGATGATCGCGCGCATCGGCGCCATGCCGACGCCCCCGGCGATCAGGACCATCTCGCGCTCGGTGTCCTGGACCTGGAAGTCACCGAACGGACCGGCCATCTCGATCTGCTCGCCCGGGCGCAGACCGAACAGGTAGGACGAGACGATGCCCGGCGGCACCCCGTCGCCGGCCGAGGGCGGCGGCACGGCCAGCCGGATGTTCAGCACCAGGCGGCCGGCGGCCGTGTCGGCCGGCCGGTTGGCCACCGAATAGGCGCGCGCCACGGGCTCTGTGCTCGCCACCTTGAGCGCGCGCCAGGCCGAGTTGCGCCACGCGTCGTCGAAGGGTGCACCGACCTCGATCCGGGCAAAGTCGAGCGTGTAGGCCGGGGCGCTCACCTGGACGAAGGCACCGGCGCGAAACGAGAACGCGCTGGCCGCCGGCATCTGCAGCACGAGCTCCTTGATCAGCGGGGCCAGCATGGTGTTGGAGACCACCGTGCATTGCCAGCGCTCGGCGGCGAGCATGTCGGCCGGCACTTCGATGGCCAGCGCATTGCGCACGACGACCTGGCAGGCCAGGCGCAGGCCGGAGCGGATCTCGCCGGCGTCCAGCCGTGCGCGCTCGGTCGGCAGCGGATCGCCAGCGCCGTCGGCGATCCGCACCCGGCACAAGCCGCAGGTGCCCGCCCCCGCGCACGCCGAGGGCACCGGTATGCGCGCGCCGACCAGGATCGCCAGCAGCTTCTCGCCGGTCGTGCCGGCGACCGTCGCCTTGCCGTTGACCGTGATCTCGACCGGCAACGACGGCACGAAGATCCTGCGCGCGCCCATCACGAGCAGGCTCAGCGCCAGGACGAGGGCGGTCAGCAACAGGGTCGCGAGCACGATCTCGGTCATGGCAATTGCAGGGAGCCGAAGGCGATGAAGGCCATCGACATCAGCCCAGTGACGATGAAGGTGATGCCCAGGCCGCGCAGCCCGGCCGGCACGTCTGCGTAGCGCAGGCGCTCGCGGATCGCGGCCAGCGCCACGATGGCCAGGGCCCAGCCGACGCCGCCGCCGAATCCGAACACGACGCTTTGCGCAAAGTCGTACTGGCGCTCGGCCATGAACAGGCTGCCGCCGAGGATCGCGCAGTTGACCGTGATCAGCGGCAGGTAGATCCCCAGCGCCCGGTACAGCGCCGGGAAGTAGCGGTCGAGCACCATCTCGAGCACCTGCACCATCGCCGCGATGACGCCGATGAAGGCGAGCAGCTTGAGGAAGCTCAGGTCGACCTCCGGCAGCCCGAGCCAGGCCCAGGCACCGGCCACGAGCAGCCCGCCGTGGATCAGCTGGTTCAGCGGCACCGTGATGGTCTGCACGACCACCATCGCGACACCCAGGCCGACCGCGGTGTCGACCCGTCGCGACACCGCGAGAAAAGTGCAGACACCGAGGAAGAAGGACAGGATCAGGTTGTCCGCAAAGACCGAGCGCAGGAAGAGCTCCGTCATGACAGCGGGCCTTCGCGCGCCGTGGCGATCGGATACTCGTCGGGCTCGACCTGTTCGGCCCGCCAGCTGCGCTGGGCCCAGATCAGCAGGCCGAGAATGAAGAAGGCGCTCGGCGCCAGCAGCATCACGCCCAGCGGCACGAACCAGCCGCCGGCGGCCACCGTCGGCAGAACCGGATAACCGAGCAGGGCGCCGACGCCGAGCAGCTCGCGCAGCGCGCCGACGAGGATCAGGACGAGCGAGTAGCCCAGCCCGTTGCCGAGGGCGTCGAGCATGCTCGGACCGACCGGATTGCGCATGGCAAACGCCTCGGCGCGCCCGAGCACGAGGCAGTTGGTGACGATCAGCGACACGAAGATCGACAGGCGCTGGCTGATCTCGAACGCGAAGGCCTGCAGCAGCAGGTCGATCACGATGACCAGCGACGCGATGATCGTGATCTGCAGGATCAGCCGGACAGCGCCCGGGATGTGGCGCCGGATCGCGCTGATGACCGCGCTGCTCGCGATCAGCGCCGCCGTCAGCGCAAGCGACATCGTCAGCGCGGTCGCGACCGACGTCGTCACGGCCAGGGCCGAGCAGATGCCCAGCACCTGCAGCGTGACCGGGTTGTTGCCGATGATCGGGTCCGTGACCAGGGGGAAGCGGCTTGCCATGGTCAGAGCTTCCCGCTGCGCAGGCTCTCGAGCACCGGGCCGTAGCCGTTCTCGCCGAGCCAGAACTTGATCATGTTGCCGATGCCGCGGCCGGTTCGCGTCGCCCCGCTGATACCGTCAACCTCGAACTCCGAGCTGCCCGTGCCGCGCACCACAGTCAGGCGAATCTCTCCGTCGGCGTCGCTGACCTGCTTGCCTGGCCACAGCTGCTGCCACGCCGGGTCCTCGATCTTGGCGCCCAGGCCGGGCGTCTCGCCATGCTCGACGATCTTCAGCGAAGCCACCGTCTTCAGGTCGCCGCGCAAGCTCAGGAGGGCGTGAATCGTCGACTGGTAGCCCGAGCCGTAGATCGGCAGGATGACCAGCTCGAGCTGCTGCTGATCGCGCAGCACATGGATGCGGGCCAGGTTCGGCCTGCGACTGATGCGTGCGAAGTCGGCGTCCTCGGCGATCGGTGTGCTCGTGCCTTCAGCGGCGGCCGCCGCGCGCATGTCGAACTTGGCCGGATCGACCCCCGGCGCCTTCAGGCCAGTGGCCAGATCGACGACCAGCGTCTCCATCTTGCCGGCGCCCGCGGTCGCCACGCCCATGTCGACGCCGGGCGGTGGCGTGATCGCCTCATCCAGGCGAGCCTGCTGCTGCGCCGCTCGGTTGGCCTCCTGCAACGGGCGCAGCATGACCGCCGCGACCGAGACCAGCAGCGCGCACACGGCCGAGATGGCGAAGGCCATGCCGAGGATCTTGGCGGTGCTCTCGTTGGGCAAGGACAGCAGCCGCTGCCACAGCCGCACGGGGTTGAGTTCAGCCATGCCGTGCACTCCTTCGCCAGGCCCAATGGGCGATCACCGCATGGTCGATCAGCGGCGCAAAGACCGATGCCAGCAGTGTGGCGAACACGACTGCCTGTGGCGCACCGATGGCACCGAAGCCCGGACCCAGCAGCGCCGTCAAGGCCCCGCCAAGGGCGCCATAGACGACGCGGCCGGCAGGTGTCGAAGGTGATGCGACCGGATCGCCGAGCAGGAAGACGAGGCCGAATGCCACGCCACCCAGTCCCGCCAGTGCGGCCAAGTCGATGCCGAGCAGCAACGCGGTTGCGGCCAGTGCGGTCACGGCCGCGACCGGCACCCGCCAGGGGAGAATTCCCGTGGCGAGCAGCATGAGCGCGGCGGGCAGGCAGGCCAGCGCGACCATCGGCCCGGCCGGCGCGTGCCCGACATCGGGGAACGAGATGTACACGAACGCCAGCGTCACGACCGCGCCGCTCAGGAAGTTGCGACCCCAGCCGCCGAACACCAGCTCGCCGAGCACGGTGCCGAACGAGACGGCCAGGACCAACTGCCACAGCGCCAGATCACCCGGCGCGAGCACGCCGACCGCGACGGCGCTGACCAGCGCCGTCGGCGACATCGGCATTCCTGCTGTGACCCGGAAGACGCCTTGCCATGCCGCGACCACGGCCAGCGCCACGCCGACGCGCAGGGCCGCCGCCAGACCGTCCTGCAGCAGCAGCACGGCCAGCGTCGGCAGCAAGGCCGCCGCGATCACCCAGCCGACCGTGTCGCGTGACCAGACGCCGCGGATCACGCTGCCAACTCCAGCGCATCCAAGGTGGTGCGCAGCAGCGCGCCGAAGTCCTGCGTCGCCCCGGCGGCGTAGGTGACCAGCGCCAGGTCCTCTTCGAGCAGTTCGCGGCAGCCCAGGCGGGCCGCGGTCTCGGTGTCACCGACGCTCAGGGCACGCAGCAGCGGCACGAGTGGCAGGTCGAGCACCAGTGCGCGCTCGATGGCCGCGGTGGACACGATCGATGGGGGTTTCGGGCGGCCGACGCGGCGCGCCAGCCATCCGGGCTGCGCGGGCGCCGGGGGCCGCGGGACCACCGTGACCTGCCAGTGGTGGCGGCGCAGATAGCGACTCGGTCGGCCGTCGAGCAGCGAGCCCGAAACGACCTGGTGTGCGCCTTCGGTCATCTCGCCTTGCACCAGGTCGTCGAGGTCCGCCCCGAGCGCGACGCGCACCAGCCGGGGCCTGCGAATTGCGGGCCCGGCGAGGGCGATCACACGTTCGCCGGCGATCTCGCCGCTGCGCAGCAAGGCGCCGATCGCCATCACGTCCTGGTAGTTGATCTGCCAGACGGTGCGCTGGCCAGAGAGCGGGAAGAGGCGGTTGATGTGGGTTCCGGCGAGCCCGGCCGGGTGGACGCCGGCGACTTCGACACAGCGCACCTGCTCGTCGGTCGGCACCAGGGGCGCGCCAGGGTCCTGGCAGACGAACACGGGGCCATCGGTCAGATGCTTCAGGCAGGACACGCCGCGCGCGAAGTCCTCCTCGCTGCCGGCCAGGACGACGCGCGCGTCGGCGGCCAGGGGCTGGGTGTCCAGCGTGGTGACGAAGATGGCGTCCGCCGCGCTGCCCGGGTCGGGAATGCGCCCGAAAGGGCGCGCGATGAAACCCGGCCACAGGCCGCTGGCCAGCAGCAGCGACTGCATGCGCTGGCGGTCGGGATGGGTCGGAACGTCGAAGCGTCTGCGCTCATTGCCATCGACGGCGATGCTCAGCGAGGTCAGGCGCCGTTTCTCGCCGATGTGGATGGCGGCCACGGTGCCCGCCGCCGGCGCGGTGAAGTGAAGGTCCGGGCGCTTGCGGTCGCGCCACAGCGACGCGCCCGCGGCCACGCGGTCGCCTTCGGCGACCAGCAACTCGGCCCGAATCCCCGCGCTGTCGGCGCCGAGCAGGGCCACCGTGCGGACCGGATTTGCAGCCATGATCTGCTGGACCGGCGACCCGGTCCGGGCGATCTGCAATCCACCTGCGACGGCGATCTTCATGTGGTGCTCTGCTGCGCGAACAAGCTGTCAGCGTAGGGGCCGCGTGCGCGCCAGCAATTGACTTGAGACAAGACAGGTTCGCGCGCCTAACGGTACGTTCCGTCCCAGGGCCCGGGCACCAGCGAGGCGGTCTGTCCGTCCCCGCGTGGCGAGCAGCTGGTTGACATCGACCGGCGCGCGCGGCGCGTTGTGCCCCAGGCCGCGCATGAACTCCAGTGTCTGCACGACCATCGCCTCCATCTCGCGCAGATCGGCCTCGAAGCGCTCGCGCTGGGCGTCGTCGTCGAGCAGCTCGGCGCGCAGGCGAAGTCGCGTCAGTGGTGTCTTCAGGTCGTGCGACAGCGCGGTCAGCACGCGGGTGCGGTCGTTGATGAAGTTCGACAGCCGCCGCTGCATCGTGTTGAAGGCGCGCGCGGCCTGCCGCACCTCGCGCGGGCCGTCCTCAGGCAGCGGCGCACGCTCGAGGTCCTGGCCGAGCGCGTCGGCCGCCTCGGCCAGCAGGTGCAGCGGGCGCACCACCCAGCGCACCGCCACGGTCGACAGCAGCAGCATCGCCGCCAGGAGCACGGCGAGCGTGAGGACCAGGCGCCAGGGCAGCGCGTCGGGTGCCGCGGGCAGTTCGGCGTCGAAGCGCGCCCAGCGCCCGTCGCGCAGTTGAACCTCGGTGCGCAACACCGGCTGGTCGCCGGCCATCATGGCGGCGCGCGGACCGCGCCCCATCATGGCGCCGCCCGGGCCGTGCATGCCCTCGTGCTGAGCGCCCAGGGCGCCCGGCGGCAGGGCGGTCGGCAGGCTGGCAAAGCCTTCGCGCGTCTCCACCCGCACCGGTCTCTGGTCACCCAGCGCCGCGTGCAGCCGGGCCGTGAACAGGTCGGCGTGCCAGCCCTGCGCCGGCTTGGCCGATACGCGTGGCTGATCGTGCAGCGAAAGGACCAGCGGAGGCAGGTTGAGGACCGCCACCACGCGCTCGCGCTCGCCCGCGCCGAGCTCGTCGAGCAGCGTGACCACGTCGGCGATGCGTTGCGCCGGCTGCAGGCCGAAGTTGCCGCTGACCAGCCGGTCGCGCTCGGCCGCGTTGATCGCGGCGCTGAGCAGTTGCGCCAGCAGCAGGCCAGCACCCAGCACCAGCATGAGCTGGCCGAACAGCGAGCCCGGCAGCCAGCGCCAGCGCGCTTCGGTGGCCATCACGGCACCCGGTCGACCGGCACCGAGAGCACATAGCCCTCGCCGCGCACGGTCTTGATCAGCGCCGGGCTGCGCGGGTCGTCACCCAGGCGTTGGCGCAATCGGCTGACCTGCACATCGATGCTGCGGTCGAGCGGATCGGCCTCGCGTCCCTGGGTCAGGTCGAGCAGCTGGTCGCGGCTGAGGACCCGATTGGCGTGGGCCAGGAAGACGCGCAGCAGCTTGTATTCGACGCCACCGATCGTCGTTGCGTCTCCGGCGGGCGACAGGAGTTCGCGGCGCGCGGTGTCCAGCGTCCAGCCCGCGAAGTGCAGCAGCGGGTCGTCCTGCGGCTGCAGGTTGGGCGGCAGGCTGCGCGTGCGGCGCAGGATGACCTTGATGCGCGCGAGCAGCTCGCGCGCGCTGAAGGGCTTGGGCAGGTAGTCGTCGGCGCCCATTTCCAGCCCGACGATACGGTCGGTCTCGTCAGGTTCGCGCGCCTAACGGTACGTTCCGTCCCAGGGCCCGGGCACCAGCGAGGCGGTCTGTCCGTCCCCGCTGGCGATCGGACGGTTCAATGCGAAGACGGTCTCGGGCGTGACCACCGCGTACTCCATGTAGCCCATCCGCGCCAGGGGCCGCATCGCGCCGGTGTCGACCAGTCCGTCGTGCACGAACGCGTCGTCGATGTAGACGCCGACGACCTCACCGAAGACGACGGTGCAGCCCGACTCGGGGCGACCGGGCGGCGCCGGCAGCTCGACCGTCTTCCACAGCCGGCATTCGAGCGCCGCCGGTGCGCCGGCCACCCTTGGTGGCTTGACCCAGTGTGACGGCGCCGGCGCGAGCCCGGCCAGCGCGAATTCGTCGACCCCGGGCGCCACCGCGGCCGAGCTCATGTTCATCGCGTCGCGCTGATCCCAGCACGCCATCGAGCAGGTGAATTCGCCGGTGGCCTCGATGTTGCGCAGCGTGTCCTTGCGGCCGCACGAAGAAAACACCACGAACGGCGGCCGGTCGCTCACGGCGTTGAAGAAGCTGTACGGCGCCAGGTTGGGCCGGCCTTCGCGGTCCAGCGTGGCCACCCAGCCCACCGGGCGCGGTGCCACCAGGGCCTTGAAGGGATCGTGTTTCAGGTTCGAGGGCCTGGCGCCGGACTGGTAGTTCATGCCTGGCAGTATCGCCCGGGCAAGGCCGCCGGGTCACTGGCGACGGGCGCGCCGCCGACCGGGTTCATGCATCCGCAGCGGGCAGGGCCTTGATCATCGACAGCACGGTCTTGAACTGCGCATGCTCGCAACTGCGCAGCCACTCGAACGCCACCATCTCGAGTCCGACGATGCTCGCACCGGCGTCGCGCAGGCGCTGCATGGCCAGCGCATGGTCGTCGGCCGAGCGCGAGCCGCTCGCATCGGCCACGACCCAGACCACCAGCCCTGCACGCAGCAGGCCGAGCGCGGTCTGCAGCAGGCAGACATGGGCCTCGCAGCCGGCGATCACGACGCCGTGCACGGGCTGGGCGCTGCTCGCCTGAAGCACGCCGACCAGGCCGTCGGCGCAGGCGTCGAAATGCATCTTGGGCAGGGTCTGCTCACAGCGGGTCCGCACTGCCTCGTGGTTCGGCCCCAGTCCCTGCGGGTTCTGCTCGGTGCCGATCACCGGCACGCCGAGCGCTCGCGCGATGTCGGCCAGCGTGGCGGCGCGCGCCACCACCTGTGCGCCGCGATGGATGGCCGGCAGCAGCCGCTGCTGGTAGTCGACCAGCACGAGCGCGGTGTGGCGGGTGTCGATCGGTTTCATCGGCGGCGCGAGGCGCGCTGCACGAGCGCGTCGAGGTAGCGTTCGAAGAGATCGTCGGAGGCCTGGTGGAACATGCGGATGCGACCGGTGTGGCTGAGCAGCAGCAGGCCGACGATGTGGGCGAAGAGGGCGGTCAGCTCGGCCTGCGCCGCCTCGGCATCGAGCCCGAGCGAGCGCAGCGCCTCGCCAGCAGGCGCGAGCGCGTCGCGCAGCCGCGCATTGAGCGCTTCGTTGAGGGTCGGTGTCAGGCCGCGCGGCTGCATGCCGTGGAAGAGGTAGAAGCCGAGATCGAGATCACGCGGGTGCTCGCGGTAGAAATCGAAGAAGCTCGTCGCCCGCACACGCAGCGCCTGCTGTGCGGCGGCACGGCGCGCGGCCGCGCTGCGCCCGGCAGCCTCGGCCAACGGGGTGGCACGCACAAACGCATTCAGGCGCTCGAGTGATTCACCGAGCAGTGCGCCGTAGACGGCTTCCTTGCTGTCGAAGTAGCTGTAGAGCGCGCCCGGCGTGTAGCCGGCCCGCTTCGCGATCTCGCGCAGGCTCGCACCTTCCAGGCCGAGTTCGAGGAAGGCCGAGCGGGCCGCCGCCAGCACATGCGAGCGGCGCACCTCGGCCACGGCCTGCTGGCGGGCGGCGCGTGCATGGCGGGTGCGGGTGGCGTCGGGCATGGTCGAAGTGTACGCTTGAGCAGTGCATTGAACAGTGTTCAAATCCTGGCTTCCCGTCGTCGAGGAGTCCCCATGAATGCCACCCTGCCGCCTGCCGTCGAGAGTCCGGCGGGTGCCCGCACCATGAGTGGCAACGACTACCGGGAGTCGCTGCGCCGGCTCAGGCCGGTCGTCTACGTCGACGGCCAGCGCATCGAGTCGGTCGCCGATGCGCCGGTGCTGGCCCCGGGCGTCAACGCGCTCGCCTACAGCTACGACCTCGCGCTCGATCCGAAGGTCGCGCCGCTGATGACGGCGCTGCAGTCGACGCGCGGACGCAGGGTCAACCGGATGCTGCACGTCAACGAGTCGGCGGGTGACCTGCTCAACAAGCTCGAGGCGGTGCGCCTGCTGTGCCAGGAGACCGGCTGCGCCCAGCGCTACCTTGCGCACGACGCGCTGAACGCCATCGGCCAGGCCAGCGCGCGCATCGACGACGCGCGTGGCAGCACCGAGCATCGCGCACGCTTCGCGGCCTACCTGGCCCATGTGCAGGATCAGGATCTGAGCCTGGGCATCGCGATGACCGACGCCAAGGGCGACCGGTCGCGCCGCCCGCACGAGCAGGCCAATCCGGACACCTATGTGCACACGGTCGGCAAGGATGCCAAGGGCATCGTGATCTCGGGCACCAAGGCGATCGTCACCGGGGCGCCCTACATGCACGAGTTCCTCGTCATGCCCTGCCGCCAGATGGGGCCGGAGGACGCCGACTTCGCGCTGTGCTGTGCGGTGCCGGTGGATGCACCGGGCGTGACGATCGTTGCACGCCCGGCAGGTCGCCCGGGCGACAAGGTCGAGCATGGCGCGGCGCTGTTCTCGCGCCGCTATGGGCAGTCGACCGGCGTCGTGGTCTTCGACAAGGTCCATGTGCCCTGGGAGCGCGTGTTCTATGCCGGCGAGTGGGAGCACAGCCAGGCGCTCACCTACGACTACGCGACCCACCACCGGCACAGCTGCATCGGTGCGCGCGCCGGCTTCGGAGATCTGCTCATCGGCGCGGGCGCGCTGATGTGCGAGGCGAACGGTTTCGACCCGGGCGAGAAGGCCAGCCTGCGCGACCCGATGGTCGAGCTGATCAAGATCACCGAGGGCTTCTTTGCCTGCGGCGTGGCCGCCAGCGTCTACGGCGCGGCCGATGCGCACAGCGGCGGCTTCATGCCCGAGCCGGTGTTCGCCAACATCGGCAAGCTGCTGCTGGCGACCCAGATCTACGACATGCACCGGCTCGCGCACGAGGTCTCCGGCGGCCTCATCGTCGCGCTGCCCGGGCCCGACGAGGACCACAACCCGGCCACTGCGGCCACGCTGGCCGAAGTGCTGCGCGCCAACCCGGCGGTGCCCTACGACAAGCGGATCGAGGTGGCACGCTTCATCGAGGACCTGACCGCCTCGTACCAGGGCGGCTGGTACTCGGTCATCAGCCTGCACGGTGGCGGTTCACCGGCGGCGATGAAGCAGGAGATCTGGCGCAACTACCCGGTCGGCAGCAAGGTCGAACTGGTCGAACGCCTGCTCGACCGCGGCGTGCTGCACGACGAGACCCGCGCCATCACGCGCAACCGCCAGCCCGGCAAGTGCTGCGATCAGGGCTGCGCGACGCCCGGGCAGTCGATCATGGTCAACTTGCCGACGCCGCCATCGAGCGGCGGCTGAAGCGCTCAGGCGCTGCGGCGGGCGACCCACAGGGTGGTGCCCTCGGCACCGTAGCGCTCGGCGTGCGGCACGCCACTGGCCAGGTCGAAGCGGTCGCCGGCTCGCATGTGTCGCACCTGTTCGCCAACGGTCAGCCACATCTCGCCCCGCACCACGAGCGCATCCACGGAAAAGTCATGGCTGTGCGTGTCGAGCAAGGTGCCAGGCTTCCATTCGCGCTCTAGAACCTTGTCGAAGCCACTTGCGCGGGCTGCGGCTTCGAACTCGGCGAACGTCGGGCTTGGCATCGAGGGGTCTCCGGCGGGGCGGTCAGGTTGACAACGCCGTACACGGTTTGTACCCCATGCCGCTGTCCGCTGCAGGCGCCTCGCCCGCGATCACCCTGACGGCCTCGCAGGTGCTAGGCGGCGCCGGCCGGGCACGGCCGATACTTCAACGCTCGAAGCAGCGGCAGGAGATTCGTGATGACGACCTTGGTAAAGCAGAACCTGGCGCAGATCGGCAACCTGATCAAGGCGAGACACGAGAAGGAGTTCGACGGCAATACGATGTTCGACGACTTCTGCGCCATTGGTTCTTTCCTGACCGACGAGGCGGCCTGCATGAGGCACCTGACGAGCCTCAACGACGCATTGGTCCAGCACGCAGAGCAAAGAGGCGTGCTGTCGAAGATGACGACATTCAAACTTGTCGGTCAGTCGCACACGCTGAAGTCGCAGGGGAAGGCGACCGACGACTTCGGCGACAAGTACACGATCCACAAGCACCACAAGGTTCTGTCGTCATTCCTGGAGACCTTCGAGAGCCAACATGGATTCAACACGGGGCGACTGCCGATCGAACTCGCGGACGACGAATTGCCGGCGCAGTTGCCGGCGCGCGCACCGGCGCTGGTCGCCTTCGTGTCGGCGGCGGACTTTCGCAAGTACCTGTTCCAGTACGGCTACCACTGGAAGGACGCCGGGGTCGGCTGGAAACACGGCGAGTTCACGCACCGCATCCACTGGTACATGGTGCTGGAGGAACTGCGGACCCAGCCGAACTGGCTGCGGAACGAACCGCTCGACTTGTTCCGGGCCTGCGCGCTGCCGCTGTGGCGGCACGCCAAGGCCACGGACAAGGGGGTGTGGGACGATGTCTTCGACGATCTGCCGTCCAAGGACTCGTTCCGCAGCCCCGAGACCCTGCACAAGTTCCTGAAGGACGCCGCCGATCCCAAGGATCCGAACCACAAGCCGCTGTGGTTCCTGTCTCAGTTGATCCTGGGTCGGGCCGCCAAGCGGCTGGCGGAAAAGAAGGACAGTTTCGAAGTGCCCGACGACGCGGTCACCGCGGCAGGCAAACTGATCATGTGGAAGCCGGTGGGCTGAACTGCCGCTGGTCAGTGGAAGTGCGAAGGCACGGTTTCCCGGTGACTTTCCGGCGCACGCCGCTCCGCCGCAAGCAGCGCGCCGAGTTCCTTGTCGAGCAGGCGCTCGACCCGTTCGGCATCCAGTGGGCGCGACAGGAAGAAGCCCTGACCGGACTGGCAGCCGGCGGCGCGCAGACGTGCGATCTGTTCGGAAGATTCGATCCCTTCGGCGACGACCGACATGCCCAGCGAGTCCGCCATCAGCACGATGGCCTGCACGATCGCGTACTCGCTTGCGCCGCGATTGATGTCGGCCACGAAGCCAGGGGCGATCTTGAGCCCGTTGACCGGCAGACTGGACAGGTGCATGAGTGAGGAGTAGCCGGTGCCGAAATCGTCGATGCAGAGGCCGATGCCGGACTGGCGCAGCGTGATCAGCCCCGGCAAGGCGCCTTCGAGGCGCTGCATCAGGGTGTTCTCGGTCAGCTCGAGGGTCAGGTCCTGCGGGCGCAGTTCGGCCTCCGCGAGCGCCGAGTTGACGCGACCGACGAGGCTCGGGTGGGCCACGTCGATGCCCGACAGATTGACGTGCAGTTGCAGATCCGAGAAGGCAAGGTCGCGCTGTTGCCAGGCCTTCATGCGCCGGCAGGCCGTGCGAAGCACGAAGTCGGTCAAGGTCACGATGAGCCCGGCATCTTCGGCCACCTGCACGAAGGTGGTCGGATCAATTGCACCGAGCTCGGGGTGTTGCCAGCGCGCCAGGGCCTCGAAGCCGGTGATGCGGCCCTTGCGCAGGTCGAACAGGGGTTGGTAGTCGACCGTGATCTGTCCGTCGGCCAAGGCCCGGCGCAGATCCCCTTCGAGCCGCATGCGATGGGCGACCTCGGTGTGGAGTGCGGTGTCGAACAACGCGTACCTGGCCTTGCCGGCCGACTTGGCCTTGTACATCGCGGTGTCCGCGTCGCGCAGCATGTCGGAGGGTGCCGCGTAGCCGTTGCCGCTGAAGGTGATGCCGATGCTCACGCTGGTCGTGATGTCGGTGCCGGCAACCTTGAACGGCTGGCGCAGTGCATCGAGCAGGCGTTCGGCGAGGTTCACGGCGTAGTGCTCGCTGTCCAGGTCCTCGGCCAGGATCGCGAACTCGTCGCCGCCCAGGCGCGCAACCGCGTCTCCCGGGCGAAGCTGCTGCTTGATGCGGTGTGCGACCGCGACCAGGAACTCGTCGCCCACCGAGTGCCCGAGGCTGTCGTTGATCAGCTTGAAGCGGTCGAAGTCGAGAAACATCAGACCGAAAGGCTTGCCGGTGTTCGCCCTTGCATTGGCCAGCGAGTTTGCCAAGACCTGCTGGAACCGATGCCGGTTGGGCAGGCCAGTCAGGCTGTCGTGGAACGCGATGTGCTGCAGCCCGGCCTCCGCGCGGCGGCGCGCCGTCACGTCCTGAACCTGCAGGATCAGGCAGGGCGCGTCGGAGCCGACTTCGGTGAACAGGCTGCCGTGGACCGCTGCCCAGACTTCCGTCTCGGCGGCCTGACTCAGACGCAGCTCGGTGGCGAAGGATGCCGTGTCGCCGGCCTGCAGGCGCTTCATGAGGGCGAGCAACCCGGCCTGGTCGCGGGCGTTGACGAACTCGCCCAGCGGGCGCGCTTCGAGTTCGCTCGCGTGCTCGAAGCCGAGCAGATCGCGCAACGCGTCATTGGCCTGCAGGATGCTGGCGTCGAAGCTCACCAGGGCCATCCCGATCGACGCGTGCGAGAACGCGCTGTGGAAGCGCTGCTCGCTGGCGCGCAGCTCGAGCACATGGGTGGCGGCGAGCTTGGCCTCGCGCTCGGCGGCGACCAGCCGGCCCGTGCGTGCGGCTTCGTTGGCCTCTTGCTGGCGGGTGTAGTAGTGCAGGGTGAGCAACAACAATCCGATGATCGGTGCGGCGGCCATCAACACCCCGATGCCGGACTCACGGAAGCTCACGGAGAGCAGGTAGGCGATCGAGGCGCTGGCCGCGGTGGTGATGCCGATCCAGCCGAAATTCCCGAACAGGCTGGCGGGCGTGGGCCATTCGCCGCGCTTGAGATGGAACACGGCCGTGATCAGCAGCGTGTTGAGCATGAAATAGAGCACCGCGCTGGCCATCGTGGCGACCAGCATCCATCCGGGGTTGGTCAAACCTCGCGCGCTCATGGCGCCCAGGACCGCGGTCAGTGCCGAGCCGACGCCGAACATGGCAATGCTTGCCATCGCAGGGCTCGCCAGGCGGCTTGTCCAGCGCTTGGAGCTGCGACAGGAGCCGAGGAAGGCATCGGCGGCGGCGGCCAGCGTGGCAGCCTCGGGACCGTGCAGCAGCAGCAGCAGGAAGATGAAGATTTCGCCAGCCGTGAAGGCATTCTTCCAGCCCGGGATGCGCACCGGGAACATCGCGGCCAGCATCGCCATCGCCGCGCCGGCCAGCACGACGGTCAGATCGGCCGGCGCCAGGGCCAGGACCGAGCGCAGCACATGGATCAGGATGCCGCCCCCGAACAGCAGCGCCAGCCACCAGTAGATCGAAGCCTTGCGGTTGTAGTCCGGCATCAGCGAACGGTGCAGGCGCGCCCACCAGGCCGAGGGCAGCTGCCGGGTTGTCGGGTTCGTGCTGAGGCGAGTTCATCACGTGGGTCTCAGTCAGGCGAGTCCGACCAGGGACGACTCGAGTGCGGTGACGGTTCTGGGTGCGTGCACGGGGGCCGACGATTCGAGCAGCAAGGCCTCGACCTGCTCCACGGACTGCGGACGCGCCAGCAGGAAGCCCTGGGCGTAGCAGCAGCCCAGGTTGCGCAGCCGCTCCAGCTGCGCCTTGGTTTCGATGCCCTCGGCGATCACACGCTTGCCCAGGGTCCCACCGAGCTGGACCACCGCACGCACGATCTCGGTCTCGACCGAGACACCGTCGAGCCGGGCCACGAAGGAGCGGTCGATCTTCAGGCTGTTGATCGGCAAGGTCGACAGGTGGCTGAGCGACGAGTAGCCGGTGCCGAAGTCGTCGACGCTCAGGCCAACGCCCAGGTCGCGCAGGCGCGCCAGCGTGCGCTTGCCCATCTCCAGTTGCTGCATGAGCGCGGTCTCGGTGATCTCCAGCGTCAGGCAACGGGGCGGCAGGTGGTTCTCGGCCAGCGTGTCGCGTACCAGGTCGGCGAAACCGGGTTCGCACAGATCCTGCCCCGCGATGTTGACGTTGACGAATAGGTCGTCGGCACCGCTGTGCGATTCACGCCAGTGGCTCAGTTGGCGGCAGGCTTTGGCGAGTGCCCAACGGGTCAGCGTGACGATCAGCCCGGACTCCTCGGCCACCGGAATGAATTCGAACGGTGCGATCTGTCCCAGGGTTGCATGGGGCCAGCGCGCCAACGCCTCGAATCCGACCAGGGTCTGCGGTTCGATCGCGTAGACCGGCTGGTAGGCCAGCATCAGCTCGTCACGGTCGAGCGCATGGCGAAGTTCGTTTTCCAGCAGCAGGCGCTGGTTCGCCTGTTCGTGCAGCGATGGGTCGAACACCGCACAGGCGGCCTTGCCGGTGCTGCGGGCCTTGGTCAAGGCGAGCTGCGCATCGCGCATCACCTCGTCGGCATGTCGCATAACCGAGTTCGCCGCTCGTGATGCCGATGCACGCCCCGGCGTACACCTCGGCCTTGTCGATCAGCACCGGAACCGCGAAGGCACGCTGCAGGCGATCTGCCAGCGCCATGGCCTGGTTGGTGGCGTTCTCCGGGTGATGGGCCAGGATGCCGAAGTCGTCGCCGTCCAGACGTGCGAGCACGTCGTTCGGCCGCATCAGGGCGTGGAGGCGGCGTGCGACTGCGATCACGAACTGGTCTCCGACGCCGCGGCCAAGGCTGTCGCTGAGCAGCTTGACGCGATCGAAACTCAGGTGCAGCAGTGAAAAGCGCGATGCCGCGTTGTTGCGGTGGGCCTCGACGGCCTCGGCCACACGATCGTGCAAGCCGCTGCGATTGGCCAGATCGGTCAGCACATCGTGATAGGCCAGATGCTGCAGGCGGTCCTCGGCCAGACGGCGGGCGGTCACGTCGAAGGCCTGGACGATCAGGTGGGCCTCGGTGTTCTCGGCGCGGGCGAAGTGGCTGCCATGCATCGACACCCAGACGTCGTGCCCCAGTGAGTGCCGACAGCGCAGTTCACTGCGGAAGCTCTGCACCTCGCCGGCCCAGACCTGCAGCATCTGCTGCTTGAGCATCGGCACATCGTGATCGTCGATCAGGGTCAGCACGCTCGCGCCCACAAGGGGAGTGCTCTGGGGCCCGAACAGGTCGTCGAAGGCCGCATTCAGTTGCACCAGCGAGCCGTCCCGCGACTACGAGGGCCATGCCGATCGCTGCATGTGCGAAGGCACTCTGGAAGCGCCGATCGCTCCTTTCGAGCTCATGCAGGTGGTTGGCCACGAGGGCCGCCTCGCGCTCGGCGTTCTCGGCGCGCTCGTCGCTGGCCTGCTGCGCGGCGGCACGTTCACTGGCTTCCTGCTGGGCGAAGTAGATCCGCAACGAGGCCACGAACAGGCCGATCATCGGCGCCGCAACGATCACCGAGGTCGGTCCGAACTGGCGGAACGACAGGTAGAGCACGGCGGCGATCGACGCGCTCGCGGCATACCCCATGCCGAGCCAGCCAAAGGTGGTCAGCCATTCGGTCAGCGTCGGTGCGCGCCAGCGCTTGAGGTAGAGGATGGTCGTGACGAGCGTCGGGCCGACCAGGAAGTAGACGCTCGCGAACAGCAGCATCGCGCTGAAGGTCACGCCGTCGCCCTGGAAACCAGAGGCGTCGAGCGCGGAGACAAACCAGGTGAACAGGTGACCGCAGCCGAGCATCGCCACCGCCGCGGCGGCCGGGCTTGCGATGCGACTCGACCAGCGGCTGGAGGTCCGCCAGACGCAGGCGGCGGACTCGGCGGTGGCGGCGATCACGGCCGCGAACGGGCCGTGCAGCAGGAGCAGCAGAAAGATGAAGATGTCGCCGGCGGCGATCGAGGTCTTGCTGTTCGGGATCCGCAGCGGGAACATGCCCACCAGCGCGGCGATCAGCGACATCGCGCCGATCTGCCACAGGTCCTGGCTTGGCAGCGAGGACAGGACCGTCGCCGACCCGCCAAGCACCATCGCGCCGGCCACCACGAGCAGCCACCAGTACAGCGTGGCCGCCCGGTTGTAGTCGGGCAACAGGCCGCGCCCGATGTCTGGCGCGGGGGCGACCTGGGCTAACGCAGCACGGGTTGGGTGTTGGGGCGTCATTCCGCGTGGAGGTGGACGCCGGTCGGCGGGGGTCGACTTGGGCGCGGGTTCACCATGTGGATGTCGGCCGAATCGCGCAATGCTTGAGGGGTGACCTGCCGAACCGGGTCGGGGCGTCAGGAGTTCACGGTTCGCCGAGCAGGCTGGCGTCGTTCGGATTCACCGGGTTGGGCTGGCCGCTCTCGGCCATCACGATGCCCTCGGCCATCACGATGCCTTCAGCCATCACGATCCCTTCGGCCATCACGATGCCCTCGGCCATGACGATGCCTTCAGCCATCACGATGCCTTCGCCATCACGATGCCTTCGGCCATGACGATGCCTTCGGCCATCACGATGCCACTGCCGGACACGAGCCAGCCGCTGAGGGTGGCGGTGGGCATGAAGGCGCCGGTCTTGCCGATCGACGAACTGACGCCGGCCAGCGAGTTGGCGCGGATCACGCCGGCGGTCACGAGCGGCTGGTTGGACGCGGTCGCCCACGTGATCGACTTGACGAAGGTGTTGGCCGGCACGCCGGCGGCGGCGGGCCAGTAGGTCACCGTGTAGCGCAGGCCGCTGGCGCCGGCCCACATCAGGCGCGGGTCCCAGATCGGCTGGTACTTGGTGAACAGGGCGTTGCCGCTGACGAGCTGGTTGCCGCCGACGTAGACGACGCGGCTCCAGTTGAAGGTCTGGCCGTTGATCGTCGAGCTGGTGGCGGGCATCGACTTGCCGGGAGCCAGCAGGTTGGCGCCCGAGGCGATGGTGCCGGCTCAACGGCGGTATCGATGTCGGTGCGCAGCGCCTGGGCGAGCTTGACCGCGCCGTCGACGTTGAGCAGGCCCGCGCCCTGCTGCAGCAGGTTGGCGCCGGGCAGCGGCTGGGCGCTGTACTGCAGGATGGCCTTGATCAGCGGCGGTGTCAGGCCGGGGTTGGCCTGCAGCATCAGCGCCACCGTGCCGGCGACCGCCGGGGCGGCGATCGAGGTGCCCGACAGCATCATCAGCCGTTCCTGCTGCTTGACCGAGGCGCCGACCGGGTTGGCGAGCTGCGCCGTGTAGGTGGCGGCCAGCGTGTTCCACACCGAGGTGTTGTTGCTAGTGGCCATCGCGGTGACCAGCTTGTTGCCCGGGGCCACCAGGTCGGGCTTGAGGTAGTTGTCGATGCGCTTCACGCCCTGGGCGTCGATGTACGAGCCGCGCGTCGGGCCGCGCGAGCTGAACAGGTTGACGGTGTCGTCGGCGCGCGCGACCGTGCCTTTCATGTTGACGGAGCCGACCGTGATGACGCTCGGCTCATGGCCGGGCGAGCTGATCGTGCCGTAGCGCTGCGCGCCGGTCGCGGTCTGGCCGAAGTTGCCGCCGGCCACCACCACGGTGATGCCGGCTGCGGTGGCGCTGCGCACCGCGATGGCCAGTGGGTCGGTCTGGTGCGTTTCGGTCGAGTCGGCCGCCAGGCTCAGGTTCATCACGCGGATGTTGTAGGTCTTGGCGTAGTACAGCACCCAGTCGATGCCGGCCAGCACGTCGGAGAGCTGGCCGAAGCCGTTGTCGTCGAGCACCTTGACGTCGAACAGGCTGGCCTTGGGCGCGATGCCGGTGCTGTCGAGCGACTGGTAGGCGCCGGCGCCGGCGGCGATCGGCCGCCACATGGGTGCCGTGGCCGTACTTGTCGGCGTTGAAGGCCTGCTCCCACTTGATGCTGTCCTCGTAGGTGGCCATGGTCGTGCTGCCGGGGTACAGCGCGGCCGAGGCGTCGATGCCGGCGGCCCACTTCTTGACGCCCACCGCCTCGGCGTCGCCGACGCCCTGGCGCAGGAAGTTGACGGCGCGCAGCACGCGCGTATTGGTCTGGCCGCCGAAGTGCTTGTGGCGGCGCCAGATGCCCGAGTCGAGCACGGCGATGCCGACACCGGCGCCGTCGAAGCCGGTGTAGGCGGTGTTGGAGTTGCCGCTGCGCACGTTGGTGACGCCGGTGGTCTGCTCCAGCGTGCTGAAGGTGCGCGCAGTCATGCGGTTCGGCGAGACCCCGCGCACGTCGCTGCGCGCCGCGATGTTCGCGACCTGATTGGCCGGCAGCATCACCGACAGCGCGCGCACCGAGGTGTAGCGGAAGTAGACCGAACCGCCGCGCGCCAGCACGTCGGCACGCAGCGCCACCAGGTCGGGGTCGCTGCTGTTGCTGACCACCAGCACCTTGACCAGGCGCACGCCACCCAGGCCGTCCTTGACCCAGTTCAGGACCGGCGTCACGGGCGCCGAGATCACGGCCTGCAGGTCGGCGGCGATCTTGCCCGGTGCCTGGGCCAGCGCAGTGCGCGGGAACAGCGCCGCGGCGGCCAGCGCCAGCGAGGCCAGGCCGAGCACGAGCGTGCGCCGCTCGATCAGGACGATGAACTTCGAGAGTGAGGACATTTCACGCGCTCCGTCGGCGGTAAGTCGTCGGTCTCGCCGGTCTCTGGATCGACCCCCTGGATCGGGGGCTGAACTTGTTACCGGTTGTATGAAACGAATTGTTTGGGCCGCAAGCTTGTGTGCGCGCGTCTCGTCGGGAAGTGAGACCTATTGCCGGTGCATTTTCGCGCTTCGCAAACGGTGAAATCTGATGCACGAAGAGCGCCACTTCGTCTTCGGCAAGCGCGCCGAAGACTTCAGGGGCGGCGTGTTCCGGTGCACTGCGTGCAGGCGCTTGAAGAGGCGGCGATCACGCCGTGCCGGCGCTGGTGTCACGGCTCGCCGAGCAGGGTGGCGTCGTTCGGATTCGACGGGTTCGGCTGGCCGGACTCGCTGATCACGACGCCTTCACTGATGACGACGCCCTCGGAGATCACGACGCCCTCGCTGATGACGACCCCTTCGGATATCACCACGCCCTCGGAGATGACGACGCCTTCCGAGATCACGACGCCTTCGCTGATGACGACCCCTTCGGAGATCACGACCCCGCTGCCGCCGGCGAGCCAGGCCGACAGCGTCGTCGTCGGCATGAAGGCACCGGACTTGGCGATCCAGGAACTGGCGCCGAGCAGGCTGTTGGCCGAGATCACACCTGCCGTCACCAGCCACTGACTGGCCGCGGGCGCTTCGACGATGCTGCGCGGATAGGTGTTGGCGGGCACACCGCTCGCCGCTGGCCAGTAGGTCACGGTGCGCCGCTTGACGATGTCGCGCACCCAGGTCAGGCGTGGATCGTAGATCGGCTGGAACTGCGTGAACAGCGCATTGCCGCTCAGCACATGGCTGCCACCGGCAATCACGATGCGGCTCCAGTTGAAGGTCTGACCGTTGAGCGTGGTGGACGCTGTTGGCATGGCCTTGCCGGCGGCCAGCAGCGCGGCGCCGGGGGCGATCGTGCCGGCCTGCACGGCAGCGGCGACATCGGTGCGCAGCGCCTGCGCCAGGCGCACCGCACCTTCGATGTTGAGCAGGCCCGCACCCTGCTGCAGCAGGTTGGCGCCTGCGATCGGCTGCGCCGAGTACTGCAGGATGGCCTTGATCAGCGGCGGTGTCAGGCCGGGGTTGGCCTGCAGCAGCAGTGCGGCAGCCCCGGCCACGACGGGGGCGGCCACCGAGGTGCCCGACAGCATCATCACCGACTCGCCGCCCTTGCTGCTCGAACCGACGCCCTGGCTGAGCTGGGGGTAGGCCATGGGCAGCTTGCTGGGCAGGGTCAGCGCCCAGTTGTCGACCGACTTGGCACCGAGGATCTTGTTGCCCGGCGCGACCAGGTCGGGCTTGAGCAGGTTGTCGACACGGCGCACGCCGGACGCGTCGACGTAGCCGCTGCGCGTCGGACCACGCGAGCTGAAGAAGTTGACGCTGTCGTCGCTGCGTGCGGCGCTGCCCTTGGTGTTGGCCGAGCCGACGGTGATGACCGAGGGGTCGTGCCCGGGCGAGCTGATGGTGCCGTAGCGCTCGGCGCCTTGCGCGTTGAGGCCGAAGTTGCCCGCCGCGACGACGACCGTGATGCCGGCCGCGCTGGCACTGCGCACGGCGCGCGCAAGCGGGTCCGTCTGCCAGGTCTCGGTCGAGTCGGCGGCCAGGCTCAGGTTCATCACGCGGATGTTGTATTCCTTGGCGTGGTAGAGCACCCAGTCGATGCCGGCCAACACGTCGGACAACTGCCCGAAGCCGTTGTAGTCGAGCACCGCAACGTCATAGATGTTGGCGCCCGGCGCGATGCCGGTGGTGTCGATGGCCTGTTTCAGGTCCCGGCCGGCGGCCACCGCCGCCACGTGGGTGCCGTGACCGTAGGCGTCGGACAGCGGCGTCTTGGAGTTGTCGATCTTGGACTCGTAGGTCGCCATCGTCGAACTGCCCGGGAAGAGTGCGGCCGAGACGTCGATGCCCGCGGTCCAGTCCTTGGCACCGGCCGCGGTCGCGTCGCCGGCTTTCAGGAAGTTGATGCTCTTGGGCACACGCGAGCTGCCGGTGGCATTGGTGAACACCTGATGCTTGAACATGACGCCGGAATCGAGCACGGCGATGCCGACGCCACTGCCGTCAAGTCCGCTGTAGCCGGTGCTGGTGCGGGTGCGAACGCCGGCCACGCCGGTGGCGCTTTCGAGCAGGCTCGTGGCCGTGGTGGCGGTGCGCGCCGTCATGCGGTTCGGCGAGATGCCCTGCACGTCGGCGAGTGTCGCGATGTCGATGACGCGCTTCGCCGGAAGCAGGACGGACAGCGCGGTGACCGAGGTGTAGCGGAAGTAGACCGAACCGCCGACCGCCAGCACGCTGGTGCGCAGGCTGGCGAGTTCGGGGTCGCTGCCCGCCGCGCCGACGACGATCGCCTTCACGTAGCGCACGCCGTTGATGTCGCGCACCCAGCTGCTGTAGCTTGGTGTCGTCGCGGCCGAGATGGCGGCCTGCAGATCGCGCGCGATCTTGTCGGCCGGGCTGACGCTCGCTGCGAGGCTCTCGCTCGTGGCGCTGCTGGCGGCCTGGCTGGTGGACGAGCTCGTCGTCTTGGACGAGGTGGTCGACGTGGTCGTCGTTGTGCTCGAGCCGCTCTTGTTCGACCCCTTGGCGGCCCATGCCGGTGTGGTTGCGGACAGCGCCATCGCGGCCATGGTCAACAAGGTGACCATGGTCATTCGGCCGAGGCGCAGCTGCGAAAGGCGGGATGCAGTCATGAAAGTTCGACTCCTGGCGAAAATTCTGGGGACGCTGTGGTTGGTTGCGCGGCTCACGGCTCGCCGAGCAGGCTCTCGCTCATCACGATGCCCTCGCTCATGACGATGCCCTCGGCCATCACGATGCCTTCGCTCATGACGATGCCCTCGGCCATCACGATGCCTTCGGCCATGACGATGCCTTCGGCCATCACGATGCCCTCGGCCATCACGATGCCCGAGCCCAGCACGATGCCGCTGCCCGACACGAGCCAGTTGCTGAGCGTGAGGGTGGGGATGAAGACCCCGGTCCTGCCGATCGACGAACTGACGCCCGCCAGTGAATTGGCCAGCGCGACACCGCTCGACAGCAGCGTCTGCTTGGGAACCGCCAGGTCGGTGAACGACTTCACGAAGATCGTGCCGGGCCAGTAGACGGGGCTGCGCTGGCGCACGACGGAGCCGGCCCAGGTCAGGCGCGGGTCGTAGATCGGCTGGTACTTGGTGAACAGCGCGGTGCCACTGGCCACGTGGTTGCCGCCGACGAAGGCGATGCGCGACCAGTTGAAGCTCTGGCCGTTGATCGTCGTGCTCTGGGTCGGCATCGACATGCCCGGCGCCAGCATGGCATTGCCGGTCGAAAGACCTGCAGTCGCGACGTCGGTGCGCAGTTTGGTGGCGAGCGCGATCGCGCCGCTCAGGTTGAGCAGGCCGGCGCCTTGCTGGAGCAGGTTGCTGCCCGGCAGTGGCTGCGCCGTGTACTGCAGGATGGCCTTGACCAGCGGCGGCGTCAGCCCGGGGTTGGCCTGCAGCAGCAGTGCCGCAGCGCCCGCGACCACGGGCGCGGCGACCGAGGTGCCGCTCAGCAGCATCTGCCCTTCGTAGACGGTCTGCGTGATGCCCAGCGGCGTCATCAGCGTGCTCGCGTAGGTCTTGCCCAGGTAGTTCCAGTCCGTGACGTCGGCCTTGAGGGTCGCCGCTGCACTGACGATCTTGTTGCCCGGCGCCACCAGGTCGGGCTTGAGCAGGTTGTCGGCCACGCGCACGCCGTTGGCGTTGACGTACCCGCCACGCGTCGGCCCGCGCGAGCTGAAGTTGTTGACCGTGTCGTCGCTGCGGGCCACCGTGTTGCGGTGGTTGACCGCGCCAACGGTGATCACGGACGGGTCGTTGCCCGGCGCGCTGATCGTGCCGTAGTTTTCCTGGCCCTGTGCGTTCAGACCCATGTTGCCGGCCGCCACCACCACCGTGATGCCTGCGGCCACGGCGCTGCGCACGGCGACGCACAGCGGATCGGTCAGCCAGGACTCGGTTGACGCCGCGGCGAGGCTGATGTTGAGCACGCGGATGTTGTATTCCTTGGCGTGGTAGATCACCCACTGGATGCCTTCGATCGCGTCGCTCAGCGTGCCGTTGCCCGCCGCGTCGAGCACGCGCACGTCGTAGATGTTGGCGTTCGGCGCGATGCCGGTCGTGTCGGGGGTGCCGGAGGAGTAGAGCGCGGCGCGGCCGGCGGCCACCGCGGCCACGTGGGTGCCGTGGCCGTAGGCGTCGGCGAAGCTGTTGCTGTCGTTGGCGACGGCCGACTCGTAGCTGGCCTGCGGGTAGCTGTCAGCGTTCAACGCCATCTGGTTGTCGACGCCGGTGGTCCAGTTGACCTGCGTCGTGCCGAGCATGGTGACGTTGCGCATGACACGCGTGGCCGCGCCGGGCGTCATCAGGCCTTCGTGCGACTTCATCACGCCCGAGTCCAGCACCGCGATGCCGATGCCGCTGCCGTCGTAGCCCTGGTAGCTGGTCTTGGTGCTGCTGCTGCGCACGCCGGTCAAGCGCACCGGTGATCGATTCGAGCGTGCTGGCGGTGCGCCGCGTGGTCCGGTTCGGCGACACGCTGACCACGTCGTCGCGCTGCTGAAGGGCGTCGAGCTGCTGCGCCGGGATCTGCACCGTCAAGGCATGGATGGCCGGGTGCACGGCGTGCACCGAGCCACCGATGCCGAGCACGAACTGGCGCAGCTGGACCATGCGCGGGTCGCTGCCGTCGCTGACCACGACGAGCTGGATCTGGCGCTGGCCCTTGACGTCGCGTACCCATCGCGCATTCGACTTGATGGGCCGGTTGACTTCGTCGCGCAGGTCGCGTGCGACCTTGTCGGCGCGGCCTTCGGCGCGCGGTTTCGCATGTGCGGCCGTGAGCCCGAAGCTCGACGTGAGCATCGCCACCGTGGTGACCAGGGCCACCAAGGCACGAGGCAATCGGCGGCGTTCGATCAGGACGGCGAATTTCGAGAATGTGAACATTTCACGTGCTCCAGCGGTCGGATTTCTTGTCGTTTTGCAGTCGTTCGGACCGGGCCCCCGTGGATCAGGGGTTGATCTTGTTACCGCATGTATGTGACGAATTGTTTTTGAAAAGAACGGTCCGTGCGCGCTTGTTCAGCGCGAAGTGAGACCTAGTTCCGGCACTTTTCCGCATCCGGTGATCGACGAAAAACGCGGGGAAAAACCACCCGTTTCGTTATCGGCCGAGGTTTGTCAGACTTGAGGCGCGCGGCGCAGAAAATTTGTTCGCGACGCGCCGCTCAGGTTGCGCAACCAATGCGTTGTGCATCGCAATCGAGAGAGTGGGAAGGGCGCGCAAGGCGCCCGGCGCGCTGACGACGAACGGCTCAGCGCAGCGGCGCGGCAGGGTTCAGGCTGTCGAGAAACGCGAGCAGGTCCTCGGTCTCGGCCGGGCTCAGGTGCAGTGGCACCAGGAGGCGTTCGCCATCGGCATGCAGGCGTTCCTCGTTCAGTTCGGAGTAGTGGCGCAGCACGTCGCGCAGGCCGGCCAGGCTGCCGTTGTGCATGTAGGGCGCGCTGCGCGCGAGGTTGCGCAGCGAGGGCACCTTGAACTCGCCGAAGTTGCGGTGCTCGAGCCGGACATGGCGCGTGCTGGTGGCGGTGATGCGCGCCGGGTCGTCGTTGAAGCGGCCGAGCAGGTTGTAGCGGCTGGCCTGCAGCGCCCGGATGCCGCCGTGCCGGCCGCTGTCGACCCGGCCGGGGCCGACGAAGAAGGGAACGCCGATGTCGTGGAACTCGCCGTTCGAGAAGTCGGGCCCGCTGTGGCACAGGTTGCAGCGCCCCCTGCCGATGAAGAGCGCCAGCCCGCGTCGTGCCGCTGGCGGATAGCTGGCGGCGCGCGCGCTGTCGCCGCGCGCCAGGGCATCCCGGAACTCGTCGAACGGTGTGCGCCCGCTGCGCAGCGACTCCTGGTAGGCGGCCAACGCCTTGGCCAGGTTCACGGCGATCGTCTCGTCGTCATCGCCCGGGGGGGCGCCGAAGACACGACCGTAGGCTGCGCGCAAGTCGTCGTGCCGGCGCACCGTGCGCGCCACGCTTGCCAGGCTGCCGCCCATCTCGCGCGCATCGAGCAGCGGGCGCAGGCTTTGCGCCCACAGGCTGTCGTTGGCGCCGTCCCAACCGAACCAGCGCCGGCCGCCCAGGTTCAGCAGGCCCGGCGTGTTGCGGTCGCCCGCAAGCAGGCCGTGCGCGCTTGGTCTGCCATCGCCGAAGCCCAGATCGTGCTGGTGGCAGGTGGCGCAGGCGCTCGTTCCGTCACGTGACAGTCGTGCATCGTGGAACAGGGCTTCGCCGAAGGTGATGGCGACCGCGTGACCCGAGACACGGTTCGACGGATCCGGCGCCGTGGCCGGCGGCCAGGGCCCATGGGCCAGGATGCGCGGCAGGTCCTGCTGGGTCAGTGGCGCGGGCGGCGGCTCGGCAAGTACGCGCGGCGCGAGCACGAGCCCTGCACAAAGCGCCAGGCATCGAAGTCCTGCCGGCATCTCAGTCGATCGACAGGGTCTGGGTCAGGCGCTGCACGGTGCCCGTGGCCGAGCGCAGCTCGAACACCAGTTCCCACTGCCCGGGCATGTGCAGCATGAGCCCTTCGGCGCGGTACAGGCCCGGCCCGCGTTCGCGCACGCTCGGCCGGTAGTTCATCCCGTGCCGGTGCGCCGGCATGTGTGCGTCGACTTGCAAGGTCGTCGGCGGCGCTGTGTTGCCGCGTTGGCAGAGCGCGATCTCGAGCGCGAAGTGCTGCCCGACCGACAGCGATTCGGGCTCGGTCCGGTAGACCAGCTCGGTCTGCGTGTCGGTCAGCCGGCGCGCGCCGGGGCCCAGGCTCTCGCCGCAGGCTGCCACTGCACCGCTGCACAGGACCAGGCCCAGAGCCACCGCGGCGCGCAGGCTCATTGCGCGCGGGCCGCCTTCCAGTCGCCGAACAGCGCCTCACCGTTGCGCCAGGCGATGCGCTCGGCCAATGGCGCGGGCAGATCGGCCAGCCAGGCGCGCGTCCAGCGCGCATGCTCGGCCAGGTAATACCAGCGCTCGGGTGTGAAGGTGTCGGTCCCGACCATGAAACGATCAGGGAACTCGGTGAACAGCTGGCGCCATTCGGGCGGCACCTTGCCGCCACCACCATGGTCGCTGCGAAACGCCAGATCGGCCCACAGGTTCTTGTGCTTGCGCAGCATGGTGGCCAGTTGCTCCGGGCGGTCGAACCCCGAGTGGGCCCACAGCACGCGCGCCTGCGGATCCTGCGCGAACAGGCGATCGATCGCGTCCGCGTCCGAGTGCGCATGCAGCACGAGCTTGTGCCGTCGGGCCAATGCCACCATCGCCCTGGGCACCGGCAGGTCCGCGTCCGCACCGTAGAGATGGAACTCCCCGATCGCCGCGTACTGGTGCCGACGCAACAGGTCCTCGAGGAACGACGGCAAGGTGTCGTCGCGCATCCAGCTGCTGATCTCGCCGCGCCGCCGGTAGGGCCGCAGCGACGGGATCACGATGTCCGGGGCCTCGGCAAGCAGCCGCTGGGTGCCGTCGTCACCCGAACTCGAGACCAGCGCACGCTTCAGGCCGGCCTTGCGCAGGATCGCCGCCGCCTCGGCAGGGGGGGTCAGTTCCACCGCGTCGTGGCTGTAGTGCACATGGGCGTCGAAGACCGGCAGGTCGGCGGCGCAAACGACAGGCGCAGCCAATGCCAGTGCTGAACAGAGTGCGAGTGATCCGAGGCGCATCGGAAGGGTCCGTTGGTGGTGTCGAACCGACGATGACACGCCGCGGCCGCCAGGGCAAGGGTGCCGGCCCAGGTTCAGCGCAGGCCCGCGAGGCGGCGGTGGGCGTCCAGGAAGCCTCGTTGATCGACCGGCGACAGGGTGTCCCTGGTGACCGGCGAGGCGTCGAGAAAGTCGATTTCGCGCCGCATCCGTTCGCGCGCGCCGGCCAGGCTCTGGCCGTTGAAGTCGGCCAGCACATGGTCGGCCGTGGCGGCCATGAGCCGGTAGCGGCTCGCCGTGGCCTCGAACCACTGGACGTCGCTTTGCATGCGGGCGCGGGTCGGGGCATCGCTGACCGCCGCGACGGTGCGTGTCCAGTCGGCGCGTGCCGCATCCTGCAGCGCCATCGAAGTGTCGAGCCCGGGGAAGGCGGCGCGCAGACGTGCGTGGTTCGAGAACCGGGTCGGCAGATCCTGGACGCCGCCGGTGCGAAATCGCTGGATGAAGTCGACCGCCTCGGCATCGGTGTAAAAGGGATCAGCCCAGAGCTGCTTCTGCAGCAGCAGCCAGACCATCGAGTCGATCCCGAACAGCTCGCTCGCGTTCTCGACCGAGGCCGCCATCGTGCGGTGCACTGCCAGCCAGTCCCCGGCGTGGGCGCCGTAGCGGCGCTGGAAGTACTCCTCGGTGAGGACCCGGCCACGCTCGACCGCCGCTTCGCGCCTGGCTGTGTCCAGGTCGACCCAGGCCAGGCGGGCCAGCAGATGGTTGGTGAGCCGACGTGGCCCAGGGTTGGCGCGCAGCGGGTGCATGTAGGCCTGCAGGCCCTCGCGCCCCAACGACAGCAGCTCGGCGTTGTGCGCCAGCGAGGGCAGGTCGGTGAGCGCCAGCGCGGCGAAGCTGCTGAGGTTGTGATAGTCGACGACGCCCTGCTCGAGCCCGGCCGCGCCGGTCTGCCAGGCGGCGAGGTTGTGCACCAGCGCGCGGTTCGCGTCGCGCTCGGGAAGACCGGCGTCGATCGGACCGGCCCAGCTGCGCGCGATCGGATAGAAGAGATGCAGGTAACCCGGGCCGCGCAATCGCTCGACGATGGCGGGCCGGCTCGGGGCCTGCATGGTCAGGAAGTAGGAGATGCCCGCGATCTGCACGTCGCGCGTCAGGCGCCCGCTGCGGCGCGCCAGCGCGAGCTGGTCGCGCACGGTGGCATAGAAGTGCAGCAGGTTGTCGGTCTGGTTGCCGAGGGCGCGTGCCTCGGCACTCTGGTCAAAGGTGTCGAAGCGGTTGTCCGACGGCCAGATGTTGAGCAGGTCGACCTCGCGCAGGTCGCCATGCTCGAGTCTTTGCACCAGTCGATCGGCAAAGTACGCGCCCATCGCGGCGTTGGCGAACGCCGGGTTGAAGTAGTCGCCGCTGCTCGCGACCGGGCGGCGCGCCCCGTCGACCAGCGCGAACCATTGCGGGTGGCGCGCAAACAGCGCCGGGTCCGACAACTCTTGTTGCAGCAGGTCATGGCCACCGCCCCAGCCCACCAGGCCGAGCCTGTGGCGCAGCGCCGGCCGCGCATGGCCTCCGATGTTGAGCCGGTTGCGGCGCATCCACAGCGCGAACTCGTCCGGGATCGGCTGCGCACCGTAGATCCAGAAACCGCGCAGGCGGATGCGCGGCACTTCGCGCAGCATCGGCCACACGACCTGGCGGTCGGCCGTGGTCGGCGCTGGCGCCAGGGTCTCGTCCGGGTCAAACCAGGCGAAGCCGAGGTGCTCGAGCAGCCGGTAGGTGCCGTTGAGCACGCCGATGCGCCCGGCGCCCGAGATGTGCACATGGCCGGCCGCTGGCGTGAGCGCATAACCTTCGTCACCCAGGCGCGCTGCATCGACCTGGGGCCCGGGCGCGGCGGGCGCGGTCGGGCTGGCCGACGTGGCCAAGATGAAGCTGGGCAGGCCCGGCGAGCCGGCGGCGCGCACGACGGGCAAGGAAAGTCCGATCCGCTGCAGGTGCCCCTGCAACTCGCTGGCGGCGAAGGCGAGCGTGATCGCGCGCGCCTTGTCGGTGTCGGCCCGCCAGTCGATCCGCCCTTCGTCGGCGAGTGCATCGGCGATGCTGGCATAGGGGCCAAGGTCAACCGCAATCTGTTGTGGCCACGGGAATGCGACACCGGGCGACCCTGCGTCCGCGGGGCGCGGCGACACGGCCAGCGGCGCAGGCGAGGCCTGGACCGGGACCGGGCGGCGGATGCACCGCCGCAACTGCCGAGGGCCGCCGTGGCGGCGAGCGACAGGATCAGCGCGATCGCGCGCCAGCGCCTGTGCAGTGCGCCGCCTTCCGGGCGGGCAGGGTCGTTGGCGACAGCGGCGTGGGTGGCTCGCATCGGGCGTCTCGGTCGTTTTCAGATCAAGTCGCCGGATGTCAGCGAATGTATCGGTCGCGAGTGTCTCGCAAAACAGGCACGGGCGGCCATCGGCCGCCCGTGAATCTGCGCCTAGCGTGACGCCTGCCCCACAGCGGACCCGGGGCACCGGGACCGGAGTCGGCGCGGCGGCCCTGCGGGAGCGAACGATTGTTAGCCGGCGCAGGGCAACTTGGCGCCTGCCCCGGCCGCACTCGCGGCGCGCCGCTGCAGGCGCTGCGCCAGGCGCCGTGCCGAGCGCTCGGCGCTTGTCCAGGCGTTGCCAAGCAACTGGTCGGTGCCGCGCCAGAAATCGGCCATCGCCTCGCGCCGCAGGGCCTCGGCCTCTGCATGCGCCGCGTCGTGGAGTTGATGGAGCTTGCTTGTGTCGAGACGGGTCGAATCGGTCATGAGGGTTCTCCGTTGGCGGCACCTTGATCGGTGCATGGACCAGACTCTAGGTATTGCGGCTGTCCTCGGAAACCGCGCCCGGCGCCCTTCGGTATTGCAGTTTGTGCAACACCGGGTCAGACTCGAGCCTGCCCGAACAAGCGACCGCGCACATGCCCACTCCGTTCGACGCCACCGCCCGCATGCCGCTGAACCTGGCGCTGGGTGACGTCGCGCTGTTCGTCCGGATCGTCGAGAGCGGGTCGCTGTCGGCGGCGGCGCGCGAACGCAACGTGCCGGTCAGCCATGTCAGCCGGGCGCTGGCACGCCTCGAAGCGGCCTGCGCGGCGCGCCTGCTTCACCGCAGCACGCACAGCATGAGCCTGACCGACGAGGGCGACAGCTTCCTGCTGCACGCGCGCCAGTTGCTCGACACCGCGGCCGACCTGCAGGGCGTGCTGGGCGACCGTGCGGGCGGACCCAGTGGTTGGGTGCGCATCAGCGTCAGCGCCGTGCTGGCGCAGTCGATCGTGGCGCCGAGCCTGCCGTCGCTCTACGAGCGTCACCCCGACCTGCACCTCGACATCGCGGTCGACGACCGCGCCGTGGACATGGCGCGCGAGGGCGTCGACTTCGCGATTCGCACCGGCGAGCCGGGCAGCGATCAGATGGTGGCGCGTCGCCTCGGCCAGCTGACCCGATCCCTGTACGCGGCGCCGAGCTACCTTGCACGGCGCGGCGTGCCGCGGCACGCGCAGGACCTCGAAGCGCATCACCTGTTGGCCAACAGTGCCAGTGCGGTGCTCAACGACTGGACCTGGCGCGACCCGAAGGACCCGCCGTCGAGCCGCGCGCAGGTTCTGCACGTGCAGGGCCAGACGCGCACCGACAACACCGCGGTCGTGGTGGCGCTGGCCGTCAACGGGGTCGGCATTGCGCGCATCATCGATCTGGTCGCATTGCCGCTCGTGCAGGCGGGGCTGCTGGCGCCAGTGCTGCCGGGCTGTTTTGGCACGCAGGCAGTCGACATGCACGCGGTGATGCTGCAGGGGCGGCACCGCCTGCCCAAGGTGCGTGCGTGCATAGATCACCTCGCGCGCTGGATCGATCAATCCACCGGAGCCGGTCGGCCTTCGCGACCCTCTCCGTAGTGTGAACAGGCCCTAGACTTCAGACGCCTGCCAAGGAGTCTGACGCCCATGAAGTTCTCGCCCTTGTCCGCGGCCCTGTGTGCCAGCGTGCCCCTGCTGCTCGCCTTGCCGTCGGCGCTGCAGGCGCAGGGCCTGTACCGATGCGGCAATACCTACAGCCAGACACCCTGCGCGCCCGATGCCACGGCCCGGCCGATCTTCTCCGGCGCCGCACCCGAGAAGGCGCAGGGGCTGACGGGCTACGACCTGTGTGCCGCGGCGGCACCGGCGGCCGCAGGAACGCCCGAGCCCGAGAGTGCCAGGGTGCGCCAGCTGTCGCCGCGCAAGGCCGAGGTCATCCAGTACGCGGGGCAGGGCGTTGCTGCCCATCGCTACGACCTGGGCGTGGACGCCAAGACCCGGTACGGTGTCTATTCGGGAGAGACGCCGTTCTCGTGCTGGGTCAGCGAGGATCAGGCGAGGATCCTGAAGTTCGGGCGCCGCGGGCAATAGGGCCAGTCGATCGTGTCACAGCGGGCGAGGACTCGACTGAAGTTGTCAAAGCCATCGCGTCGTCTGGCAGGCTCGCGTTGCGCATGGGCCGGGCGCTTCTGGCGTCACTCGGCCGCACTGCTTGTTTCGTTGGCCTGCGCCGGCGCAGGCGCGGCGGACCCGGAGCGTGGCGCGCGCCTGTTCGCGACGCCGGCTAAGTCCGGACTGCTGAGTTGCGCCGACTGCCACAGCGACAACCCGACGCTGAACAACTTCGGCAACATCTGGGTCGGCCGCAATTCGGGCGCGATGATCGAGCGCGCGATCCAGGCCAACACCGGCGGCATGGGAGTCTTTCTCGACCTCTTCGACGTTGCGGACCTGGCCGACATCGCGGCCTACCTCGGCAACTCGCCGGCACGGCTCGATTTCGCAGCGCTGCCACCAGGCTCGACCAGCGGCGCGCAATCGGTCACCGTGAGCGCGGGGACCAAGACCGGCATCACCGGACTGTCGGTCCAGGTCGAAGGGGACTTCGTTCTGGCTGGCGGCAGTTGCGGATCCGAGCTTGCACGCTTTTCGGGCTGCACGGTCGACGTCGCGTTTCGACCGACTACCGAAGGGCAGCGGCTGGGCGCGCTCGTGATCCATCACGACGGCACCCCGACGCCGGTGCGCCTGCCGTTGTCCGGGCGCGGCCAGGCGTCTGTCCCGGCCGTGGCCGCGATGGACGTGCAACGAATGGACTTCGGCGCGCAGCCGGTGGGCTTGTCCGGTGAACTGCGCTACGTGCAGTTGAGAAATCACAGCGCCGAGACGCTGCGTCTCGCGTCGGTCGCGACACGCGGTCCGGAGTTCGGAATCGTCGGCGGCAGTTGTGTCGCCGGCCTCGCGTTGGCCGGCGGACAGCGCTGCAGCGTGGCACTTCGCTTCGCACCGAATGGCGGTGGACCGCTCGCAGATGAACTGCAGATCCACCATGACGGCCAGGGGAGTCTGTCCAGCGTGACGCTCAGTGGCATTGGCCTGAACAAGTCGGTCGGGCGGATCGGGTCGGATCAAGCCTGGCTGGAATTCGGCGTAACGCAGACCGGCGGCGCGGTGCCGCCCAATGTGCTGACGCTGCGCAATGCTGGGACCGGCCACGACAACGCTGGATTCGATCTCGGTGCTCGGCGCGAACTTCAGGATCGACATGTCCGAGTGCCAGGTTGGCGTGCCGATGGGGCCGCTGCAGGCCTGTCGAATCCATGTTGGATTCAGCCCGGGCCGTGCCGCCTTGTTCAGCGGCCAACTGCAAGTCTCGGCCGGCGACGATCGCCTGACCATCCCATTGGCCGGGCGCGCAGTGCAGGGGCAGGTCCTCGGCGGCGACTGCGGCCGGTCCGACTGAATCTGCGCGAGACCGCTGGGGCGGACGACGTTGACGATGGTCGTCCTGGTCAATCAGGGAGAGCGACCCTTGCGTCTCGGCAGTCCATCGTTGACCGGACCCGAGGCCGCCGACTTCCGCATCACCGGTACCGGCAGCTGCCACCGCATCGCCGAACTGGCGGCGGGTTCTTCCTGCGAATCGGAACTCGCGTTCGCGCCGACGCAATCCGGCGCTCGCAACGCCCGCCTGCAGTGGGCGATCGGTGGTTCGACGCAGTTTGTCGCGACCGACCTGGCAGGCCAGGCCGATTCATCGGACGTCGCCTGGCTTTGGGTCGACACCGCCCGATTGACCTTCGACGAAGTCGTGCGCCAACCGCCAAGGCCAGACGGGATCCGACGGATCATCTTGGCGAACCGAGGGCGCGCCCCGCTGTCATGGCAAGGGCTGGCAGTGACGGGCGCGCATTCAGACGACTTTCAACTCGGTGGCAACTGCGACGCGCGTTCTGCGCTCACCCCTGGTCAGCAGTGCGAGCTGACGGTGCAGTTCCGTCCCGGCGAGGCGGGTCTGCGCAGTGCCAGTCTGGTGTTGTGGCCGGCGGGGGAGGCGACGGCCGCCATGGTGACCCTGTCTGGCACCGCCGTGGCAATTGCTGCACCGGCCCTTGCTGCGTTGCCCGCTGCCGCGCCATCGCCGTTGCGCTGGTTGGTGCCTCCGACCACGCCAACGCATGAACGGACCGCGGTTGGCGAAACTGCCGTCAGCGAAAGATGGACGGTCCACAACCGCAGTGCGCTGCCTGTGTCTGCACTTCGCTGGCACATCGATGGCGAACACGCCACTGACTTCAGTGTCCAGGCGGACAGCGGCTGCATCCTTGGCCAGAGCCTGGCCCCGAGCGCCAGCTGCACCCTGGTGACCCGTTTCCACCCCAGCGCGGCGGGGCCGCGACGAGCACGCCTTGTCATTGCGACGGCAGATGCCGGTGGCGGACCGCCCGAAGTGGCCGAGCTGCAGGCCTTGGCGTTCGCGCCTGCCGGCCCGGCACTCCTTGCGGCACCGGGCTCGTTGAACTTCGAATCGGTGGTCGGAACCAGGCCAACGCCCCGGCGCCTGTGGGTCGAGAACACGGGCGCCGGGCTGCTGCCGGTAACGTCGATCACGCTGTCGTCGGGCGCGCTGGCCAGGACCCCGACGCAGCCGGACGGGGGCTGCACCGAGCCACCGTTTGTGCTCGGACCCGGGCAACGCTGCGCCGTCGACATCGAGTGGAACGGTGTCGCCATGGGCGGCAGCGCCGGTCTGCTGATCCAGAGTGACAGCGCGCATTGGACCGTGCCGATCGGCGTCAGTGAAGATCCCGCGCAGCGCAGCAACGTCGGGACTGGCGGCGGGGCGCTGGGCTGGTCGACTTTCGGGTTGTGGCTGGCCGTGTGTGCGCTGGGCTGGGCGCGTCGGTCAGAATCGCGCAATGAGTGAAGTCCATCGCCGCCGGATACTGGGCGCGGCGCTGCTGGCGGTGGGCAGCAGCGCGGTGGCGGTCGGCGCGCCGCCGGGCCGGATGCAGGTTCCGCCCATCGGTTTGCCCGCCAGCGATGGATTGCCGGTGCTGGCCGAACAACCGAGCGCGCGCGTCACGTACATCGACTTCTGGGCTTCGTGGTGTGCGCCGTGCAGGCTGTCGTTCCCCTGGATGAATGACATGCACGAGCAACTCGCCCCGCGCGGATTGCGCATCGTCGCGGTCAGTCTTGACCGCGAGGCCACCGACGCGCAGCGCTTCCTGGCCCAGGTGCCGGCGCGCTTTGCGCTCGCATTCGATCCGACCGCAGACGCTGCGCTGGCGCTCGAGGTCCGGGCCATGCCTCACTCGTTCCTGATCACCGACCAGCGCGTTCTGGTCGCTTCGCACCGCGGCTTTCGCCTGAGCGACCGCGCCGATCTCGAGCAGCGCCTGCGCGCCGCGCTGGCCTGAAGCGCGGCGGGGTCCGGGACCATGCGCCGCTTGCTGCCCTGTCTTGCCTTGATCGTTGCCCTTACGGCCTGTTCGATCGCGCCGCCCCGGCCCTGGGAGCGGGACCTGTTGGCGCGCCCGGACATGGCGATCGACGGCGACTTGCTCGAGCAGCGATTCATGCAGCAGGTCTATTCGAGCAAGGAAAATTCTTCGGGCGGCCAGGGCGTGGGAGGCGGTGGCTGTGGCTGCAACTGACAGGCGTGGGGCCGCGCCGCTGCCTGATTGCGATGTTGAAGCGACGGTGCCCACCCGTGCCCCCTGGGGTTCGGTCGTGATGGCCGCGCTCGCATTGCCCGGCCTCGGGCTGGCACAGGACGATCCCGGTCCCGGCACCATTGCCTTCAAGTGGTCGTCCTACCAGGACCGCCAACCAGGGCTCGACCGCATCAGGGTCCGTTCGCCTGCGCTTGCCCTGCATGCGCCCATCGGCGAACGCTGGGCACTGGATGCGAATGCCAGTGCCGACAGTGTCTCGGGCGCGTCGCCGCGGTGGCACAGCGCCATCTCCAGCGCCTCGCGCATGAGCGACGAGCGCCAGGCGGCCGATCTGACGATCACGCGCTACGACGAGCTCCGGGTCTGGTCGCTTGGTGCCGCAGGCTCCGACGAGAACGACTTCCGGTCGCGCGCGTTGTCGGCCAGCGGGCGCTGGACCAGCGAAGACCGCAATCGCAGCTGGACGGCTGCTGCAGCGCTGCGCCGCGACCACATCGGCTCGCACGACGACTCGGCTCTCGACGAGCGCCGGCAAACCGTGGAAGCGACCTTGGGTGTGACGCAGGCCCTGTCCAGACAGGATCTGATGCAGGCCACGCTGACCCACGCCAGCGGCCAGGGGTATTACAGCGACCCGTACAAGCGGCTCGATCAGCGCCCGCGATCGCGCCACCAGACCATCGTCATGCTGCGCTGGAACCACCACCTGGAGGCGGCCCGCACGACCTTGCGCAGTCAGCTCCGTGCCTATCGCGACAGCTTTGGCATTCGCTCGGGCACGGTGGCGGTCGAAGCGCTCTGGCAGCCTGCGCAGCGCTGGACGCTGACCCCTTCGCTGCGCCTGTACTCTCAGAGCGCTGCGCATTTCTACTTCGATCCGGTCTACTCCTTCGCCGGCGCCCCCTACCCACCGGGCTACTTCGAAGCGCCCGCGGCGCTCATGTCGCCGGACCAACGCCTTGCGGCCTTTGGCGCCATCGCCATCGGCCTCAAGCTCGGCGTTCGACTCGACGACATGTGGACGGCCGACCTGAAGGTCGAGGGCTACGAACAGCGCGGCCAGTGGCGTGTCGGCGGTCCAGGATCGCCTGGCCTGGCGCCGTTTTCGGCACGCTCGCTGCAGTGGGGGCTGGCGCGACGCTTCTGACACGATGTCATCCGCCTTGCACGAGTTCAAGATCGAGTTCCGGGCCATGGCCAGCCCGTGCGAGTTGCAGCTGATCGGATCAGACGAAGCGTCTGTGGCGAATGCTGCGGATGCGGCAGTCGCCGAAGTACGGCGGATCGAACACAAGTACTCGCGCTACCGGGCGGACAGTGTGGTCTCGCACATCAATGCAGCCGCAGGGTCCGGGCAGGACATCGTGGTCGACGACGAGACCCGGGCCTTGCTTGACTTTGCCGGCCAGTTGCACGAGGCGAGCGAGGGCCGCTTCGACATCACCTCCGGCGTGTTGCGCAGGGCCTGGGACTTTCGCCGAACGAGAGTCCCCGTTGCGAGCGAAGTCGAAGCGTTGCTGGCCCTTGTCGGCTGGCATCGCGTTCGCTGGCGCCCGCCGTGCATCGCATTGCCCGAGTCCGGCATGGAGCTCGACTTCGGGGGCATTGGCAAGGAGTACGCAGCGGACCGCGCGGCGTCGGTACTCGCCGGTCTCGGAGTCGGTGGCGGCTTCGTCAATCTGGGGGGCGACTTTCGCGTTCTTGGTCCGCGCGCCGAGGGGCAGCCCTGGCGAATCGCCCTGCAGCATCCACGCGACGCAGACGCGTTGCTGGGGCATGTCGAATTGAGCCAGGGCGCATTGGCCACGAGCGGCGACTATGAACGCTTCATCGAGCTCGATGGTCGTCGCTACGGCCATGTGCTGGACGCCAGGACCGGCTGGCCGGTGAGCCATTGGCGTTGCGTGAGCGTGATCGCGCCCACTTGCGCGGCGGCCGGAGCGCTCTGCACCCTGGCCATGCTGATGGGCGATGCCTCGCCGGACTTCCTGCGCGCACAAGGTGTGCCGCACCTTGCGGTCAGGCACGATGGCCAGATCGTCGATCGACTCGGACTGGCCTGAAGCACAGGCGCCGTTGGAGGTCCGGCAGCGGCCGCACCCGACGCCAGGGCGGTACTTACCCTAGGTCAAGAGCTGGGGGCGTGTGGTCAGCAGCCGCGCTCTCTACACTGCACGAAGGCGTTCCGGACTCGGTCGTCAACCGGGAAGGTTGTCGCCGTGATCCGGACGACAGGGCACCAGCGCCGTTTCTGACCTCGCGCACACCGGAGACCTCAGATGAAGCACGTTCGAGTCTGGACAAGCGTTCGCTTGGGCTGCGCCATGGCGGTGGCAGGGTCGCTCATCGCCTGCGGCGGCGCGGAGCAGGCCCCGTCAGTAGCCCAGCATGTCGACCGGCCAGGTGGCCACCGTCGCAGCGACGAAGGTGAGCTACTACGCTGCCAGCCGCTTCGCCGAACAGGCCAGCTTCGGGCCGACACCTGCGCTGATTGCCGAGCTTCGAAGCAAGGGCTTCGAGAAGTGGATCGACGAGCAGTTCGCGCTGCCACCTCACGCATCGACCCGACTCCGTTCCAGGGCTTCGTCGATCCGACCCCCGACGCCGACTGGCGTCGCTACCACAGCGCCTTCCCGAACCTTGCGGTCGGCGCACCGGACCAGTTGCGGCTGCGGGTGACCTGGGCGTTGTCCCAGTTCATCGTCGCGAGCGATCGCAAGGGCGACCTCGTGGGATCGCTGTACTGGATCAATCTGCTCCTGCAGCAATCGCTGGGTCGCTACGACGATCTGCTGTACCAGGCGAGCATCAACCCGCACATGGGGCATTACCTGGACAACGACCAGAACCGGCCCAAGAGCGCGGAGTGCCAGCATTGCGCGCCGAACGAGAACTTCGCGCGCGAGTTGATGCAGCTGTTCACGCTGGGGGTCTTCAAGCTCAACCCGGACGGCAGCGCCAAGAAGGACGGTCTCGGTCGCCCTGCTCGAGACCTACACCCAGCGCGACGTCGAGGAACTGGCGCGCGCGCTCACCGGTTGGGCTCACGATCCAGTGCCTCCCAACCGGCCGAACCGCAACTGGGGCAACTGGGCCAAGCCGATGGTGCCGTCGGCCTGGCCACCCGAACGTGACAGCGGCAGCAAGCAGGTTCTGGGTCGCCAGTTCCCCGCCGGGCAATCGCAGCAGGATGACTTGCGAGGCGCGATCGCCATGCTGATGGCCCACGAGAACATTGCCCCGTTCGTCGCCACGCGCATGATCCAGCATCTCGTCAAGAGCGACCCCAGCACGGGTTACGTCGGACGCGTGGCGGCGAAGTTCCGCAACAACGGGCAAGGCGTGGCCGGCGACATGAAGGCCGTGGTCAAGGCCGTGCTGCTCGACGCCGAAGCCCGGGCCGGCGACCTGCCCAGTGCCAACCTGAGCGCCGATGGCAAGTTCCGCGAGCCCTTGCTCTTTGCCACCGCGCTGTGGCGCGGCCTGGGATGCACGAGTCTTCCGGTCGCCAACTGGGGCGGTACGGCGATCTCGGGGTCGCAGAGGCCGTTCGGACCCAGCAGTGTGTTCAGTTTCTACTCGCCCTATGACCGTGCCCCGGGCAGCAACCTGCTCGCACCCGAGCAGCGGCTCTTCAACGAAGAGGACATCCGCAACCGCCTGGGCCTCGCCGAGTGGCCGTCGTACTGGGATCCTCGCACCAGCACGCGCAGCTACGGCGGCTACGCCACCGCGGGCTGCAAGCTCGACGAGCTCCGCGCGGCCTTCACGCGTTCGCCGCTGGCATTCAACGACCTGCTGGCGGCTCGCTACTTCCGTGGCGCGATGCCGCCGACCTTGCGCAGCAATGTCGAGCAGCTGATGCGCGAGCCCTGGCCACCATGGAACCGCGACGACCCCATGGAGGGTGCCCTGCGCACGCTCGGTTTCGCGCTGACCACGCCCTACTTCGGAGTGATGAAATGATCGCGCGCAGGCAATTCCTCGGGGCGACTGGCGCTGCATCGCTCGCCGCCACCTTCGGCACGCTTGGCGCAGCAGCAGTGCCGCCGCCGATGACTACCGGGCCCTCGTCGTGGTCTACCTCAATGGCGGCAACGACGGCAACAACACCCTCGTGCCGACCGACGGCGCCTACGGCGACTACCAGGCGGCGCGCCAGAACCTGGCCCTTGCCAAGTCGAGCCTGCGGGCCTTGCCGGGCGTGGCCGCCGGTCACAGCTTCGGCTTGCATCCTGCGTTGCAGCCGCTGGTCGATCTCTATGCCCAGAACCGTCTGGCCTTCATCGCCAACGTCGGCCCGTTGATCGAGCCCTGCACCGCCGCCCAGGTGCTGGCCGGCGACGTGCAGGTGCCGCCGTTCCTGCTGTCGCACAGCGACCAGACCGCCATCGTGCAAGGCTGGACCGTCACCGACGACACGAGCGGATGGGCCGGTCGTGCGCTCGAGCTCTTGCCGTCGCGGCTGCGCAATCGGCTGTCCGCGGTGACTTCGGACACGAGCCGCACCCTGGTGCAGGGCCGTCAGTCGCCGGTGTCCTTCATGCAATCCAACGGCGGCAGTTGGTGGGGCATCGGAGATCTGGCACGCCCGGCGGAGATCGGCGTGCAGGCGCTGGGGCGAATGGCCAAGTGGCAGTTCGCCAATGCCTACGAAGCGGAATACGCACGCAGCTTCGGCTACGCGTTCGACGACGGCACCTTCCTCGCACAAGCGCGAGCCGCGGCGGTACCCTCCAGCTGCGGACTTCGGCAACGACAGCGAACAGATCGTGCCGGGGCTGCGAAACCTGGCATCGTTGCTGCCGTACTTCAAGAGCCAGGGCCTCAAGCGCCAGGTCTTCCTGCAAAGCTGGGGTGGCTTCGATACCCATGCCAATCAGCGTGGAAGCGCCGCCGAGACCCAGGACGCGCAACTGGCGGTCCTGGCCAAGGCGCTGGCGGCGTTCGACGTCACCAACCGTGCCAACGGCATGGACATGAACGTCGTGACGCTCGTGATGACCGAGTTCGGCCGCACGATCCGGCCGGGTTCGGGCGGCGGCAGCGAACATGCCTGGGGCAACCACTGGTTCGCGCTGGGTGGACCGGTGGCCGGCGGCACGGTCCTTGGCCAGTTCCCGAGCCTGGTGCTGGGCGGCCGCGACGACGGCGACGTGAACCGCAATGGCCGCCTGGTGCCCACGACCAGCGTCGATCAGCTGGGCGCAACGCTGATGCAGTGGATGGGGCTGCTGCCGACGCAGTTCCATGACGTCTTTCCGAACCTGGTGAGGTTCCCGCAGAAGACCATCGCGCTGCTGCGCGCCTGAAGCCGACGCGCAGCAAAGTCCAAGGACGCACCATGGCCGACATTCACCTGGGACCGGCGGACGACAGCTACGTCCAGCCGCTGTCCGACAAGGATCTCTGGAACAACGTCTTCGGTGACGAGGGCAACGACACGCTGCGCCTGTACCAGGGGACTGCGATCGGTGGCAAGGGCAACGACCACATCGAGCGGATCGTGCTGGCCGGCGAGCCCTGGCACAACCTGCAGGTGGCCTACTGGAGCGCGGGCGACAACCTCAAGGTCAACCTGCTCGAGGGTTGGGCAGAAGACGGTGAAGGGGGTCGCGACACCTTGGTCGGGATTCGCGAAGTCCATGGCAGCGGCGCGAAGAATGCCTGGATCCAGGGCGATGCGCAGGACAACTACTACTGGCCGAACGGTGGCACCGATACCTACCTCGGCGGCGCGGGCCATGACGGCGTGTCGATCAACAGCTGGTTCGAGCCCGCACCGGGGCAACCGTGGCGGACGGCTTTGCTGGGCGAACTGGACATCCGCGTCTCAGTCGATGGCAGCAGCGCCACGGTGCGGCCCAAACAAGGGCAGGGGTTTCTTCTCGAGCTGAGTGAGGTCGAGTACTTCGACGTGCAGGTCCATGCCGACCCGACCCTGCCGTGGGTGCGGCTGCTGTTCGCGGACTTCATCAGCCAGCAGACGCTCGCAGAGCAGGGCATCGTCGCCGGCGAGGCCCTGCGCTGGAACGCAGGCCAGGCCATGGGCAGCGCGGCAACGCTGACTTACAGCTTCGTCACGAAGGCGCCAGCCGCCGGCGTTGGTGCGCCCGGGTTTCGTGCCTTCTCGGCCGCCGAGCAGCAGGCGGTTCGCGACATCCTGGCCGACACGGCGTCGATCACGGGCTTGCAATTCTCGGAAGTGATCGAGGCCGGCAGCAGCGTCGGGCAGCTGCGCTTCGGCGTCAGTCGGCAGGCCAATACGAAAGGCGTCAGCTGGCAGCCCAACCAGAGTGGCGCCGGTGATCAGGCTGGCGACGTCTGGATGGACGTCGAGTCCATGGCCGGGCTGGCAGCTGGCTCCGAAGGGTATGCCGCGCTGCTGCACGAGATCGGTCATGCGCTCGGCCTTCGGCATCCTCGCAACCTGGATCCCGGCGACAACTGGTCGGTGCAACTGCGCGAGGGCGACGACCGGAGCACGCTCAGCGTGATGTCGCAGGCTGTCTCGGCCGACGGGCTCTTTCGCAGCGAGTGGGGGCCGCTCGATGTGCTGGCGCTGCGCGCCCTCTACGGCACCCAAGCCCATGCCACCGGAGACGACATCTACAAGCTGGGCGTCGGCGCCTCATCGTCGCAGACGACCGTCGTTGACGACGGCGGCATCGACACGCTGGATGCCTCGCTGCTCGACAGCGGCGTCGTCCTGGATCTGGTCGCCGGTCACCAGTCAAGTGTCGGTGTCACTGCGGCTGGATTCACCGGCGTCGAGAACCTTGCGCTGCCGATCACCACGGTGATCGAGAACGCCATCGGCTCGGCGTTCGACGACGTGTTGCTCGGCAACGCTCTGGACAACCGTCTGACGGGTGGCCCGGGAAACGACTGGATCGAGGGTGGGGAGGGCGTCGACACGGCGGTGTTCGGTGGCCCGCGAAACGGCTTTGAGGTCTCGACCGGTTTCGGCAAGGTCTTCGTCAGGGCGCGTGATGGCGTCTCGGGGTTCGACACCCTGATCGGGATCGAGCGACTGCAGTTCTCCGACCAGTCCATCGCGCTGGCCACCAGTGCGCTGGGATCCGATATCGAGTTCAGCATCGACGAAGACGCGAGTCTGTCCGCGACGCTGCCGAGTCCGACCGATGTCGCACGCGGCGCCGTCAGCTACAAGCTGGCAACCCAGGGTGCCCACGGCACGGCCAGCATCGACGTTGGCGGCCAGTTGCGCTATACGCCCAAGCCGGACTTCTGGGGCCTGGACACGGTCTCCTTCGACATCGTGGGCAGTTCGGGCAGCAACCGCTATGTTGCCTACGTGAATGTGCTGCCGATCAATGACGCCTCGCCCGTGTCCCGCAGCGGCGAGTACCTGGTGCAGGCCGGTGCGCAGTTCCAGGGCCAGTTGCCGGTCGCCACCGATCTCGATGGTGACGTGCTCACCTATTCGCTGGCCTCCGACCCGGTGACCGGCAAGGTCAGCGTCGGTCCGAACGGCGAGTTCAACTATGTGTCCGGCAAGACGCAGACCGGAAGTGACAGCTTCACCTTCGCGGTCAGTGACGGATTTGGGGGATCCACACGTCAGACCGTCACGCTCACCCTGGCCACCGTGCAGCAACTGCTGACCGGGACCACGGGGGACGACGTGCTCGCGCCATTCGTCACGGGTGATGGCTACACCCTGCTCGCCGGCAACGACCGCGTCACGCCAGGCCCGGGCAACGACGTCATTGACGGTGGTCCGGGGATCGACACCGCGATCTATGTCGGCGCCCGCAGCGCCTTCACGCTGACGAGGGCCGGCACCCACTGGACCGTGACCGACAAGACCGGGGGCGAAGGATCTGACCGCCTCGTCGCGATGGAACGGCTGCAGTTCAAGGATCTGAACGTTGCCTTCGATCTGGACGGGCATGCCGGCGAGGTGGCGCGAATCCTGGGCGCAGTGTTCGGCAAGTCCTATCTGAGCAACAAGACCTTCGTGGGCATCGGCCTGAACCTGCTCGATCAGGGCATGCCCTATCCGGACTTGATCGCCCTTGCCCTGAGCACGGACGTGTTCGCGAGTCTGGCGGGAGGCCGGTCGAACGCACAGTTCGTCGACTTCGTCTACCGCAACGTGATGGGCAGTGCGCCGACTGCTGGCGATCGCCACTTTCTGGTCGACCTGATTGAGAGTGGCGTGCACTCCCAGGCCTCGCTGGCCCAGCTGGCCAGCGACATCGACTTCAATGCGGTGAACATCGGGCTGACCGGACTGGCCGACACGGGCCTCGAGTACTTGCCGGTCGTGGGCCCCTGATCAGGCGGGCCCGCCGCCCACCGAAGACGATTGACCCTGGCGCCGATCACGAGCACGCCACATTCGGGTCAACTGCCCAGCGGCACCTCGGCAAACGCTCCTCGGAGCACAACGATCGCGCGTTTGAGCGCTTTCCCTTCGGGGTTCCGGAACTTGAACCGTGCACTGGCGGTTGCGCCCAGGGTCATGGTCTCCGGGAGCTCGCCGGGGTGCGGCCAGCCAGTCGGTTCGAGCAAGTTGCCGCCCGTGGTCTCGATGATCAGCGCCACCGTGTCGTCCAAGATCGGGTCGGTGCCGACGTCCTTCGAGACCAGCATCTCCGCAGCGACCGACTTGGCGCGCGCAGTGATGATCAGCGTGATGTCGAGCCCGTCAATCTGCAGTTGTTTTTGCATCGTTTGGCCCCTAGGTCCAGAAGCGCGAGCGCCGGCTGAGCGTGCCCTTCATCCGGAACGACCAGGTCCTGGTCTGCACGATCGCACCGCTGCAGACATCGATGATCTCGCCCTTGAACTGGAGGTTGATTTCGAACGCCTCTCCGGCGCCGCCCTGCAGCCCGGGTCGGTCGGCACCTTCGTAGGTGCAGCCGTCGGCCCGGCGCGGGGTGTATCGATCGCGCAGCGCACGTTCGGTTTCATTGCGGTGGCCGTAGTGGATGTCGACACCGTTGACACGCGCGCCGTCCTCCTGCCAGGCTGTTTCACTCATCACCTGCCCACCAGCGAGCATGTGGGTCAGCTTTTCGCCCCGGTAGCTGAAGAACCCCTTGACGCTCTGTTTGTACTCGCAGCATGGGCACTGGCACGGCAACGGTTGTGGGCTCGGAAGCGTGTCGTTCTTGAAGGTGGCCTGGATGCTGAAAGGCATGCTGGCGAGTCGCATGCCCTGGCTCGGTCGCGTGACGGAGCGAGCCGGAACGCCGGTCGTCGGAGGGGGAAAGGTGTCGACGCAGCACTTGTACGTCGGTTCGCGTTTGCGCGCCCCACGCTGGGTCCCGGAACTGGCCTGCCCTCGCTTCGCCATCGTGTGAGATCCTTTCGTCGATGTTGCGCGGCCGACGACCGGCACGATCGAACAGCCTCCCCTTTAAACCTTAGTCCAATGCGAGTGAGATGCAAATCGGTCTTGGCGAAGGCGGACTGCGGCGGCGCGACGGATTAGGTGTCGCGCTCCGAGCCTGCGTCGGGCAATCCGGCGACTTGGCGCGGCAGGCTGGGGGACCACAGCATCCGTGCGAAGCACCCCAGATAGGCCGCAAAGCCGGCGGCCCAGAGCAGGCCCGACAACGCGACCACCTGCGGTCCGAGCCCATGCACGCTCGCGGCCAGGCGCAGCAGCGCGGCGGCCATCACGGCGATCGCTGCGCCGCGCATCAGCAGCGGCGGCCGCGGCGGGCGCCCGGTGTGGCGCAGCACCACGCGCACCATCAGGCCGATCATCATCATGCCGAGTGCGCCGACCGTGAAGGCATGCAGCCAGGCCTGTGGCGGCACCGGGCCGCCGAGGTCGGCGACGGCCTTGAGCGCGAGCGCGAACACGAGCCAGGCCATGCCCAGGTGCATCTGCGGCAGCAGCGCCTGGTCGGCCACGCGCCAGCCACGCCAGCGCGCCACGCGCACCCCATGGACCAGCGCTGCCAACGCCGCCAGGGCGCCGGTCAGCAGGGTCGGTGCCTGCCACAGTGACGCGCAGGCCACGGCCACCAGCAGGGCCAGCGCGGTGAGCTCGAGCGGCATCAGGAATCGCGCCTGGTCGCCGCGCCCCAGTTCGCGCAGCGCGTTGCCGGTGAACACCGGCGTCAGCACGCCGCCCTTGAGCGAGAAGAGCACGGCCAGCACCCACACCGCCGCTTGCAGTGCACGCTCGGCAGCGCCGCCATCGCCGGCGATCGCGGCCGCGTGATAGGCGCCATTGGCGGCGGCCAGCCCGGCCAGGATCGGCAGCAGCAAGCGGTAGCGGCGGTCACGCGCGGTCCAGACCGGGTGCGCCAGCAGCACGAACATGGCCGGCCAGAACAGGTTGTCGGCGAGCGCCACGACCAGCGGCGGCAACCAGGGCGCGGCCCAGAAGGCGAGGCGGCCGATCAGCCAGGCTGCGGCCAGCAGGGCGAGCCGGGCACCGCGCAGTTCGGGCACCATGGCCCAGCTCGGCAGTGCGGTGAGCAGGGTGCCGGCGACGATCGCACCGGCAAATCCGAACACCATCTCGTGCCCGTGCCACAGCACGCGCCCGCCGGCGGCGCCGAGGTCGACCCAGCCGAGAAACGCGCCCGCGCCGCCGATCGCCAGCAGCGGCGCATAGAGCGCGCCAAGCAGATAGAAAGGCCGGAATCCGCTGCTGAACCACGCGCCAGCGCACAGCCGGGACCAGGCGCCGGGCATGGCTCAGGCCACCTGTGCGAGCGGCGTCTGCGTCTGTTCTGCGGATTCGTAGGTGGCCAGCATCGACATCAGTGTGACACGTGCGGCCTGGGCCCGTTCCTTGCGCACCGGGCCGAAGCCCTTGACCGGGTCGGTCCAGTTGGCGATCTGCGCCGCCGCACCGAGCCGCGAGGCCGTGAGCCCACGCAGCATGCGCGCCAGGCTCAGCTCGTATTCGACGAGCAGGGTGCGACCCAGGCGACGTTCGGCGCTCCACGCGAACGGGTCGATGATGCTGCCGCGCAAGGCCCGGGCGGCGGCCAGCCAGCGCAGCGCGTGGCGTGTCCGGGGGCCATAGCTGCGCTTGCTCGGCGCCTCGCCGTTGCGGCCGCGCCGCCACGGCGGCGCGAGGTGGTAGTGCACCTTGTAGTCACCGTCGAAGACCGCGGCCAGCGATTCGTCGAACGCCGGGTCGACGAAGAGTCGCGCCACTTCGTATTCGTCCTTCATGGCCAGCAGCCGGTAGGCCTGGTGGGCGACGACCCGGGTCAGGCGTTCGCTGCCGGGAGCGACTTCCTGTTCGGCGCGCCGCACGCGCTCGACGATGGCGTCGTAGCGTCTGGCCAGCGCTTCGCCCTGATAGTCCACCAGCGCAGCGCGCCGGCGCGCGACGATCTGATCGAGCGTCGTGGCCAGGATCCGCGACGCCGGCACGGCCTCGGCTTCGTGCACGCGCTGCGTCACGGTGTCGAGGTCGTGGGCGGCGCGCCGGCCCCAGATGAAGGCACGCCGGTTGTCGTCGACCGCGACGCCGTTGAGTTCGACCGCGCGCATCAGCGCGGCGCGCCCGACCGGCACCTGCCCACGCTGCCAGGCGAAGCCGAGCATGAACATATTGGTCGCGATCGAATGCCCGGCCAGCACCGACGCGAGCCGCGTGGCATCGATCTCCTCGGTGTGGCCGAGGGTCTGGCGCAGCATCGCCAGCGTGGCCTCGCGCGGAAAGACCTTCTCCGGGTGGCGCACCAGGTCGCCGGTGATGACTTCGGCCGTGTTGAGCAGGACCTGGGTGTGGCCCGGCTTCAGGCGCGCCAGCGTGTCGGGCGCCGCGGCGACCAGCAGGTCGCAGCCGAGCAGCATGTCGGCATGTGCGATGCGCGGCGCGAAGAGCTCGTCCGGGCTGCGCGCCACGCGCACATGGGTCAGCACTGCGCCGCCCTTCTGCGACAGGCCGGTCTGGTCGAGCAGGGTCACGCCCTTGCCCTCGAGGTGGGCGGCCATGCCGATCAGGGCCCCGATCGTGACGATGCCGGTGCCACCGACCCCGGCGATCAGCATCGCGTGCGGCTCGCGCAGGTCGGGCAGGGCGGGCTCGGGCAGGCCCTGGTCGTCGGTCGGGAAACCCTGGCCGCGCCGCAGGCGCGCCCCTTCGACGGTGACCAGGGCCGGGCAGCGGCCTTCGAGGCAGCTCATGTCGAAGTTGCAGGTGTCGAGGTCGATGCGGCGCTTGGTGCCGAACTCGGTCGGCACCGGCACCACGGCCAGGCAGTTGGACTGGATGGCGCAGTCGCCGCAGCCCTCGCAGACCGCTTCGTTGATGAAGACATGGCGGTCGGGCGCCGGCATCGATCCACGCTTGCGGCGCCGGCGCGCTTCGGTGGCGCAGGTCTGGTCGAAGACCAGCGCCGTCACGCCCGGCTCCTGGCGCAACTCCTCCTGCACCGCGTCGAACTGCTCGCGCGGGCGCAGCGTGACACCGGGCGCGAAGTCGACGTCGCGCGCGTACTTGCGCACGTCGTCGGCCACCACGACGATGCGGCGCACGCCTTCGGCGGCGAGCTGGCGCGTCATCTGCGGCACCGAGAGCTGGCCGTCCACCTGCTGGCCACCGGTCATCGCGACCGCATCGTTGTAGAGCAGCTTGTAGGTGATGTTGACCTTGGCCGACACGGCGGCGCGGATCGCGAGCAGGCCGGAGTGGAAATAGGTGCCGTCGCCCATGTTGGCGAACACATGCGGGGCGCCGGAATGTTCGGCCATGCCGAGCCAGGTCACGCCCTCGCCGCCCATCTGGCTGATCGTCAGCGTGTTGCGCTCCATGCCGACCGCCATCAGGTGGCAGCCGACACCGGCCAGCGCGCACGAGCCCTCGGGCACGCGGGTCGAGCGGTTGTGCGGGCAGCCGGGGCAGTAGTAGGGCATGCGCTGCATCGGCGCAACCGGCAGCGCGGCAACCGTGGCACCGGCGGGCGCCGCGGTGTGGCGCAGGTGGGCCAGGCGCGAGCGGATCGCGGTCGCGACCACGTCCTCGGTCAGCTCGCCGGTCGGCGGCAGCAGCCACTGGGCATGCGGCGCCGGCCATTCACCGCTCTCGTCGAACTTGCCGACGACGCGCGGGCGCTCGCTGTCGGGCCAGTCGTAGAGCATCTCCTTGAGCTGGTACTCGATGATCTGGCGCTTCTCCTCGATGACGAGGATCTCGTCGAGGCCGCGCGCGAAGCTGCGCGCGCCCTCGGCTTCGAGCGGCCAGGGCATGCCCACCTTGTAGACGCGCAGGCCGAGCCTCGCCGCCTCCGCCTCGTCGATGCCGAGGTCGTGCAGAGCCTGGCGCAATTCGAGCCAGGCCTTGCCGCAGGCCACCAGGCCGAGGCGTGCGTTCGGGCTGTCGTAGACGATGCGGTTGAGGCCGTTCGCGCGTGCGTAGGCAGCCGCGGCGTAGATCTTGTACGACTGCATGCGGCGCTCCTGCGCCAGCTGCGGATCGGGCCAACGGATGTTCAGCCCGTCGGCGGGCAGCGCGAAGTCGTCCGGGATCCTGACCTGCACGCGCGTCTCGTCGATGTCGACCACGGCCGAACTCTCGACCACGTCCGAGCTCAGCTTGAGCGCCACCCAGCAGCCGGTGTAGCGCGACATCGCCCAGCCGTGCAGGCCGTAGTCGAGGATGTCCTGCACCCCCGCCGGCGCCAGCACCGGCATCGCGCAGGCCGAGAACATGTGCTCGCTCTGGTGCGCGGTCGCCGACGAGCGCGCCACATGGTCGTCGCCGGCCACGACCAGCACGCCACCATGTCTTGCGGTGCCGGCGTTGTTGGCATGCTTGAAGACATCGCCGCAGCGGTCGACGCCCGGGCCCTTGCCGTACCACATCGAGAAGATGCCCTCGCGCTTCGGATCCGGCAGCAGGCCCAGCTGCTGGGTGCCCCAGATGGCGGTCGCGGCGAGGTCTTCGTTGACCGCAGGGTGGAAGCGCACGTCGTGCGCCTCCAGATGCCCCTGGGCCGCCTGCATCGCCGTGTCCAGGCCACCGAGCGGCGAGCCGCGGTAGCCAGAGACGTAGCCGGCGGTGTTCAGGCCGGCGGCCAGGTCGCGCTCCTTCTGCAGCATCGGCAGCCGGGTCAGGGCCTGCACACCGGTCAGGAAGACGCGGCCCTTGGCCAGCGCGTACTTGTCGTCGAGCGTGATCTCGGCGCCGGCCGGTGCTGCAGGGCGGGGCGTCATCCGGTCCGTCCGAAGTCCGGGTTGCGCTTTTCCTGGAAGGCCGTGATGCCTTCGTGGGCTGCGGTCGTGCAGGCGCTGGCGCCGAAGGCCAGGTAGCCGACCTCGAGGGCGGTCGACAGCGTCGGCGCAATGGCCGCATCCTTGACCGCCTGCGCGACGATCTTCGCGACCGCCTTGCTCAGCACGCGGCCGTCGGCGGTCTGCAGTGTGCCGGTGTCGAGCGCCGGGATGTCGATCGAGCCATCGAGCGATGGCCGCGTGGTCTGGCCCAGCGCACGCACGCGCCGCGCGGCGCGCTGGATCAGGTCGGCGTAGTCGTCGGCCAGTTCTTCGAACACGCCGAGTTCATGCGCCTGGGCGGCGGTCAGGCGTTCGGCCTTCAGAAGCATGCCGTTGAACAGCGCCGCCGCTTTTGGCCAGCGCCGGTAGGGCACGACCATGGCGCCGAGGCCGGGCAGGATGCCGAGCGTGATCTCGGGCAGCTGGACCCAGGCGTGGCGCTGCGCCACCAGGGCATGGCAGCGCATCGCGAGCTCGAATCCACCGCCGAGCGCCATGCCGTTGAGCGCGGCGACCACGGGCTTGTTCATCGCGTCCAGGTGCACGAGCAGGCGTGCGCAGTCGCGTGCGTACTGCACCGCCGCCTCGGCATCGCCGAGCATCGACGGGAAGCGCCCGATGTCGGCACCGGCGCAGAAGGCCTTGTTGCCGTAGCCGGTGAGCACGAAGCCGGTCACACCGGGGTCGGCCTCAAAGCGGCGGATGACGGCCAGGATCTCGTCGGTCATCTCGTCGTGCAGGGCGTTGAGGGCCTCCGGGCGGCGCAGCGTGATGAGCACCACGTCGTCGAGGCGGTCGACCAGCACATGGCGCTCGCCTGCCGCGTAGTCGGCGATCGCGCGCTTGGCGGTCGGCATTCCCGGGCGCTCCGCGGCGAGGCGGTCGATCACGCGCCCGGCCTCGGTGTCGCCGAGCGAACGCATCAGTTCGAGCGGTCCTTGCTTGAAGCCGAGCGCGATGCGGCAGCCGAGGTCGAGGTCGGCGCCACTGCCGATGCCACGCTCCAGGATGTCGACCGACTGCGAAAGCAGCACGCCGAGCAGGCGGTCGCGCACCGGCGCACGTGTCGCCTCCGGGACCTGGACCGGCTGGTTCGGCGCCGGCGTCAGCCAGCGGTCGACCGAGCCGAAGATCGGCGCCGGCCGGTAATGCTCGCCTTCCTCGTCGGCCTGCAGCGTATTGGTCTCGACGATGATCGGGTTGCCATGCGCGAGGTTGAGCACGAAGAAGGGCCCGGCGTGCACGAACTCGGTGGCCACGCTGTCGATCTCGGCCGCGCTCGCGCGTTCGAGCAGCATCGCCGCCTCGTTGCACCAGTTGTCGAAGATGCGGTCGAGCATGAAGCAGGGCGCGTCGGCAGTGACCAGCGGCAGCTTGCCGGTGCTGCAGAAGAAGTGGCGCAGCCAGCCGACCAGGTCCGGGTCGACGCCCGGCCACTCGATGACCTCGACCGCCGGGTTGCGCCAGGCCGGCGCGAAGAAGTGCGTGACGGTGGCGCGCCCGGGGCGGGCCAGCTTGGCGAAGATGCGCTGTGCCGGCAGCGAGCTGGTGTTGGACGTGATCACCGTGTCGGGGCGAACGCGGGCTTCGACGTCGGCAAAGATGCGGTGCTTGAGCGCCAGGTTCTCGGTCGCGGCTTCGAGCACCCAGTCGGCGTCGGCCAGCGCGTCGTAGTCGGTGCTGCCGTGCAGGTCCTGCATCACCGCAGCGGCCGCAGCCGGCTTGAGCTTGCCGCGCTTGACGGCCTTGTCGGCATAACCCTGCAGCCTGGCCAGCGCGGCGTCGATCGCGTCCTGGCGGATGTCGATCAGGGTCAGCTTGAGGCCCGGCAGTGCGGCCTTCAGGTAGTAGGCGATGTCGGGGCCGATCGCGCCGGCGCCGATGACCGCGATGTGCCGGGGCAGCGCACGCGTTGCGGTTTCCAGCAGGGGGTTGGCAACGCGTTTGGACAACATGGCGACTCCGGGTTCCGCGAGGGATGGGGGGTGGATTCAGTGGAAAAAAAAAAAAAAGCGCACCAGGCCGGCCTCGGCCAGCGCGGTGATCTCGGGCACCGACAGCCCCGGCTTCGGCCAGCACGGTGCGCGTGTGTTCGCCGTAGCGCGGCGCGAAGGGGAGGCTGCGCCGCGCGCCCTCCACATCGACCGCCATCGGCGGCAAACGCACGGTGCCGCGGCCGGGGCAGTCGGTCGTGGTCAGGCGGCCGGCCAGTGCGGGGATCTCGCGCACGGCGGCCACATCGTTGATCGGCGCATGGGGCAGCCCGGCCTGGCGCAGGGTGGCGCTCAGCTCGGCGGTGGTCCAGCGCGCCATCGCCACGCGCATGTCGCGCTGGATCTCGAGGCGCTCCTGGTGCCGCCCGGCATTGGTGGCGCGCACCGGATTGGCGCAGGCCTCGAAGCCGGCCAGCTCGGTCAGCCGCTTCCACTGCGCATCGCTGCCGATCGCGAGATAGAGGAATCCGTCCGACGTGCGGTAGACATTGGTCGGGATGAACTTGCGGTGCTCGTTGCCGCTGCGGCTCACCTCGTGCGGCTCGCAGCCGAAGTCCAGCAGCGGCAGTGTCGTGATCAACCACGACGCTGCGGCCTGCAGCATCGACACGTCGATGCGCTGCCCCTCGCCGGTCTCGGCCTTGTGCACCAGCGCGCGCATCACGCCGGCGAAGACTTCGTCGCCAGCCTTCAGGTCGATCAGCGGCACACCGGCCAGGGTCGGCGGGCCGGCCGGGTCGCCGGTCAGTTCCATGAATCCGGCCATGGCCTGGATCGCAGGGTCGTAGCCTGGCGCATCGGGCACCTCGGGCCCCATGGCCGAGATGCCGGCCCAGATCAGGCCCGGCTTGGCGGCACTCAGGGTCTCGTAGTCGATGCCGAGCTGGGCGTAGCGCTTGGGCAGGGTGTTGCAGCAGAACACGTCGACGTCGAGTTCGACCAGCAGGCGGCGCAACACCGCCTGTCCCTCGGGCCGCTTGAGGTCGAGTGCGATCGCTTCCTTGCCGACGTTCGGTGCCACGAAGTAGCTGCGCCGATCCGCATCGGCCACCTGGCCGCCGATGTAGCGGTTCGGGTCACCCGGATGGCCGTCGCCGCTCGGCGTCGCCTCGATCCTGATCACGCGCCAGCCGAGCTGCGCGAAGCGCAGCGTGGCATAGGGCAGGGACAGGGCCTGCTCCATCGACAGGACGGTGCGCGGTTTCACGCTGCCGGCACCCGCGGTGTCGGCCGGGTCGCCGGCAGTGCGCCGTGCAGCGCGCGGTAGACACGCTCCGGCGTGAACGGCAGGCTCGTGATGCGAACGCCGGTGGCGTTGTAGATCGCGCCCGCGGTGGCCGCCGCGATGCAGATCGCCGGCGCCTCGCCGACGCCCTTGGCACCCTGCGGGCCTTCGCCGTCCATCGACTCGATGAAGGTGATGTCCATCTCGGGAATCTCGGGCGCGGTGATCAGCTTGTAGTCGCGGAAGTTCGGGTTGCGCATGCGCCCGCCTTCGATCAGCAGGTTCTCGGTCAAGGCGTAGCCCTGGCCCATCACGATGCCGCCCTCGATCTGGCCCTCGATGCCGAGCCGGTTGAGCACGCGGCCGACGTCGTGCGCAGCGGTCACCTTGAGCATGCGCACGTTGCCGGTCGCGGTGTCGACCTCGATCTCGACCACCTGCGCCGCCCAGGCATAGGCGGCCGACACGTCGCCCTTGAAACCCTTGTCCTGGTGCTTGCTCGGCGGCTCGTAGTAGAAGCTCGTCATCACGAGTTCGGCGCGCGCGCTGAAGTGCAGCCCGCGCAGGAAGCGCGCGAGGTCGCTCAGCACCTCGCCGTCGGCCAGGCGCACGATGCGCCCGCCGCTCAGGCCGAGGGTCTCGGCCGGGCATTCGAACTGGGTCGCCGCCGCGGCGAGGATCTTGGCCTTGGCCAGACGCGCCGCGCCGATCGCCGAATTGCCGGCGATGAAGGTGGTGCGGCTGGCGTGCACGCCGACGTCCCAGGGCGTGATGTCGGTGTCGTTGTTGACCACCGTGACCGCCGTCATCGGCAACCCGAGCTCCTCGCACACCAGTTGCGACAGCACGGTCTCCGAACCCTGGCCGATCTCGGACGCGCCGGTGAGCAGGGTCACGTGGCCGAAGTCGTCCATCTTCAGGATCGTGCCGCAGCCGTCCGACGGGTAGATCTTGGCGCCGCCGCCGACGTGCAGCATCGACGCGATGCCCACGCCGCGCTTGACCGTGCCGGGCAACTTCTGCGCCGCCTTGTTCTCGAGGTGCTTGCGCTGGAAGTCGCTGCGCTCGGCAGCGCTGGTCAGGCAGTCCTGGAAGCCGCAGCTGCGAAACACCATGCCCTGGCCGGTCGTCTCGCCTTTGACCTGGGCGTTCTTGAGGCGGAACTCGAGCGGGTCCATGCCGAGCTTCTCGGCCATCAGGTCCATGTGGGCCTCGACCGCAAAGGTGGCCTGCAGGTTGCCGTAGCCGCGGAACGAGCCGGCATAGGGGTTGTTCGAGTACACCGCGAGCGTGTGGTAGTCGCAGCTCGGCACCCGGTAGAGCGACGAGAAGGTCTGCATCATCACGAACGGCGTGGTCGCACCCCAGGAGGTGTAGGCGCCGTTGTCGTGCAGCGTGTGCACGCCGCGGAAGGTCAGCGTGCCGTCGGACTTGCAGCCCGAGCGCAGCGTCAGGCGCACCGGCTGGCGCGTCGGCGAGGCGAGAAACTCCTCCTCGCGCGTGAACACCATCTTGACCGGGCGCCCGGTGGCGCGCGCGAGGTAGACGCAGATGACCTCGAACGGATAGATGTCGAGCTTGCTGCCAAAGCCGCCGCCGATCGGCGGCTGGATGATGCGGATGCGCGACGGGTCCATGCCGAGGATCTCGGCGAACTCGCGCTTGTGCAGGAACGGCACCTGGGTGTTGGAGTACATCAGCAGGCCGCCCTTGGCGTCGAACTCGGCGATCACGCCCGACACGCCCATGCAGCAGTGGGTGACGTAGTGCAGCTCGAAGCTGTCCTCGACGACCAGGTCCGACTCGGCTTCGGCCGCGGCCACGTCGCCATGCGTGTAGTCGAAGCGCATCGCGACGTTGTCGGCCTTGCCGGCCATCCCGACCGAGGCACCGGCCGCCGCTCCGGCGATCGCCGGGTGCACGAGCGGCGCGCCCGGGGCCAGCGCCGCTTCGGCGTCGGCGACGATCGGCAGGTCCTCGTACTCGACCACGATCAGCTTGAGCGCCGCAAGTGCGATCGCCTCGCTGTCGGCAGCCACCGCGGCGATCTCGTCGCGTTCGCTGCGCACACGCCCGCGCTTGAGCGGCAGGTGGTCCTTGGCGACGCCGATCGGGCGCTGGTCAGGCAGGTCGTCGGCAGTGATGACGGCATGCACACCGGGCAACTCGCGCGCGGCCGAGGTGTCGATGCGCAGGATGCGCGCATGCACGCGCGCCGAGCGCAGGATCGCGCCGTGCAGCTGGCCGGGCAGGTCGATGTCGTGGATGTAGCGGGTCTTGCCGCGCGCCTTTTCGGGCGCATCCAGTTTGACGATGCGCTGGCCGATCAGGCTTGCGGCGGCCGCCGGCTTGGTCAGGGTCTCGTTCATGCTCGTTCCTCGGTGGCCAGCACGGCGCCGGCGTCGACGATGGCGTCGACGATCTTCTGGTAGCCGGTGCAGCGGCACAGATTGCCTTCGATCGCGCGCTTGGCGGCTTCGGCGTCGGGCTTCGGGTGGGTGGCGAGCAGGTGCGTCGCCTGGACCATCATGCCCGGCGTGCAGAAGCCGCATTGCACCGCGCCATGCTCGACGAACTTGTCGGTCAGCAGCTTGGCCGCGCGTGCGCTGACCAGGCCTTCGATGGTGGTCAGCTCGCGCCCGTCGAGGTCGACCGCGAACAGCAGGCAGGCGTTGACCGACTGGCCGTCGAGCAAGCACCGTGCAGGCCCCGCACTCGCCTTCGCCACAGCCGTACTTGGTGCCGGTCAGGCCGAGCACCTCGCGCAGCATCTGCAGCGCGCTGAGCTCGACGCCGACCGTGGCGCGCTTCATCACGCCGTTCAACTTGAAGCGAATTTCAGTTTGCAGTGACATGGTCCAGGGCCCTTTGAGTCATGTTGCGCACCAGTTCCTTGCGGTACCAGGCGGAGGCGCGCACGTCGTCGATCGGCGTGATCTCTTCCGAGGCGCAGAGCGCCGCCTGCGCGGCCAAGGCGGGGCTCAGTGAATTGCCTTCGAGCAGTGCCTCGGCATGGCGCGCGCGCAGCGGTGTCGGGCCGACCGCGCCGAGCGCCAGCCGCACGTCGTGCAAGGCGCCATCGTCGGCGCGCCGCGCGCACAGCGCGATCGAGATCGTCGAGATGTCGAGCGCCGGCCGGGTGCCCGACTTGTAGAAGAACTGGACCGACTGCGCGGTGCGCACCGGCACGTTCACCGACACCAGCAATTCGCCCGGCTGGCGCGCGCTGCGCCCGGGACCGACGAAGAACTCGGACAGCGGCAGCCGGCGCGATGCGACGGCGCCGTCGGCGCCGAGCGAGCACAGCTCGACCTCGGCGTCGAGCGCGAGCAGCGGGGTCAGCAGGTCGCCGGCCGGCGAGGCGTTGCACAGGTTGCCGCCGACCGACGCGGCGTTGCGGATCTGGTCGCTCGCGAAGTGGTCGGCCGCCTCGACCAGCAGCGGCGAATGGCGCTGCACCAGCGGGTCGGTGAGCAGCATCGCGACGGTGGCCAGCGCGCCCAGGCGCAGGCCCTTGTCGCTGTGGCTGATGCCGGCCAGCTCGGGCAGGCGGCGGATGTTGATCAGCGTCGTGGCCGGCCGGACACGCCCGGCATGGGCCTGCGGCATCAGGTCGGTGCCGCCGGCGAGCACGATCGCGCCGGGCTCGGCGGCGAGTGCGGTCAGGGCCTCGGCCAGCGAGCGAGGCGCCAGGTAGCGCTCGACGCCTTCGAAGGCATTGGCGCCCGGCGCCGGGCGGGCGCCGGCAAGGGAAGGGGCAAGTGCGGTGTCGTTCATGCGGCCAGCTCCTGGTCACGGTGGTCGAAGCGCAGCGGTTCGACATAGCGGCCGAACACGCCGACCATTCGCTGCGTCATTTCGCCGACGCTGGCGTAGGCCTTGACGGCCTCCATCAGCGCGGGCATCAGGTTGGTGCCGCTGCGCGCGTCGGCTTCCACACGGTCGAGCGCGCGTGCCACGGCGGCCGCGTCGCGCGTGCTGCGCACCTGCGCCAGCGAATCGATCTGGGCCTGCGCGTCCTCGAGCTTGTAGGGGTGCATCTCGACCTTGTGCGCGGTCTCTTCGGCGTCGCGGTAGCGGTTGACGCCGACCTTCGGGAAGGCGCCGGACTCGATCGCACGCGTCATCTTGTAGGCCTGGGCCGACACGCGCGACTGGATCGTGCCGTCGGCGATCAGCGCGACGATGCCGCCGGCGTCGTCGGTCTCCTGGATGATGCGCTCCATCTCGGCGCGCATCTGGTTGGTCATGGTCTCCATGTAGAACGAGCCACCGAGCGGGTCGACCGTCTCGGCCAGACCCATCTCCTCGACCAGCAGCTGCATCGTGCGCAGCGACAGGGTCTGGGCGTGCGGGGTCGGGATCGTGTAGGCCTCGTCATAGCAGCACAGCGCCATCGTCTGCGCGCCCGACAGCGCCGCGATCAGCGCGTAGTAGGCGCCGCGCACGATGTTGTTCTCCGGCTGCTGCAGCGTCAGCCCGCCGCCGCCGCCGCCGGCGATCATGCGCAGCCACATCGAGCCGGGATCGGTCGCGCCGTACTCCTCCTTCATGATCTTGGCCCACAGCCCGCGGCCGGCGCGGAACTTGGCGATCTGCTCGAACAGGTTGCCGAAGATGTTGAAGTTGTAGGACAGGCGGCCGGCGAATTCGTCGACCGCCACGCCGCGCTTGATGACTTCGTCGGCGTAGGCGCGCGCGATGCAGAAGCCCCAGGCCATCTCCTGCGTCGGCGTGGCGCCCGACTCGCGGATGTGATAGCCACAGACCGAGACCGGGCTGTACTTGGGCGCATGCTCGGCGCAGTACTCGATGGTGTCGCCGACCAGGCGGATCGACGGCTGCACCGGGTAGATCCAGGTGCCGCGGCCGACGAACTCCTTCAGGATGTCGTTCTGCGCCGTGCCGCGCAGCTTCTTGATGTCGAAGCCGCGCTTCTCGGCCATCGCCAGGTACATCGCGATCAGGATCGCGGCCGAGCCGTTGATCGTCAGCGAGACCGTGATCGCGTCGAGGTCGATGCCGTCGAACGCGATCTCGAAGTCGCGCAGCGTGTCGACGGCCATGCCGACGCGCCCGATCTCGCCCTCGGCCTGCGCATCGTCGGAGTCGAGCCCGCATTGCGTGGGCAGGTCGAAGGCGACGTTGAGGCCGGTCTGGCCGTTGTCGATCAGGAACTTGAAGCGCTGGTTGGTGTCGGCCGCGTTGCCGAAACCGGTGTACTGGCGCATCGTGAACGGGCGCTTGCGGTACATCTGCGGGTGGATGCCGCGCGTGAACGGGTAGGCCCCGGGCTCGCCGAGCATCGTGAGGCCGCCGCTCGCTTCGAGCTCGGCCGGGCCGTAGACCGGCATCACCTCGATGCCGGATTCGTTGCGCACGGCGCGCGGGGTGTCGTCACGTTTCATGATCGTTCCGCCTTGATGTAGTCGCAGATGTCGTCGAGCTTGCTGCCGGTCTGGAACACGCCCTTGAAGCCGAGCGCACGCAGCGCGTCGTGGTCCTGCGCCGGCAGGTTGCCGCCGATGATCCAGAGCCGGTCGCCGAGTTCGGCATCTTCGAGCAGCGGCTTGAGCCGGGTGCAGAAGGGCAGGTGCGAGCCGGCCATGCTGGACAGCGCGATGACGTCGGCGTCGTGCTCGAGCGCCGCCGCCACCACCTGCTCTGGCGTCTGGCGCAGCCCGGTGTAGCGCACGTCGAAGCCGGCGTCGAGCATCGCGCGAACAACCACCTTCGCGCCCTGGTCATGGCCGTCGAGGCCGGGTTTGGCCAGCACCACTCGAATGGGTTTGTTGCTCACGATGAAACTTCCTTGGCAATGATGAGTTTCAGGATCTCGCTCGTGCCGCCGCCGATCAGGGTGAAGCGCACGTCGCGCAGATAGCGTTGCACCGGGTACTCCATCGCGTAGCCGTAGCTCGCGAGCACGCGCGCGGCCTGGTCGCAGATGCGGGCCGCGCATTCGGTGGCGTGCAGCTTGGCCATCGCCGCTTCCTTGTGGTGCGGGCGGCCTGCGCCGTGCAGCCAGGCGGCGTAGTTCACCAGGTGGACGGCGCTCTCGAGTTCGGTCGCCATCTCGGCGAGCTTGAACTGGATCGCCTGGTAGCGGTTGATCGGCTTGCCGAACTGCGATGCGCTCGGCGGCGTAGGCCACGGCCGCGGCGAGCGCGGCGCGTGCCACGCCGAGCGCCATCGCGCCGGTGATGATGCGGATCTCGGCCAGGGTCTTGCGCAGATGCGCCTCGCCGTCACCTTCGGTCTTGGACAGGCGGTGGCTGTCGGGCACGAAGCAGTCGTCGAAGGCGACTTCCGAGGTCGGCAGCGCCCAGACACCCATCTTGTGGATCTCGCGCCCGACCACCAGGCCCTTGAAGTCGCGCTCGACCAGGAAGATCGTCAGCTTGTCTTCCTGCCCGGCCTCGCCGGCCTTGGCGAAGACGGTGAAGAAGTCCGCCACCGGGGCCGAGGTGATCCAGGTCTTCTGGCCGCTTGAGCCGGTAGCCGCCGTCGACCTTGGTGGCCTTGGTGGCGATGCTGCCCAGGTCCGAGCCCGAGTTGGGCTCGGTCATGCAGATCGCGCCGATCTTCTCGCCCTTGAGCGCCGGCTTGAACAGGCGCTCGACGATGTCCTGATTGCCGAGCATCTGCAGGAACTTGGTGCCCATCAGCGACTGCATCGCCGCCGCACCGGCGAGCGACATCGAGCCGCGCGCGATCTCGGCCAGCGCGAGGCTGAACTCGGTCAGGCCGACGCCGCTGCCGCCCACTTCTTCCGGGTAGCGCATGCCGAAGAAGCCGAGCGCCGGCGAGTTCGTCGAACAGCGCGCGCGGGAACACGCGTGCCTCGTCGATCGCGGCCGCCTGCGGCGCGATGCGCTCGTCGCTGAAGCGCGCGAAGGCGTCGCGGATCGCGCGTTGGTCGTCGGTGAGGTCGAAGTTCATGGCTTGTGGCCCTGCTTCGGCCGATCCATGCGGGGTGTGGTGCGGGCCGCAGCTGCCGGGTGCCCCCCTCCGCTCATGTCCCCCGTCGCCGGCCTTCCGGCCGTCGTCTCCTCCTTTACTTCGCTGCGGGGGGCACCCGACACCCGCGGCTGGCAACAGCGGTGGCGTGCGGGAGAGGTGCCAGTTCTCCCGGCTGGAGCAGGTCGACGGGGTGCCTCACGGAGCGAAGTAAAGGAGGAGGGGCGGGCGAAGCCCGGCCCGGGGGAGCGAGCCCGGACACAAACAGTCCTGAGGACTGTTTGTGCCTGGCAAGCGCCTGGGGCTCCGTCCCCGGGCATGCGCGGAGCAAGGTACCCCGGCGGCCTGCTCACGAACGGCACAGACGCTTCAACGCCAAGTGCGCTTCGCTGCGCCACCCCCGCAGCGGCTTGGGCTAGCAAAGGCATCATGGCAATTCCGCCTCCGTCATCCCGTAGTCCCGCATCGCCGCCTCGCGCGAGATCACGCCGTTCTTCACTTCTTCGGCGAGCAGCTTGCGGCTGCGCTTGGCGGGCAATCCCCAGCCGCCGCCGCCGTTGGCCACTTGGTGGTACAGCGTGCCTTTGGGCACGCCGGTGATCAGGTCCTTGTTGCGCGGCACGACGGTCTGGCCGTCCGGGTACTTCAGGCGGATGAAATTCAGCCCTGCGCCGTGGCCGCCGGCCAGGCCGAAGGCGCCTTCGAAGTCGCCGTCACCAAAGGTCACGAGCTGGGTGTCGTCGGAGCCGATCTCGAACAGGGTCTCGACACCGAGGCCGCCGCGCCACTGGCCGGGGCCGGCCGAGTCGATCAGCAGTTCGTGCTTGAGCAGGCGGTGCGGCGTCTGCTGCTCGAACATCTCGTAGTCCTGGTCGAGCACACCGCCGCTGGCGTCGATCATGCCGATGTGGTCGTAGCCGTCACAGCCCTTGAGCGCGCCCGAGCCGCCCTTCAGGCCCATGAAGCCGATGTCGACGTATTTCTCGCCGGTCTTCGGGTCCAGGCCGGTGGTCAGCGCGGCGAGCAGGTTGTTCCAGCCGGCGGTCACGCGGTCGGGCAGCACCGGGGCCAGCGCGCGCTGGATCGCGTCGGCATTCGGCGGGCACAGATGGTTGCCGAAGGTCGTGGCCTTGGGATAGGCCGCGTTGAGGATCGTGCCCTCGGGGATCAGGATCTCGATCGGCTCGACCATGCCCTCGTTGTGCGGGATGTCGGGGTTGACCATCTGGAGCAGGGTCAGGATCGTGGCCGACGCGCTCGACGTGAAGGTGCCGTTGACGAAGCCATTGGTCTGCGCATCGGTGCGCCCGTAGTCGAAGGTGATGCTCTTGTCGCGCACCTCGATGTCGACCCGGATCGTGAACTTGCTGCCCTCGTGGCGGCCGTCGTAATAGACATAGCCTTCGCCGCTGTAGCGGCCGGGCGGGATCTTGCCGATCTCGGCTTCCATCATGCGGCGCGTGGCGTCGAAGAGGGCCTGCTTGTGCGCGTCGTAACTCGCCACGCCGTACTTCTTCAGCAGCTCGACGAGGCGGCGCGCGCCGACCTCGCAGGCACCCATCTCGGCCTTCATGTCGTGCTGCACGATGTCCAGCCGCACGTTGGCGAAGATCAGGTTCCAGACGTCCTTGCGCAGCTTGCCGCGCTCGACGATCTTGACCGCCGGGATGCGCAGCGCCTCCTGCCAGACCTCGACCGCGTTCGGGTTGTAGCCGCCGGCCACGTTGCCGCCGATGTCGGCCTGGTGGCCCTTGACGGCGGTCCAGCCCACCAGCACTTCATCGACGAAGACCGGCTTGAAGACCGCGACGTCGTTGTTCTGGTTGCCCAGCGTGAACACGTCGTTGTGGAAGAAGACGTCGCCGGGGTAGATCTCGCCGTCGAACAGCTTGCGGATGTGCTTGCACACCGGCGCCAGCGAGAAGGCCAGGATCGGCAGGTTCTCGGTCTGCTCGAGCATGCGGCCGTCGGCGTCGTAGAGGCCGGTCACGTAGTCCTTGGCCTCGCACAGGATCGGGCTGCGCGTGGTCTGCTCCATCGAGATGCTCATCTCGTCGGTGATCGACTTGAAGGTCCGCGCATAGACGGACAGCAGGATGGGATCGATCGTGCTCATGCGGTCACCTCCACTCGGGCTTGGGTTCGTTGGCCGCCGATCAGGTCCTCGCGCCCCTTGGCGAAGAGCACGAAGGAGCCGAAGGCGTCGACCGTGCAGTCGAACGATTCGCTGACGAAGATCGCAGTCGTCTGCTGTTCGACCAGCGCCGGCCCGCGCAGGCGGTGGCCGCAGCGCATCGCGTGGCCGTCGTAGACGTCGACCTCGGCGAAGTCGTCGCGCTCGGGGATGTAGACGCGCCGGCTGCCCTTGCGCGCGGCGCTGGCGTCGGCGCTGCCGCTCGTATCGCTGCGGTAATGCGGGCGATCGGTCGCGCCGATCGCCTGCAGGCGCACGTTGATGATCTCGACCGGCGAGTCCTCGGCCTCGAGCGAATAGCCGTACAGGCGCAGATGCTCGTCGTGGAAGGCGCGTGCAACGGCGGCGCCGTCCTTGCGCTGCACCGCGTCGAGCGGCACTGGCACCGAGACCTCGTGGTACTGCTTGAGGTAGCGGCAGTCGAGCTTGAGCTCGATGCGCTGGGCGGCGGCGGGCACACGCTCCTCGCCGAGCAGGCGTTCGCCCTCGGCGCGCATCTCGCCCACCATGTCGTTCAGGCGTGCCCAGTCCAGGCCTTCGAGCCGGGCCACGAAGGTGCGCACGAAGTCGTGGCGAAGCTCGCACATCAGCATGCCGAAGGCGCACAGCACCGAGGCCTCGCGCGGCACGATCTGGAGCGGGATCTCGAGCTCGCTGCAGATCAGGCTGCCGTGGATCGGGCCTGCGCCGCCGCCCGGGATGAGCGGGAACTCGCGCGGGTCGAAGCCGCGCTTGATCGTCACCTCGCGCACGCCCTGCGCCATGTTGTTGCAGGCCACGCGGTACATGCCGGCCGCGGCCTGGTCGACCGTCAGCCCCATCGGCTTGGCGATGTGCTCCTCGATCGCGGCGCGCGCGGCGGCCACGTCGAGTGTCATGCGCCCGCCGGCAAAGAAGGCCGGGTCGAGGTAGCCGAGCACGACGTTGGCGTCGGTCGTGGTCGGCAGCTTGCCGCCGCGGCCGTAGCAGGCCGGGCCGGGGTCGGCACCGGCGCTTTGCGGGCCCATGCGCAGCAGGCCGCCTTCGTCGAGCCAGCCGATCGAGCCGCCACCGGCGCCGATCGTGTGGATGTCGAGCATCGGCAGCGCGATCTTGTGGCGCGCGATCTCGCCGTCGTTCTTGACCAGCGGCGCGCCGACCGCGACCGAGGCCTCGAAGCTGGTGCCGCCCATGTCGGTCGTGATGCAGCGGTCCTGGCCATGCGCGGCGGCGTAGAACAGGCCCGCCCCGGGTCCGCCGGCCGGGCCCGACAGCAGCGTCAGCGCGGCCTTGTCGCGCGCCGCCTGCGGCGAGATGACACCGCCGTTGGACTGCATGATGAGCAGCAGGCCGGTGAACTCGATCCCGGCCAGGCGCTCGAGCAGCTGGTCCAGGTAATGCTCGAGCTTGGGCCCGACATAGGCGTTCAGCGCCGTCGTGCTGACACGCTCGTAGAAGCGGATCGACGGCAGCACCTCGGTCGAGACCGAGACATAGGCGTCGGGCATCTCGCTGCGCACGAGGGCAGCGGCGGTCTGCTCGTGCGCCGGGTTGGCGAACGAGTTCATGAAACACACCGCCACCGCCTGCACGCCTTCGGCGCGCCACTGCTGAAGCGCGGCGCGGATCGCGCCGTCGTCGAGCGGCGTCAGCTCGGCGCCGTCGCGGTCGAGCCGGCCCGGGACGCCGAGGCGGCGCGCGCGCGGCACCAGCGGCGTCACGTTCGTGAAGCGGTTGTTGTACTGCTCCTCGCGGATGCCGCGCCGCATCTCGAGCGCGTCGCGCACGCCTTCGGTGGTGAGCAGGGCGCACTTGGCGCCGGTGCCGGTCAGCGTCGCGTTGGTCGTCACCGTGGTGCCGTGCACGATGGTGTCGATCGAGCGCGCGAAGGCCTCGACGGTGATCGGCGGCTCCATCGCGGCGGCGATCTGGGTCAGGCCCTCGATGACCGCGATCGACGGGTCGGCCGGGGTCGACAGGGTCTTGTGGATCTGAGGCGTCTGGCCGTCGCGCGCGATCACGAAGTCCGTGAAAGTGCCGCCGACATCGATCCCGAGTTTCAGCGTCATGCGGTTCGCTCCTGTGCAGGTTGCGCGACCAGCCTCTCGACCAGTGCACGTACGTCGTCCTTGCGCACCTTGCCCAGCGCGGTGCTGGGCAGGGTGTCGACGATGAAGATGTCCTTGGGGTGCTTGAAGCGCGCCAGCCGGCCGTCGAACAGGGCGGCCACGCGCGCCGCCGTCAGCTGCCACGCCGGGCTGCGGCACGACGACTGCCACGACGAGCTCGCCCCAGCGCTGGTCGGGCCGCCCGACGACCGAGGCGGTCGCGATCTCCGGGCAGTCGAGCAGCACCGCTTCGACCTCGGCCGGGCTGACGTTCTCGCCGCCCGAGATGATCATGTCCTTCAGCCGCCCGTCGACGTACAGAAAGCCGTCGGCGTCGTAGTGCGCACTGTCGCCCGAGTGGAACCAGCCGGCGCCGAGCGCCTTGGCGTTCGCCTCGTCGTCGTGCCAGTAGCCGCTCATCAGATTCGGCCCGCGCACCAGCAGCTCGCCGCTGGCGCCTGGCGGCACGTCCTCGCCAAAGGGGTCGATCACGCGCAACTCGCAGCCGAGTGCTGCGCGGCCGGTCGAGCCGACCTTGCGCGCCGCGTCCTCGGCATGCAGGCAGGCCGCGATCGGCGAGGTCTCGGTCGCGCCCCAGACCGTCACCAGCGGCACGCCGCGCGCCTGCACGGTGTGGATCAGGCGCTCGGGCACCAGCGTCGAGCCGGTCGTGATCATGCGCAGGCTGGACAGGTCGGCGCTCGCCCAGCGCGGGTGGGCGAGCATCGCCTCGAGCTGGGCCGGCACCAGCACCGTGAGCGTGATGCGGTCGCGCTCGATCGCGTCGAAGGTGGCGTCGGCGTCGAACTTGGCGTGCAGCGTCACGCTGCAGCCGCTGCGCAGCGCAGGGGTGGTGAGGATGTTCAGGCCGCCCACGTGAAAGAGCGGCAGCGTGGTCAGCACGCGGTCGTCGGCCGTCATCGCGTGCATGTCGACACTCGCGTCGGCATTCGCGGCGAGTGCGCGGTGGCTCAGCTGCACGCCCTTGGGCGTGCCGGTGGAGCCGGACGTGTAGCACAGCAGCAGCGTGCTCTGGGGCGCGATGTCTTCACTGGGCAGCGGCTCGCCGGCACCGCTGGCCAGCCAGTCGTGCCAGTCCGGCCAGCCGGCCGTGGCGGCGCCATGGCACAGGGTCAGCGTGCCGGCCGGCGCCACCTGGCCCTGCGCGCAGGCGTCGGCAAAGGCCGCGTCGGCGACCAGCAGCTTCGGGGTGCTGGCGGCGCAGCATCGCGGCATGTTCGGGCGGCGCCAGGCGCCAGTTGAGCGGCGTGAAGATGGCGCCCAGGCGCGCACAGGCAAAGAGCGTGGCGAGCATCGGCTCGCTGTTCAGGCCGAGCCAGGCCACGCGGTCGCCATGGCCGATGCCGGCATGGGCCAGCGCGGCGGCGATCGCATCGCCGTGACCGGCCAGCTCGGCATAGGTGGCGCTGCCGAGGTCGGTGCGCAGCGCGACCCGGTCGGGGTGGACCTCGGCCACCGCCGCGATCCAGTCGGCGACCGGGGTGCCGATCTGCCAGGAGATGTCAGGCCCGCGCATCGCCCACCTCCAGCACCACGGCCATCGCGGTATCGCCCGCGGCGCAGCCGCTGAACAGGCCGAAGCCGCCGCCGCGCAGCGCGAGCTCCTCGATCAGCTCGATGATCGCGCGGGTGCCCATCGGCGCCTGCGGGTGGCCCCAGACGAGCGAGCAGCCGAAGCGGTTGATCGTCTTCCAGTCGATTTCCATCGCGCGGCCGAACAGCAGGTCGTTGACGGCAAACGGGTTGTGGGTCTTGATCGCGGCCATCTGGTCGATCGTCTTGCCGGCCTGGGCCAGCGCATGGCGCGCCGCCGGCACCGGGGCCTCGGGCATCTGGGCCAGGTCCACGCGCGACAGGCCGAACCCATGCAGGCGCACCGCGATCTTCGGGTCACGCGACAGTTCACGCGCCCGTTCGCGCGTGGTCACCACCAGGCCGGCGTTGCCGTCGGCCGGATGGGTCTGGGCGCCGAAGGTGACCGTGCCGCCGGGCATCACCGGCTTGAGCGCGGCCAGGCCGTCGGCGGTGGAGGTCGACAGGCCCTCGTCGCCCTGCATCACCGAGGCCGTCTTCCTGAAATTGGGCGTCGGCACCTCGAACGGCAGGGTCATGAAACGCTTGAGGAAGGCCGAATCGTCGGCCAGCGCCTCTTGGTACTGCTGCTCGCGGTGCAGCACCACCTCGTGCTGCTCGGCGGTCGTGAAGCCATGGCGCTTGGCCACGTTCTCGGCGGTGGTCAGCATCGGATGCCCGCCGAGCGGGTCGCAGCCGAAGTTGTCCATCACCCAGTCTTCCGAGCCGCCGGTGCCGCCCGGGCCCTTGGGGTTGGGGTAGTAGAGGTGGGGGCCGTTGGACGTGCGGTCGCAATTGACCACGAGCGCGCTGCTGGCCAGGCCCAGCTCGATCTCCTGCGCCGCCGCGAGCAGGGTGCGCACGCCGGTGGCGCAGGCCTGCATCAGGGTGGGGCCGCCGGCCTGCGGCGCGCCGATCAGGCCCATCAGCCAGGGCATGCCGTAGAAGGCGCTGTTTCTGCGGCACCGACAGGCCGAGCACGCCGTAGTCGAAACCGGTGGGGTCGATCTTGCGTTTGGCCAGCTCGGCGCGTGCCACATGGGCGGCGAACTCGATGCTGTGCAGGTTGGCCAGGCTGCCCTGCCAGCGCGCGAACGGCGTGCTCCAGTAGGCGCCGTAGGGGATCTCGGCCTTGTGGTCCATCAGTTGGGGCTCCCGGGTTCGGCACCGTTGAGTCCGGTGGCCTGGATGAAGGCGCGCTGGGCCTGTTGCAGGTGGGCGTGCATGGCGGCGGCCACGGCATCACCATCACCCTTGGCCAGCGCCGTGGTGATGCGCTTGAGACCGCGCAGCACGATCTGGCGCACGGCGGCGTCGTCGAGCGTGAGGGCGCGGATGTGCTGCAGGTGGTCGGCGTAGAGCTCGATGATGCGCACCAGGCGCTGGTTGCGCACCAGCGCGAGCCAGGCCGCGCGGTAGCGCACGTTGGCCTCGCGGAAGGCGTCGCCATCGTCGGCGCGGTGGGCGGCATCGGCATCGGCCAGGGCCGCGTCGATCACGGCGCGGCGCTCGTCGTCGACGGTCAGCGGCGCGATGCTGCGCAGCGCGGCCGGCTCGATCAGGTAGCGCAGCTCGTAGATGTCGTCGACGTCGGCGCGCGTGTGCGCAGGCACCGTGAAGCTGCGCCCCGCGGCGGCCAGCAGCCCCTCGCTCGCGAGGCGGGCCATCGCCTCGCGCACGGGGGTGCGCGAGACGCCCAGCTGCTCGGCCAGCTGCACCTCCTGCAGGGCCTGGCCGGCCGCGATCGCACCGCTGCGCAGCTCGGCGCGCAAGGCGTTGTAGACCTTCTGGCCCAGCGCCATGGGGCGTTCGACGGGCTTGAGCGAGCGGTTCGCCACCGGGCAGTCTCCAGCGCCGGAACAGACACCGGCGTCTGAATGCATACTGTATACACAGCGCCCAAAGCGCAACAGGGTCGACCCTAGGTCTGGGCCCTTGTTGCGTCAGATCAAAGCCGCGGGAGGTGCCGCCCGCGGCGCCGGCAGCGGCGGGCGAATGTCATGGAGCGGGGGCGGGCGGATGTCATGGCTGACAGGTGGACGGCGAGGCGCGGGCTTCGTATCCTGCGGCAGCGATTCGGGGGCCCGGGTCGCGGGACGCCGGATCGGCCGCGGATACACGCGGATGCGGGGGAGAACGATGTCGCTTTTCGTTGTCCGCTTTGTGGGGCGGGTCTGTCCGATAACAACAGACGCGCCTGGCAAGAGGGCGTGCAACTGGACAGAATCGGCGTGTTCTCGGACGACAAACCGGACAAGCAAACCGGACGGTTTGACGTCTACATCACGCCTACTGGCAGGAGGACTTGTATGCCCACCTTTTCATTCTTTGGAAAATCGGTTAACTTGCCGGCTGTCTTGGTCTCGAACAAGGCCACAACACGCGATCCAAGCGCTTGGCAGTACGGAATGTATACAACCGTCCAACTTACTGGACGCCTGACCGCGTTGCGAGTTCACACCGCCGGTCGAACGTTTCCGGGGCGCCAGGCGTCCGATCAGATGGGTGCGTGGGTCCTAATTGGCGATGTAATTCAAACTTCGACGGACTTGGCAAACTCTCGCTCGTTGCCGACAGTGAATCCGAGAAGCATGGTCGCCTTCACGCACACCAGCGGGGCGCGTCTGGCCACCAACACAGTGCTAAACATCGGCCTTGCAAGTGCGAAATTTGGTGGCACGGGCGGTGGATTTCAAGCTGAGTACGTCTCTGGCCCCACCATTCAGTTCACTCCGCTAGCGGGAAAGCACTGGCATGGCGGCGCTGGGCACGCGTAGACCTAAGGATAGTCTGCAAAACTCCGGGTCGAGCCTGCTTGCGCGGGCGTGATCCGGCGGCGAACATCTGAGCCATGAAGCAAGCCGATCTGGGTCTGAACCTGACGACCAAGCGAACCCGCAAGCGCGAGTTCCTGGCGCAGATGGAACGTGTGGTGCCGTGGAGCGCACTGGTCCAGCTGGTCGCGCCGCACGCACCGCAAGGCAAGAAGGGCCGGCCGCCGTTCTCGGTGGAGACGATGCTGCGGGTTCACTTCATGCAGCAATGGTTTACGCTGAGCGACCCGGCGATGGAAGAGGCGCTTCACGACATTGCGCTGTTCCGCGAGTTTGCCGGCCTGGGTTGGGACAGCCGCATCCCCGACGAGAGCACGATCCTGCGGTTTCGGCATTTGCTGGAGAAGCACCGGCTCACCGACCAGATCCTGGCTCTCGTGAACGAGTTGCTGCGCAGCAAGGGCCTGATGCTCAAGGCTGGCACCGTGGTGGATGCCACGCTGATCTCCGCGCCAAGCTCGACCAAGAACGACTCGGGTGAACGCGACCCGGAGATGAAGCAAAGCAAGAAGGGCAACCAATGGCACTTCGGCATGAAGGCGCACATCGGCGTGGACGCCGAGTCGGGCCTGGTGCACACGGTCATCGGCACCTCGGGCAACGTCAATGACGTCGTCCCGGCAAACAGCCTGCTGCACGGCGACGAGGACACCGTCTTCGCCGACTCGGGCTACCGCGGAGCGCACAAGCGCCCGGACGCCAAGCCGGGCGTGAAGTGGCACATCGCGGTGCGGCCAAGTGATCGCAAGAGAATGAAGGCCGGCGCCAAGCTCGGCGCGCTCCTCGACGAGATCGAGACGCTCAAGGCCACCGTGCGTGCGAAGGTGGAGCACCCGTTTCGCGTCATCAAGCGTCAGTTCGGCCATACGAAGGTGCGCTACCGCGGGCTGTTCAAGAACACCGCGCAGTTGATGACGCTGTTCGCACTGTCGAACCTGTGGATGGCGCGCAGGAAGTTGATGGCACTGGATGAGCAAGTCCGTCCGATGACGGCAAACGCGGCATGAAACTGGTCCAGGAACCGCAAATCGACGGCCAATTGAGATTGAATTGAGCGAAAGCGCATCAGTTCGCCACCATCAGCGCAGCCGCCACGCAATGAACCACTGGATGACGCATTTTTCAGACTGTCCCTAACCCAATACTGTTCTATTAGCGTAAGATATCCAGCCATGGCAACTCCAAGTGGGGGGCAGCATGGCGCGAACAAAGGCGGTCCTGGGTTCCGGGGCCCGGCTGAGTGACTTCCTGGCGGCCAGCTTGCTGGCTCGTGTGGTCCCTGCCGAAGTGGTGCATGCGGTGCTGAACGAGCACGGCTGCAACAGCCAGCGCATCCGCAGCTTTCCCGCCGTGGCCGGCGTCTACTACTGCATGGCGCTTAGCCTGTATCCGGAGGCGGCCTACGAGGAGGTCTTTGCCGTTGTCGCGCAGGGCTTGGCTTGGGCCAGTGGCGCGGCCGAGCCGACGCTGGTGACGCAAGTCCTCCATCAGCACCCTGCGCAGCCGCATCGGATCGGCCCCGCTGCGAGACCTGGTCGGGCGGTGCTGCGTGCCCATGGCGAACCCCCAGGAACATCCCGAGGCGTTCTTCGCCGGCCTGAGACTGGTGGCGATCGACGGCAGCTGCTTCGATCTGCCCGACGAGGCCGAGAACGCCGAGACCTTCGGCTACCCGGGCAGTCGCACCAGCCTGGCCGGGCATGCCGGCTACCCGCAGGCACGCTGTGTCGCGCTGGTCGAATGCGCCACGCACGCCATCCTGGGTGCCAACCTCGGGCCGTTTCGGACTGGCGAGTGGGCGCTGTGCACCGAGCTGCTGCCTCGGCTGCAGCCGGGCATGCTGTGCATGGCCGATCGGGGCTTCAACGGCTTCGAGCAATGGCGCGACGCCAGCGCCACGGGCGCCGAGCTGCTGTGGCGATGCGGCAGCACCCGGCAGCTGCCGGTGCAGCAGCGGCTCGCCGACGGCTCCTTCCTCAGCGTCATTCGCCCGACCGGTGTGGGCCGTGCCGAGGCCACCGAGCAGGCCATCACGGTGCGCGTGATCGAGTACGCGCTGCCGGGCGTCGATGACGGGCAGCCGCGCTACCGGCTGCTGACGACGCTGCTGGATCCGCAGCAGGCGCCGGCCATGGAGTTGGCCGCGCTGTACCACCAGCGCTGGGAGATCGAGGCCGTCTTCGACGAACTCAAGACGCACCTGCGGCAGAGTCGGCGCGTGCTGCGCAGCAAGACGCCTGATCTCGTGCGCCAGGAGTTCTACGGCTGGGTGCTGGCGCACTACGCGGTGCGCTGGCTGCTGCACCAGGGCGCCACGCGCCACCGAATACCGCATGCCGAGTTGTCCTTCAAGGGACACGTCGAATTGCTCAGGCGCACACAGCCCCACTCCGGGGCCTTTCCCCCCAGAGCGACCCAGACGTCGACGACGGTGGTTCCGTGAGCTGCTCCAGGCCAGCGCCCGCACCCGGGCCACCAGGACCATCAACCGGCGATCGCCACGCATGGTCAAGCGCCGGAACTCGCAGTACGCTCCCCACGACCGAACTGTCGCGACCCGAGTCCCGATGGACTGCACGCCATGTCCGGTCACCGGCCCGCCCCTCCGGCCCGCAGCACGGACTCCGCGCAAGAAACTGTGGTCGCGGGATTGCCACGCAGGCGAGTTCTTCATCTAAACGAACAGTATTGGTCCCTAACCTGTCGTTCCAGCTGACCGCCTACGGCGGCGGCTGAACTCCAACGTTGAACGGACCAGGGAGGTGCTCGATGGAAGCATGCAGGGTCTTAGCTGAGGTTCTTATCGAAACGGCAGCGAATCCCGCGACGCCGTGGTACCTGTGCGCGTACTCCGGTGCAAATCCTACGATCTGCACCACGAGTGTTGGATACAACGCCTTATTGCGTGACCCAGCGTTCAAGGCGGTCAACAAGAAGGCGGCTGCTCTTGGCTGCACTGTCGCCGTTCATGCCGGTGAGAAAGTCTACCGAATCGCAATTCTCGAGGGTGCAATGGCAGCCAGGGACGTTAACCGGGCGCTACACCATAGCAAGCGGACCTACCAAGCGCTCAACACGCCAAGTGGAATGCAGTGGCTAATGCGCTACCTCGGTACGCGATAGCGGCCGTCGGACAACTGCATGAGACCTACGGTGTGTCCTGTCACGGTCCTTGGTTGAGCAAGAGCCGCGCCATGCGGCCCCGCAGGTTATCCAGACCTTCTTTAGCTCGGAACTTTCGATCTGAATTGGCAACCTGTCGTCATTGGCCGGGCATCGAGCAGCGGCAAGAGGGTGCCGCCTGGAGCAACTACAAACCGGTCATTGAGCGTCCAGTGTTTGGGGCTGCGCGCAAGCACGGATCGCCCACCCTCGGCCACACCATGCACTGCAAACACGCTCTTGGCGAGATCGACGCCAACATACAGAATTGCCACGAACTTCCCCTACCAATAGTAAATCGATGAGCGTTCGCACTCCCCCATCGTGGCACTTCGTTGCTATACTACGCATTAGCGCGGGTACCTCGGGACGGGGAAGTCCCTTTCATTCGCTAGCTAGCACCATCAAGGTATGAGATCAACGACCACCGTCGATTGGCCAAGAGCTTTCACGCCTCGCTGACTAGGACAGTCCGATGATGAAGCCCGGCGCGTACGTTCTTTGCCGTCCAATTAATGCTGGGCCAGCCCAGCATCAGTTCTTGGTACTTGTGCCAAGTAAGCCGGAGGCGCTCAAAGGTTTCACGAAATCGATTGGCGGTCAGCAGATTTGCGTAATGGGTGCGTACAACGTTGCCGGCTTCCTTCGTGCCGACCTCTTTGCCGCGTCTGACGTAAATTCTCTCGAAGTCAAAATGCGGGCGCCAACCGACAAGACTGTTCAATCGTCGAAGATTGAACTTCAGGCGTGTCTAATCGATACAGAGGATCCATTCTTGGAATGCATGGCACGCAGCTACGCGCGCTACAGGTCTCTGGAGGGATCAAAGAGCGAAATTAGGTACCCTGTTGGAAAAGGACTGATTACAAGCATCGCTGCGCAACTTAGTCGAAAGAACTATAACAGCAACTCCTGGGCGCAGAGTCTACTATACTGGGCCCAAATGGTATTTGTTCCTGGCAAGAGCATTCGAGACTTCGATGGCCTTGACATTGGAAACAGTCGAGTGATTCCAAAGCGCTACTTTCTTCCGTAGCAGACGTTCCCTGGTAAAGGCATGACAGCTAACGAGACCGAGTGGGAACAATACAATAGCTGGGCCATGTCCAAGCCTTCCCGCGACTTTCTTCGCCGCACAATCGGCCTGTGCGCGCTCGCGGGGACACCCCAGGGTATAGCGGTTGATCTTGGAGCGGGCTCGGGAGCCGATACCCTTGAACTACTCCAGCGCGGTTGGACGGTTCATGCGGTCGACAGCGATGAGGCAAGCCTTCGTCTTCTCGTCGAGCGGACAACTTCAGACCTGAGAGAACGCCTACACACACATTTTGTCCGATTTGAGGATTTTGCCTTTCCTCCTTGCGACCTTGTTTGGGCAGGCCATAGCCTGCCGTTCTGCCCTCGTCCCGCGTGGCCTGCGCTCTGGGAGCGGATCGTTTCGGCACTCGCGGCTGGTGGCCGCTTCGCCGGGGACTTCTTTGGTGACAAACACGCCTTTGCCGTGTACGACGACGTAATGCTGATGCACGAGTCAGATGTACGAGAATGCCTGTCGGTGCTCGAAACGGAGGCGTTCGATGTCGAAGACGGCGTTCGTCCGTGTGGCGGTGTGGCCACGCGCTGGCATGCGTTTTCCGTAACGGCCCGGAAACCTGTACTTCACAGATGACGGCCAACCCGTCTGTCGGCCCGGCCTCACCTCAAACGTGAGCGGCATGGAGATGTATTGCCCATCGAAACAGCGGTCTCCTGAAAGGATTTGGGACTGCCAAAACCACAAGGAACTTATCTTC
>CAVPNN010000006.1:0-240533 GCA_963706655.1 uncultured beta proteobacterium
TAACGGCCGGCGTGGTTCAGGGCGTGGCTCAGGCTGCGAAATCTTGCCCCGCCTCGCACACCCGCCCTCGGGGTGGTGGCTGCGGATCCAGGCCCAGGTGAGTCAGGATCTTCTCGATCACCGGCCGCCCCAGGATGGCTGCGATGATCTTCAATTCCCCGGCGCCGCAGTTCGGGCAGTGCTGCATGTCGATGTCGAAAGCGAAGCTTCAGCGAAGACTAACTTGTACTCAAGTTATGTCGTAGCTAAGAGCCGCTTGAGCAACCGCGCCCAGCTGATACGGTGCGGCCGGGCCTGAACCGTCTCGACCTCGCATTCGTCGGCAACTGCGACTCCGGTGGCCTGCTCTTGCACTTCGGGTCCCTGCGGCACCACCAGAGGCCGCAGCTTCGCGTTCGGGGCCAGCACCCCATGGCGAGGCCGGCGAGTTCGGCCTGCCATTGGTCAAGGCGCGATTCAAGGCGCTCGCATTGCCCGAGCTCGCGCGCCTCGGGTTTCGCCTTGTGCCCGACCGGCTCGGCATCAGATTCGTGCGCGCTTGCGCCATCGGCGAGCAGCAGTTGGCTCTGGAGATGCAGTACGGCGGAACCTACGTCGCCATCACGCTGTTCCAGACCTTGTCGCTGTCGCTTCCCCTGGCTGTCGCCAAGGCGGTGGGGCCGGGCACGGGCATCACGATGAGGTCAGGTCGCTGCCGGCCGATGGACCCCTATCGCATGCCTGCCGACAGGCCAGACGAGCCCGCGGACCACTGCTTCACTGTCGATGCCAGCGGCCTCGACGACTTCATCGCTGCCTACCTGGAACACCTTCGGTCGGTGTGGCTGCCTCGTTTGGATCGGTGCGCCGAGGCCCGGGGGCTGCTGCAATGCGACCGTGACGCGGGCGCCCTGGGGGCCTACTGCGAACCATCGTACGGAACGCTGGGCCTGGCCCACTGGGCCGGCCTGGCCGACTTCGAGGAACTGGTGGAGGTGCATGTTGCGCGACATGTGCCGGGACGCGGCCGCGACCGCATCGTCAGGAGTGTGGCTGCCAGGCTGAAGGCCCTGCCTGAGCAATTCGGCACCTACCCCAGGATGGGCCGACCCGAGCGCCGGCGCCTTCCTCGCTGCCTACAGACCCAGCAGGGCCGGGCACCGCGGCCATGGTTCCAGGCAAGACGGCCGCACAGGGCAAGCCCACCCCCCAAGTGCCAGCCGCTGCCGCCACAACTGCCGCGCCGTGAGATCCGCCGGGAGCCCGAGGACACCACCTTTGGCTGTGGCCAGGCGATGAAGCGCATCGCCGAGGACGCCGCCGAGAAGCGGGACTACCAGTCACCGACCCAGATGGCAATCTGGGCCCAGACAGCGGTTGAGACGACCTCTATGGCGTTGCACGGCCAGGGCAGACTCTGGTGAGGGATGGCGGGCTACCCCAGGGCGCCCGCCAGAACGACTGACTGCCAAAGGAGTCCGAACTCCGCCGCAGCGGTGCGCCATCAGGCGAAGCCTGTCCCGGTCACTCGCAATAGATGCCCGTACGCTGGAGCCACTGCTGCACAGCCACCATGTCGGCCGCGGACAGATAGTCGCAATTGCTTGTCGCGTAGTCCAGCAAGTCACTGGTGGACAGGATTCCATGCAACACCATGGCACCATAGATTGCAATGGACTCGGACGGCTGAGCCTCTGTCGCGGGCGGCGCATCTTGCGCCAGGGCGGGTGCGCCCAGCGATATGAATACGCCACAGCCAACCACCTTGATCAGTCTTTGCAGCACTTTCATGACCACTCCTTTTATTAACCGATGGGAGGACACTCGCGGTCGCGAGCGATGCGCACCGCGTGCTGATTTGTAGGTGACGACGCGTTAATGAATGGTTAACGTACCTGGGTCGCTGGCGAAAACCCTTCGCACACGATGCACGACAACATCTGAGGGGCACTGTTGGAATGACGCTGCGCCTGCTGGGACCTCTGCGCTGGGAGAGCGACGGCGCGGCTCCGGTTTCGCTGCCGGTCATCGTGCCGACCGCGATCCTGCTAGTACTGGCGCGGCAGGGAGAGTGGCTGGCGCGGGCCGACCTCGCACGCCTGTTCTGGCCGGACATGCCTATCCAATCGGCGTTGCTGAACCTGCGCGTCAATATTCACAAGGCGCGACACCTGCTTGAAGAGATGGCCGTCGATGTCCCAATTGAGGGCGAGCGTAGTCGGCTGCGCTGGGCGCCGCCCACCGACTTGAGCCGCGCTGCCACGCCGGCTGGGATCCCGGCATCGGACTTCGAACTGCCCGCATTCGAGGGCTTTGACGCATGGCTACAGGACTGGCGCGAGGTCCATGCTGGGCCAACGCCGCAGCCTCACATCGCGACCACCGCGGAGCACGAGCCGAATTCCCGTGCGACGTCGTCGATGAGCTTCTACGGTCGTCGTGTCGAGCTGGCGCGGCTGCGCGCCGCCGGCACGTCCGGAGTGGTCGTGACTGGCGAGGCCGGGATCGGAAAGAGCCGGCTCGTGACCGAGGCCTTCGAGTCGGCACCCTGGTTGCGTTGCCGGGAAGGACTTCAGCACACTTCGTTCTGCGCCGTGGCCGACCTGTTCGATAGCCACCCGCATTGGCTGCAAGACCTGGGCGCTTACCGACTCGACCTGGCCCGTTTGCTGCCTGACATTGCGCCAGATGAGCCACTGCCCCCGCTGGACGCAATCACGGCGCGGGTTCGCCTGTTCGAGGCGCTTGCGCGCACAGTCGAGCGGCACGCCAGGTTGATTGCGGTGGATGATCTGCAATGGGCCGATCCCGCCACGATCGAGTGGCTCGCGATGCTGGTGCACCGGGGTCGCGTGCGGTGGATAGCCACAGCGCGGGACGCGGAGGCTCCGGCGCACGTGACCGAGACGCTGCGCGCACTCGAAGCTGCGGGTGCCGTCAGCATTCATTCGCTGCAGGGCCTGGACCGCGCTGCGCTCAACGCCTTGCTCCACGATCGCAGGCCCGATCTGGCCGGCGCGCAGCGTTTCCCAGGTGCGCATGCCTGGCTTGATGCGTTGTGGACCTATACGAGTGGCAACGTGTTCTGCTCGATCGAGATCATGTCTGCGCTGACTGCGGACGACCTTCCCCAGGATCTGACGCGACTACCGTTGCCGCATCGCGTGGCGAAGATGCTGCGCCGACGACACGCGCGGCTGCCGGCGCCGGAGCGCGCCGTGGTTGACGCAGCTGCACTGGCCATGGGCCGCCCCTCGCTCGCCCAGCTCGCCGCGGTGGCCGGGCTCGACATGCCGCGCGCCATCACCGCCGTCGAGAACGCGCAGCAGCATGGTCTGCTGCAGGATACGGTGTGCCGACACGATCTCGTGCGCGAGGCGCTTCGCGCATCGATATCGCCCGCTCGGGCAGCGGAACTGCATCGCAGGACCGCGCAGCATCTAGTCGAGCAGGGCGCGGAGTCGGAGATGATCGCCTTTCACTGGCGTTGCGCAGGCGACGACGAGGCTGCGTGGCCCTTCGTCCTGTGCGCCACGCAACGCCTACGCCAGCGCGGCGAGCGCGATGCGGCAGTGGCCGCGCTGAGCGAACTGCGCGATGCAACGCGAGACGAGACCCTGGCATTGCGGGCCGAGGTGATCCTGGCTCAGGAGCACCTCTTCGACGATCTCCCGGCCGGACGCCATGCGTTGGAGTCGATATTGGCAAGGTCAGGCTGTTTGCCTCCTGGTCTGGCGCGCCAGACTATCGAAGCCCAGGCGCTTGCGGGGCTGATAGACAACGCAGTGTTCAGCGGCGACCTGGGTCGTGCGGGCTCGCTGACTCCCGGGTTGCGCGATCGATTGCCCGGGCTGACCAGGGAGACGTTGATCGAGGCCCACCAGGTGCTGATCGAAGCCAGCATGCGCGAGGGCGACTTCGTGGCGGCACGGACCTCATTGGAGGGTTTGCGTCTGGCTCGTGCCGCGCACGCGCTGGTGCTGTCGTTCGAGGCGCAAATCCATTGGTTCGAGGGTTCCGTGACGCTTGCGCGACGGAATCTTGAGCAATTGCTCGTGCGACACGCCGACTACTGCCATGGACTGACCATCGAGAACGATCTGGCCGTCATGTGCCTGGCGCTGGGTGATCTGCAAGCCGCGGAGGAGATGGCCCGTCGCAGCCTGCGCAGTTGGGCTGGTATTGCGCACACCCAGGCGTTGTCGTCGCTCGTACTGGGTTCGACGCTGACCAGCCAGGGCCGTTTCGCCGAGGCGCTTGACGCACTCAATCGTGCTTACGAGCTTGGGCGACAGCAGGGCTCGACACTGTTCATGAGTGAGGCGTTGGCACGCCGCGCGCGGCTGCACTGGGCGGCAGGGCAGCTCAGCGCCGCACGCGAGGCCGCGCTGGCAGCGCGGGCACAATCCGGCGACATCATCGAGCCGCTGCGCGCCAGTGCTTTGGCGTTGATGGAAGTGCTGATCTCGATCGAGTCCGAGTCGTCACCCACCAACGCGGCGCTTGGTGTACTTGAGTCCTGTGCGGGGCACTGCCGTCACCCGCTCGTCCTGGCACGTGCCTGGCGCGCGCGGGCTGCCTTAGCCAACTGGCGTGGAGAACCGGCCGCCGCGCTTGAATCAGCGCGGAATCTGGTGACGGTGGCGCGGCATGCGGGAATGCTGGAGTGGATGTGCGAGGGGTTGATCTTGATCGCGCAGTGCGATACGGCGGCGATAGCCGACGATGCGCGCGCGCAGGCGAACCTGCTGGCGCAAGCACAAGGCTTTGGGTGGCTGTTGACCCGGCTTCAGGGCAACGCGCCGCAATCTGGCGGCTGACGGTGATGCTTCGCAGCCTGATCTCGCCAGCAGATCGGAAGTCACATTGGGTCGCCTGCTACAGACCCAGCAGCGCCGGATCGCCGCGGCCCTGGCGCAGGACAACGGTCGGGTCACCGGTGAGGTCGACCACCGTGGTCGGCTCCATCGGGCAAGCGCCGGCATCCACAACCGCCTGCAACAACTTCTGGAACCGTTCGCGGATCTCGAGTGCGTCGTTCATCGGCTCCGTCTCACCGGGTGCGATCAAGGTCGTGGCCAGCAATGGCGCGCCGAACTCGGCCAGCAGGGCCTGGGTGACGCGGTGCTCGGGCACGCGCAGCCCGATCGTTCGGCGTGACGGATGCGACAGGCGGCGCGGCACTTCCTTGGTCGCTTCGAGGATGAAGGTGAAAGGCCCGGGAGTGCCGAGCTTGAGCAGGCGGTACTGCCGGTTGTCGACCCGCGCGTAGCTGGCCAGCTCCGACAAGTCGCGGCACAACAAGGTCAGGTGGTGCTTGTCGTCGACCTGGCGGATGCGACGCAACTGCTGGGCCGCGTCCTTGTCGTCCAGATGGCAGACCAGTGCATAGCTCGAGTCGGTGGGAACAGCAACGACGCCACCGGCGTGCAGAATCTGCGCGGCCTGCTTGATCAGGCGCGGCTGCGGGTCTTGCGGATGGACTTCGAAGCACTGCGACATGCCTCGATTGTCACCCCGAAAAGAAGCGGCCCGCAGATGCGGGCCGCTGTTCAGGGCTGGGTGACGGTCACTGCGTGGCGGACGCAGCGGATGCCGCCGCCTCCATCGCCACCGGCATCGATGCCATCGCCTCGGCCGGTGCGACGACCGCCGGAGCAGCCATCGGTGCATGGGCGGCACTGGTGGCGCCACCGGTCATTGGCAACAGCGGCACGATCAGCAGCGCCACGATGTTGATGATCTTGATCAGAGGGTTGATGGCCGGACCGGCGGTGTCCTTGTACGGGTCACCCACCGTGTCGCCGGTCACCGCAGCCTTGTGGGCTTCGCTGCCCTTGCCGCCATGGTTTCCGTCCTCGATGTACTTCTTGGCGTTGTCCCAGGCACCGCCGCCAGTGCACATCGAGATCGCCACGAACAGGCCGGTCACGATGGTGCCCATCAGCAGGCCGCCGAGCGCGGCCGGGCCGAGTGTCAAGCCGACGATCACCGGCACCACGACGGGCAGCAGCGACGGCACGATCATTTCCTTGATCGCGGCCGTGGTCAGCATGTCCACGGCGCGGCCGTATTCCGGCTTGCCGGTGCCGTCCATGATGCCCTTGATGTCGCGGAACTGGCGCCGCACCTCGACCACCACGGCACCCGCGGCGCGGCCGACGGCCTCCATCGCCATTGCGCCGAAGAGGTAGGGGATGAGGCCGCCAATGAACAGGCCGACGATGACCTTCGGATCGCTCAGGCTGAATTGCACGCTCATGCCGCGCGCATCCAGCGAGTGGGTGTAGTCGGCGAACAGCACGAGCGCGGCGAGGCCGGCCGAGCCGATCGCGTAGCCCTTGGTCACGGCCTTGGTCGTGTTGCCCACGGCGTCCAGCGGGTCGGTGATGTCGCGCACGCTGGCGGGCATGTCTGCCATCTCGGCAATGCCGCCGGCGTTGTCGGTGATCGGACCGTAGGCGTCCAGGGCCACCACGATGCCGGCCATGCTGAGCATGGCGGTCGCGGCGACGGCGATCGCATACAGGCCGCCGAGGTTGTAGGCCGACAGGATGGCCGCGCAGACCAGCAGCACCGGCCAGGCGGTGGAGCGCATCGAGACGCCGAGCCCGGCGATGATGTTGGTGCCATGGCCGGTCGTGCTGGCTTCGGCGATGTGTTGCACGGGCTTGTACTGGGTGCCGGTGTAGTACTCGGTGATCCAGACCAGGGCCGCCGTCAGCGCAAGGCCGACGAAGCACGCGCCCCACAGCGCTGTCGCCGAAACGGTCCCGCCCGCGGCGAGCTCAAGGCCCTTCGGGAACAGCGCCGTTGTGACGAAGTAGAAGGCGATCAGCGACAGGATGCCCGCCACCGCAAGGCCCTTGTAGAGTGCCGGCATCACGTTCTTCATGCCGGGCGAAGCCTTGACGAAGGCACAGCCGATGATCGACGCGATGATCGACACGCCGCCGAGCAGCAGCGGATAGATGATGGCAGCGCCGGCACCGGCGGCCGACACCATCAGCGAGCCGAGTGCCATGGTCGCGATCAGCGTCACGGCATAGGTCTCGAACAGGTCGGCGGCCATGCCGGCGCAGTCGCCGACGTTGTCACCGACGTTGTCGGCAATCACGGCGGGGTTGCGCGGGTCGTCTTCCGGAATGCCGGCCTCGACCTTTCCGACCAGGTCGGCACCGACGTCCGCACCCTTGGTGAAGATGCCACCGCCCAGACGAGCGAAGATCGAGATCAGCGACGAGCCGAAGGCCAGACCGAGCAGCGGCTTGAGCGTCGACGCGTCAGAAGACTCCAGACCACCGATCAGCATGAAGAACAGGCCGACACCGATCAGGCCCAGGCCGACCACCAGCATGCCGGTGATGGCGCCGCCCTTGAACGCGACGTCCAGCGCCGGGCCGATGCCCTTGGTGGCCGCCTGTGCGGTGCGAACGTTGGCGCGCACCGACACGTTCATGCCGATGAAGCCGCAGGCACCGGAAAGCACGGCACCCAGCACGAAGCCGCCCGCGGTGACCTTGTCCAGGAAGATCGCAATGAGGACGGCGAGCACGACACCGACGATGCCGATGGTCTTGTACTGGCGTGCCAGGTAGGCTGCCGCACCTTGCTGGATCGCACCTGCAATCTCCTGCATCCGTGCGTTGCCAGCGTCCTGGCGCAGGATCCAGCCGCGCTGGACAAATCCGTAAATGACTGCGGCTAGGCCGCAGGCCAGCGCTATGTAGAGCGCCATCTGGGTGGACATTGGGGAGACTCCTTCCTCGTTGGGGATGCCGGAATATAGACGCGAGCGAGCACGGCTCAGCCTGCTCGCCGCTGCGCCCGGCATCCTAATTGACTCGCATCAGAGTCCGGCCCCGTGTTTTCCACGGATTGACCGCCGTCAGGACCGGGACAGCCCACTCCGTAGAATCCCTGAGTCGTTACCAGAAAGCGAGAGCGAATGCCATGAGCCTGCACAACGTCACCCCTGGCGCCAAGGCGCCCGACGAGTTCAACGTGATCATCGAGATCCCGATGAACGCCGACCCGATCAAGTACGAAGTCGACGAGGACACCGGTGCGCTGTTCGTGGACCGCTTCATGGGCACGTCGATGCACTATCCCTGCAACTACGGCTATATCCCGCAGACCCTGGCCGACGACGGCGACCCGGTGGACGTGCTGGTCATCACGCCGGTCCCGTTGATCTCCGGCGTGGTGGTGACCTGCCGTCCGATCGGCGTGCTGAAGATGGAGGACGAGGCCGGCGGCGACAACAAGCTGATTGCCGTGCCGGTGGCCAAGGTCCTGTCGCTCTACTCGCAGTGGCACGAGCCCAAGGATCTGAACCCGATCCGGCTCAAGACCATCCAGCACTTCTTCGAGCACTACAAGGACCTCGAGGAAGGCAAGTGGGTCAAGGTGCTGGGTTGGGAAGGTGCGGACAGCGCGCGTGGCGATGTGCGCGAGGGCATGGCCAACTGGGCCGCCAAGCACCGGCCAGCAAAGTAGCGTCAGTCGCCGCCGCGCCGAAAGGGCGTGTGCTCCTGCAGTTCGCTGATGTAGTGCTCGACACCCGGGCCCTCGCGCGCCAGGAAATCGGCCACTGCGGACGAGAACCGTGGGTCGCGAAGCCAATGGGCTGAGCCCGTGCGCACCGGCATCAGCCCGCGCGCCATCTTGTGCTCACCCTGGGCACCGCCCTCGAATCGACGAACGCCGTGGTCCAGGCACCAGGCCAGGGGCTGGTAGTAACAGGCATCGAAGTGCAGGCAGGGCACATGCTCGGTGCAACCCCAGTAGCGGCCCCAGGCGGCCGCACGGTCGGCATCGACGGCGATCAGTGACGCCGCAATCCGTGCGTCGCCCCGCCACGCGACGAACAGGACCCAGTTCGAGGGCATGCCCGTCGCCATGCGGGCGAAGAACTCGCGCGTCAGATAGGGCGTCGAACGGTGGGCCTGATAGGTCAAGGTGTAGCAGTGGTGGAAGAAGTCCCACAGGTCGGCGTCGATCGCCGCGCCCTCGTGCACGCTGAACCGCACGCCGGCGTCGGCCACCCGCCTGCGCTCCTGCTGGATCTTCTTGCGCTTGTCGCGCTGCATCCGGGCCAGCAGGTCTGCGAAGCTCTCGATCGGCGAGGCCGGGTCTTGTTCCCAATGGAACTGGACGCCGTCGCGCAGCAGGCAACCTGCCTGCGCCAGAGCGTCGGCGTCGGATTGCTCCGGGAACAGCACATGCAGCGACGACAGAGCGGAGTCGCGCGTCACGTCGACCAGCGTGTGCGCAAGCGCGGCCCTCGCATTGCCGTCAGCGGCCATCAGGCGCGTGCCGGGAACCGGCGTGAACGGCACGGCCACCAGCAGCTTGGGGTAGTACTCCAGCCCGTGCCGCTGGTAGGCGTCGGCCCAGGCCCAGTCGAACACATACTCGCCATAGGAATGAGTCTTCAGGTAGGCGGGGCATGCAGCCACCAGCCGGCCCCGATGCTCCAGCGTGATGAAACGCGGCGACCAGCCGGTCGCCGGCGTCGCGCTCCCGGACTCGTGCATCGCACACAGATACTCATGCTGCATGAAGGGTGTCGGCGCCGGCTGAACAGCCAGCAGCGCGTTCCAGGCCGACCGATCGACGTCGGCCGGTGACTCGTGGACCCGGGTGACATAATCGATTTCAGTGATGTGAACTCCCGCAAATGCCGTGCAATCCCTGCTGAACGTGGCGCTGGCCCAGATCAACGCCACGGTCGGTGATCTGGCCGGCAATGCCCGCCGAATCGCCATCGCCGCGCGCGCGGCCCATGCCGCTGGCGCGCATGTCGTGCTCACCCCCGAACTGGCGCTGTCGGGCTATCCACCAGAGGACCTGCTGCTGCGGCCGTCGTTCGTGCGCGCCTGCGATCGGGCCTTGCGCACGCTGGCGCTGGAGTTGGCGGATTGCGAAGGCTTGCATGTCGTGGTGGGTCACCCTCACCAGGTCGGCGAGCGGGGCGATATTAGGTCCAAGTCGCATGCCGTGCAGCAGCGCTTTAATGCGGCCTCGGTTCTCGTGGGGGGACAGGTGAGCGCGACCTACTGCAAGCGCGAACTCCCCAACTACCAGGTCTTCGACGAGCGGCGCTACTTTGCATCGGGCCGCGACGCGGGGCACTCCGCAGTCGTGTTCGAGGTCAACGGCGTCAGCCTGGGGCTGCTCGTGTGCGAGGACGCCTGGTTCGACGAGCCTGCGCTGGCCGCGCGCGAAGCCGGCGCGCAGGTGCTGTGTGTCCTGAACGCCTCGCCTTTCCACGTCGCCAAGTCGGCCGAACGGGAGCATCGCATGGCCGAACGCGCCCGCTCGATCGGTCTGCCGATGCTGTACAGCCATCTCGTGGGCGGCCAGGACGAGGTCGTGTTCGATGGTGGATCGTTCGCGATGAATGCAGACGGACGCGTGCTGGCGCGTGCGCCGCTGTTCGAGGAGGCCGTGCTGCATGTCGAGATCGGCGCCGACCATCAACCGGCAGGGGTCCTGAACGAAGTCCCGGACGACGACGCGCAGGCCTGGGCCGCGCTGGTCGTGGGCGTGCGCGACTACGTCGGCAAGAACGGCTTCCCGGGCGTCATCATCGGCTTGTCGGGCGGCGTCGATTCTGCGCTCGTGCTCGCCATCGCGGTCGACGCGCTCGGCGCCGACCGCGTGCGGGCCGTCATGATGCCGTCGCGTTACACGGCCGACATCTCCTGGCTCGATGCGCGCGACATGGCCGCACGCCTGGGCGTGCGCTATGACGAAATCGCCATCGCCCCGATGTTCGACGCGTTCCGCTCCAGCCTGGCGGCTGAGTTCGCCGGCCTGGCAGACGACGCGACCGAAGAAAACCTGCAGGCGCGGATTCGCGGCACCTTGCTGATGGCGCTGTCGAACAAGTTCGGTTCGATCGTGCTGACGACCGGCAACAAGAGCGAGATGGCCACCGGCTACTGCACGCTCTACGGCGACATGGCGGGCGGGTTTGCCGTCATCAAGGACGTCGCCAAGACACTCGTCTACCGCCTGGCGGCCTGGCGCAATCGACAGGCCACGCTGCGCGCCGACGGGTCGGTCGGCCCGGTCATTCCGGAGCGCATCCTGACGCGGGCGCCTTCGGCCGAGTTGCGACCCGACCAGACCGACCAGGACAGCCTGCCCCCCTACGAGGTGCTGGACGCAATCCTCGCGCGCTACATGGAAGACGATCAGAGCGTCGAGGAAATCGTCAACGCCGGTTTTGCGAAGGCCGACGTCGAACGGGTGACCCGATTGATCGCGATCAGCGAATACAAGCGACGCCAGGCGCCGGTCGGTATTCGCATCACGCACCGCGCATTCGGGCGTGACTGGCGCTATCCCATCACGTCGAAGTTCCGTGCTTAAATCGACCCCAAATTGAGCAATCGGGAACCCACCATGAAACAGATCGTCGCCATCATCAAGCCGTTCAAGCTGGAAGAGGTGCGCGAGGCGCTGGGCGAAATCGGTGTGTCCGGGCTGACGGTCACCGAGGTCAAGGGCTTCGGTCGCCAGAAAGGCCACACCGAGCTCTATCGCGGTGCCGAATATGTGGTCGACTTCCTGCCCAAGGTGAAGATCGAGGTGGTTGTCAAGGACGACGATGTCGAACGATGCGTCGAAGCGATCGTCAATGCAGCCAAGACGGGCAAGATCGGAGACGGCAAGATCTTCGTCACGTCGGTCGAGCAGGCGATCCGCATCCGCACCGGCGAGACCGACGAGTCGGCGGTCTGAGCCGCGGGGCGGCTGCCTCAGTCAGACGCGCGAGAAGTCGTCACGGCCCAGGGCGGCTTCGGCCGCCACGCGCAGTTGCGCAAGCAGGCGACCCGGATCGTCGTCGACGTGGAGGGTGCGAGATTCCTCCGATGCCAGGAAATCGTGCGCGACCATTTGCCTGACGAACGCCAGCAGCGGATCGAAATAGCCTGCCACATTGAGCAGGCCGATCGGTTGATCGTGGTAGCCCAGGTGGCGCCAGGTCCAGACCTCGAACAGTTCCTCGAGAGTGCCGATGCCGCCGGGCAGGGCGACGAAGGCGCTCGCTCCCTCGGCCATCCGGCGCTTGCGCTGGTGCATGTCGGGCACCACAAACAACTCGCTGAGCCCCTGATGGCCGACTTCGCGCGCCATCAGCGCCTCGGGTATGACGCCGATGACGCGCCCGCCAGCCGATAGCACGGCATCCGCCACGACGCCCATCAGGCCGACCCGGCCGCCGCCATAGACAAGTTCTCCGCCGCTGGCGCCCAGCGCACGGCCGAGCTCGCGCGCAGCGTCGGCGTAGCGCGGATCGGTCCCGAGGCGGGAGCCGCAGTAGACACAGAGCCGAAACGGTGGCGTGGCCATGCGAGTCAGTCCAGGAACCTGGCCGCCAACGCAGCCGTCCACACGACGCCGCACAGGACCAGCGCGATGAAGACAGCAGCGCTGCCGAAATCCTTGGCGCGGCCCGCGAGTTCGTGGGGTTCCAGCGAGATGCGGTCGACCACGGCCTCGATCCCGGAGTTCAGGAGCTCAACGACGAGCACCAGCAGTACCGAGCCGGCCAGCAAGGCGAACCCGGTCCAGGTGTTCGCGAGCCAGAACGACAGCGGGATCAGGAAAGCCGCCAGCACCGCCTCCTGCCGAAATGCGCTCTCGTTCACCCACGCCGCGCGCAGTCCGGCGAGCGAGTATTTCGTGGCGTGCACGACACGGTCGATGCCGGTGCGGCCTTTGAAGGTGGGTTGCATGGGCACCGATTGTGAAGGATGGCTTCAGCGGCTTCGTGCCGGACGGTCCCAGTGGATGAGGCGTGTGCCGCACAACACATCGTGCGGGTACTGGCGCGAGGGGTGCAACCAGGCCAGCAGCCCATACAGCAAGACCCCGGCCAACAGGCTGACCGACAGCGGGACGCTGCCCTTGAGGCCCGCAATGCCGACACCGGCGAGGGCCGGCAGGAACCAGAGCCAGCTCGCCAGGTAGCGGCACAGGGCGCGCGTCAATGTCAGGGGCTGGTTCGACGCTGTGACCACGCGGATGCGCCAGGTCTTCATGGCCAGCGTCTGCCCACCGCGCGACCAGAACCAGACGAAGTAGGCGCCGATCACGACAAACAGGACCACGCGCAGCCCTTGTGTCCCGACCAGTGCGTGACGTTGCTGGGTCAGCCAGCCGTACAGGAGCCCCGTGGCCATGACGACTCCGAACAGCAGAACGCCCTCGTAGACGAAACAGGCCAGCCGGCGGCGCAGACCCGGCGGACCGGGGACAACCCCGGCTTGTTCCGCAGGAATCACTTCCGGTCGGTGGCCGGCCTGCGTGGCGCGACCATGGCAGCAGCTTGCGGGCCGCGCCTGGGCAACAGGGTCACAGGATCGACGAACGCATCGGTTGCGGCGATCTTCGGGACGCCGGCCGGCAGCGTGGCTTGTGTGCTCGGCTTTGAAGAGACCAGGGTGCTCGTGGCGCCGGACTGCGCGCGCACCGTGGTGGGCGACGCTGGAGCGCTCGGCCGCGCCGGGAGCGGTCGCGATTCGACGAGGTTTCGCTTGGCGTCGGTGGGCCGGCGACGCCGCTCACTTTCGGCCGCAGCCTCGAGCTTCCAGCGTTCGGCCAACACCTGTCGCGCATCCGGATGCAGGCTCTGGTATTCCTGCCAGCGCTCGTTTCGGTCCCGCGGCGTCCAGCGTTGTGCTTCCAGATACTGCACGCGTGCCCTGCCGCGTTCGGACGGCGACAGGTCCGACCAATCGACCATGCGTGCCCGCACGCGCGCCTGCTCGTTCGCCGGCAGTGACGGGAACCGGTTTGCCAACTCGAGCCACTTGGCACGGCGAGGGGCGTCGATGCTCGCCCAATGCGACTCCAACGGGGCCAGCGCGGAGCGCTGAGCCGCAGTCAGGGACTGCCACTCCGGGGCCCCGGGCAAGACCAGGCCGGACTGGGCGCCTGCCTGGCCGCCTGCCAGGGCCAGCGCGAGGCAGGCGATCGCTGGCAGCAAACAGGTCGTCCACGAGCGACGGAGCATGGTCAGGGTTGTGCCAGCTTGAGGAAGGCAACGAAGCCCGGGTCGGCATACGCAGCCGGCGGCAACTGGTCGGAGAGCAGGGCGGCGTCGATCTCGGCGGCGGCCACCGAGCGCTCGCGCGAATTCCAGTGGCTCACCACGTACAGGCCCACCAGCAGGGCCGCCACCGGAACGAGCATGGCCAGCCAGTTGTGCGACCAGCCGCCAGCGCCCAGGATGCCCGCACCCCCCGAAGATCCCAGGCCGACCGATGCCGGCGCCGCCCGCGCCTCGCGTGCGCGCGCCAGCGCCTGCTCGCGCGCAAAGCGCAGGCGCTCGCGCACGTCGGGCGAAACGTCCTCGGCGGGCAGCGTGAGAAGTGCCGTGACGCGCGCAGCCAGGCGCGTCTCGAGCAATTCGATGTCGGTCCCGGCAGTGATCCGGACTTCATTCATAGTGTGATTCCCTTGCCACCCAAGGCTTTGGCCAAGGCGCGAACGGCTCTTGAGCAATGGGTCTTGACGCTGCCTTCCGAGCATCCCATCACGGTGGCGGTCTCGGCAACGTCAAACTCCTCCCAGTAACGCAGCAAGAAGGCCTCGCGTTGACGTGCAGGCAGGCCCTCGATCTCGATCTCGATCAGTCGCAGGGTCTGCTTTCGTCCGATGGTGTCGGCTGCGCTCTCTGCCCCGAGCGACCCTTCCAGGGTCTGGAGCGACTCCAGCAGGTCGAAGTCGTCGCCGTCGCCACTGCCGTCGAAGTCGGACAGGTTCTGCATCACCGCATTGCGGACTTTCTGCCGCCTGAACCAGTCCATCATGGCATTGGACAGGATGCGCTGGAACACCAGGGGCAACTCGGCGGCCGGGCGGTCGCCGTACTTCTGGGCGAGCCGGATCATGGCGTCCTGCACCACATCGAGTGCCGAATGTTCATCCCGCAACGCATAGACCGCGCGCTTGAACGCGCGTTTCTCGACGCTCTTGAGAAAGTCGGAGAGTTCTTTGTCGGTCGCCAACGGGGAAACGCACTCAGGCGCCCGGCTTCAGGATCAAGTTCATTATGGCATCGGCATTCGCGCGTCCCGAGCGGTCGGCGCAGTGATGCCATAATGCTGCTTCGCACAACGCAGTATCTAGGTCTTAATCCGGCTGCCCGACCCGGGGCCGGCGTTCTGACCGCGCAGGTTCCGATTCCGCCTCATGAGGGCGCGAGGAGGGGCACCGATGGTTTTTCGTCAGAGAAATTCACAAAGGTTCGAAATGGACATGTCTGCCGCGGAAGTCAAGCGTGCCGCATCGGCACCACCGCAAAACTCATCCTCCGCCGATCCCAACGGTTCGGAAATCCTTGTCAAGTGCCTGCAGGCCGAAGGGGTCCAGTACCTCTGGGGCTATCCGGGCGGCGCCGTTCTGTACATCTACGACGCGCTGTACAAGCAGGAAACGATCAAGCACGTCCTCGTGCGTCACGAGCAGGCCGCCGTGCACGCCGCCGACGGCTATGCGCGCGCGACCGGCGATGTCGGCGTCGCACTGGTGACATCGGGTCCGGGCGTGACGAATGCCGTCACCGGCATCGCCACCGCCTACATGGACTCGATCCCGATGGTGATCATCACGGGGCAGGTGCCGACCGCAGCGATCGGGCTTGACGCATTCCAGGAATGCGACACGGTCGGCATCACGCGCCCGGTCGTCAAGCACAACTTCCTCGTCAAGGACGTGCGCGATCTGGCACTGACGCTGAAGAAGGCCTTCCACATTGCGCGCACCGGGCGGCCCGGGCCGGTGGTCGTGGACATCCCGAAGGATGTCTCGCTGCACACGGCGCCATTCGAGTATCCGGACCGGATCGAGATGCGCTCCTACAACCCGGTCAAGCGCGGTCACGGCGGTCAGATCCGCAAGGCCGTTCAACTGCTGCTGCAGGCCGAGCGCCCGTACATCTACACCGGCGGCGGTGTGATCCTGGGCAATGCGTCGGCGGAGTTGCGCGAACTTGCCAACCTGCTGGGATTCCCGACCACCAACACCTTGATGGGCCTGGGTGCAATCCCGTCCAGCGATCCGCGATTCCTCGGCATGCTGGGCATGCACGGCACCTACGAGGCCAACATGACGATGCAGCACTGCGACGTCCTGCTGGCGGTCGGCGCCCGTTTCGACGACCGCGTGATCGGCAACCCGAAGCACTTCGCGTCGGTGGCGCGCAAGATCATCCACGTCGACATCGACCCTTCGAGCATCAGCAAGCGGGTGCGCGTCGATGTGCCCATCGTGGGCGATGTCAAGGACGTGCTGCAGGAACTGGTCACGCAATTGCGGGATGGTCAGCAGCGCCCCGACGCGACGGCCCTCAGTGCCTGGTGGAGCCAGATCAACGAGTGGCGCAAACGCGAGTGCCTGGCCTACAAGGACAGCAGCGAGGTCATCAAGCCGCAGATGGTGGTCGAGAAGCTCTGGCAGCTGACGCGCGACAGCGACGCCTACATCACCTCGGACGTCGGCCAGCATCAGATGTGGGCCGCGCAGTACTACCGCTTCGAGGAGCCGCGGCGCTGGATCAACTCGGGGGGGCTGGGCACGATGGGCGTGGGCTTGCCGTACGCGATGGGCATCAAGCTCGCCCGACCGCAGGCCGACGTCTTCTGCATCACTGGCGAAGGCTCGATCCAGATGTGCATCCAGGAGCTGTCGACCTGCCTGCAGTACCAGACGCCGGTCAAGGTGATCTCCCTCAACAACCGCTATCTGGGCATGGTGCGGCAGTGGCAGGAACTCGACTACGAAGGGCGCTACTCGCACAGCTACATGGACGCGCTGCCCGACTTCGTCAAGCTGGCCGAAGCCTATGGCCATGTCGGACTGCTGGTCGAGAAGCCTTCGGATGTCGAGCCGGCACTCAAGGAGGCGATCCGATTGAAGGACCGCACGGTCTTCCTCGATGTGCGGACCGACCCGACCGAAAACGTCTGGCCAATGGTGAAGGCCGGCAAGGGCATCTCCGAGATGCTGCTGGGTTCCGAGGACCTGTGACGCCCTGAAGTCCCGGCGGCGTGCCTGCGCTACCGCGCGGGCGTCGATCGCAGGGGCGCAAGGACGCCATACCCGAGGACAACGAGTGAACTGCATTCCCGGCCTGGCCAAGGTCTGACGGCACACCCACTGTCAGCCCGACGCGCACGCCCCAAGGAACTGAACATGAAACACATCATCGCGGTGCTGATCGAGAACGAGCCAGGCGCGCTGTCGCGCGTCGTGGCGCTGTTCTCGGCGCGCGGATACAACATCGAGAGCCTGACCGTCGCGCCGACCGAGGATGCCTCGCTGTCGCGCATGACCATCGTCACGACCGGCTCGGATGAGGTCATCGAGCAGATCACGAAGCACCTGAATCGCCTGATCGAGGTGGTCAAGGTGGTCGATCTGACCGAGGGCAGCTTCACCGAACGTGAGCTCATGCTGATCAAGCTGCGCGCGGTGGGCAAGGAGCGCGAGGAGGTCAAGCGCATGGCGGACATCTTCCGCGGCCGCATCATCGACGTGACGGAGAAGAGCTACACGATCGAGCTGACAGGCGACACGTCCAAGCTCGACGCCTTCATCGCCGCCGTCGACCGTGCGGCGATCCTGGAAACCGTGCGCACCGGGACCAGCGGGATCGGCCGCGGCGAACGCATCCTGCGTGTCTGATTCGACAACATTTTCAAACGGAGAGAACCCATGAAGGTCTACTACGACAAGGACGCCGATCTGAGCCTCATCAAGGGCAAGAACGTCACGATCATCGGCTATGGCTCGCAGGGCCACGCGCATGCGCAAAACCTGAACGACAGCGGCGTCAAGGTGACGGTCGGACTGCGCAAGGGCGGTGCGTCCTGGGCCAAGGTGGAGAAGGCCGGTCTGAAGGTGGCCGAAGTGGCAACGTCGGTGAAGACGGCGGACGTCGTCATGATCCTGCTGCCCGACGAGCAGATCGCCAGTGTCTACAACGAAGAAGTCGCGCCCAACATCAAGGCGGGCGCATCGCTCGCGTTCGCGCACGGCTTCAACGTTCACTACGGGCAGGTCGTTCCGCGCGAGGACCTGGACGTCTGGATGGTGGCCCCGAAGGCGCCCGGCCATACGGTGCGCAGCACCTACGCCCAAGGCGGCGGCGTGCCGCACCTGATCGCCGTGCATGCCGACAGGTCCGGCAAGGCGCGCGACCTGGCACTTTCGTATGCGGCGGCCAACGGTGGCGGCAAGGCCGGCATCATCGAAACGAACTTCCGTGAAGAGACCGAGACCGATCTGTTCGGCGAGCAGGCCGTGCTGTGCGGTGGCACCGTGGAACTGATCAAGGCCGGTTACGAGACCCTGGTCGAGGCCGGCTACGCGCCCGAGATGGCCTACTTCGAATGCCTGCACGAGTTGAAGCTGATCGTCGACCTGATCTACGAGGGCGGCATCGCCAACATGAACTACTCGATCTCGAACAATGCCGAGTATGGCGAGTACGTCACCGGGCCGAAGATCGTGAATGCCGAGACCAAGCAGGCGATGCGCCAGGTGTTGTCGGACATCCAGACCGGCGAATATGCCAAGAGCTTCATCCTCGAGAACAGGGCGGGTGCCCCGACCCTGATGTCGCGTCGCCGCCTGACCTCGGAGCACTCGATCGAAGTCGTCGGGGAGAAGCTGCGCGCGATGATGCCCTGGATCAAGGCCAACAAGCTCGTGGACCGCAGCCGCAACTAAGGGGCTATCCTCGCGCCCCATGAGAGAAGACGCACCAGACAGTTACGTCGACACGACGGGGCAAGTCGAGCGCCCGCCCAGGCCGCGCAGAAAGGGCATTTACATCCTGCCCAATCTGTTCACGCTGGCGGCGCTCTTCGGCGGCTTCTACGCCATCGTGATGGCCATGAACGGCCGCTTCGAACAGGCGGCGATAGGCGTCTTCTCGGCCCTGGTACTCGACAGCCTGGACGGGCGTATCGCGCGCATGACCAATACGCAGAGCGCGTTCGGCGAGCAGATGGACAGCCTGTCGGACATGGTCAGCTTCGGCGCCGCACCGGCCCTGATCGTCTACGAATGGGCACTCAAGGGATTGGGCAAGCTGGGCTGGATCGCCGCATTCGTCTACTGCGCCTCCGCGGCGCTGCGCCTGGCGCGCTTCAATACCAATATCGGGGTCGTCGACAAGCGATTCTTCCAGGGCTTGCCAAGTCCTGCTGCGGCGGCGCTGGTGGTCGGCTTCATCTGGTTGATGGATGACGCTGGATATCAGCATGTCGCGCGCATCGAGTGGTTGCGATGGACGGCCCTGGGCTTGACCCTGTTCGCCGGACTGACGATGGTGACCAATGTGCCGTTCTTCAGTTTCAAGGACGTGGGGCGCAAGAAGTCGGTACCGTTCATCGTCATCGTGGCGATCGCGCTGGCAATCGCGGTGGTGACAATTCACCCGCCGACCGTGCTGTTCGCGGTGTTCGGTCTCTACGGGCTCTCCGGCTATGTGACCTATCTGTATCGGCGTGCCAAGGGCAAGCCGGTGAGCGTGATTGCAACCTCCACCGACGAGCCGGACGAGGCTGGGCTGCACCGTTGACGCCGGCGTGATACATTGCGAGCCATGATCGGTATTGCTTCCCTGCTGCTACTAGGAGTGCCCGAGGCGCGCTGATCATCCACGTTCGAAGTTTTCCCGGATCGACGGCCCGCCAGCGCAACGCAGCGGGCCGTTTGCTTTTCCGACTGGCATCCGGGCTGCGTGCAAACCGAAAGAGGAATCTCCATGGCTGACAAGCTCGTGATCTTCGACACCACCTTGCGCGACGGCGAGCAGTCGCCTGGCGCATCCATGACACGCGATGAGAAGCTGCGCATCGCGCGTCAACTCGAGCGACTGCGCGTCGATGTCATCGAAGCAGGTTTCGCGGCCTCCAGCAACGGCGACTTCGAGGCTGTGAAGTCGATCGCAGACCACATCCGGGAGTCGATCGTGTGCTCGCTGGCGCGTGCCAACGACCGTGACATCGCGCGCGCCGCGGAGGCCCTGAAAGGCGCCGCCCGCTCCCGGATTCACACCTTCATCGCGACCAGTGAACTCCATATGGAGAAAAAGCTGCGCATGACACGCGAGCAGGTGCTGGAGCAGTCGATCCAGTCAGTACGATTCGCGCGCAACCTGACCGACGATGTCGAATTCTCGCCCGAGGACGGTTACCGCTCGGACCCGGAGTTCCTCTACCGAGTGCTTGAGGCCGTGATCAAGGAAGGGGCGCGCACGATCAACATCCCGGACACCGTCGGCTATGCCGTGCCGGAGCTCTTCGGGCAGTTCATTCGCGACCTGCGCGAGAAGGTCCCGAACGCCGACAAGGCGGTCTGGTCGGTCCATTGCCACAACGACCTCGGCATGGCGGTGGCCAATTCGCTCGCCGGCGTGATGATCGGCGGCGCGCGCCAGGTCGAGTGCACGATCAATGGCCTGGGTGAGCGCGCCGGCAACTGCTCGCTCGAGGAGGTCGTGATGGCGGTGCGCACGCGGCGCGACTACTTCGGGCTCGAGCTGGGCATCGACGCGACGCAGATCGTGCCGGCTTCACGCATGGTCAGCCAGACCACCGGCTTCGTGGTCCAGCCGAACAAGGCGGTGGTGGGTGCGAATGCCTTTGCGCATGCCTCCGGCATCCACCAGGACGGCGTGCTCAAGGCGCGTGACACCTACGAGATCATGCGCGCCGAGGATGTCGGTTGGGCTGCGAACAAGATCGTTCTGGGCAAGCTCTCCGGGCGCAACGCGTTCAAGCAACGCCTGATCGAGATCGGCATCGAGATGGAATCCGAAGGCGAGATCAACGCGGCATTCGCCCGCTTCAAGGACCTCGCCGATCGAAAGAGCGACATCTTCGACGAGGACATCATTGCCCTGGTCAGCGACGAAAGCGTGACGTCGGAGCATGAGCACTACCGGCTGTTGTCGCTGGCTCAGCATTCCGAGACCGGTGAGCGGCCGTTCGCCACGGTCGCCTTCGCGGCGGGAGAAACGGAGCACCGGGCCGAAAGCGACGGCAACGGCCCGGTCGACGCGAGCCTCAAGGCGATCGAATCCAAGGTCAAAAGTGGCGCCGAACTGATGCTGTATTCGGTCAATGCGATCACCAGCGGCAGCACAGAATCGCAGGGCGAGGTGACTGTCCGGCTTCAGCATGGCGGGCGGGTGGTCAACGGTGTCGGGGCCGATCCGGACATCGTGGTGGCGTCTGCGAAGGCCTACCTGTCAGCACTCAACAAGCTGCGCAGCAAGGCCGAAAGGGTGGCTGCACAAGGCTGAAGAAGGCTGCCGCCGTTACCAAATCCTCGACTTGAAGAAAGTGGCGCAAGTTTTTGATCTTGCGTCGCTTTTTTCGTTGCCCTACACTCCGGCCGAGGATTTGATGAAACATATGGCAAGCATGCGATTGAAGTTTTCGGTCTGGCATCTGGCCGCGGTCGGTGCCCTGAGCCTCGGGTTGTTGGCCTCTGCGCCAGTCGAGGCAGCGAGTAAGCAGCAGTCGCGCGCCACGGCGCAGAAGACCTGGAAAAAGCCCGTCGCGGGCAAGAGTCGCAAGGCGCGGCCGCAGCGCGAAATCGTGCCATCGGTGCCGACCCATGGTCAGAGCGCCGGTCTGCACCAGACCGACGATCCGCTCAACCTCAAGTCGAGTGTCGCGTTCGTCATCGAGCAGGACACCGGTGAGGTCCTGTTCAGCAAGAACGCACAGGCCGTGCTTCCGATCGCGTCGATCACGAAGCTGATGACGGCCATGGTCGTGACCGAGGCTGGCCTGTCGATGGACGAGGAGCTCTCGATCACGCAGGACGATGTCGACACCGAGAAGGGCAGCCGCTCGCGCCTGACCGTCGGCACCAGGCTGACGCGTGGCGAGATGCTGCATCTGGCCCTGATGTCGTCGGAGAACCGCGCTGCACATGCGCTCGGACGTCATTACCCGGGCGGGCTGCCGGCATTCGTCGAGGCCATGAACCACAAGGCCGTGGCGCTCGGCATGAATGGGACCCGCTATGTGGAGCCCACCGGCCTGTCGAGCAGCAACCAGTCGACCGCGCAAGACCTGGCCTTGCTGGTCAAGGCAGCGCTGGATGTGCCCCTCGTGGCCCAGTTGTCGACGTCGCTCGAGACCGAGGTGGCCGTTGGACGGCGACAACTGCAGTTCCGCAACACGAACGCCCTGGTGCGGGATGCGAGCTGGGATATCGGCCTGCAAAAGACCGGCTACATCTCGGAGGCCGGTCGCTGCCTGGTCATGCAGGCCAACATGGCGGGCCGCAAGCTCATCATGGTGCTGCTCGATTCGGCCGGGAAGTACTCGCGCATCGGCGACGCGGAGCGGCTGCGCAGCTGGCTGTCCAGCGGCGCGCTGACGTCGGTCGCGTACAAGCCCCGATAGTCAGCCGCTGTAGCCGAGTGCCGCGGAGATCTGCGCGGCAGTGGCCTTGACCTTTTCGAGCCAGGACTCGTCGATCCGGTCGGCCGGGGCCGACACCGAGAGCCCGGCGATCAGATGGCTCTGGTCGTCATAGATGCCCGCCGCCAGGCAGCGCACGCCCAGTTCCAGCTCTTCGTCATCGCGCGCGAAACCGTTGGCCCTGACCGTGGCCAGCTCGCGCTCGAGGCGGCCGATCTCGGTGATGCTGTTGCGCGTATGCCCGGCCAGGCCGGTGCGGGTGGCGTACGCCCTGACACGCGGTGGATCGTCGTGCGCAAGGAAAAGCTTGCCGACCGACGTCAGGTGAAGTGGGGCCCGGCCGCCAATCGCGCGCACGACCTGCATCCCCGATCGTTCGTTGAAGCTGCGCTCCACGTAGACGATCTCGTCACCCTGCCTGACCGACAGGTTGACGGGCTGGTGCGTCAGGCGGTGTAGCTCGCGCATCGGTCCCAGCGCTGACTCGCGTACATCGAGGCGCGCCTTCACCAGGTTGCCCAGTTCCAGCAGACGCATGCCCAGCCGATAGCTGCCGGGGTGCGGGCGGTCTACGAAACGACCGATCGTCAGGTCGTTGAGGATTCGGTGGGCTGTTGACGGATGCAGGCCGGTTTCTTCGCTGATCGCCTTCAGGGTGACCGGGTCGCTGTGCGCCGCGAGCATGTCCAGCAACGAGTACATGCGCTCGATGACCTGGATGACGGGCGATTTCGGATCTTGGTCCTTCATGCGTGGCATTGTCGCGCGAGGGCGTCAATTCTGCATAGCGGAATATGACGCTGCATCATGGCACGGATGCTCAGGCAGGCGTCTGTGGACTGCCAAGCACTGCCTTCGCAGCATTGATGCCCGAGCGCACAGCTCCTTCGAGCGTGGCCGGATAGGGCCCCTCGACATAGTCACCCGCGGCGTGCAGGCCGGCTCCAATCCAGGGTGCCGGGCGCTGCAGTCCGGGTGTGCAGCGAAAGGTTGCGCGCTTTTCGACCAGCACACGCTCGACCGCGAGTGACGACGGCCAGGTGCCAGGAGGAAATGCACGGGTGATCTGGTCGAGCGCCGCTTGCCCGGTGAGGTCAGGACCGCGTTCGACCCAGGACGCTGCACCGCTCACGGCACAGGCGAACCGACCAGGGGAGCCGCCGAGTGCGCCCAGGTCGAAGATGAACTGGGCGGGCGCGTTCTCGCCGCCGTCGAGCGCGACCATGGCGCAAGGCAATCGAGCGCCCGGGGCCTGCAAGTAGACGGTGACGATGGGCTCGTAGCGCAGGTCTGCGGCCCTGGCGGACCAGGCCGGCGCGACGACTGCGGTCAACCTTGCGGCCTCGACTGCGCTGCAGGCCAGGACCACGCCCGAATAGACCTCACCGTCGATCGTCCAGTCCGCCCCAAGTTGCGCCAGCGTCTGTACGCGCCGGCCCATGCGCGAGTCGGCACCCGCGGTCCTCAGCCACTCGAGGGCGGGCGTGGGCAGCAGCGCATCCAGAGACGCGCCGGGCAGCAACAGGTCCGCTGCGCCGGGCCCGCTGAACAGGGCGTCCTTCAGGATGCGCAGAAAGACGGTGGCGCTTGCTTCGGTGGCGTGCGTGTTCAGTGCGGCCACGCACAACGGTTCGATCAGGTCGGTCCGGACCCGCGCCGGCAACCGGTTGCAGAGCTGAGCCACGGTGAGCGCCGAATCGCATTCGAATCGGCGCGCCAGCCATCCCCCCGCCGCCATCAGCAAGGCGGCGCGCTCGCCGAATCGCCATCCTCGCGCGCCAAGCACTCCGCGCACGAACGCGATCAGCGCCGGGCCGCGGGGCAACTGGAGCCCGCGTCCGTCCGGATAGCGCAAGGTGAGCGGGAGTCGGATGAGCAGCGCCGAAGGATCGGCCCCGACCTGGCGCATCAGGTCGAGCGTCGCGCGGTAGGCGCCGATCAGGATGTGCTGGCCGTTGTCGAGCGCACCCGGTCCCGCCGCAATGGCGCGCGCCCGGCCCCCGGGGCGTGCCGCCATCTCGTACAAGGTGACATGCCGGCCGGCGGTGCTGAGCGTGACAGCGGCCGCCAACCCGGCCCACCCGGCCCCGACCACGGCAATCCGGGCTTTGCTCACGCGGCGCTGTTCAGCGTCCGCGCCACTGGGTGCGCGTGGCGATCCACAGCTTGCGCAGCGGCGTCAGGGAGGTCCTCTGATGGAGCACCTGGAAGCCCTGGGTCTCGATCTCGCGAAGCAGGGTGCGATAGATGTTGGCCATCATCAGACCCGGTCGCTGGGCAGCGCGGTCGGCCTCGGGCAGGAGGGCAAATGCCTCGTCGTAGAGGGAATGTGCGCGCTTGGCCTGGAACTGCATGAGCGCCGCGAATCGATCGCTGTAGCCCCATGGGGATTCGCGCTTGAGGATCTCGTTCACCTTGACGTCGAATCGCTGCAACTCGTCGATGGGCAGGTAGACGCGGCCGCGCCGCGCATCGTCGCCGACATCGCGGATGATGTTCGTCAGCTGCATCGCCAGCCCGAGATGGTGCGCGTACTGCAGGGTCTGCGCGCAGCTGCGGCCGAAGATGTTGGCCGCCACCTCGCCGACCACGCCGGCGACCAGGTGGCAGTAATGCTGCAGCGCGGCGAAATCGATGAAGCGTGTCTGTTCGAGGTCGATCTGGCACCCGTCGATCACGGCCTGCAGCTGACCGGCCTCGATCTGGAACGCAGCGGTGCAGGGCATCAAGGCCAGCATGACCGGGTGCGAAGGCTGACCGGCGTAGGCGCTGCGCACCTCCTGGCGCCACCACTGGAGCTTGCTGGCCGCAACGCCCGGGTCGACCATATCGTCGACAACGTCGTCGATCTCGCGGCAGAAGGCATAGAAGGCCGTGATCGCGGCGCGGCGCGGCTGAGGCAGAAAGCGAAACGCGTAGTAGAAGGACGACCCGCTGCGGGCCGCCTTGTCCTGAACGTACTGCTGAGGTGTCACCGGGACGACCCGCGCATCGTGAGCGCGCGCCACAGCAGCACGGGCAGGTCGATCGCACCGAGGGTCGGACGAAACGAAAGCGAAGCGCAGTCCATGCGTTCGATTTTCTCAAGAATTCGAAGCCCGCCCTGAATGACGAGCCGCAGTTCCCACCCGACCCGGCCGGGCAGGTGCAGCGCCAACGGGCGGCCCGACTCCATCAGCGATCGGGTCCAGTGCACGAGGTCGCGCACGAGTCGGCGGCTGTCCCGGGTGTCGCCGCCGCTGGCCAAGGCATCGAGCTCCAGACCATGTCGGCGCGCGTCGGCCGCGGGCACGTAGCAGCGGCTGCGCGCGAGGTCGACGCTCAGGTCCTGCCAGAAGTTGGCCAGTTGCAGCGCGCTGCAGATTGCGTCGGACTGTCGCAGGGAGTCGATGTCGTGAATGCCGTACAGGTGCAGCAGCAGCCGACCGACCGGATTGGCAGACAGCCGGCAATAGCCCATCAATTCGTCGCGTGTCGCGTAGCGTGGGTTGTGCACGTCCTGCTCGAACGCGTCGAGCAGTGCTTCGAGGGGCGCCAGCGGCAGGTCGTGGCGTTCGCGGGCCGCGGCGAGCGACGCGAAGATGCCTGGCCAGCGCGGCGACAAGGGCTGCCCACGGAAGACCGCGCGCAGCGCCATTCGGTACTCCTGCAGGTCCTGCAGGCGCTGGCCGGCATCGGCGGGACCCTCGTCGGCCAGGTCGTCGGCGGTGCGCGCGAAGTGGTAGATCGCCCTGATGGCTGGGCGCAGCGCAGGGGGGCACAGGACCGAAGCGACGGGGAAGTTTTCGTAGTGGTCGACGCTCACCGGCGCAATTGTCCACGGAGTCCAGCGATTGACAGGGGACAAGGTCCTCACTAGGATACTGACCGGTCAGTCATTAAATAGAGGCATCCATATGCACCCGGTCCGAGTGGCGACGATGGCGCTGTCCGCATTGACGGCGGCACTGATGCTGACGGCATGCTCGCGCCCAGAGCCGGTGCCCGAAGCGGTGCGCGCGGTTCGCACGATGACGGTGCAGCTCGAGCCGCTGAATGCCGAGCTGGACTTCGCCGCCGAGATCCAGGCGCGGGTTGAATCCCGCCTGGCATTCCGGGTCGGTGGCAAGCTTCTGCGACGCTCGGTCGAAGTTGGCCAGGTGGTCCGGAACGGGCAGTTGCTGGCCCAGGTCGACGCCGAGGACCTGCGCCTGGGCGAGCATGCGGCGCGCGCCGCTGAAGGGGCGGCCGAGGTCAATGCGTCGCAGGCAGGCGCCGACCTCGAACGCTTCAAAGAGCTGTTCGCGCAGGGCTTCATCAGTTCGGCCGAACTGCAACGTCGTGAGTCGACCGCGCGGGTTGCCCAAGCGCAGCTCGCGCAGGCCCGTGCCCAGGGCAGGGTCCAGACCAACCAGGCGGGATACGGGCAGTTGCTGGCCCCGGCCGACGGCGTGATCACCTCGGTCGATGCCGAGACCGGAATGGTGCTGGCTGCCGGTCAGCCGATCATTCGCCTGGCGCATGCCGGGCCGCGCGATGTCGTGTTCACGGTCCCCGAGCACATCGTCGCCAATGTCCGCGCACTGCTGGGTCGCGAAGGCGGCATTTCGGTGCAGCTGTGGGGACGTGCGGCGGCGCCGCTGGCCGCGACGGTGCGAGAGGTCGCTGCTGCGGCCGACCCGCAGACCCGGACCTTCAGGATCAAGGCCGATGTCGGTGCTGCCGATCTCGATCTCGGCCAGACCGCCAGCGTGACGCTGACCCGGCCGACCGCGCACGGCGTGGTGCGCCTTCCGCTCGCGGCGCTGCTGCAGCGCCAAGGCCGCACCTTGGTCTGGCTGCTCGACCCAGACAAGATGACGGTGCGAACCCAACCGGTCGAGGTCGCCGACGCGCATGGCAATGATGTCGTGATCGCATCCGGCCTGAGCGCCGGCATGGAAGTGGTCACGGCTGGCGTGCATGTGCTGACCGACGGGCAACATGTCGCCCGGTATTCGCCCGAGCCGGCCACGGCCGCCCGCTGAGGCGATCACGCATGCCACATTCGACGGACCAAACGGACGTGCGCCGCTCGGGTTTCAACGTGTCGCGCTGGGCCATCGAGCACCCCGCGCTGACGCGCTATCTGATGATCGTCTTGCTGGTGCTGGGCAGCGCGGCCTACTTCCAGCTTGGGCAGGACGAGGATCCGCCATTCACGTTCCGGGCCATGGTGGTGCAGGCGTTCTGGCCCGGCGCCAGCGCGACCCAGATGGCCGAACAAGTCACGGACAAGATCGAGCGCACGCTGCAGGAGGTGCCACACGCCGACAAGATCCGCAGCTATACGAAGCCGGGCCAGTCGGTGACCTTCCTGGAGCTCAAGGGCTCGACCCCGCCAAAGGAAGTGGCCGCATCCTGGTACCAGGTGCGCAAACGCGTCGGCGACATGCGCGCCAGCCTGCCCCAGGGTGTCCTCGGACCCGTGTTCAACGACGACTTCGGCGACGTATACGGGACGATCTTTGCGCTCACCGGGGACGGATTCAGCCGCGAGGAGATGCGCCAGCACGCCGATCGGCTGCGCCAGGAACTGCTGCGCGTCACCGATGTCGCCAAGGTCGAACTGTTCGGCGTGCAGCCCGAGAAGATCTTCATCGAGGCCTCCCAGAAGCGCCTGGCCCAGTTGGGCCTCGACTTCAACCAGGTGATCGCCCAGATCGGCACCCAGAACGCAGTCGAAGGCGCGGGGGTGCTGAATGCCGGACAGGAAAACCTGCAGGTGCGCATCGGCGGCGCGTTCGACTCGGTCGAGGAACTGGGGCGGCTTCCGATTCGCGCGCTCAATCCGGTCACGGGGCAAGCCAGTACGCTGAGACTGGCCGACATCGCCGAGCTTCGGCGCGACTATGTCGATCCGCCGGGCGTGATCGTGCGCCATCAGGGGCACGAGGTGATTGCGGTCGGCGTATCGATGGCGCGCGGCGGTGATGTCATTGCCCTTGGCGAGGCCCTTCGCACCGTGGCGGCAAGGATCCAGAACGAGATGCCGGTCGGCATCAAGCTCGAACATGTGCAGGACCAGCCGCGTGCGGTCTCACGATCGGTCAACGAATTCGTGAAGGTTCTGGTCGAGGCGATCGTGATCGTGCTCGCGGTCAGTTTCCTCAGCCTGGGCCTGCACACGCGTCCATTGCGGATCGACATCTGGCCGGGCCTGGTGGTGGCGATCACGATTCCTCTCGTGCTGGCGATCACCTTCGTGACGATGTTCTACTGGAGTGTCGGCCTGCACAAGATCTCACTCGGCAGCCTCATTGTCGCGCTCGGTCTGCTCGTCGATGACGCCATCATCGTGGTCGAGATGATGGTGCGAAAGCTCGAAGAGGGCTATGACAAGGCGCGTGCGGCCACCTATGCGTTCGACGTCACCGCGATGCCGATGCTGACCGGCACGCTGATCACGGCTGCGGGCTTCCTGCCCATCGGGCTGGCCAAGTCCGTGACCGGCGAGTACACGTTCGCGATCTTCGCGGTGACCGCCGCCGCGCTGGTCATCTCCTGGGTCGTGTCGGTCTACTTCGTGCCCTACCTGGGTCACCGGCTGCTGCACACGCGCAGCAAGGTGCAAGGGCAGGTCCACGAGCTCTTCGACACACCGTTCTACAGCCGCTTCCGCGGCGCGGTCGACTGGTGCGTGCAGCACCGCTGGATCACGATCGGCCTGACCGTCGCCACGTTCGGAGCCGGCCTGGTCGGCATGGGCAAGGTGCAGCAGCAGTTCTTTCCGGACTCGAGCCGCCCGGAGATCCTGGTCGACCTGTGGGGCCCTGAAGGCACGACGATCCAGCAGACCGAGGCGATCGCACGCCGCTTCGAAGACCGCCTCATGCGCGAGCCAGGCCTGTCGAGCGTGACGACCTGGATCGGCAGCGGCGTGCCGCGCTTTTACCTGCCGCTCGACCAGATCTTCGCGCAAAGCAATGTCAGCCAGACGATCCTGCTCGCCACCTCCCTTGCCGAGCGCGAGGCCTTGCGCAAGCGCCTGCCGGCCCTGTTGGCGACCGAGTTCCCGGAGGTGCGCGGGCGGGTCAAGCTGTTGCCGAATGGTCCCCCCGTTGCCTATCCGGTGCAGTTCCGGGTCTCGGGGCCGCATGCGGATGCGGTGCGCGCCTGGGCCGATCGTGCCAAGGCGCTGCTGCACGCCAACCCCAACATGCGCGGCGTCAACGACAACTGGAACGAACCGATCAAGGTCCTGCGCCTCGACGTGGACCAGGACAAGGCGCGCGCGCTGGGCGTCAGCAGCCAGTCGCTGGCGCAGGCGTCGCGCACGATCCTGTCTGGCAGCGTGATCGGGCAGTACCGCGACGCCGATCGCCTGATCGACATCGTGCTGCGCCAACCTGCCGACGAACGCGACGCGATCACCGATCTGCGCAATGCCTACATGCCCGCCGCCACCGGGAGGGCGATCCCCTTGGCGCAGATCGCGAAACCGCACTTCGACTGGGAGCCAGGGGTGCTCTGGCGCGAGAACCGCAACTACGCCGTGACCGTGCAGGGCGATGTGATCGAGGGGCTCCAGGGGCCCACCGTGACGGCCCAGTTGCTGCCCCGGATCCAGGCGCTGGCTGCCGAGATGCCGCCCGGCTACTCGATCGTCGTGGCCGGAGCGGTGGAGGAGAGCAGCAAGGGGCAGGGCTCGATTGCCGCCGGCCTGCCACTGACGCTGTTCATCATTTTCACCTTGCTGATGCTGCAGCTCCAGAGCTTCAGCCGCGCGATGCTGGTCTTCCTGACCGCCCCGCTCGGCATCGCCGGCGTGGCCGCGGCGCTCCTGTTGCTCGATCGACCTTTCGGCTTCGTCGCCTTGCTCGGCGTGATCGCGTTGGGGGGGATGATCATGCGCAACTCGGTGATCCTGATCGACCAGATCGAACAGGACCGGGCGCGTGGTGTGCCGACCTGGGATGCCATCGTCGAGTCGGCGGTGCGGCGGTTCCGCCCGATCGTGCTGACTGCGGCGGCCGCCGTGCTGGCGATGGTGCCGCTTTCGCGCAGCGTGTTCTGGGGACCGATGGCGGTGGCGATCATGGGCGGGCTGGTGGTGGCGACGGCACTGACCTTGCTGGCTTTGCCCGCGATGTACGCTGCCTGGTTCAAGGTTCGCAGGGCGTCGGGCGAAGCAGGCTAAAATCTGTCGTTTGTCCCGATCCACCCGCGCGGGTGGCGAAATTGGTAGACGCACCAGGTTTAGGTCCTGACGCCTTCACGGGCGTGCCGGTTCGAGTCCGGCCCCGCGCACCAGATCCGAAGCTGCATGGAGGCGCGCAACGCCCCCTGGCATCCCAACAACGAGAGATCCCACCATGGCCGTCGAAGTCGTCACCCTCGAAAAACTGGAGCGTCGCATCACGTTGACGCTCGCCGCCGAGGACATCAACAAGGAAGTCGAATCGCGCTTGAAGCGCCTGTCCCGGACCGTGAAGGCTGACGGCTTCCGTCCCGGCAAGGTGCCGATGTCCGTGGTCGCGCAGCGATACGGCTATTCGGTTCAATACGAGGTCATGAACGACCGCGTGGGCCAGGCCTTCTCGCAGGCCGCCAACGAGGCCAAGCTGCGGGTTGCCGGTGCTCCGCGCATCGCACAGAACGACGAGGCCCCGGAAGGCACGATGCGCTTCGATGCGACCTTCGAGGTCTATCCCGATGTGAAGATGGGTGACCTGGCCGCGGCCGAGATCGAGCGCGTGTCGACCGAGGTCACCGACGCAGCGATCGACCGGACGGTCGAGATCCTGCGCAAGCAGCGGCGCACGTTTGCGCAGCGACCCTCGGCCGAGGGCGCGGTCGAGACCGACCGCGTGACGATCGATTTCGAAGGCAAGATCGACGGCGAACCGTTCGACGGTGGCAAGGCCGACGGCTTCCAGTTCCTCATCGGCGAAGGCCAGATGCTCGAGCAGTTCGACAAGGGCGTGCGCGGCATGAAGGTCGGGGAGAGCAAGACCTTCCCGCTCCTGTTCCCGGAGGACTACCAGGGCAAGGACGTGGCCGGCAAGGAAGCCGACTTCACGGTCACGATGAAGAAGATCGAAGCGCAGCACCTGCCGACCGTCGATGACGGTTTTGCGAAGTCGCTCGGGATCAAGGAAGGCACGATCGAAGGGCTGCGCGCCGACGTGAAGAAGAACCTCGAGCGCGAAGTGAAGTTCCGCGTCATCGCACGCAACAAGGCTGCGGTCATGGATGCGGTGGCGAAGTCGGCCGAGCTGGAACTGCCCAATGCCTTGATCGCGGGCGAACTCGAGCGTCTCGTCCAGTCGGCGCGCGCAGATCTCAAGCAGCGCGGTGTGAAGGACGCGGAAAGCGCGCCGATTCCCGAGGAGCTCTTCAAGCCGCAGGCCGAAAAGCGCGTTCGACTCGGTCTGGTCGTGGCCGAACTGGTGCGCCAGCACAAGCTGCAGGCGAAGCCCGAGCAACTCCAGGCGCACATCGAAGACATGAGCCAGAGCTACGAAAAGCCCGCCGAAGTGATGCGCTGGTATCTGGGCGATCGCCAGCGCATGGCCGAGGTTGAGGCCGTGGTGGTCGAGAACAACGTCACCGACTTCGTCCTTGGCCAGGCCAAGGTCGTTGACAAGGTGCTACCGTTCGATGAATTGATGGGTGCATCCTGAGAGGAAGCCACGTGAGCGCACAAGAGACCGTCGGCCTGGGCATGGTGCCCATCGTCATTGAGCAGTCGGGGCGAGGCGAACGCGCCTACGACATCTACAGCCGCCTGCTGCGCGAGCGCATCGTGTTTCTGGTCGGACCGGTCAACGACCAGTCGGCCAACCTCGTATGCGCGCAGATGCTGTTTCTGGAGAGCGAGAATCCGGACAAGGACATCTTCCTGTACATCAATTCGCCCGGCGGATCGGTGAGCGCAGGGCTCGCAGTGTTCGACACGATGCATTTCATCAAACCGGACGTCTCGACCCTGTGCATGGGTCTGGCGGCCAGCATGGGTTCGTTCCTGCTGATGGCCGGCGCCAAGGGCAAGCGCGTGGCCTTGCCGAATTCGAAGATCATGATCCACCAGCCCTCTGGCGGCGCGCAGGGCCAGGCGACGGACATCGAAATCCATGCCCGCGAGATCATCAAGACGCGCGAGCAACTCAATGCGATCTATGCCGAGCGCACCGGGCAAACGATCGAGAAGATCGCCGCCGACATGGAGCGCGACCGTTTCATGTCGCCGGTCGAGGCCAAGGACTATGGCCTGATCGACCAGGTGATCGACAAGCGGCCCTGAGCGGGCCGATCGGGGCGTCCCGGCATTGCCAGGATTGGCCCGCCTAGGCGGGCCTTTTCACGCCCGACCACGGTCCCCCTGTTGGTCTATGATCCTGTTCAACTCCTGAAACACTGCGGAACCCCATACCCATGGCAGACAAGAAGGGCGCCAGCAGCGAGAAAGTGCTTTATTGCTCCTTCTGCGGCAAGAGCCAGCACGAGGTCAAGAAGCTGATCGCCGGTCCGTCGGTGTTCATCTGCGACGAGTGCATCGAGTTGTGCAACGATATCGTGCGCGACGAGGTGCCGGCTGAAGGCATCGGTGCCAAGCCTGCCAAGTCGGACCTGCCGACTCCGAGCGAGATCAAGTCCAGTCTCGATCAGTACGTGATCGGGCAGGACTCCGCCAAACGGACGCTGGCAGTCGCGGTCTACAACCACTACAAGCGCCTGCGCCACCTGGGTGGCAAGGACGAAGTCGAACTCACCAAGAGCAATATCTTGCTGATCGGGCCGACAGGCTCGGGCAAGACGCTCCTGGCGCAGACGCTTGCGCGCCTGCTCAACGTGCCCTTCGTGATTGCCGACGCCACCACCTTGACCGAAGCCGGCTATGTGGGTGAGGACGTCGAGAACATCATCCAGAAGCTGCTCCAGAACTGCAACTACGACGCCGAGCGCGCGCAGCGCGGCATCGTCTACATCGACGAAATCGACAAGATCAGCCGCAAGGCCGACAACCCCAGCATCACGCGCGACGTCTCGGGCGAAGGCGTGCAGCAGGCCCTGCTCAAGCTGGTCGAAGGCACGATGGCGAGCGTACCGCCGCAGGGTGGACGCAAGCACCCGAATCAGGATTTCCTGCAGATCGACACGACCAATATCCTGTTCATCTGCGGCGGCGCGTTCGATGGCCTCGAGAAGGTCATTCAGAATCGCACCGAGAAGACCGGGATCGGCTTCGCTGCCACCGTTCACACCAAGAGCGAGAAGAAGGCGGCCGACGTGTTCCGCGAGGTCGAGCCAGAGGACATGATCAAGTTCGGCCTCATTCCCGAACTCGTCGGGCGGCTGCCCGTGGTCGCGACCTTGGGTGAGCTGACCGAGGAGGCCATGGTTCAGATCCTCACCGAACCCAAGAACGCCTTGCTCAAGCAGTACCAGAAGCTGTTCTCGATGGACGGCGTGGAACTCGAGATCCGTCCTTCGGCGCTGGTCGCCATCGCACGCAAGGCGCTGGCCCGCAAGACCGGCGCGCGCGGGCTTCGCTCGATCATGGAACACGCGTTGATCGACACCATGTTCGACTTGCCGGCGCTCGACGGTGTTGCCAAGGTCGTCGTCGACGAACACATCATCGAAGACGGTGCCAAACCGCTCCTGGTCTATCGGGAGCAAGTCAAGGCAAGCGCCTGACGCTCCTCCTGCCCGGCGGCATCGATCGCCGGGCGGCGCCTACCGCGCCCCCTTGTGATTACCCGCACGGCCCTCAACTGTCGGCGGGAAAGAGAGGTTTATTCAATGTCCGGTCATCCAGTCCTGCCGTCCGAGCCCGTCACGCTGCCGTTGCTGCCGCTGCGCGATGTCGTGGTGTTTCCACACATGGTGATTCCGCTCTTCGTCGGGCGCCCGAAGTCCATCAAGGCCCTCGAGGCCGCGATGGAGGCTGGTCGCCAGATCATGCTGGTGGCGCAGACCGCTGCCGGCAAGGACGAGCCCAAGCCCGAGGACATGTTCGAGATCGGATGTGTCTCGAACATCCTCCAGATGCTCAAGCTGCCCGACGGCACCGTGAAGGTGCTGGTCGAAGGCATCCAGCGCGCCCGCACCAGCGGCATCAGCGAGGCCGACGAGCATTTTGTCGGTGAAGTCACGCCCATCGCACCCGATCAGGAGGCCACGCCCGAGATCGAGGCCCTGCGGCGCGCTGTGACCCAGCAGTTCGACCAGTACGTCAAGCTCAACAAGAAGATCCCGCCCGAGATCCTGACCTCGATCGCCGGCATCGACGACCCGGGTCGCCTGGCCGACACGATTGCCGCGCACCTGCCGCTCAAGCTCGAGGCCAAGCAATCCGTGCTGGATCTGTTCGAAGTCGCGAAGCGGCTCGAGAAGTTGCTCGAGTTGCTCGAGCACGAAGTGGACATCCTGCAGGTCGAAAAGCGCATCCGCGGCCGCGTCAAGCGCCAGATGGAGAAGAGCCAGCGCGAGTACTACCTGAACGAGCAGGTCAAGGCCATCCAGAAGGAACTCGGCGACGGCGAAGAGGGCGCAGATCTGGAGGAGCTCGAGAAGAAGATCAAGGCAGCCCGCATGCCCAAGGAGGCACGCAAGAAGGTCGAGGGCGAGGTCAAGAAGCTCAAGCTGATGTCGCCGATGTCGGCCGAGGCGACGGTGGTGCGCAACTACATCGACACCTTGCTCAACCTGCCGTGGTCGAAGAAGACCAAGATCAAGCACGACCTGGCCAATGCCGAGACGGTGCTCAACGAAGACCATTTCGGGCTGGAGAAGGTCAAGGACCGCATCCTCGAGTACCTCGCGGTGCAGCAGCGCGTCGACAAGGTCAAGGCGCCGATCCTGTGCCTCGTCGGCCCGCCGGGGGTCGGCAAGACCTCGCTCGGCCAGAGTGTGGCGCGTGCGACCGGGCGCAAGTTCGTCCGCATGGCATTGGGCGGCATGCGCGACGAAGCCGAGATCCGCGGCCACCGCCGCACGTACATCGGCTCGATGCCGGGCAAGGTGCTGCAGAGCCTGGGCAAGATCGGCACGCGCAATCCACTGTTCCTGCTCGACGAGATCGACAAGCTCGGCATGGACTTCCGCGGCGATCCGTCGTCCGCCCTGCTCGAAGTGCTCGACCCGGAGCAGAACCACACTTTCAGTGATCACTACGTCGAGGTCGACTTCGACCTGTCGGACGTGATGTTCGTTGCCACCAGCAATTCGATGAACATCCCGCCGGCCCTGCTGGACCGGATGGAAGTGATTCGCCTTGCCGGCTATACGGAAGATGAGAAGCTCAACATCGCGACCCGTTATCTGCTGCCCAAGCAGATGAAGAACAACGGTGTCAAGGAAGACGAACTGGAGGTCACGGAATCGGGCCTGCGCGGCATCATCCGCTACTACACGCGTGAAGCCGGCGTTCGTTCGCTCGAGCGCGAGTTGTCCAAGATCTGCCGCAAGGTGGTCAAGGGCGTCCAGCTCAAGACCTACACCGAGAAGATGGTTGTCACCGAAGACAACCTGAACGATCTGCTCGGGGTGCGCAAGTTCGACTTCGGGCGCGCCGAGAAGACCGATCAGGTGGGGCAGGTGGTCGGCCTGGCCTGGACCGAGGCGGGAGGTGACCTGCTGACGATCGAGGCCGCCGTGATGCCGGGCAAGGGCAACATCATCCGCACCGGGTCTCTCGGCGACGTGATGAAGGAGTCCGTCGAAGCGGCCCGTTCAGTCGTTCGGGCCCGCGCCCGGCGGCTGGGCATCACCGACGAGATGTTCGAGAAGCGCGACATCCACATCCACGTGCCCGACGGCGCGACGCCAAAGGACGGCCCTAGCGCGGGTGCCGCGATGACGACGGCCTTCGTATCGGCATTGACCGGCCTGCCGGTGCGCGCCGACGTTGCGATGACGGGCGAGATCACCCTGCGCGGCGAAGTCACTGCGATCGGTGGCCTGAAGGAGAAGCTGCTGGCTGCGCATCGAGGCGGAATCAAGACCGTCATGATCCCGGAAGAGAACGTGAAGGATCTGCAGGAGATCCCGGCCAATGCCAAGGACCACCTCGAGATCGTCCCGGTGCGCTGGATCGATCAAGTGTTGAAGATCGCGCTGGTCGGCGAGCCCAAACCGCTGCCCGACGAGGACACGCTGACCAAGCCCAAGGAAGCGGCGGCTGCGGCAGTGGCGCCGGATGTGCCGGGTGACGCGCGGCCCCATTGAACTTCAAGAAAAGCCAGCTATAATGTGAGGCTACGCGGGAATAGCTCAGTTGGTAGAGCGCAACCTTGCCAAGGTTGAGGTCGGGAGTTCGAGCCTCCTTTCCCGCTCCAGACAGTCGATAGAAAAGGGGAAGCTCAGGCTTCCCTTTTTCTTGTCACAATGAGTCCGATGGCGCGATAGCAAAGCGGTTATGCAACGGATTGCAAATCCGTCTAGCCCGGTTCGACTCCGGGTCGCGCCTCCAGTTCATGCCCAAGGGTCCCTCGCGGACCCTTGGCGCTTTCTGGATGCTATGGCGCGGTAGGCGACCATAATCGTGGCACGCGCCCGGATGGCGGAACAGGCAGACGCAGCGGACTTAAAATCCGCCGCCCTTTCATCGGGGCGTACCGGTTCGACCCCGGTTCCGGGCACCACGCAGCCTGACGAGGACGCCCGCATGGCCTTGTTCGACTCACCTTTGCTCAATCCCGGGGTCGCAAAGCGTGAGGTGTTCGGGTGGGCGATGTACGACTTCGCCAACTCCGGCTACACGACCGTCGTGCTGACGGCTGTCTTCAACGTCTACTTCGTCGGCGTGATTGCGGGCAACGCGGACTGGGCCACGCTGGCCTGGACGACCGCACTCGCAGCGTCGAGCGCAATCGTGATGTTCACGATGCCGGCGCTGGGTGCGTACGCTGACCTGCGGGCAGCGAAGAAGCGACTGCTGGTGCTGTCCACGGTGGGCTGTGTGTTGGCCACTGCCTTGCTGGCGCTGACAGGGCCCGGCGATTTCTGGCTCGCGGTGTTCGCAATCATCGTCTCCAACCTCTGCTATGCCTACGGCGAAGCGCTGATCGCGGCGTTCCTGCCTGAGCTGGCACGACGCGAGGCACTTGGCCGCGTGTCGGGCTGGGGCTGGAGCTTCGGCTATTTCGGCGGCATGTTGACCCTCGGCCTGAGCCTGGGCTACGTGATCTGGGCCACGGGTCAGGGCATCCCCGCCACGCGCTTCGTGCCGGTCACCATGCTCATCACGGCTGTGGTCTACGCGCTGGCGTCCATCGCCACGTTCGCCTTGTTGAAGGAGCGCGCGCGCCCGCATGCGGTGACGCGCCAAGGTGGCGGATGGGCCGATTCGCTGCGCCGGCTGCGCCAGACGTGGCGCGACGCGCGCCGCTACCAGGACTACTTCTGGCTGCTGTGCTGCGCCACGGCCTACCAGGCCGGCATAGCCGTGGTCATCGCGCTGGCGGCGGTCTATGCCGAACAGGTGCTCGGCTTCAAGCAGACAGACACGATGATGCTCGTCTTCCTGGTCAACATCGCGTCAGCGGTCGGTGCGTTCTCGTTCGGGTACTGGCAGGACAGCATCGGGCATCGCCCGGCCCTGGCCGTGACACTCGTGGGCTGGATCCTGATGACGGCGCTGGCCTACGCCGCGACGACCGCCACGCTGTTCTGGTTCGCCGCGGTGGTGGCGGGGCTGTGCATGGGGTCGAGCCAGTCGGCAGGCCGTGCATTGGCGGCCCTGTTCGCGCCAGTTGCACAGCGTGCGGAATTCTTCGGGCTGTGGGCTTTTGCCACCCGCCTGTCGGCCATCGTCGGGCCGTTGACCTATGGCCTGATCACCTGGATGACGCGCGGCGATCACCGCACCGCAATCCTGTCGACCGGTGTGTTCTTCGTTGTGGGACTGCTGTTCCTGATCCCGGTGGATGTCTCGCGTGGCACCCTCGCCGCAGGAGCGCCGGCGGATTCGGATTAAAATAGAACGGTCGTGCTATTTGTTGCGCTGCGGAGCGGCGTTGCGGCTGCCGCCTAGAATGATTTCAAACCGTCCCATTTTCCAAACCAGGAGCAACGCATCATGAAGGTGCTGGTCCCCGTCAAGCGGGTTGTTGACTACAACGTCAAGGTACGCGTCAAGTCCGATGGCAGCGGTGTCGACATCGCCAACGTCAAGATGAGCATGAACCCGTTCGACGAGATCGCCGTCGAAGAAGCCGTACGGCTGAAGGAGAAGGGCGTCGTCACCGAGGTGATCGCCGTGTCCTGCGGCGTCACCCAGTGCCAGGAGACGCTGCGTACCGCGATGGCGATCGGCGCCGACCGCGCGATCCTGGTCGAGTGCGCCGACGAATTGCAGCCACTGGCCGTGGCCAAGCTGCTCAAGGCCCTGGTCGACAAGGAGCAGCCCGGCCTCGTCATCCTCGGCAAGCAGGCCATCGACGACGACTGCAACCAGACTGGCCAGATGCTCGCCGCGCTGACCGGCTGGGGGCAGGGCACTTTCGCCAGCAAGGTCGAGGTCGCGGACGGACATGTCGCGGTCACGCGCGAAGTGGACGGCGGTCTCGAGACCGTGAAGCTCAAGCTGCCCGCGGTGGTCACGACCGACCTGCGCCTGAACGAGCCGCGCTACGTCACGCTGCCCAACATCATGAAGGCGAAGAAGAAGCAGCTCGACATCGTCAAGCCGGCCGACCTCGGCGTCGACGTGGCGTCGCGCCTGAAGACGCTCAAGGTCGGCGAACCGCCCAAGCGCGGCGCAGGCATCAAGGTGCCCGATGTGGCCACCCTGGTCGACAAACTCAAGAACGAAGCGAAGGTGATCTGATGGCTGCCCTTGTCATTGCCGAACACGACCACGGCACCCTCAAGCCCGCGACCCTGAACACCGTCACCGCGGCGGTCGCATGTGGCGGCGACGTTCACGTGCTGGTCGCCGGCCACAACGCGGGCGAAGCGGCCAAGGCCGCCAGCCAGGTGGCTGGCGTTGCCAAGGTGCTGCACGCCGACGCGGCCTGTCTGGCCGAGCAACTGGGCGAAAACATCGCCGCGCAGGTGCTTGCGGTGGCCAAGGACTACAGCCATCTGCTGTTCCCGGCGACCGCGCATGGCAAGAACGTGGCGCCGCGTGTGGCCGCCTTGCTCGATGTGGCGCAGATCAGCGACGCGACCAAGGTGATCAGCGCAGACACGTTCGAACGCCCGATCTATGCCGGCAATGCCATCGCCACCGTGCAGAGCACTGACGCGATCAAGGTGCTCACGGTGCGCACGACCGGCTTTGATCCCGCATCGGCTTCCGGTGGCAGCGCGGCGGTCGAGTCGCTCGCGGCGGTTGACGATACCGGGCTGTCGAGCTTTGTCGGCTCCGAACTTGCCAAGAGCGATCGGCCCGAACTGACCGCGGCCAAGGTCATCGTGTCGGGCGGGCGCGCCATGGGCAGCAGCGAGAAGTTCGACGAAGTGCTCACGCCGCTCGCCGACAAGCTCGGCGCGGCGCTTGGCGCGAGCCGTGCCGCGGTGGATGCGGGTTATGCACCCAACGACTGGCAGGTCGGCCAGACCGGCAAGATCGTGGCACCCCAGCTCTACATCGCCTGCGGCATCAGCGGCGCGATCCAGCATCTGGCGGGCATGAAGGACTCCAAGGTCATCGTCTGCATCAACAAGGACCCGGAAGCACCGATCTTCGGCGTGGCGGATTACGGGTTGGAGGCAGATCTCTTCGTCGCCGTGCCGGAACTGACCAAGGCCCTTTGATCCGTCGCACAGACCGGGGCGCCTGATCGCCGTAGGCTGGCCAGGCGCCCATTGCATTTGAAGGAGACCTTCATGACCTACCGTGCGCCTGTGCGCGACATGATGTTCGTGCTCGAGGAACTGGCCGACATCGAATCCGTGGCCCGGCTGCCTGGCTTCGAGGAAGCCGGCCTCGACACCGCACGAGCAGTGCTGGAGGAGTCGGCCAAGCTCAACGAGGCCGTGCTCGCGCCGCTCAACCTGGAAGGGGACCAGAACCCGTCGACCTTCCATGATGGCCAGGTCACGACGACGCCGGGGTTTCGGGACGCGTTCCGGCAGTTTGCGCAAGGCGGCTGGCAGGGCCTGCAGCACCCGGTCGACTTTGGAGGCCAGGGCTTGCCCAAGACCATCGGGGCGGCCTGCGCCGAAATGCTGCACAGCGCCAACCTGAGCTTCGCGCTGTGTCCGTTGCTGACCGACGGCGCCATCGAGGCGCTGCTCACCGCAGGCTCGCCCGAGCAGCAGCAGACCTACATCCCACCGATGATTGCCGGCGCCTGGACCGGCACGATGAACCTGACCGAGCCCCAGGCCGGCAGCGATCTGGCGGCCGTGCGCACGCGCGCCGAACCGCAGCCGGACGGGACCTACAAGATCTTCGGCACCAAAATCTTCATCACCTTTGGCGAACACGACATGGCCGAGAACATCGTCCACCTCGTGCTCGCGCGCGTGGCCGGGGCGCCTGAAGGAGTCAAGGGCATCAGCCTGTTCCTGGTGCCGAAGTTCCTGGTCAACGACGACGGCAGCCTGGGCGCGCGCAACGACGTGCATTGCGTCAGCATCGAACACAAGCTGGGAATCAAGGCCAGCCCGACCGCGGTCCTGCAATATGGTGACCATGGCGGCGCCGTCGGCCACCTGATCGGTCAGGAGAATCAGGGTCTGGCCTACATGTTCGTGATGATGAATGCGGCCCGCTATGGCGTCGGCGTGCAGGGCATCGCGGTCGCCGATCGGGCCTACCAGAAGGCCGCAGCCTATGCCCGCGACCGCGTGCAGGGGCGGCCGGCCGACGGCTCGACCCCTGGGGCCGGCGCCATCATTCATCATCCCGATGTGCGACGCATGCTGATGACGATGCGCGCCCAGATCGAAGGATGTCGGGCCATGGCCCTGGTCGCCGCTGCGGCCTACGACGCGGCGCACGCCCATCCGGAGGCCGCCAGCCGCGAGCAGAACCAGGCCTTCTACGAGTTCCTGGTGCCGCTCGTGAAGGGCTTCTCGACCGAAATGAGCCTCGAGGTCACGAGCCTGGGTGTCCAGGTGCATGGTGGCATGGGTTTCATCGAAGAGACCGGCGCGGCGCAGTACTACCGTGATGCCAGGATCCTGACGATCTACGAAGGCACGACCGCGATCCAGGCCAACGACCTGGTGGGACGCAAGACCGGCCGCGACGGCGGCGCGGTGGCGCGTGCCGTCGCTGGCCAGATCGAAGCGACCGAAGTCGATTTGGCCGCACGCGACAGCGTCGCCTGCCGCGCCATGCTCAGGCGACTCAAGGCAGCGCGCGGCGCCTTCCTCGACGTGGTGGACTTCGTCGTCGAGCAGGGCAAGCTCGATCCCGGTGCCGTGTTCGCCGGCTCGGTGCCCTATCTGATGCTGGCTGGCAACCTGGTCGCGGGCTGGCAGATGGCGCGTGCGCTGCTGGTGGCCGAGGAGCGACTGGCGTCCGGCCGCGACGCCGACTTCATGCGCGCCAAGATCGTCACCGCCCGCTTCTACGCGGAACACATTCTGAGCCGCATCCCGGGCCAACGCGACAGCATCGTCGACGGCGCGGAGGCGGTCACTTCGATGCCACTGGAGTCTTTCTGATGCCCTTGCCCAAAGCCCTCGCGAGTCTGCCGCTGCCGATCTTTGGCGCGCCGCTGTTCATCGTCAGCAACCCCAAGCTCGTGATCGCGCAGTGCACTTCGGGCGTGGTCGGGTCGATGCCCTCCCTCAACGCGCGCCCGGCCGAACAACTGGACGAATGGCTGGGCGAAATCACCGAGACGCTGGCGGCCTGGGACCGCGACCATCCGGATCAGAAGGCAGCGCCATTCGCGATCAACCAGATCGTGCACAAGACGAACGACCGCCTGGAGCACGACATGCAGGTCTGCGCCAAGTACAAGGTGCCGATCATCATCACCTCGCTCGGCGCGCGCACCGACATCAACGATGCGGTCCACAGCTGGGGCGGGATCGTCCTGCACGACGTCATCAACAACTTCTTCGCCAAGAAGGCGATCGAGAAAGGTGCCGACGGCCTGATCTTGGTCGCCGCCGGCGCGGGCGGTCACGCGGGCGTGAAGAGCCCGTTCGCGCTGGTGCAGGAAGTGCGTGAATGGTTCGACGGCCCGATCGCGCTCTCTGGTGCGATTGCCACCGGAGGCGCCGTGCTGGCCGCGCAGGCCATGGGGGCGGACTTCGGCTACATCGGATCGGCCTTCATCGCGACCGAGGAGGCGCGCGCGAGCGAGGCCTACAAACAATGCATCGTCGACAGCAACAGCGACGACATCGTCTACTCCAGCCTCTTCACCGGCGTTCATGGCAACTACCTGAAGCCGTCGATCAAGGCTGCCGGCATGGACCCTGACCATCTGCCCGAGAGTGACCCGTCCAAGATGGATTTCGGCGGTGGCGCCGGTTCCAAGAAGGCCTGGAAGGACATCTGGGGCTGTGGCCAGGGCATCGGCGCAGTGAAGAAGGTCGAACCCGCGCGTGAACTGGTGGCGCGCTTGCGCCGCGAATATGAGGGCGCCCGCAAGCGTCTGGCGGTCGGCTGACGATGGCAGGGCAGCGCCAGGTCGTACGCAACGCGCGCCTGTTCGACAGCCAGGCTGGCGTCTTCCGCGAGCACAGCACGGTCGTCATCGAGGGCGATCGGATCCTGGAAGTCACGCAAGAGGCGATCGCCGTCGACGACGCACGGGTGATCGACGCGCAAGGCCGGGCAGTGCTGCCCGGCCTGATCGACTGCCATGTGCACGTGGTCGCGACCTCGCACGACCTCGTGGGGCTCGCGCTGCAACCGGCGTCGCTCGTGGCGGCGCAGAGCAGCCAGGTGATGCAGGGCATGCTGGCCCGTGGCTTCACCTCGGTGCGCGATGCGGCCGGCGCCGACCATGGTTTGCAGACCGCTGTCGCGACCGGCCTCTTCGCCGGGCCGCGCCTGACGATTGCGGCGCAGCCGATCTCGCAGACCGGCGGCCATGCGGACATGCGCCCCAAGGGTGTGCGCCAGGAGATGTTCTGCGCCTGCGCCGGGCTGGGCCTGGTCGGTGCCATCGCCGATGGCGTGGGCGCCGTGCGCCGAGCCGTGCGCGAACAGGTTCGCCAGGGGGCGAACCACATCAAGATCATGGCCGGAGGAGGGGTGTCGAGTCCGACCGACCCGATCGATGGAACCCAGTTCTCGATCGACGAGTTGCGTGCCGCCTGCGAAGAAGCCGAGGCCGCCAACCTGTATGCGCTGGCGCATGCCTACTCGCCGAGGGCGGTCACGCGCGCGGTGCAGGCTGGCGTGCGATCGATCGAACATGGCAATCTGATCGACGAGGCCACGGCCCGGATCATGAAGCGGCATGGGGCCTACCTGGTGCCCACGCTGTCGACGTATGCGGCGCTGGCCGAAGAAGGGCAGCGGCTGGGGTGGTCGGCCGAGATGCTGGCCAAGCTGCAGACCGTGCACGACCGTGGGCTGGAGGCGGTGCGCATCGCGCGCGCCGAAGGTGTGCCGATCGCGTTCGGGACCGATCTGCTTGGCCACATGCATGATCGGCAGTCGGGGGAATTCGCGCTGCGCGCGAGTGTCGTGCCGCCTGTCGAACTGCTGCAAAGCGCGACGTCGGTGGCCGCACGTCTGATGCGCCAGGAGGGTCGGATTGGTGCCCTTGTGCCCGGAGCCTACGCGGATCTGCTGATCGTCGACGGCGACCCTTTGCAGTCGCTGGCGATGCTGGCCGACCCCGCGCAAGGCATCCGCCTGCTCATGCAGGGTGGGCGCGTGCTGCTGGACCAGCTGAATCGACCATGACGAAGGGGCCCCGCAGGGCCCCTTGATCGAGCAGTCGGTGCCTATTGGACCGACGTGAAGCGGGCCTCAGGCCGGTCGTCCGAGCGGTGAACCGTGGACACGCCACCCTTCATCGCCCACGGCCGCATCTGGTGGTGCAGCGGAATCAGCAGCACCTCGTCGCGCGTGCGCAGCAGGGCTTCCTTGATCATGCCGTTGCGCTTGGCCAGGTCGGTCTCGGTCTTCATTGCGTCGACCAGTTGATCGACCTTGGCGTCGCTGATGCGCGAGAAGTTGAAGTTGCCATCCGGCCCGCCCGAGCGCGTGCGCACCAGGGACTGCAGCGTGTACTGTGCGTCATAGGTGGCCACACCCCAGCCCAGCAGATAGATCGAAGTGTCGAAGTTCTGGACCTTCTGGATGAAGGTGGCCATGTTCTCCGACGCCAGCTTGGCCTTGACGCCGATCCGTGCCCACATGGCGAGCACGGCCTGGCAGATTTCCTCGTCGTTCACGTAGCGGTTGTTCGGGCAGTTCAGCTGCAGCTCGAACCCATCCGGGTAGCCAGCATCGGCCAGCAGTTTCTTGGCACCGTCCGGATCGGCCTTGACCGGAACGTCGACCTCCGGCGAGTTGCCGTTGACGCCAGGCGCCACCATCACGCCGGCCGGAATGGACAGGCCGCGCATGATGTTGCGCTTGATGGCGTCTCGATCGATCGCCATGCTCAGGGCCTGACGCACGCGCTTGTCCGCGAACGGGTTCTTGCCCTTGATGTTCGAGTACTTCAGCTCGGCGCTGCCCACGTCCGGTGCCAGGTAGATCGTGCGCACTTCAGGGCCGTCGACGATCTTCAGCTTGGCATCGGCGCGCAGCCGGGCCACGTCCTGCGTCGGCAGGTCGGTCAGCATGTCGACGTCACCCGAAAGCAGCGCGGCCACGCGCGTCGCGTCCGACTTGATGGGGGTGTAGACCACTTCGGTCACGTTGCCATCGAGCTTGCCCCACCAGTCCTTGTTGACGCTCATCGTGATGCGCTGGTCAGGGGTCCAGCCCGTGATCCGGTAGGAGCCGGTGCCATTCGTGTTGCGCGAGGCGAAGTTCTCTTCCTTGGCCTTGTAGTCCTGCGTGTTCGTCGTCTTGTTCTTCTCCGACCACGCCTTGCTCATGATGCGGAAGTCGATGATGTTGCGCAGCAGCAGCGGGTTCGGCGCGGACAACACCACGTCGATCGTGTGGTCGTCGATCTTCTTGATCTCGCTGATGCCTGTGACATAGATCTGCATCGTGCCTTGCGGCTGTTTGATGCGGCCGAACGAGAAGATCACGTCGTCAGCAGTGAGTGGCGAGCCATCGTGGAACTTGACCCCCTTGCGCAGTTCGAAGCGCACCAGGGTCGGGCTCGTGAACGTCCACTTCGTGGCCAGCGCGGGTTCGACTTCGTACTTGGCCGTGTAGCGGGTCAACCCCTCATAGGCGTGCGCCATGATCGCGTTCGTCGTCGCATGGTTCTGCGAATGCGGATCGAGCGTCAGGATGTCGTTTTGCGCGGCCCAGCGCAGCGTCGTCGCCGTCGCCGGCCCGGCGGCCAACGTTGCGGCCAACACGGTGGCGGCCAGAATGGCATTGAGCTTCATGGGACTGTCCTTCGGTTGGAGGCAAGCCCGAATGCTAGACGTTGCGACGCGCCTTGCATTCGGGGTTAGCCCGATCTAGCAACGTCCAGTTCCGCGTCGCAACCACTGGCGGCCGAGATCCAGCGCAGGGCCAACCGCCTTGTCCAGGTTGCCGGCAGCCATGGCAGGTGCCGACGTGGTTCGACAACCACTCCGCACTGGTAGCGGCCCTGTCCAGCCTGCCAGGCAAGCGCCACGCAGGCGCCGCGGCGCCTGCGTGACAGCAGCACACCGAGCGGGCAGGGTTCGACGGCACAGCACACCCCGCAGCCATTGCAGGGCGCGCCCGAGGACGGTATGGCCGGTGCGCCCGGTTCAAGGTGGATCACGATACGCTGTGGCGTCACGTACACAGTGTGCCGCTGCGGGCGAGCCACTGTCAGGAAAACAGCGCCATGGCGGGCGTTCAATTCAGGTTGCGGCGCGACCGGGTGTTAAAGTCGCGCCTCGAATGAATTGGTCCTTCCCCGTCCCCTTGCTGGTGCGAAACGTACGGCAAGGCGGGTCGCAATCCGCCAACCGGTCGAGCCGGGTCGCGGAAGGTTGTCGAACCCATCGCAGCCCTGGAAACCCGGGCGAGAGGTGAGCGAAAGATGATGCAACAGCTCAGGTCGAACTCCTACCTGTTCGGCGGCAACGCGCCCTACGTTGAGGAGTTGTACGAGGCTTACCTCGACAACCCTGGCAGCGTCCCCGACAACTGGCGGACCTACTTCGACAATCTGCAGCATGTGCCTGCCGTCGACGGCAGCGAAGCACGCGACGTTGCACACGCGCCGGTGGTCGAGTCCTTTGCGCAGCGTGCCAAGGCCAATGCCTTCGTGAGCCGTGCCAGCGGGGACGATCTGGCGATCGCGCGCAAGCAGTTGCATGTGCAGTCACTCATCGAGGGCTACCGCTCTCTGGGGGGCCGCTGGGCCGATCTGGATCCGCTCAAGCGCACCGAGCGGCCCAAGCTGCCCGACCTCGAGCCGGCGTTCTACGACCTGACCGAGTCCGACATGGACATCACGTTCAGCGCCACGAACACCTACTTCACGCGCGCCGAGAGCATGACGCTGCGCGAGATCCTGCAGGCGCTGCGCGAGACCTATTGCGGGTCGATCGGCGCCGAGATCATGCACATCACCGACGAGGGTGAAAAGCGGTGGTGGCAGCAGAAGCTCGAGAGCCTGCGCGGCAAGGGCACGTTCACGGCCGACCAGAAGAAGCACATCCTGAACCGTCTCACGGCGGCCGAAGGGCTGGAACGCTATCTGCACACCAAGTACGTCGGCCAGAAGCGCTTTTCGCTCGAAGGCGGTGACAGCTTCATCGCCTGCATGGACGAACTGATCCAGCGCGCCGGCAGCCAGGGCGTGGCCGAGATCGTGATCGGCATGGCGCACCGCGGGCGCCTGAACGTGCTGGTCAACACGCTGGGCAAGATGCCCAAGGACCTGTTCGCCGAATTCGACCACTCGGCCCCCGAGGCACTGCCGTCCGGCGACGTCAAGTATCACCAGGGCTTCTCGAGCGATGTCACCACGCCTGGCGGCCCGGTTCACCTGAGCCTGGCGTTCAACCCGTCGCACCTGGAGATCGTCAACCCGGTGGTCGAAGGCTCGGTGAAGGCGCGCCTGGAGCGGCGCGGCGACACCACGCTGCGCCAGGTGCTGCCCGTGCTCGTGCACGGCGACGCGGCATTTGCCGGTCAGGGCGTGGTCATGGAGACCCTGGCCCTGGCCTATGCACGTGGATATCGCACCGGCGGCACCGTGCACGTGGTGATCAACAACCAGATCGGATTCACGACGAGCGATCCGCGCGACAGCCGCTCGTCGCTGTATTGCACCGACGTCGTCAAGATGATCGACGCTCCGGTGTTGCACGTGAACGGCGACGATCCGGAAGCAGTGGTGCTCTGCACCCAACTCGCGATGGACTACCGCATGCAGTACGGCAAGGACGTCGTGGTCGACATCGTCTGCTTCCGCAAGCTCGGGCACAACGAGCAGGACACGCCGGCGCTGACGCAGCCCCTGATGTACAAGGTCATCGCCAAGCACCCGGGCACGCGCAGACTCTACGGCGACAAGCTGGTCGCCCAGGGCGTGTTGCCTTCCGAAGGCCCGGACGAGATGGTCAAGGACTTCCGTGCCGCGATGGACGAGGGGCGCCATACGGTGGACCCGGTGCTGACCAACTTCAAGAGCCAGTACGCAGTCGATTGGGCGCCCTTTCTTGGCAAGAAGTGGACCGACGCGGCCGACACCGCCTTGCCACTGGCCGAGGTGCGGCGTCTGGCCGAACGTCTGACGACGATCCCCAAGGACTTCAAGGTTCATCCCCTGGTCGAGAAGGTGATCGCCGACCGGGCCGCCATGGGCCGCGGCGAGATCAATGTCGACTGGGGCATGGGCGAGAGCCTGGCCTACGCCTCGCTGGTTGCGAGCGGCTATTCGGTGCGCCTGTCCGGCGAGGATTGCGGGCGCGGCACCTTCGTGCACCGGCATGCCGTGCTGCACGACCAGAACCGCGAGAAGTACGACACCGGCACCTATGTCCCGCTGGAGAACATCAGCGAGACCCAGGCCAAGTTCCGCGTCATCGACTCGATCCTGTCCGAAGAGGCCGTGCTGGCTTTCGAGTACGGCTATGCGTCGGCCGAGCCGAACACCCTGGTGATCTGGGAAGCGCAGTTTGGCGACTTCGTCAACGGTGCGCAGGTCGTCATCGACCAGTTCATCGCCGCCGGCGAGGTCAAGTGGGGCCGTGTCAACGGCCTCACGCTGCTGCTGCCACACGGCTACGAAGGCCAGGGCCCCGAGCACAGCTCGGCGCGCCTCGAGCGTTTCATGCAGCTCTCGGCCGACAACAACATGCAGGTCTGCCAGCCGACGTCTGCGAGCCAGATCTTCCACCTGCTGCGCAGGCAGATGGTGCGGACCTTCCGCAAGCCGCTGATCATCCTGACGCCGAAGTCCTTGCTGCGCGCCAAGGACGCGGGATCGCCGTTGACCGAGTTCACGAAGGGCGAGTTCCGCACCGTCATCGGCCCGCAGCGCGACGAGGTGGTCGGAGAGAAGGTCAAGCGCGTGATCTGCTGCTCGGGCAAGGTCGCCTACGACCTGCTGCGCCGGCGTGACGAGAAGAAGGCCTGGGACGTCGCGATCCTGCGCGTCGAACAGCTCTATCCCTTCCCGCACAAGGCCTTCTCGGCCGAGATGAAGCGCTTCCCGAACGCGACCGACGTCGTGTGGTGCCAGGACGAGCCGCAGAACCAGGGCGCCTGGTTCTTTGTCCAGCACTACGTGCACGACAACATGCTCGACGGCCAGAAGCTGGGCTATGCCGGCCGTCCGGCCGCAGCCTCACCGGCGGTCGGTTATGCGCACCTGCACCAGGAGCAGCAGAAGGCGCTGCTCGACCAGGCATTCGGCAAGCTCAAGGGCTTCGTCCTGACGAAGTGAAATCAGCACTTACAAGAGAACAACGATGGCCATCGTAGAAGTCAAAGTCCCGCAGCTTTCCGAATCCGTGGCCGAGGCCACCTTGCTGCAATGGAAGAAGAAGCCCGGCGAGGCCGTGGCAATCGACGAGATCCTGATCGAGATCGAGACCGACAAGGTCGTGCTCGAGGTGCCGGCTCCGGTTGCCGGTGTGCTGGCCGAGATCGTCGAGGCTGACGGTGCCACCGTGGCCGCCGAGCAGGTCATCGCCCGGATCGACTCCGAAGCCAAGGCGAGCGCGGCCGCCGCAGCACCGGCGGCGACGACCGCCAGTGCCCCCGTGGCCCATGCTTCCGCGCCGGCGGTCGCCGGCGCTGCCGGCAAGGCGGACGTGGCGATGCCGGCCGCGGCCAAGCTGATGGCCGACCATCAGCTCGCCGCCGGGTCCGTGGCGGGCACCGGCAAGGACGGTCGGGTGACCAAGGGTGACGTGCTGGCTGCCGTGTCCGGTGGCGCCAAGGCCGCCGCGCCGGCGCCCAAGGCCAACGCTGCCCCGGCGCCGCCACTGGCGCAGGTGGCCGCGCCAGTCACGATGAAGCTCGGTGACCGCCCCGAGCAGCGCGTGCCGATGTCACGCCTGCGTGCACGCGTGGCCGAGCGGCTGCTGCAGTCGCAGCAGTCGAACGCCATCCTGACGACCTTCAACGAGGTCAACATGGCCCCGGTGATGGAAATGCGCAAGCGATTCCAGGACAAGTTCGAGAAGGAGCATGGCGTCAAGATCGGCTTCATGAGCTTCTTCGTCAAGGCCGCCGTGGCCGCGCTCAAGCGCTACCCGGTGATCAACGCCAGCGTGGACGGCAACGACATCGTTTACCACGGCTATTTCGACATCGGCATCGCGGTCGGCTCGCCGCGCGGCCTGGTCGTGCCGATCCTGCGCAACGCCGACCAGATGAGCTTTGCCGACATCGAGAAGAAGATCGCCGAATTCGGGACGAAGGCCAAAGAGGGCAAGCTCTCGCTCGATGACCTGACGGGTGGAACCTTTTCGATCAGCAATGGCGGTGTGTTCGGATCGATGCTGTCGACCCCGATCATCAACCCGCCCCAGAGTGCCATCCTGGGCGTGCACGCGACCAAGGACCGGGCCGTGGTCGAGAACGGCCAGGTCGTGGTGCGGCCGATCAACTACCTCGCGATGAGCTACGACCACCGCATCATCGACGGCCGGGAGGCAGTGCTCGGCCTGGTCGCGATGAAGGAAGCGTTGGAGGACCCGGCGCGCCTGCTGTTCGACATCTGAACCGGGGAGACACCATGAGCCTGTCCGAAGAACTCGCGCGCCTGCAGGCCTTGCACGAGAGCGGAGCCCTCAGCGACGACGAGTTCCAGCGTGCCAAGGCGCGCGTGCTCGACGGGCAACGCACCGGCGAAGCGCCGGCGGTGGCGGCGCTGAACCAGTTGCGGCGCAGCCGCAGTGACCGCTGGATCGGCGGCGTCTGCGGAGGCATCGGCGTGATCAGCGGGGTCGACAGCTGGATCTGGCGACTGATTCTCGCGATGCTCTTCCTCTTCGGCGGTGTCGGCCTCGTGATCTACATCCTGCTCTGGATTTTTGTCCCGGAGGAATGACCTGGTTTCACCCGACTCCTGCGCGGCGCCCGCGGCGCTTGCCCGAGGTGGGTGAACTCATGCAACGAACGTGCCCTGGTGGCACCAAGGAAAACTGAAGTCACATGTCCAAGAATTTCGACGTCATCGTCATCGGGGCCGGCCCCGGTGGTTACATCGCCGCGATCCGCGCCGCGCAACTCGGCTTCAACACGGCCTGCATCGACGAGTGGAAGAACGTCAAGGGCGGGCCGGCGCCGGGCGGCACCTGCACCAATGTCGGCTGCATCCCGAGCAAGGCGTTGCTGCAGTCGAGCGAGAACTACGAGCAGGCGGCGCACCACTTCGCCGACCATGGCATCGGCGTCAAGGGCCTCAGCATGGACGTGGCGAAGATGCTGGCGCGCAAGGACCAGGTGGTCAAGCAGAACAACGACGGCATCCTGTACTTGCTGAAGAAGAACAAGGTGACGTTCTTTCACGGGCGGGGCACGTTCGTGAAGGCGGTCGACGGCGGCCACGAGATCCAGGTCGGTGACGAGGTCCTGACCGGCAAGCAGATCATCGTGGCGACCGGTTCGACAGCGCGCGCGCTGCCCGACGTCCCGTTCGACGAGGAGTTCATCCTCAGCAACGACGGCGCACTTCGCATCGGTGCGGCACCGAAGAAGCTGGGCCTGATCGGGGCCGGTGTCATCGGCCTCGAGATGGGCTCGGTCTGGCGTCGGCTCGGCGCCGAAGTGACGGTGCTCGAAGCGCTGCCGGTGTTCCTCGGCGCGGTTGACGAGCAGATCGTAAAGGAGGCTCACAAGGCCTTCGTCAAGCAAGGGCTGAAGATCGAACTCGGCGTCAAGGTCGAGTCGGTCAAGACCGGCAAGAAGAACGTCACGGTGGCCTACGTCGATGCCAAGGGCGCGGCACAGAAACTCACCGTCGACCACCTGATCGTGTCGATCGGGCGGGTCCCGAACACGTCCGGGCTGAACACCGAAAGCGTGGGCTTGAAACTCGACGAACGCGGAGCGATCGTCGTCGACGACGAGTGCCGCACCAACCTGCCGGGTGTCTGGGCAGTCGGTGACGTGGTACGTGGGCCCATGCTCGCCCACAAGGCGGAGGAAGAAGGCGTGGCGGTCGCCGAGCGCATCGCCGGTCAGCATGGCCACGTGGACTTCAACCTCGTGCCCTGGGTCATCTACACCAGCCCGGAGATCGCCTGGGTCGGCCGGACCGAGCAGCAGCTCAAGGCCGACAAGCGCGAGTACAAGGCGGGCACCTTCCCCTTCATGGCCAACGGCCGCGCGCGTGCGCTCGGCGACACGACCGGCATGGTCAAGTTCCTCGCCGACGCCAAGACCGACGAGATCCTCGGCGTGCACATCGTCGGCCCGATGGCCAGCGAACTGATCTCGGAAGCCGTCGTGGCGATGGCGTTTCGCGCCAGCAGCGAGGACATCGCACGCATCTGCCATGCCCATCCGTCACTCTCCGAGGCGACCAAGGAAGCGGCGCTCGCGGTGGACAAGCGCACGCTCAACTTCTGATCCGGTCGGTGCGTGGGCGTCCGTCAACACTACGAAGACGCGCTCACGGAGCGTGGCTACAAGACCGACGAGGCGCAGTTGCGCGCGCTCGCGGCGCTCGAGCGCTGCGAGCGCGAATGGGCTGACTACAAGGGGCGCAGAAGCAATCCGCTCACCAGGTTGATCAGCCGGCCTCCGATTCCGCGTGGCGTCTACATGCACGGTGGGGTAGGGCGCGGCAAGAGTTTCCTGATGGACTGCTTCTTCCAGGCGCTGCCGCTGACCCGCAAGACACGCCTGCATTTCCACGAGTTCATGCGCGAGGTGCACCGCGAACTGCAGGAGCTCAAGGGCACGGCCAACCCGCTCGCCGTGCTCGGAGAGCGGATCTCGCGCCGCTTCAGGCTGATCTGTTTCGACGAGTTCCACGTCGCGGACGTCACCGACGCGATGATCCTGCATCGGCTCTTGGAGTCGCTGTTCGCGAATCGCGTCAGCATCGTCACGACGTCCAACTTCCATCCCGACGAGCTCTACCCCAACGGCTTGCACCGCGACCGGATCCTGCCCGCGATCGAACTGCTCAAGGAGCGGCTGGAAGTGATCGACGTCGACGCCGGAACCGACTATCGCCAGTTGACGCTGGCCCAGGTGAGCATCGTGCACACCCCGCTCGGCCCCGACGCCGATGCGGCGCTGGCCGATGCGTTCACGCTGCTGGCCGAGGCGCGCGACGAGGACCCGGTCCTGCACATCGAACACCGCGCGCTGCGTGCCAGGCGACGTGCCGGTGGTGTCGTCTGGTTCGGCTTCAAGGAGCTGTGCGGCGGCCCGCGTTCGCAGAACGACTACCTCGAACTGGCGACCCAGTTCCACACCGTGCTGCTGTCCGATGTGCCGGCGATGTCGCCGCGCCTGGCGAGCGAGGCGCGCCGTTTCACCTGGCTGGTGGACGTGCTCTACGACCGGCGCGTTAAGTTGATCCTGTCCACAGAGGTGCCACCAGCGCTGCTGTACACCGAAGGGCCACTGGCCCACGAGTTCCCGCGCACCGTGTCGCGCCTGGCTGAAATGCAGTCGGCCGAGTACCTTCAGGCGTCGCGCCGCGACGTCGACACCGGCTTGACCTGAGCGCTACTCCAGCGCTTCGATCCGCACGATCGCGAGCGACAGGTTGTCGCCGCCGCCGCGCGCACGCTGGCGCGCCTTGGTCACCAGCATCTCGGCTGCTTCGCGCGGCGTGAGCGCATGCACGATCGAGCCGAGTTCCTTCGGGGTGAAGTAGTGCCACAGGCCGTCACTGCAGGCCAGCATCGTGTCGCCGGGTTGCAGGGTGCCGACGTCCCAGACATCGAGCGGTGGATCCTGGTGCGTTCCGAGGCAGCCGGTCAGCAGGTTCGACTGCGGATGGGTGTTGGCCGCCTCTTCGCTGATCTTGCCTTCGTCGATCAGCCGCTGGACGAAGGAATGATCGATGCTGCGCGCCACCAGTTCGGTGCCGCGGAAGTGATAGACGCGAGAGTCGCCGGCGTGAATGGCATGGCAGCCCAGGTCCGGCGTCACCAGGAACGCGGCCACCGTGCTGTGGGGTTCTTCCTCTGCAGTGATTGCCGTCAACTTGATCATCAGGTGCGATTCCTGCACCACCTGGGCCAGCGCATCGCCGGCGACGTCCTTCATCGGTGCAAAGCGCTCGAAGATCTGGCGCGCCGTCATGATGACCTGGTCGGCCGCCTTGCGACCGCCGCTCTTGCCCCCCATGCCGTCGGCCAGGACGGCCATCGCGCAGCCCGGCGTCTTGCCGTGCATCAACACCTCGAGCTGATCCTGCTGGTAGGCGCGGTCGCCGCGGTGCAGACCCGTGGCGGCGGACAAGCGAAACGAGGGGGCTTCTGAACTCATCCGCAGGAATATAAACTGACGGCTGACCCCACAACCGTGCAGCAATGGACGAGAACCTGCATTCACCGCATCGGCGACTGATCGAGCTGCGCATGGAACACGCCGATCTGGACAGCCTGATCGATCACGGCGGCGACGAGCCGACCATCGACGACCTCCGTCTGCGCCGGCTGAAGAAACGCCGGCTCCTGCTGCGCGACGAGATCGCCCGCCTGCAACTCGAAATCGAACCGCCGGAGCCGGCCTGAGCGAGGCTCTGTCGTCGAGGGTTGCCGAGGCTCTGGCCCTGGGCGGCCCGATCGCGCGCCATGAGCCCGGGTTTCGCCGGCGCGAGGCCCAGGATCAGATGGCCGCCGCGGTGGCCGACGCCCTCGAGGGACGATCAGCCCTGGTGGCCGAGGCGGGCACCGGTGTCGGCAAGACCTTTGCCTACCTGGTTCCGCTGCTGCTGTCGGGCCATCGCGCGCTGGTCAGCACGGCCACCAAGAGCCTGCAGGATCAGCTCTTCCTGCGCGACCTGCCCCATCTGCGCGAGGCGCTCGGCGTCCCGGTGTCGACGGCGCTGCTGAAGGGACGCTCGAGTTACCTCTGCCTGCATCGTCTGAGTCAGGCGCGCGAGAGTGCTCAGCTCCCGGATCGCTTCGCGGTGCGGGCGCTGGCCCGCGTCGAAGCCTGGGCCCAGGCCACACGCAGCGGGGACCTGGCCGAGGTCGAGGGCCTGGACGAGCGGTCGCCAGTCATTCCACTGGTGACGTCCACGCGCGAAAACTGCCTCGGCAGCGAGTGCCCGGTCTATTCGGAGTGCCATGTCATGCGCGCGCGCCGCGAGGCGATGGCGGCCGACCTGGTGGTGGTCAATCACCACCTGTTCTTTGCCGACATGGCCCTGCGCGACACCGGTGTGGCAGAGCTGCTGCCAACCGTCGATGCCGCGATCTTCGACGAGGCGCACCAACTCGTCGAGGCGGGGGTCCAGTTCCTGGGGACCCAGCTCGGGACTGCCCAGGCGATCGAACTCGCGCGCGACCTGCTGGCGCTTGCCCAGGTGCATGCCGCAGGGTTGCAGGACTGGCAGACGCTGGCGACGGGGATCGACCGCAGTGCACGCGAGCTGAGGCTGGCCTGCGCCGGCCCGATGCGCGAGGTGCGCGGGGTCGTCAAGTTGCGTTATGACGACCGCGCCGGGACGCTCGGCGAGCCGCTCGAACGGATGGCGATCGAAGCGTCCAATGCCGCCAGCGCGCTGGCGACGGTTGCCGGGACGGCCCCCGATCTCGACAAGCTGGCCGCGCGTGCGCTCGGGTTGGCTGCGTTGGCGAAGCGCTTTGTCGGCGAGGCCGAGCCGGGCATGGTGCGATGGATCGATCTGACGTCCCAGCAAGCCCGGTTGGTGGAGTCGCCGCTCGACATCCGGGACATGCTGACTGCGCAGCGACGCCTGTCACCGAAGGCCTGGATCTTCACCTCGGCCACCCTGGGCGACGACGACTCGCTGAGCTGGTTCACCGCGACGACGGGCCTCGAGGACGCGCACAAGCTTCGCGTCGGCAGCCCGTTCAACTACGCTGCCCAGGCACGCCTTTGGGTGCCATCCCGATGTCCGCGCCCGAACGATCCTGGCCATCCGGGCGCAGTCGGAACCTTGGCCGCACGTTGCGCCCATCGCCTGGGTGGCCGCACCTTCGTCCTGACCACCACGCTGCGTGTCCTGCCGGTGATTGCCGAGGCGCTCCAGGCCTGGCTGACCAAGCATGGGTCCTCGATCCAGGTGCTCGTGCAGGGCTCGGAGCCGCGGCGGACTTTGCTGCAGCGCTTCGGCGACGGTGCCGGTCATGTCCTCGTGGGGTCGCACAGCTTCTGGGAAGGCATCGACATGCCCGGCGACGCTTTGCAATGCGTGCTGATCGACAAGCTCCCGTTCCCGCCGCCGAACGACCCTCTGGTCGAAGCGCGCGTGCGCCAACTGGAGTCACAGGGGCGCAACCCTTTCAAGGACTACTTCGTGGCCGAGGCGGCCGTCTCGCTGAAGCAGGGCGCCGGGCGTCTGATCCGCACCGAGACCGACCGCGGCCTGCTGGTGATCTGCGATCCCCGGCTGACCACGATGGGCTATGGCAAACGCTTGCGCGCTGCCTTGCCACCGATGGGATCGATCGAGACCGAAGACGAAGCGCGCGACTGGCTCGCGCTGTTGAGCCAGGCGCCCTGAGGTCAGGCGCGTTGCCGCGCCGCCGTCACCAGAACTGCCACCAGGCGCGATCCGGCCGGCGAATACCCTGCGAAAAGAAGCGGCTCTGCGGATAGTTCTGCTTCATGACGCGGTCGGCGTCCGCACTCAGATCCTTCATGCCCAGACGATCGTAGCTCTGGGCCAGGATGTACAGGGCCTCTTCGACCGCCGGCGACTCCTGATAGTCCGTTACCGCGCGCTGGGCACGGTTGGCCGCCGCCACGAAGGCATTGCGTCCATAGTAGTAGCGCGCCACATGGACTTCGTGTGCGGCGAGGGAGTTCACGATGTAGTCCATGCGGACACCGGCGTCGGGCGTGTAGCGCGACTGCGGGAACTGCTGCACCAGCTGGCGAAACGATTGCCAGGACTCGCGCGCTGCGGCCTGGTCACGCTCCGACAGGTCCTGGCGGGCCAGGCTGCCCAGCAACCCCAGATCGTCGTTGAAGTTGATCACGCCGCGCAGGTACAGCGCGTAGTCGTAGGCTGGGCTGGAGGGGTTGAGCTTCAGAAACCGGTCGATCGTCGCGAGTGCGGATTCGCGCTCGCCCGACTTCCACTGCACGTAGGCCAGCTCAAGATGGGCCTGCTGGGCCAGCAGGGTCCCGGAGGCGAGCGCCTCGACACGGGTCAGGCCCTTGGCAGCGTTGTCGTAGTTGCCGGACTCCAGGTCATCCTTGGCGCTGGCATAGACCTGCTCTGCGGTCTCGTTGCGAGGATCGAACTTGTTGGTCGAACTGCATCCGGCCAGCCACAGTGCCGCGGCGGCCATCAGCATCGAAGCACGTGCCCGTGCGGGCCATGCACGCTGAAGATTCATGTGAGCTGTTGGGCGAGTCGACGCCACGCATGGACAATGGAGGCTCGATTATATGGATCACCCAAACCAATCCGCCGACGCCGCGAACGAGCCCGATGAGCAGGACGATGCGGTCGAGACCCGTGAGGCCCGGATCGACGCGACCGGGGGTGGGCAGCGGCTCGACAAGCTGCTCGTCACGCTGGCGCCGGAGTTCTCGCGCAGCCACCTGCAAGGCCTCATCGAACGAGGCCATGTGCGTGTCGACGGTGTTCGCGCCGGGGTCGCGTCACGGCGCCTGCGCTTCGGCCAGCGCGTGGCGGTCGACCTGGTGCCGACCGAAGAGAGCCTGGCCTATCGCGCGCAGGACATGCCGCTCGAGGTGCTGTTCGAGGACGACCAGGTGCTGGTGCTGGACAAGCCGGTCGGACTGGTGGTGCATCCGGCGCCCGGCAACTGGGCCGGCACCTTGCTCAACGGATTGCTCGCGCGCTATCCGACCTCGGCGGCCTTGCCCCGCGCCGGCATCGTGCACCGGCTGGACAAGGACACCTCGGGCGTCATGATCGTGGGCAAGACCTTGTCCGCAGTCACGGCCTTGTCGCGCCAGATCGCCGCCCGCTCCGTGCACCGCCGCTACCTCGCCTTGGCACAGGGCGAACTGGAGGCACGGACCGTCACGATCGATGCGCCGATCGGCCGCGACCCGGTGTCGCGCGTGCGCATGGCGGTCGTGCCCACCGGCAAGCCGGCCCGCACCGAGGTCACGCGGCTCGCCTGCGGACTCGGGGTCAGCGCCATCCGTTGTGTCTTGCACACGGGCCGCACACACCAGATTCGCGTCCATCTGGCCCACCTGGGCCACCCGCTTGTCGCCGACACGCTGTATGGCGGCCAGGCGGCGCTTGGCCTGTCCCGGCAGGCGTTGCACGCGACCCGGCTTGAGTTCGCGCACCCGGCGAGTGGCCAATCGATGGCCATCGACTGTCCGCCGCCGATCGACTTCGCACAAGCCTGGGCTCAGGTCGCCAAGGGTCGCACCTGATCGGACCCGAGGCCTGACCTGGGGGTACAATGCGCCGGTGACGACCTTCATGGCGTTCGGCGTGCAGCCCAGGCTGCGGCCGCTTCGCCGGTCTGGCGCTCCGCAGTCGTGGCGCCCCGATTGACCCACTGTCCGATCCATCGACCTTGCTGCAGCCGCACCCCATGAGGGCGTCCTGCGGGCAAAGAACCCGAGACTGGATCCGCGCCCCACGGTTTGCCGCGGCCGGACCCCTTAACAAGTCATGGCATGAACACCACGGATGCCAAGCGCGTCCTCGAGACCGCGCTCATCTGCGCCCCGGCACCGCTACCGCTGCGCGAGCTGGGCGTGCTGTTCGACGAACAGGTCGGACTGGACACGCTGCGCACATTGCTGGACGAACTGGCGCTCGATTGGCAAGGGCGAGGTGTCGAACTCGTGGCGCTGGCCTCGGGCTGGCGTTTCCAGAGCCGGCCCGAGATGCGCGTCTTCCTGGACCGGCTGAACCCCGAGAAACCGCCGCGCTATTCGCGCGCGGCAATGGAGACATTGGCCATCATTGCCTACCGCCAGCCCGTGACACGCGGCGACATCGAAGACATCCGCGGCGTGACCGTCAGCAGCCAGATCGTCAAGCAGCTGGAAGACCGCGGCTGGATCGAATCGATCGGCTACCGGGAGTCGATCGGGCGCCCGGCCCTGTACGCGACCACCCGCCATTTCCTGGACGACCTTGGTCTGGCCAGCCTTGATCAACTGCCCCCGATCGAGTCCGAGGGCGGGGACGAGACGACGGCGCTCCAAGCCCTCGCTGGACAGCGCAGCCTGATCGACGACCAGCCCGAACTGCAGCTCGAGACGGCTGTCGAGGCGACGACGCAAGTTGCCGAGGCATCCGAACTGCCCGTTCCTGCGGCTCCCGATTTGCCATCCGCAGCGACCGAAGCGCCCACAGCCGAATGCGCTGAGCCGGCCTTGGCCGACATCCCCCCTTCACCAGCCGACCCCACGCCATGAATCCGAGCGACGACGATCTTCCCCCCCAGGACCAGGCGCCTGCGCCGACAGATTCCGAGGCCGCGGAGCGTCCGAAGCGCCGGCGTCGGACGGTCAAGGCCGCGGCCCCGGAAGGTGGCCCCGAGGTCGTGGCGGATCCGCAGGTGGGTGCAGGTCCGGGCGACGTGCGGCCCGAACCCACGGTTGAGCCCGAGACACGAGAAGCGAACGACGCCGATGGGCCGACCGCCGGTGGTGCCACGGTCGACGGCGAGCCGAACGGGCCACAGGAGGGGCGGCGCGGGCGCAACCGGCGCCGTGGTCGTCGAGGCGGCAAGGGCGCGGCCGCCGCTGGGGGCCCGGACGCGACCGGGCCGGTGGTGGCGCCCGCGGTCGCTGTCAACGAGGTGTTCGCGGAGTTGTTGTCGGGCGCGTTCGACAGCGAGCGCATTGCCGATCCACAGGAGGCCATGTCGCTCGAGGGCGAGCCGGTGACCGAATCCGATCCGGCCGAAGCGGCGGACGCAATCGCCGATGATGAAGCGGACGGAGCCAAGGTCGAGACCCAGGATGCGGCGTCTGATCCGACGCGGCGCGTGCTGGCGCCGGAGCCCGACGCGCCGAAACTGCACAAGGTGCTGGCCCAGGCTGGCGTCGGATCGCGGCGCGATCTCGAGCAGATGATCGCGGACGGACGTGTGACGGTAAACGGTGAGCCTGCGCATACCGGCCAGCGCATCTCGTTTGGCGACCAGGTGCGAATCGACGACAAGCCGATCCGGGTCCGGATCCTGCCGCCCAAGGCTCGAGTGCTGGCCTATCACAAGCCGGTCGGCGAGGTCGTGACCCATGACGATCCGCAGCAGCGCCCCACCGTGTTCCGCCGCCTGCCACGCTTGGCGCAGGGCAAGTGGCAATCGGTGGGCCGGCTGGACATCAACACCGAGGGCCTGTTGCTGTTCACGAACTCGGGTGAACTGGCCAACCAGCTGATGCACCCACGCTTCGGCGTCGAACGCGAATACGCCGTTCGTTCGCTCGGCGTGCTCGATCCGGACGCGAAGGCGCGCCTGCTTGAGGGCGTCGAGATCGATGGCCAGACATCGGCCTTCAAGAGCGTCGAGGACGGTGGCGGCGAGGGCGTCAACCATTGGTACCGCGTCGTGATCACCGAAGGGCGCAATCGCGAGGTGCGCAAGCTGTTCGAGGCCGTTGGCCATGCCGTCAGCCGCCTGATCCGGATCCGCTACGGCTCGGTCGTCTTGCCACGCGGCCTCAAGCGAGGCGTCTGGGTGGATCTGGACGAGGTCGACGTCAAGGCGCTCAGACGCCAGGCGGGTGGCGGCGACGGTCGTTCGGAGAGTCGCCCAGCTGCCGGCGAGTCCGATGGCGAGCGCGCCGGCCGTGGGCGACGTGGGCGCCGGCGCGGCAAAGGCGAGGGTGCGCGTGAGCCGCGCGAACCGCGCGAACCACGGGACAGCCGCGGCCCACGCGGGGACGGCGGGTCGATCCCGAACCCGCTGCAGCAGACCTTCGACAAGCGGGGCAACAAGCCAAGCCGGCAGGGCGAGGTGCCCGGGCAGCATGATGACCGCGACGACGACGACATGGATTTCCGCTCGATCCCGAATCCGCTTCAGCAGACCTACGACAAGAGCGGCCTTCAGCGCGAAAAGCGTGAGCGTGACCGCGATCGCCCCGACGACGGTCCGATCCCGAACCCCCTTCAGCAGACCTACGACAAGCGCGCCACTCAGAAGCCGCGGCCGCTAGGCGGCCGAGGGCACGGCAAGGGTGACGGTCCGCGCGAGCCCGATCCGATGCAGACCGCGGTCGGCTACATCGGTGCGGACGCGTTCACCCGCAAGAGCGGGGGGCGCGGATCCGGTGGCCAGCGGCGCCAGGGTGGCGGCCAGGGCGGCCAGGGCAGCCGGGGCGGCGGCCAGGGCGGGCAAGGGGGCCGGGGAGGACGCGGCGGTCGGGGCGGCGGCCGGGGCCGGTGAGTCCGACTTCTGGCGCCAGCTAAACTCCGCAGCTTTGCCGAATCGTTTATTCAGGAGCATTTCCATGGCAGTCGAACGTACCCTCTCGATCATCAAGCCCGACGCAGTGGCCAAGAACGTGATCGGCCAGATCTACGCGCGTTTCGAGGCCGCCGGCCTGAAGATCGTCGCGGCCAAGATGGCCCATCTGTCTCGTGGTGAGGCCGAAGCCTTCTATGCCGTGCACAAGGCACGCCCGTTCTTCAACGACCTGGTGTCGTTCATGATCTCGGGCCCGGTCATGATCCAGGCCCTTGAAGGCGAAGGCGCGATCGCGAAGAACCGCGATCTGATGGGCGCCACCGATCCGAAGAAGGCCGACAAGGGCACCATCCGTGCCGACTTCGCCGACAGCATCGACGCCAACGCGGTGCATGGCTCGGACGCGCCGGAAACCGCGGCGGTGGAGATCGGGTTCTTCTTCGCCGGCATGAACGTCTACGGCGGCTGATCCGGTCACCGGGCCATGGTCGTCAATCTGCTCGATCTCGATCTCGAGGGTCTGACGGCCTGGTGCGGCGCATTGGGCGAGAAGCCCTTCCGCGCGACCCAGCTGTTCCGCTGGATTCACCAGCGCGGTGTCTCGGACTTCGATGCGATGTCCGATCTCGCGAAGTCGCTGCGCACGAAGCTCGCGGGTGCCGCGACCGTGGGCATGTTGCCGCTCCTGACCGAACAGGTGTCGGCGGACGGAACGATCAAGTGGCTGTTCGACGTCGGCCGTGGCAATGCAATCGAGACCGTGTTCATCCCGGAGTCCGATCGCGGCACGCTGTGTATCTCTTCGCAGGCCGGATGCGCGGTCGGCTGCCCCTTCTGTTCGACCGGTCACCAAGGCTTCAGCCGCAACCTCAGCACCGGCGAGATCGTCGGGCAGCTGTGGTTTGCCGAGCACCGCCTGCGCGAGCGGATGGGACTGGCAGCGGGCGAGCGGGCCATCAGCAACGTCGTGATGATGGGCATGGGTGAGCCGCTGCAGAACTACTCGGCCCTGCTGCCCGCGCTGCGCGTCATGCTCGACGACCATGGCTACGGCCTGTCGCGGCGCCGGGTGACGGTGTCGACCTCGGGCGTCGTGCCGATGATCGAGCGCATGCGCGTCGACTGTCCGGTGGCACTTGCGGTGTCGCTGCATGCGCCCGACGACACGCTGCGCGACCGGCTCGTGCCGCTCAATCGCAAGTACCCGATCGCGGAGCTGATGCAGGCCTGCCGCAACTATCTGGATGCGGCGCCGCGTGACTTCATCACCTTCGAGTACTGCATGCTCGACGGTGTCAACGACGGTGTCGAGCAGGCTACGGCACTCGTTCGCATGCTGGCCGAGCAGCGTGTGCCCTGCAAGCTGAACCTGATTCCGTTCAACCCGTTTCCGGCTTCTGGATTGCTGCGCTCGCCTCGCGACCGCGTGTCAGCCTTCGCCAAGGTTCTGCAGGATGCAGGCATCGTGACCACGATCCGCAAGACCCGGGGCGAGGACATCGACGCGGCCTGCGGGCAACTCGCCGGCGAAGTGCAGGACCGCACTGGTGCACGGGAGCGCATGGCGCGCCGTGTCGTGAACATCGTGCCCGCGGGCCACAAGGAGGCGAGAACGTGAGCACAGTGCGAATTCGTTGGCGGGTATCGATTGCAGCAGGCTTGCTCCTGCTCGGCGCCTGTGCGGCGCCGACCGCGCCCCAGACCGCCGACATCCGGACCAGCTCCGACCTGACCGAGAACGACCAGCGCGCCAAGCTGCGCCTGGAATTGGCGGCGGGGTACTTCGGGCGCGGCCAGTTGTCGACCGCGCTGGATGAGGTGAAACAGGCGCTTGCGGCGCGACCGGACCTGTCCGAGGGCTACAACCTGAGGGGACTGATCTACGCCAGCATGGGCCAGTTGCCGCTCGCCGAGGAGAGTTTCCTGCGCGCGATGCAGCTCAACCCGCGCGACGCGGACGCGATCCACAATTACGGCTGGTTCCTGTGCGAACAGCGCCGCTACGACGAAGCACAGCTGCAGTTCCAGAAGGCGGTGGCGGTCCCGCAATATCGCGAAGTGGCGCGCACGCTGCTCGCCAAGGGCGTGTGCGAAGCGCGTGTCGGGCGGCTCGACGACGCCGAGCAATCGTTGTCGAAGTCCTACGAGCTCGATCCGGCGAACCCGACCGCGGCCTTCAACCTGACCGAGGTCCTGTTCCGCCGAGGTGAACTCGAACGAGCGCGCTTTTACATCCGGCGCGTGAACGCTCAGCCCGCCTCGACCAATGCGCAGTCGCTGTGGCTGGCGATGCGCATCGAGCACAAGCTCGGCAACCGGATCGGGGTCAACGGCCTGGGCGTTCAACTGCGCGAGAGGTTCCCGGACTCGCCTCAGGCCCTGCGTTTCGATCGAGGGCAAATCGATGACTGACGAGACGGCATCGGCCGAGGCGCCGGTGCAGACTGCGGGCGGGCTGCTGCGCAAGGCGCGCGAAGCGCGCGGGCTGCACATCGCCGCCCTGGCCACGTCATTGAAGATTCCGCCGCGCAAGCTCGAGTCGCTCGAGCGCGACCGTTACGACGAATTGCCCGACGTGGCGTTCACGCGTGCCCTGGCCAAGTCGGCCTGCCGGGCACTGAAGATCGATCCGACGCCGGTCCTCGCATTGCTGCCTCGCCTTGACAGCGGGGCTCTTGACCAGGTCAGCGGGGGTCTCAACACGCCTTTTCGCGAGTCTTCGGACGGCGACGCAACGATCGCGGACCTCGTGCGCAAACCGGCGTTCTGGATCGTGGCAGTGCTCGCCGTGGCCGCCCTGGGGGTGTACTTCTGGCCTCTGGCGAGCACGTCCACGCTGGCACCGACGATGGTCAAGGACGAACCGGTGATGCCGCCCGCCGCGCTCGATCCGGTCGCCTCGGCGCCGAATTCGGTTGCCTCGGCGCCGCCGGACAATGTTTCGTCGGTCGTCCCCGTGCCGCCGACGACGGTCGAGCCGGCGAAGTCGACCCCGGCCGCGCCAGCCGCGTCGGTTGCCTCCACCGCGCCTGCATCGCTGCTCGGCGTGCGCGCTGCGGCCGATTCCTGGGTCCAGGTCAGCGACGGGTCCGGGAAGACGCTGTTGTCGCGCCTGTTGCAGGCCGGAGAATCGATCGGTCTCGACGGGCAGTTGCCCTTGCGCGTCACGATCGGCAATGCCAGCGGCACCGCGGTGACGTTTCGGGGCGTTGCGGTCGACTTGAGCGCCGGCGCGCGCGACAACGTGGCGCGCCTGGAGTTGCGCTGAGCAGCGCCCCCGCATGGATCTCCTGATGGACAACACCAACGATCCGATCGCCGGCGCCGAACCCGGCCCGCGCCACTCGAGGCAAGCCAAAGTCCGTTGGGCCGATCATGTGATCACGATCGGCGGTGATGCCCCGGTGCGTGTGCAGTCGATGACGAACACCGACACGGTGGACGCCATCGGCACCGCGATCCAGGTCAAGGAGCTCGCGGCGGCGGGCTCCGAACTGGTGCGAATCACGGTGAACACGCCCGAAGCGGCCGAGGCAGTGCCACACATCCGCGAACAGCTCGACCGGATGGGCGTGAACGTTCCCTTGATCGGCGACTTTCACTACAACGGCCATCGCCTGCTGACCGACCACCCTGCGATGGCGGCCGCGCTGTCGAAGTACCGGATCAATCCCGGCAACGTCGGCAAGGGCGACAAGCGCGACCGCCAGTTCGCCCAGATGATCGAGGCCGCGATGCGCCACGACAAGGTGGTGCGCATCGGGGTCAACTGGGGCAGCCTGGACCAGGAACTGCTGGCGTCGCTGATGGACGTGAATGCAGCCCGGGCCCGGCCATGGGAGGCCAAACAGGTGATGTACCAGGCCCTGGTCCAGTCGGCACTGGGTTCCGCGGACTACGCGCGCGAACTGGGGATGGATCCGGACCAGATCATCATCAGCTGCAAGGTCAGCGGAGTGCAGGACCTGATCGCGGTCTACCGCGCCCTGAGTCGGCGCTGCGATTACGCCCTGCACCTGGGTCTGACCGAGGCGGGCATGGGGACCAAGGGCACGGTGGCGTCGAGCACCGCGCTGGCGGTGCTGCTGCAGGAGGGCATCGGCGACACGATCCGAGTCAGCCTGACGCCGCAGCCCGGTGAAGCGCGCACCCAGGAAGTGGTGATCGCGCTCGAGATCCTGCAGTCGCTCGGCCAGCGCATGTTCAACCCGAGCGTCACGGCCTGCCCGGGGTGCGGACGCACCACGAGTACGACGTTTCAGGTGCTCGCCAAGGAGATCGACGACCATCTGCGCACGATGATGCCGAGCTGGAAGGCGCGCTACCCGGGGGTCGAAAACCTGAAGGTGGCGGTCATGGGTTGCATCGTCAACGGGCCCGGCGAAAGCAAGCATGCGGATATCGGCATCAGCCTGCCGGGGACCGGCGAAGCGCCGGCGGCACCGGTGTTCATCGACGGCGAGAAGGCCGTGACCTTGCGTGGCGACCAGATCGCCGCGGATTTCCACAAGCTCGTCGAAGACTACATCGAGCGCCGGTTCGGCGCGACGTCGACGCACTGACCCCAAGGCGGGCCGAAGGGCTCGCAAACCGAACCCCATGGCCGATTCCCTCAAAGCAGTCAAAGGCATGAACGACATCCTGCCGCCGGATTCGGCGCGCTGGGAGTGGTTCGAGGACCGGGTGCGCGAGATCATGCGCCGCTACGGCTACCTGAACATGCGCACGCCGATCGTCGAGCCGACTGCGCTGTTCGTGCGCGGGCTCGGTGAAGTGACCGACATCGTCGAGAAGGAGATGTACTCCTTCACCGACAGCATGAACGGCGATGCGCTGACCCTGCGCCCGGAAGCCACGGCGGGGGTCGTGCGTGCGGCGATCGAGCACTCGATGCTGTACGACGGCGGCAAGCGCCTGTTCTACATCGGGCCGATGTTCCGGCATGAGCGCCCGCAACGTGGGCGCTACCGGCAGTTCCACCAGGTCGGGGTCGAAGCGCTCGGACATGGCGGGCCGGATGTCGACGCCGAGGTGATCTTGATGGCCCGCGCCCTTTGGCGCGAACTCGGTCTGAACGATGTGCGACTGGAGCTCAACAGCCTCGGTCAATCCGACGAACGGCTGGCCCACCGGGCCGCGCTGATCGCCCATTTCGAGTCGAATCGCGACCAGCTGGACAGCGAGGCGCAGCGCCGCCTGCACAGCAACCCACTGCGCATTCTCGACAGCAAGAACCCGGCCATGCAGTCGCTGGTCGAGGCGGCGCCGGTCCTGATGGACTTCCTGGGCGAGGACTCGCTCAAGCATTTCGATGCGGTGCGGGCGGTGCTCGATGCGGTGGGTCAGCCCTACCGGCTGAACCCGCGCCTGGTGCGCGGCATGGACTACTACAACCGGACCGTGTTCGAGTGGGTCACGGATCGCCTTGGCGCACAGGGAACGGTCTGTGGCGGGGGCCGCTACGACGGCCTGATCGAGATGATCGGCGGCAAACCGGCGCCCGCCGTCGGGTGGGGCATGGGGATCGAGCGTGTGCTCGATCTCTTGCACGAGAGTGGCGTGCAGCCGCCAGCGGTTGCCCCCGACGCCTATGCCGTGGTCCCCGACAGTGGCGCACTGGCGCAGGTGGTGCGCGTCGTCGAGGCCCTGCGCGCGACCGGCATCAGCGTGATCCTGCACGCCGCGGGCAAGGATGGTCCGGGCAGCATGAAGGCGCAGTTCAAGCGCGCCGACGCCAGTGGCGCGCGCTATGCGCTGGTCTTCGGAGCCGACGAACTGGCGCGTGGGCAAGTCGCGGTCAAGCCGTTGCGACAGATGGCCGCAGAGCAGGTGACGCGTGCCCTCGACGACGTCGAGTCCTGGGCGCACGAACTGCGCAACGCATAATCCCGACATCACAGGCAAGAGCATTCATGGCCACACAACTAGACCTGCAAGAGCAGGAACAACTCGACGCGCTCAAGGCGTTCTGGAAGCAGTACGGCAACCTGATCACATGGCTGTTGATCCTGCTGTTGAGTGCGTACGCCGCCTGGAACGGCTGGAACTGGTGGCAACGCGAGCAGGGCCTCAAGGCCGGTGCGATGTACGACGAGCTGGACCGCAGTGCACAAGCGGGCGACGCCGAGCGCGCGTCGCGTGTCTTCGGCGACCTCAAGGACCGGTACGGCGGCACCGTGCAGGCGGCTCAGGGCGGCCTGCTGGTGGCGCGCGTGCAGCACGACAAGGGCCAGCTCGACGCGGCACGCGCGAGCCTGGGCTGGGTCGCCGACAAGGCCGGCGATGAAGAGATCCGGACCGTCGCGCGCCTGCGGCTGGCCGCCTTGCTGATCGAGGCCAAGCAGTTCGACGAAGCGATCAAGCAGCTCGACGCCGCTGCGGCACCGGCCTTCGAGGCCCTGGTCGCGGACCGGCGCGGCGATGTGCTGTTGGCCATGGACAAGAAGGCCGAGGCCAAGGTGGCGTACGAGAAGGCCTGGAAGACCATGGATCCGACGCAGGACTACCGGCGGCTGATCGAGGCCAAGCTGACCGCGCTCGGCGCGGCGCCTGCGGCCTCGGGAGCGGGCAAATGACGACCCTGACCCGGTGGATCGTCTGGGCCGGTCTGGCCTTGCTCGCGGCCTGCTCGTCGGTCGACAAACCCAAGCCGACACCACTCGAGCCCATCACGGCGCGCGTGTCCGGCAGCAGCGTGTGGCAGGCCAAGGTGGACAGCGTGAAGTTCCCGCTGTCGATCGCCGGGCGCCCGGACGCCTTCATTGCCGCGGGCACCGATGGGACCCTGGTGGCCTTGGACCCCGGGACCGGGCGCGAGATCTGGCGGGCCGGCGCCGGCAGCGCACTGACCGCAGGCGTCGGCAGCGACGGCCGGTTCAGCAGCGTGATCACGCGCGACAACGCCCTGGTCGTGTTCGACGGCGGGCGCGAGCTCTGGCGCAAGACATTGGCGGCAAAGGTCCTGACGGCGCCCCTGGTCGCCGGTGAGCGCGTGTTCGTGCTGCGCGTCGACCGTGTCGTGCAGGCGTTCGATGTTCTGGACGGCCGGTCGCTGTGGACCGTGACCCGGCCCGGCGATGCACTGACGCTGGCCCAGGCGGGCGTGGTCGCGCCCTACAAGAATCTGCTCCTGGTCGGGCAAGGGTCCAAGCTGGCCGCGCTCGACCCGCTGCGCGGCACGCTGCGATGGGAGGTCGCGCTGGCGACACCGCGCGGTACCAACGAGATCGAGCGCCTGACCGATCTCGTGGGCCCGTTGACGCGTGCCGGAGACACTGTCTGCGCGCGCGCCTTTCAGGCCACCGTCGCGTGTATCGACGCCGCGCGCGGCGCCCTGCGCTGGAGCGTGCCCAACGCCGGCGCACAGGCGGTCGGCGGCGACGCGGAGCTCGTGGTGGGCGCAGATGCCAGCGGACGCCTGAGCGCCTGGCGGACCGCCACCGGTGAAGTGGCCTGGACCAACGAGACCTTGCGTTACCGCGAACTGAGTGGCGTCCTGCTGGCAGGGGCGGTGGCGATCGTCGGCGACCTCGAGGGCCAGGTGCATTTCCTGGCGCGGGCGACCGGCGACGTCGTGTTGCGCCTCCCGACCGACGGCACGCCGATCGTCGGCACGCCAGTGCTGTCTGGCGCGACCGTGCTCGTGGCGACGCGCGGTGGCGGCCTCTTTGCATTCAGACCCTGACGCCAACGAGCCGCGACGATGAAGCCCGTGATCGCTCTGGTTGGCCGACCCAATGTGGGCAAGTCGACGCTGTTCAATCGAATCACGAAGAGCCGCGACGCGATCGTTGCCGACTTTGCCGGGCTGACACGTGACCGGCACTATGGCGACGCAAGGTTCGGTCCGATCTCGTTCATCGTCGTCGACACCGGTGGCTTCGAGCCCGAAAGCACGAGCGGCATCATGCAGGAGATGGCGCACCAGACGCGCCAGGCTGTCGCCGAAGCGGATGCCGTGATCTTCGTCGTCGACGTGCGGGCCGGTCTCTCGGCCCAGGACCACGACATCGTGCGCTACCTGCGCCAGTCCCAGAAGCGAGTGCTGCTGGCGGTCAACAAGGCCGAAGGCATGCTCGAGGCGCCCCAAATCGCCGAGTTCCACGAACTCGGGATCGGCGAACCGCACCCGATCTCGGCCGCCCATGGGCAGGGCATCCGCAGCTTGCTCGAAGCGACCCTGGAAGGCTTCGGGCCCGTCGAAGACCTGCCGGGCGAAGGACCTGAGCGTCCGATCCGGCTCGCCGTCGCTGGCCGACCGAACGTCGGCAAGTCGACCCTGATCAATGCCTGGCTCGGGGAGGAGCGCCTGATTGCGTTCGACCAGCCCGGCACGACACGCGACGCCATCCACGTTCCGTTCGAGCGCCAGGGGCAGAAGTTCGAGTTGATCGACACGGCCGGGTTGCGCCGCAAGGGCAAGGTCTTCGAGGCCATCGAGAAGTTTTCGGTCGTCAAGACCCTGCAGGCCATCGCCGACGCCAATGTCGTGCTCTTGCTGCTTGACGCGACGCAGGGCGTGACCGATCAGGATGCCCATATCGCCGGCTACATCCTCGAGTCCGGGCGCGCCGTGGTGCTGGCGGTCAACAAGTGGGACGCGACCGACGACTACCAGCGCGAGATGCTCCAGCGCTCGATCGAAAGCCGCCTCGCGTTCCTGAAGTTCGCGCCGGTGATGCACATCTCCGCGCTCAAGCGGCGCGGCCTGTCGGCGGTCTGGAAGGCCATTGCGCAGGCCCACGCGTCGGCGACCTGCAAGATGCCGACGCCCATGCTGACGCGCCTCATCCAGGAGGCCGTGGAGCACCAGGCGCCGCGACGCAATGGTCGTTTCCGGCCCAAGCTGCGCTACGCGCACCAGGGCGGCATGAACCCCCCGGTGGTGGTGGTCCACGGCAACTCGCTGGACCACATCACCGACGTCTACAAGCGCTACCTGGAAGGGCGGGTGCGCGCCAAGTTCAACCTGGTCGGCACCCCGCTTCGCATCGAGGTCCGTTCTTCGGACAATCCGTTCGACGAACGCGGCTCCTGAGGACGCAGCGCCGGCGCCCGGGCGCGTTCATGCCCCCTGTGATAACGTGCAGACCTGTCGAACCAACAACACGGAACATATCGTGAGCAACAAAGGACAGCTCTTGCAGGATCCCTTCTTGAACCTGCTGCGCAAGGAGCACGTTCCAGTGTCGGTCTACCTCGTCAACGGCATCAAGCTGCAAGGGCATATCGAGTCCTTTGACCAGTACGTCGTCCTGCTTCGCAACACCGTGACGCAAATGGTCTACAAGCACGCCATTTCGACGGTTGTGCCAGGGCGGGCCGTGAATTTCCAATCGAACGAGGGCGGCGACGCGACCTGATGCGGTCACGTCCTTCCGGTCCCGATCTATCCGTTCAATCTCATTGAGTGACGCACCTTCTCGGACTGGCGCCCACGGCGACGTGACGCGTGCCGTGCTGGTCGGTGTCGATCTGGGCCCGACGCACGCCTTCGATCCCACCCTGGACGAACTCGCGTTGTTGGCCGAATCTGCTGGCGATGAGGCGGTGGCGCGTGTGGTGGCACGGCGGCGCGCTCCCGACGCCGCGTTGTTCGTCGGGTCGGGCAAGGCCGACGAGATCCGCACGCTGGTGCAATCGACCGGCGCCCATGGTGTCATCTTCGACCAGGCGCTGAGCCCGGTGCAGCAGCGCAATCTCGAGAAGCACCTAGGGGTTCCGGTCGCCGACCGGACTTCGCTGATCCTGGACATCTTTGCCCAACGCGCGCAGAGCCACGAGGGCAAGCTTCAGGTCGAACTGGCGCGCCTGCAATACATGGCCACGCGCCTGGTGCGGCGCTGGAGCCACCTGGAACGCCAGCAAGGCGGGATCGGCGGTCGCGGCGGGCCCGGTGAGGCCCAGATCGAACTCGATCGCCGCATGATTGGCGAGCGCATCAAGTCGGTCAAGATCCGGCTCGAAAAGGTCAAGCGCCAGCGCAGCACGCAGCGCAAGGCGCGCGAGCGGCGTGGGTCGTTCAGGATCTCGCTGGTCGGATACACCAACGCGGGCAAGTCGACGTTGTTCAATGCCATGGTCAAGGCCAGGGCGTACGCGGCCGATCAGCTGTTCGCCACGCTCGACACCACGACACGAGCGCTCTGGCTGGAGCCGCTCGGCACGACGGCTTCGCTGTCCGACACGGTCGGCTTCATTCGCGACCTCCCGCACAAGCTGGTCGAGGCCTTCCGGGCCACGCTGCAGGAGGCGGCGGACGCCGATCTTCTGCTGCACGTGGTCGATGCGGCCAGCCCGCAGCTGCTCGAACAGCAAGCCGAGGTCGAACGCGTGCTGGCCGAAATCGGCGCGTCCGATGTTCCGCAGGTCTGGGTCTACAACAAGTGCGACCTGATCGAGGCCTCGCGCCAGCCCCGCCAGCCGGTCGACACGATTCACCTGGACGGTGGCGTGGATCGAACGCGGGTCTTCGTCAGCGCCCTGGACGGCACAGGAATCGATGCACTGCGCAAGGTCATCGCGGAATTCGCGTTGGCACGCTTGAATGCCCCCGATGCACCCCCACCTATTCAGGATCCTCGGGGTCTGGCCAGCGCGCCCGACGCAGTCGACGAATCCAGCGACCAAGTCAATGCCCACTGATGACGTGAACATGAACGATACCCAAGCTCCCCCCACCGAAGGCAGACACTGGCGCAAGGCTTTGGCTCGCCGTCTGGCGCCGATGCTGAACCAGGGCGGCCGCAACGATGGCCCACCCGATCTCGACGAACTCTGGCGCGACTTCAATCGCAAGCTGGGGGGTATGTTCGGTGGCCAGCGTGGCTCGCGTGGCGGTGGCAATGGCAGTCGCCCGCCCGATGGCGGCGGCCCTTACCAGCCGGACATGAAGAGTGCCGGCATCGGCGTCGGTCTCATCGCCGCAGTCGCCGTCCTGATCTGGCTCGGAAGCGGTTTCTTCATCGTGCAGGAAGGCCACCAGTCGGTCGTGACGTCGTTCGGCAAGTACAGCCACACGGTTGACGCTGGTTTCCAGTGGCGTTTCCCGTATCCCTTCCAGGGCCAGGAGACCGTTCCGGTGACGCAGTTGCGTTCGGTTGAGGTGGGCCGCAGCAATGTGGCCCAGTCCACTGGACTGCGCGACTCGTCGATGCTGACGCAGGACGAGAACATCATCGACATCCGCTTCACGGTCCAGTACCGGCTGAAGGATGCACGCGCCTATCTGTTCGAGAACCGCAGCCCCGACGAAGCCGTCGTGCTGGCCAGCGAATCGGCGGTGCGCGAGATCGTCGGCCGCAGCCGCGTCGACCTCGTGCTGTACGAGCAGCGCGACGCCGTGGCGGCCGATCTCGTCAAGTCGATCCAGGCCCAGCTTGACAAGCTCAACTCCGGCATCGTCATCGCCAACGTCAACGTGCAGAACGTTCAGGTTCCCGAGCAGGTGCAGGCGGCGTTCAACGACGCGGTCAAGGCCGGCGCCGACCGCGACCGCTTCCGCAACGAAGGCGACGCATACGCAAGTGACGTGATCCCGAAGGCGCAGGGCGCCGCGGCCCGCCTGGCCGAAGAGGCCGATGGCTATCGGGCCCGCGTGGAGGCCCAGGCCGAGGGTGATGCACAACGGTTCCGCTCGGTGCTGGCCGAGTACCAGAAGGCGCCGGCGGTGACGCGCGACCGCCTGTACCTCGAGACGATGCAGCAGGTGTACGCCAACGTCAGCAAGATCATGGTCGACAGCCGCAGTGGGTCCAACCTGCTGTACCTGCCGCTGGACAAGCTGATGCAGCAGGTGGCGACCGTCCCGGCGCCTGCGACGGCCGTGCCCACGCCGGAGTCGGCAGCGGCGGCGGTGGACGTGCGTTCACGTGAGAACACCCGCGGTCGCGACCGCGAGACCCGCTGAGGAGGCGCACCATGACTCAACGTCTAGGAATCTACGTCGCCATCGGCTTGCTGGCCTTGATCGGCTTGTCGTCGACCCTCTTCATCGTCGACCAGCGGCAGGTCGGCGTCGTGTTCGCACTCGGTGAGATCAAGGAGGTCATCACTGAGCCCGGCTTGAAGTTCAAGCTGCCACCGCCGTTCCAGAACGTCGTGTTCCTGGACAAGCGCATCCAGACCCTGGACAGCCCCGACACGCGGCCGATCTTCACGGCCGAGAAGAAGAGCCTGTTGATCGACTGGATGGTCAAGTGGCGCATCAACGATCCGCGCCAGTTCATCCGCAACAACGGCGCCGACATCCGCAATCTCGAGACACGGCTGGCGCCGGTCGTGCAGGCCGCCTTCAACGAGGAGGTGACCAAGCGCAACGTCAGCGGCGTGCTGGCCACCGATCGCGAGAAGGTCATGGGCGGCGTACGCGACCGAATTCTCGACGAAGCCAAGAATTTTGGTGTCGAGATCATCGACGTGCGCGTCAAGCGCGTCGACTTCGTCTCCGACATCACCGATTCGGTGTTCCGGCGCATGGAGTCGGAGCGCAAGCGGGTCGCCAACGAGCTGCGCTCGACCGGTGCCGCCGAAGGCGAGAAGATCCGGGCCGATGCCGATCGCCAGCGCGAGGTCATCCTCGCCGAGGCCTACCGCGACGCGCAGAAGATCAAGGGTGAAGGCGACGCCAAGGCGTCGGCGCTGTATGCCGAGGCATTTGGCCGCGATCCGCAGTTTGCCCAGTTCTACCGCAGCCTTGAGGCCTACCGGGCGAGCTTTCGCTCGCGCAGCGACATGATGGTGCTCGACCCGAACAGCGAATTCTTCAAGGCCATGCGCAGCGGCGGCCCCGCCGCCCGCTGATTTCCGTGCATGTCCGATCTGATGCTCGGCGCTCTGGCGCTGATGTTGATCTTCGAAGGTTTGCTGCCGTTCCTGAACCCGCGCGGCTGGCGCGACATGTTCAGCCGCGTGGCGCGCATGTCCGATGGGCAGATCCGGTTCATCGGCCTGATCAGCATCGGCATCGGACTTGCGCTGCTCGCGATCTGGACCTGAGTCGTCAGCTTGGCGCGGGGTAGGCGCCGGTACAATGCCTGTTTCAACACCCCGCCTCGCCTGATGTCGTCTGCTTGGCTGCTGCCGGAGCATATTGCCGATGTTCTGCCCACGCAGGCACGGCGCCTGGAAGAGCTGCGGCGGACCCTGCTGGACCGGGCGCACAGTTACGGTTTCGAGCTGGTCGCGCCGCCTTTGCTCGAGCACCTCGACTCACTCCTGACCGGCACCGGCCACGAGCTCGACCTGCGCACGTTCAAGCTGGTCGACCAGCTCAGCGGTCGCACACTCGGTCTGCGCGCCGACACCACGCCCCAGGCGGCGCGCATCGACGCCCATCTGCTGAACCGCGAAGGCGTGACTCGCCTGTGCTACTGCGGTCCGGTCCTGCACACGCGGCCTGCCGGGCTTTTCGCGACGCGCGAACCGCTTCAGTTCGGGGCCGAGGTGTTCGGCCATGCGGGGCTCGAGACCGACCTCGAGGTTCAGGAGCTGGCGATCGACTGCCTCGTGCTCGCGGGTGTTCGCGATCTGGTCGTGGATCTGTCCGATGCGCGCCTGCTGCGCGCCGTGCTTTCGGGCGTGGCACTCGACGGTGTCGATCTGGGCGAAATCGCCCAGGCCCTGTCGAACAAGGACAGAGCGGGCATAACCGGGCTGACGCGGTCGATGCCGCCCGAGGCGCGAAATGCGTTGCTGGCCTTGCCGGACCTGTACGGCGGTGACGAGGCCCTCGCGGCGGCGCGCAGCACGCTGCCCGGCGGTTCGCTGGTGCAGGACGCCCTGGACCAGATGGAATGGCTGGCCAGCCACCTGCGCCTGGCCCATCCCGATCTGCGCGTCGGCTTCGATCTGTCGGACATGAGCGGCTATGCCTACTACAGCGGCGCGCGCTTTGCGGCGTACAGCCCGGGGGTGAGCGATCCACTGGTGCGCGGTGGGCGCTACGACGAGATCGGTGCCGTGTTCGGACGCAAGCGCCCGGCGGCAGGCTTCAGCCTGGACCTCAAGGCGCTGGCCGAGGGCATGCCCAAGGCCGCGCCATGCGACGCCGTGCTCGCCCCATGGGGCGAAGCGCCGGCGTTGCGGGCCGCCGTCAGGCGCTTGCGCGACCGCGGCGAAACCGTGATCTCGGTCATGCCCGGCGACAAGTCGGATGCCGAAGGATTCGAGTGCGACCGCGAGCTGGCATGTGTCAACGGCGATTGGGTCCTGCGCGATCGCACGAATGCAACTGATTGACTCCGAGGAAGATTGAGAGATGGGACTCCACACACCGCCGGCGCCGGGCCGCAACGTCGTTGTCGTCGGCACGCAATGGGGCGATGAAGGCAAGGGCAAGGTCGTCGACTGGTTGACCGGGCATGCCAATGCCGTCGTGCGCTTCCAGGGCGGCCACAACGCCGGCCACACGCTGGTCATCCGCGGACACAAGACGGCGCTGCAGCTCATCCCCTCCGGCGTGATGCGCGACGGCGTCGCGTGCTACATCGGCAACGGCGTGGTCGTCGATCCTTCGCATCTGCTGGCCGAGATCCGGCGCCTCGAGGCGGCCGGTCTCGACGTGCGTTCGCGCCTGTTCATCAGCGAGTCCTGCCCCCTGATCCTGCCCTTTCACGTCGAAACCGACCGTGCCCGCGAGGCGCTGCTCGAGCGCAGCGGGTCGGGCAAGATCGGCACGACAGGCAAGGGCATCGGGCCCGCCTACGAAGACAAGGTCGCGCGCCGCGCCCTGCGCGTCCAGGACCTCAAGCATCCGGACCGCCTGGCCAGCAAGCTCAAGGGCTTGCTGGAGCTACACAACGCCGAGTTGAGTGGCTACCTCAAGGCCCAGCCGCTGGAGTACCAGCCGATATTCGACGCCGCGATGCTGGCCGCGGAGCAGTTGCTGCCGATGCTGGCCGACGTCGGATACCGGCTGCACTGCGCACACCGCGAAGGCGCCAATCTGCTGTTCGAAGGTGCGCAGGGCACCTTGCTCGACATCGATCATGGCACCTACCCCTACGTCACGTCGAGCAATTGCGTGGCCGGCAACGCTGCCGCCGGATCGGGCGTCGGGCCGGACCTGCTGCACTATGTGCTGGGCATCACCAAGGCCTACACGACACGCGTCGGCAGCGGGCCGTTCCCGACCGAGTTGCCGATCGACGAACCCGGCACCGTGGGTCACCACCTGTCGACCGTGGGACTCGAGCGCGGCACCGTCACCGGGCGGGCGCGTCGATGCGGTTGGCTCGACGCCGCTGCGCTGAAACGCTCGATGATCATCAATGGCATTTCGGGTTTGTGCATCACCAAGCTCGACGTGCTCGACGGCCTGTCCGAAATCCTGGTCTGTACCGGTTACCGTCTCGACGGGCGCGTCGTCGACATCCTGCCGCTCGACGCCGACGAGATCGAGCGATGCGAGCCGATCTACGAGAGCTGGCCCGGATGGACCGACAGCACGGTCGGTGTCACGCAATGGGAGCAGTTGACGCCGAACGCGCGCCGCTACCTGGAGCGCGTGCAGGAGCTCGTCGAGCGGCCGATCGACATGGTGTCGACGGGTCCCGACCGCGACCATACGATCCTGTTGCGCCACCCCTACCGCGCCTGAAGTCCAAGGAACCACTGGAATGCTCACTGACGACGGCAAACACCTCTATGTGTCCTGGGATGAGTACCACATGCTCATCGAGCGGCTTGCACTGAAGGTGCACAACTCGGGTTGGCAGTGCGACCAGATCCTGTGTCTGGCGCGTGGCGGGATGCGGCCGGGCGACGTGTTGTCACGGGTATTCGACAAGCCGCTGGCGATCATGTCGACCAGTTCGTATCGCGCCGAAGCCGGGACGATCCAGGGCCGCCTCGACATGGCCAAGTACATCACGCTGCCCAAGGGCGAACTGGCCGGACGGGTGCTCCTGGTGGATGACCTGTCGGACTCGGGCGTGACGCTGCGCGCGGTCGTCGACCGCTTGCGTGGAATGCCGTCGATCTCGGAACTGCGCTCGGCGGTCATCTGGGTCAAGGGCGTGTCGAGCTACACGCCCGACTACTTCGTCGAGCAACTGCCCAGCAGCCCCTGGATTCATCAACCCTTCGAGGACTACGACAACCTGCGCCCCGAGGGTCTCGCACTCAAGTTCAAGGTTTGACGACCTGCCGCGGGGGATGCCCGCAACACGCGCTTGTCAATCGCGCCGGATTCAAGACCTCGGCGATGCGCTGGGGCCGGCTTGGCGCTCCAAAGCAAAATGGCCGACACTTGCGTGTCGGCCATCATGTCTCAGAACTCTTGATCTGGTGCCCAGGAGAGGACTCGAACCTCCACGCCTCTCAGCGCTAGTACCTGAAACTAGTGCGTCTACCAATTCCGCCACCTGGGCTTTCAGGAACCAAGGATCATATCATCAAAGAATCAGAAATCACAACACGACAGACGCCCCCAGTGGCGTTGCTGAGCGAAGTCACCGGCCATGTTCTCGGCCACCGCGACGGGCACGGATTCGTCATTCGAGACGACGGTGAGGCCAGCGTCTATCTGGCACCCGAAGAGATGCGCTCGGTCCTGCACCGCGACCATGTACGGGTGCGCATCGTGCGCGTCGACCGCAAGGGCCGGCCCGAAGGGCGGGTCCTCGAGATCGTGGAGCGGCGCAAGACCCCGATCATCGGGCGCTTGCTCAACGAAGGCGGGCATTGGCTCGTGGCGCCGGAGGACCGGCGATTTGGTCAGGACATCCTGATCCCGAAGAACGGCATCGCGCACGCCACTGCCGGCCAGGTGGTCTCGGTCGAACTGACCGAACTGCCTTCCTTGCACACCAAGCCGGTCGGCCGCGTACTCGAGGTTCTCGGCGAGATCGACGACCCGGGCATGGAGCTGGAAATCGCAGTGCGCAAGTACGAAGTACCGCACCAGTTTTCGCCCGAGGCCCTGGCCCAGGCTGCCGCACTCCCGGAGCGGATTCGTCCGGCGGACCGCAAGCACCGCGTCGACCTGACCGATGTGCCGCTCGTGACGATCGACGGCGAGGACGCGCGTGACTTCGACGACGCGGTGTACTGCGAGCCGCTCAAGCGCGGTCGTGGCAAGTCCGCGGTCGAAGGCTGGCGTCTGATCGTGGCGATCGCGGACGTCAGCCACTACGTCAAGCCCGGTGAGCCGATCGACCAGGACGCCTACGGGCGCGCGACCTCGGTCTACTTCCCGCGCCGCGTGATTCCGATGTTGCCGGAGAAGCTGTCGAACGGGCTGTGTTCGCTCAATCCCGACCAGGACCGGCTGGCCATGGTGTGCGATATGGTGGTCGCCAATGATGGATCGGTCGACGCCTACCAGTTCTTTCCGGCCGTCATCAATTCGCATGCGCGGCTGACCTACACCGAAGTGGCAGCGGCATTGGCCAATACGAACGGCCCGGAAGCCCAGAAGCGGGCCGCGGTGCTGCCTCAACTGCTCGATCTGCACGAGGTCTATCGGGCCCTGCTCAAACAACGTGCCAAGCGCGGTGCGGTGGATTTCGAAACCACCGAGACGCAGATCATCTGTGACGACAACGGGCGCATCGAGAAGATCGTGCCGCGCACGCGCACCGACGCGCATCGACTGATCGAAGAAGCGATGCTGGCGGCCAATGTCTGCGCGGCCGACTTCATCGCGCGCGGCAAGCATCCGTCGCTGTACCGCGTTCACGAGGGCCCGACTGCGGAGAAGCGCATCGCGCTGCAGGCCTACCTTCGCTCGCTCGGGCTCGGCCTGCACCTGAGCGACGAGCCGGTACCGGCCGAGATGCAGGCGATCGCCAGCGCCACCAAGGACCGGATCGACGCGACCCAGATTCACACGATGCTGCTGCGATCGATGCAGCAGGCGGTCTACACGGCGAACAACGAAGGGCACTTCGGGCTGGCGTACGAGGCCTACACCCACTTCACCAGCCCGATCCGGCGCTACCCGGACCTGCTGGTGCACCGCGTGATCAAGGCCCTGCTGGGGGCGAAGCGGTATCAGCTGTCGCTGGCGGCGACGGTGGCCGCCGCACCCCAGTTGCGCAAGGTCACGAAGGCCTCGCCGAAGAAGGACGCCAAGCTGCCGAAGGCGGCCAGCCGTGAACTCGAACTGTGGGAGCAGGCCGGCGCTCATTGCAGCGCCAACGAACGTCGGGCCGACGAAGCGTCACGCGACGTCGAGGCGTGGCTCAAGTGCCGATTCATGCGCGATCGCCTGGGCGAGGAGTTCAGTGGAACGGTCAGTGCGGCGGCGGCGTTCGGCATCTTCGTGACGCTGGACGAGCTCTATGTCGACGGCATGGTTCACATCAGTGAACTCGGTGGCGACTACTTCCGGTTCGACGAAGTGCGCCAGGAGCTGCGCGGCGAACGCTCCGGCCAGCGCTATGGCGTCGGCACCCGGGTTCGGGTACAGGTCAGCCGGGTCGATCTGGACAGCCGGAAGATCGACTTCCGCCTGGTTCACGAGGTGAGCGAAGACAAGCCGATGTCCGCGGTCCGCCCGGATCGAAAGAGCAGGGTGAGTGCGGTCGAAGAACTCGACGAGATCCGCGCCGCCGACCGTGCCGTGAAGTCCCAACGGGTGACAACTGGCAAGGGCAAGAGCGCGGCGCCGGCCCGCAAGGCCAAGCACGGTCAGGCGGGGAAGAAGGGCGTCAGCCGCAAGCCGCGCTGACCCGGTTGGGGCGGCTGGGGCGGTTGCGCATTGTCAAGCCGCGTGTCGCAAGCGCATCATCGGGCATGCCCCGCGTGATGTTCACCCCGCAGCTGCGCCGTTTCACCGAAACGCCGCAGATCGATTGCGACGCCGCCCGGCTGCGCGATGCGCTCGAGGCCGCCTTTGCGGCCAACCCGCGCCTGCGCGGCTACGTGCTCGACGACCAGGGCCATGTGCGGCCAAACGTCGTGGTCTTCATCGACGGCCGGCGCAGTGACGACCGCACCGAGCTGGCCGAGCCCCTGGCGCCGGACAGCGAGGTCTACGTGATGCAAGCCCTTTCAGGAGGATGACCATGCAAGCGACGACCAATCACGACCGCGCCTGGGTCGCCACCCGCAAGGGCCTCTTTGAGCTGCGCCTGAGCGGCGGACACTGGGCGATCGCGCGCACCTCCTTCCTGGGCGAACCGGTCAGCATGCTGCTGCCACCCGACGACCGGGGCCGCATGCTGGCCGCGCTCAACCTCGGGCACTTCGGCGTCAAGCTGCACCGCTCCGACGACGCCGGCGCCACTTGGACCGAAGTGGCGACGCCGGCCTACCCCGAACAACCCGCCGACGCCCCTGGCGCACCGTGGAAACTGGTTCAGATCTGGTCGCTCGAAGCCGCGCGTGGCACCGTCTGGGCCGGCACGCTCCCGGGTGGCCTGTTCCGGTCCGACGACTTCGGCAGCAGCTGGCAACTGGTGCGCAGCCTGTGGGACCGACCGGAGCGACTGGAGTGGTTCGGCGGCGGCTACGACGTGCCGGGCATCCATTCGATCTGCCCGCACCCGGTGAACGCCGGCGAGCTGCTGCTGGGCATCAGCTGCGGCGGCGCCTGGAAGACCACCGACGATGGCGAAACCTGGGCCCTCAGTGCCGAAGGCATGCGCGCCGACTTCCTGCCGCCCGAGCAGGCCGGCTACCAGAACACCCAGGACCCGCACCGCATCGTGCGTTGTGCGTCGAACCCCGACGTGCTCTGGTGCCAGCATCACTGCGGCATCTGGCGCAGCACCGACAACGCAGCGAGCTGGGTCGAAGTCAAGGCGCCGCTGTCGTCCTTCGGCTTCGGCGTGGCCGTGCATCCGCAGGACCCGGGCACCGCGTGGTTCGTCCCCGGCGTGGCCGACCAGCAGCGCGTGCCGGTCGACGGCGCCGTCGTGGTCAACCGCACGCGCGACGGCGGCCAGACCTTCGAGACCCTGCGCCAGGGCCTGCCACAGCGCGACGCCTTCGACTTGAGCTACCGCCACGGCTTGGCCGTCGCTGGCGATGGCCGCACGCTGCTGATGGGCACGACCACCGGCAACCTGTGGGCGAGTGCAGATGGGGGTGACGCCTGGAGCATGGTGTCCGCCAATTTGCCGCCGGTGCATGCGGTGCGGTTCGGCTGAGGGGGGGGGGAGAACCTTCGGCGCCCATCCGCCGCCATGACCTGTCAGGGTTGACAGGTCTCCTCCCCCAAGCTCATGGGGGTAGGCTCCGACGCCGGGTCGATAGACTCCTGCCGGATTCGAACGTCAAGATTCGAACGCAACGAGCCGTGGAGGGTCCGCGTGTCCGATGCCGGCGGTGGAAGCGTGTCGCGATTTCCCGATCCACGGGCGCTCGCCCACGAGGAGCCGCAGCCGGTTGCAGTGCTGCCGCAGACTGAACCGCCGAGGGCCGGAGCGACGAAGTCCGCTGAGCGAAGGGCGCCGGCACCGTCAGCGGCAATGCAGGCCCTGGCCATGGTGGCACGGCTGCATCATGTGGCGGCCGACCCCGCCGTCTTGTTGCATCAGTTGGGCAAGACCGCCAGCGAGCCCCTGAGCCCGGACGAGCTGCTGCTGGCCGCACGGCAACTCGGGCTGCGCGCCAAGCGCTCAGGCACATCGCTCGACCGCTTGCCGCTGACGCCACTGCCTGCGCTGGCGTTGATGAAGGACGGCAGCGTCGTCGTGCTGGCCCAGTGCGACGCCCAGCGCGTGCTGCTGCAACGCTTCGGCCCGCAGGCCGAACCGCGGCCGTTGATCGAGCCGCTGGCCACCTTTGCCGAGCAGTGGAGCGGCGAGCTGGTCCTGGTCACCAGCCGCGCCAGCCTGGCCGGCGAACTGGCGCGCTTCGACTTCAGCTGGTTCGTTCCCAGCCTCGTCAAGCACCGCCGGCTGTTCGGCGAGGTGTTGCTGGTCAGCCTGTTCCTGCAGATGTTTGCGCTCGTCTCGCCACTGTTCTTCCAGGTCGTGATGGACAAGGTGCTGGTGCACCGGGGCCTGTCGACGCTGGACGTGCTGGCCGTCGGCCTGGTGGCCGTGATGCTGTTCGAGAGCGTGCTCAGCACCTTGCGCGCCTACGTCTTCAGCCACACCACCAGCCGCATCGACGTCGAACTCGGCGCGCGGCTGTATCGCCACCTGCTGAACCTGCCGCTGGCCTACTTCGAGAGCCGCCGCGTCGGCGACTCGGTGGCCCGCGTGCGCGAACTGGAGAACATCCGCAGCTTCCTCACCGGCAGCGCGCTGACCCTGGTGCTGGACCTGCTGTTCTCGGGCCTGTTCATCGCCGTCATGTTCGTCTACAGCGTCAAGCTGACGCTGATCGTGCTGCTGAGCCTGCCGCTGTACGTGCTGCTGAGCCTGGCCGTGGTGCCGACGCTTCGCGCCCGGCTGAACGAGAAGTTCAACCGCGGCGCCGAGAACCAGGCCATGCTGGTGGAGAGCATCACCGGCGTGCAGACGCTCAAGGCCGGCGCACTGGAGCCGGCGTTTGCGCGCCGCTGGGACCAGCAGCTGGCGGCCTACGTGTCGGCCTGCTTCCGGACCCAGACCCTGGCCACCTTCGCCCATGAAGGCGTGGGCCTGGTCGGCAAGCTGGTCACGGTGGCGGTGCTGTGGTTTGGCGCCCATGCGGTGATGGAGCAGCAGCTCACGGTCGGCATGTTCGTCGCCTTCACCATGTTCGCCAACCGTGTGGCCCAGCCGATCATGCGCATCGCCCAGATGTGGACCGACTTCCAGCAGACCGGCATCGCCGTCAAACGCCTGGGCGACATCCTCAACACCCGCACCGAAGTGCCGCCGCAGGCCGTGGCCCAGCTGCCGCCGCTGCAGGGCCGCATCGGTTTCGACAACGTCACCTTCCGCTACCGCCCCGAGGCCCCGCCGGTGCTGCACGGCATCAACCTGGACATCCGCGCCGGCGAGATCATCGGCATCGTCGGGCGCAGCGGCTCGGGCAAGAGCACGCTGACCAAGCTGGTGCAGCGCCTGTACAGCCCCGAGCAGGGGCGCGTGCTGGTGGACGGCATCGACATCGGCCTCATCGACGCCGCCCAGCTGCGCCGGCAGATCGGCGTCGTGCTGCAGGAGAACTTCCTCTTCAACCGCAGCGTGCGCGAGAACATCGCCATCGCCGACCCGGCCGCACCGCTGGAGGCCGTGATCCGCGTGGCCACCATGGCCGGCGCGCACGAGTTCGTCAGCGAGCTGCCGGAGGGCTACGACACCGTCGTCGGCGAACAGGGCACCGGCCTGTCCGGCGGCCAGCGCCAGCGCATCGCCATCGCCCGCGCGCTGTTCACGAACCCGCGCATCCTGATCCTGGACGAAGCCACCAGCGCGCTGGACGTCGAGAGCGAGGCCATCCTGCACCGCAACATGGCCACCATCAGCAAGGGCCGCAGCGTGATCATCATCGCCCACCGCCTGAGCGCCGTGCGCCAGGCGCACCGCATCCTGGCCATGGACAAGGGCCGCATTGTCGAGGCCGGCCCGCACGATGCGCTGCTCAAACACGGCGGCCTGTACGCCCATCTGTGGCGCATGCAGACCGCGGCCGCCGAAGGCGGCAGCGCGCCGAGGCCGGGCCGCCCCAAGGCGAACCGCAGTGCGAAGCACGGAGCGCCAATGAGCCAACCGGCCAGCCCGCGCCACCCGGCGTTTGATCTGCTGGCGCGCTACCGCGCCATCTTCAAGGCCGCCTGGGATGCCCGCCATGAACTCGCCGGCCCCAGGCGTCTGGCCGACGAAGCTGCCTTCCTGCCGGCCGCCCTGAGCCTGCAGGAGACACCGGTGCACCCGGCGCCGCGGCGGGCGATGGCGGTCATCATCGCGCTCTTCGTCGCCGCCCTGGCCTGGAGCTGGTTCGGCCAGGTCGACGTGGTGGCGGTGGCCCCGGGCGCATCGTCGTCAGCGACCGCACCAAGCTGATCCAGCCGCTGGAGGCGGCGGTGGTCCGCGCCATCCTCGTCCAGGACGGTGACCGCGTGGCCGCTGGCCAGGTGCTGGTCGAACTCGATCCGACGATGGCCACCGCCGACCGCCGCAGCGTCGACGAGCAGACCCAGGCCGCGCGCGACGACGCTGAGCGGGCGCGGGCCCTGCTGCAGGCGCTGAACAGTGGCCAGCCACCGCCTGCGCGGTCGGGGGCTGCGCCGGCCCAGGCCGATGCCCAGGCCCAACTGCAGTCGGAGTGGGCCGACATCGCCGCCCGCCTGGCCCGGCTGGACGCCGAAGCCGCCGCCGCGGGGCCGAGCTGAGTACCGTGCAATCCGGCCTGGACAAGCTGCAGACCATGCTGCCGCTGGCCCGCCAGCGCGAGGACGATCTGCTGAGCCTGGCCAGCGCAGGGTTTCGTGGCCGGCCACGCGGGGCAGGACCGAAGCCGCGAACGCATCGAGCTCGAACGCGACCTGGCCACCCAGCAGGCCCGCCTGGCCGAAGCCCAGCGCCGCGCTGGTCGAGACCCGCCAGAGCCGCCAGGCCACCGTGGCCGAGACCCGGCGCGTGCTCAACGACCGCCTGGCCAAGGCCACGCTGGAGCTGGCGCAGCTGCAGCAGCAAGGCGCCAAGACCGCGCAACGCGAACAGCTGGCCCGCCTCACCGCCCCGGTGGCCGGCACCGTGCAGCAGCTGGCCATCCACAGCCCTGGCGGCGTGGTGACGCCGGCGCAGAACCTGATGGTCATCGTGCCTGACGAAGGGGAGGTCACGGCCGAGGTCATCGTGGAGAACAAGGACGTCGGCTTCGTGCACCCGGGGCAGGCGGTGACGGTCAAGCTGGAGACCTTCAACTTCACGCGCTACGGCACGGTGCCGGCCATGGTGAGCCGGATGACGGCCGACGCGGTGCACGATGAACGGCGCGGCGCCATCTTCCCGGCCACGCTGCGGCTGGCGCGGCACAGCATCGACATCGATGGCAAGGCCATCCGGCTGAGCCCGGGCATGAACGTCACCGCCGAGATCAAGACCGGCCGGCGGCCGGTGATCGACTTCTTGCTGAGCCCGATCCGGCGTACGGCCAGCGAGAGTTTGGGGGAACGATGAGGATGTGTTTGGTGCATACCTTGCCCAAGTGGATAACCGCGTCGCCGATCCCATGGCGACCCGTTCGGAGCCCCCAGGGCCTAGGCAGCGCGATGAGAAGGGAGAGCGAATGAACGGCTTGATGGTGGTGCTGACCCGCGCGGCCTATGGCGTGCTGATGCTCATGGCCACGGTGTTCGGCTGGCACCGCGCCAATTTCGACTGCAAGTGGCGAGTCCCGGCGCATCAGCCCGGCGCCGACGGCGTCGTCGCGGGGCTGTCGAACGGCCGTGTCGGCTGCTGGAGTCCTTCGACGTGCGTCGCGAAGTCTGGCGAAGGCCTGCGCAGGAGTGGTACCGTGAGCTTCCTGATTGCCATCGTCCTGCCGTTTGTCTACGTGATCGTGGCGCTGCTGGTCGTGATGCCGGCGTGGAAGCGCGCCGTCGACAAGCAAGGCTCCTACAACAGCGCCTGGATCCGCACACTGATCATGGGCCTGCCTTTCGTGCTGCTCGGGGCCGAACCGCGCGCGTCGTGTACTGGGCCGACCGAGAGGTGGACGGGCTGTGCGCCAAGGACGGTGGCGTGCACGTCTATGAGACTGTCACGCTCGGGCCGGAGAACTTTGGGCCCGATGGGACGGTGTTTCCGCAGTACGAGCTTCTTGCGGCGCAGAGGCCGGGGCACGGTCTTCGCTACGGACCTGACTACACGGTCAAGTTCAGTACTGAGACGTTGCGTGACGGCCGCGGACTGCTCATGCCAAGGCTGACGCGCTCCGTCATCCACGTCGTGCGGGTTGAAGACAGCAAGTTGCTTGCCGAGCAGGTTGGATACGACCGCTACGGCGGTGACCCACCAGGGCCATGGGCAGCGTCCTCGCATAGCTGCTCTTCTTCGCTGTACCGACCAGGGTTCGAAAGATTGGTCTTCATCAATTCAGGGAGGCATCAATGAGCACAGCAAGCAATCTCTTCCACCAAGCGGCGAACGCACAAGCCGCGTACGCGACCGAGCTCTTTGGGGAGATGCCGGCCGCCGGGGTTCGCGATCGGCTTACACGGACAGCCGACTTCACGGCCACACAGGCGACGGCATTCGCTGACCGATTTGCCGTCGTCGTCCAGTACAACGACACGATCGCCGAAGGCGGTCTGGACACGGGCCTGTCGCTGACGGTCTTTCGGGATAAGGCAACCAACGCGCTGACCCTCGCCATTCGCGGCACGGTCGACCAGTGAGTTGGGCGATCTGCACACGGATGCCGAGCTCGGCAACGGTGGTGCGGGCTACGACCAGATCGTGTCGCTGTTGAACTGGTGGCAGCGGGCGACTGCACCGCCGCGGGACGCGGTCCTCAGTACTTGTTCGTGCTCGACAACACGTTCTACCCCGACGCGTGGCCGGTGGGCAGCGGGTTCCTTGCGCGCACCCATGACGCCAGCGCCACCGGCACGCTCGTGGCCGCGCTGGCCGCGGCGGGTGGCCGGCGCGACATCACCGGGCACAGCCTTGGCGTGCACCTGGCGATGGCGTTCCAGGCGCTGTTTCCGGCGTCGATCGACGACGTCGTCGCGTTTAACGCGCCGGGTTTCAAGGCCACGGTGGAGAACCCGGGCGTTCTTCAAGGCGTTGGGTGGCCGGGACGCAGTGTGCCCAGCGGTGCCGTGCCGGCTGATCAATGTCGTGGCCAATCACGCTTTGGCGGCCGCCGACGTGCCATTCCAGGGCATCGCGATGCTGAACTCGCGCCCGGGTCTCTGGTGGACGTCCCCATCGAGGATCAGACGCGGGCGGGCGATCCCGACTGGCCTGTGGCGCTGAACCATTCGCATATGATTCTGACCGATGCGCTGGCCGCCCACGCGCTGATCGAACAGGTGCAGCCGACGCTGTCGGGACTCTGGCATCGACGGGCTGCTGAAAACGCCTCGAACAAGGACCATGCGGGGCTGGAGCGGCTCGTCGACGCCTTGCAGTCGTTGCTCGGCATCGACTCGACACCGATGCCTGCAGGCATCCCCAGCCGCGAGTCGATGTATGCCGCCATGAAGGACATCACCGACCACTCGGCGTTCGCCGCCATCGAAGGCAAACTCACCCTGTCCCCCGCCTTCGACACCAGTGCCGCCCGCACCGACTTCGCCGCATTGCTGAGCCTGACGCTGGGCTTGCCGTTCCAGGCCAGCACCAATGACACGGGCGCCACATCGGCGCTGGCCGGTGCATGGCAGCACTTACGATCTGTGGGAGGACGAGGCCCGACTGCAGGCCGGTCCCGACAGTCTGTCGCTGAACTTCACCGAGGACTACCTTCGTGACCGGGCGGCGTTCCTGACGGCGCGGGCACACTACAACGCAGCCGACAGCAGCAGCGGCGAGCTTGCCAGTGGCGGCAGGTCGCCTGGCTACCGCACGCAGTACGTGGATCTGGCCACGGGTAATACGCTGCTGGTGGGCAGCCCCATCCTGCCGGTGCAGCAGGTGCGATTTGGCGGGGATGGCAATGACACGACGGGCCTGAATGGGGGCCCGAGGGACGACCGCCTTTACGGCGGTACCGGTGCCGACACACTCAAGGGCCAGGCTGGCAACGATTACCTGGAAGGCAACGCCGGCGGCGATCACCTCGAAGGGGGTTCCGGCAAGGACACGTTGATCGGCGGCGGCGGCTCCGACAAGCTGGTAGGCGGCGACGAGTTTGACACCTACGTCCTTGGCCGCCGCGTCGACTACGCCGCCGACCGCGACGTCATCATCGACAGCGATGGGCGGGGGCGGGTCCTGTCCGACGGCATGGACCTGACAGGGGGAATCAAGGCCAGCGGGGGTGCCTCGAACCGGTATGTCGGAGTCGATGGGTCGACCTATGACTGGTCGGGCGGTGACCTGTTGATCAATGGCAGCGTGACTGTCAAGGCGTTCAAGAACGGCGATCTGGGCATCTTCCTCGGCGGCCACCGTGTTCCTCCCCCGCCGGGTGGCGGAGGTGCTGCGGGTGGGCCGGCCGGAGGCGTCGGGCCCGGCGCGGGAGGCGGCTTCAGCGGCGCGCGGGAGTTTCGCCCGCGCGATCCTCTGGCCATCGACATGGACGGTGATGGGCTAGAAACCGTGGGTATCGGCAGCAATCCCGTTCTGTTCGATCACAATGCCGACGGCGTCCAAACAGGGACCGGTTGGCTTGCACCGGACGACGCGTGGCTGGCACGGGACCTCGATGGCAATGGCAGCATCGATTCGGGGCGAGAACTGTTTGGCGTCGACACCATGCTTACCGACGCTCAAGGGGTCAGCCGCAAAGCCAGCAGCGGCTTTGACGCGCTTTCGGCGCTTGACAGCAACGGTGACCTGGTCTTCGATGCCAACGACCTGACGTACCCGGAGGTCCTGATCTGGCAGGACGCCAACAGCGACGGAGTCAGCCAAGCGAGTGAACTGCGCTCCTTGTCGGATGCAGGCATCCTGGCGATCCACCTCAATGCGACACGGGTCAACCTTGATCAGGGCGACGGCAATAGGGTGACCGACCTGGCGTCCGTCGTCCGCGCTGATGGCAGTACCGCCAGCGCGGGCTCGATCCAGGTTGCTGCTGGCAACCTGGATCTTGCAGACAACCCCTTCTACCGGCGGTTCACGACCCCGGTTCCGCTGACCCAAACCGCGTCATTGCTGCCTGATGCCTTGGCCAGCGGCGCCGTCAGGGATTTGCGCGAGGCCATGAGTCTGGGCACGCCGCAAGCCGAGGCGCTGGTGGCTGTGGTCACGGCCTACAGTGCTGCCCCGACGCGAGCCGGGCAGATTGCGTTGTTGAGCCCGTTGCTCGAGGCCTGGGCGGCCACGTCGAGCGTGCTGTCGATCGAGCAGCGCGTGCCCGCCGGCGCGACGCTCGAGTGGGACCCGGGCGCGCAGGCCGTGTGGTCCGCCAAGATCCACGTCCTGGAAGCTTTCAACGGAGTGCCCTTCTGGCTTGTGCCAGACCCTAACGTCATCGAGTTCTCCGGTGCCTTGGGTATTGGATGGGCGGACGACGGTCTTCTCCAGGTGGGTGTGCTTCCCGACCAGACAGGCTTTCTGAACTGGGCCTGGGAGACCCTGGAGAACTCGATCTACGAGAGCCTGGCGTTGAAGACGCGCTTCAGGCCTTGGATGGAGACCATTCAGCCCATCGTCGTGGACGGGATTCTGACCGCGGACACGTCGCCGTTGATGGCCCTGATCGACGCCAGAGTCGCTTCTGATCCGTTGCACGGCGTCGAGGACTTGGTGGAGTTCGCCCGCTTCGCCCAGCCTTCGCTGGTGCAGTACGGCGTCGATCTGTGGGCCAAGTTCAGCTCGGTCCTTCAGTCCGTGTCTGTCACGCCCGAGATCTCGGCGGTCCTGGCGGGCGCCGGAGTCGAACTGCTGACGTCGTCGCAGCCCAGCAGTAGCGGATTGAAGGAGGTGGTCATTTCGTTGCGCCCGCAAGGCGTCAACGTCGCGAATGCGCGCGTGGCTATCGGCTACTCGGGTGTCGATCGATTGGTCGGCACGGAGTTTGACGATGTCCTCGACGGTCGTGGTGGCAACGACACGCTGGTCGGTGGTGCTGGCTCGGACATCTACGTCTTCGGTCGCGGCTACGGCAACGACACCATCGAGGAGTACGCAGAGTACAGCCAAGACTCGTTGAATCTGGTCTGGCTGAAGGGGCTGCTGCCTGGCGACCTATTGTTCAAGCGGGAGGGTGCGGATCTGGTGCTTGCCGTGCGCGGGGCGCCCGATAGTTTGCGACTCAAGCATGTTGTCGGGGATCTCGACCCGCGGCCCGAGTTTCCGGCTGAGCTCGTGTTCGGCGACGGCTCGCGGTGGAGCTTGAATGATGCCCTGGCTGCGACACTGATCGCGAGCGCCGGCAACGACGTAATTCAAGGGTTTGCGAGTGACGACGAGATCAACGGCTTGGCTGGCAACGACCTGATTCAAGGCGGCGCCGGCAATGACGTACTTGTGGGAGGCTCGGGCAACGACACGTTGCTCGGTGAGGCGGGAGACGACGATCTGCAGGGCGACGACGGGGCCGACACGCTGTCTGGCGGTGACGGAGACGACCAGGCGTGGGGTGGTGACGGAGATGATCAGCTGTGGGGCGATGACGGAGACGATCTGCTCTTCGGCGGCGAAGGTGCCGACAATCTCAGTGGCGACGCCGGCGACGACACTCTGGTGGGATGCGAGGGGAACGATTTGTTGATGGGCGGCGAGGGGAACGACACCTTTCTCTTCGGACCAGGGTTTGGGCACGACATCATCACAAGCGACGGCGATCAGGCGGATGTCGACCGCATTCGGTTCGAAGCGGGTATTGCTGCGGCGGATGTGGAGTTGACACGCGGTCCCGACGACTCGTTGATCATTCGCGCTGTGGATGGCCAAGCGTCGATTTCCGTCGTTGAATTCTTTGGCCTCACCGGTTCCCAGGTCAAACGGGTCGAGTTTGCCGACGGCGCCTTCTGGGATGAACCATTGCTGAGGGCGGCGCACTTCCTCGGCACCGAAGCGTCGGACTGGATCTGGGCCACCGACGGGCACGACACGATCGACGGTCGAGGCGGCGACGACTGGCTGTATGCCGGTGCTGGCAACGACATCCTGTGGGGCGGCAGTGGCCACGATCGACTCGAAGGTGAAGAGGGCGATGACGTACTGATCGGCGGCACCGGCGACGACGCCCTCGCCGGTGGCGATGGTAACGATCGCTACGAGTTCAACTTGGGCGACGGCCAGGACACGATCAGCGAGACCTCGGGAACCGATGTCGTGCGCTTTGGCGTTGGGATCCGGCCGGAGGACGTCGCGGTTTGGCGCGATCAGGAGGATGGGCTGCACCTGAGCCTCGTTGACGACGGCGGCGAGATCTTGGTGGCCGGCTTCTTCGGAGACGCAGCCAACGAGATCGAATCGGTTGAGTTCGCCGACGGGACGACCTGGGGCACGGCCACGCTGAAGGCGGTCCGGATGCGCGGCACCGAAGGCGCTGACTACCTTTCTGGCACCGCCGGCAACGACGACATCGACGCGCTCGGAGGCAACGACGACGTCGCTGCGGGTGCCGGCAACGACACTCTACGCGGCGGCAGTGGTGACGATCACCTCGATGGCGAAGAAGGCCACGACGTGTTGATCGGCGGGGCGGGCAACGACCAGCTTGCCGGCGGCAGCGGCAATGATCGCTACGAGTTCAATTTGGGGGACGGCCAGGACACGATCACCGAAACGTCGGGTACGGACACGATCCGATTCGGCGCGGGCATCAGCCCGGCCAACCTCCTCGTGTGGCGCGACGCTCAGGGCTACTACTTCGAAGTCCTGGGGACGACGGACCGCATTTCGATCCCTGATTGGTACGCCGGTTCGGCCTATCGCATCGAACGCGTCGAGTTCGTTGACGGCTCGTTCTGGGATGCTGCAACCCTCAACAGCAAGACCACCACCGCCAGCGAGTACGCCGATTTCTATTGGGGGACCACCGGCGCCAACACCTACAACGGCCTTGGAGGCAACGACCGGATCTTCGGCTTTGATGGCAATGACAACCTGACAGGTGGTGCCGGCGACGACTTTATCGATGGGGGCTCCGGCAACGACGTTATGGCGGGCGGGCCCGGCGACGACACCTTTGTCGTCGACAGCGCGTCGGACACGGTGATCGAACTGCCAGGTGAAGGCAGCGACACCGTTCAAGCCTTGGTGAGCTACACGCTTGCCGCCGAGGTGGAGAACCTGGTGCTGCTCGACGCTGCTGGCGCGAGCAACGGTACTGGCAACGCGCTGGACAATGTGATCACCGGCAACAGCAGCGCCAATGCGCTGACAGGCGGCGCCGGTCATGACCAGCTGTTCGGTCTCGGTGGCAACGACACGTCGGACGGCGGGGCAGGTGCCGATCTGATGGTCGGTGGCCTGGGCAATGACGTCTACGTTGTTGACGATGTCGGCGACGTCGTGGTGGAGTTGGCCGGCCAGGGTACGGACACCGTCCAGTCCTCGATGAGCTACGTGTTGGGAGAGCATGTCGAGAAGCTGACACTGACCGGTTCGGGCGCCATCAATGGCACCGGCAATGCCCTGAACAACACGCTGGTCGGAAACGCGGCCGCCAACACGTTGACGGGCGGCGACGGCGACGACAGCCTGAACGGAGGCGCGGGTGCCGATACGATGATCGGCGGCTTGGGGGACGACACGTACACCGTCGACAACGCCGGCGATCAGGTGATCGAGGGCGAGGGCGAGGGTACCGACCTGGTCAGGAGCTCGATCGCCTACACCCTGGGCGCGGCGCTGGAGAACCTGACGCTGACAGGATCGGGAAATACCGCCGGCACCGGCACCGCACTGGACAACGTGATTGTCGGCAACGCCGGCAACAACACCTTGACGGGGCTGGCCGGCAACGATCGCCTCGACGGCGGGGCGGGAAGCGACACGATGATCGGCGGCGTCGGCGACGATACCTACGTCTTCGACGTTGCAACGGATGTCGCGGTCGAGTTGGCCGGCGAAGGCACGGACACGGTCGAGACGATGGTTACGTTGGCGAGTCTGGCCGCCAACGTCGAGAATCTCGTGCTGCTGGAGGCCGCCGGTGCCATCAATGGCTCCGGCAACGCGCTGGACAACGTGCTGATCGGGAACTCCTTCAACAACACGCTGAATGGAGGTGCCGGCGCGGACACGCTGATCGGCAGTGCGGGCGACGACACCTACATCTACGACCCCTTGGACACGATCATCGAGGCCGTCGGCGGCGGCGTCGACACGGTTCAGTCCTCGGTCACGGTCGCGGTGCTGGCGGCCAACATCGAGAAGCTCACGTTGACGGGTTCGGCGGCGATCGACGGCGCCGGCAATGAACTCGACAACACCCTGACCGGCAACAGCGCAGCCAACGTCCTTGCCGGCGGACTGGGCAACGATGTGTACGTCATCGGCGCTGGCGACACCGTGATCGAACATGGCGGCGAGGGCATCGACACGGTGCAGACCGCGATCAGCCAAACGTTGGCAAGCCATGTCGAGAACCTGACCTTGACTGGCAGTTCGGCTGTCCACGGAACCGGCAACGAACTCGACAACGTGCTGGTCGGAAACTCGGCTTCCAACACGCTCACCGGGCTGGCGGGCAACGATCTGCTCGACGGCAAGGCCGGCCCGGACACCTTGATCGGCGGCGCAGGTGACGACATCTACGTGGTCGACAACGTTGGCGATCTTGTGATCGAACTGGCCGAAGAAGGCGTCGACAGGGTGCAAGCCAGCATCAGCTACACACTGGGGGCCTATGTCGAGAACCTGACCTTGATCGGGAGCGCTGCGCTCAACGGGACCGGGAACGACTTGGCCAACGTCATCATCGGGAACAGCGGCGCCAACATCCTGAGCGGCGGCGCTGGCGACGACTACCTGGATGGTGGTGCGGGCAGCGACACCATGATCGGTGGTCCGGGTGACGACACCTACGTGGTCAACGTCAGCACCGACGTCGTGACGGAGGCCGCCGGCGAGGGCGTCGACACGGTGCGATCGTCGGTGACGCTGACGCTGGGCGCCAACGTCGAAAGCTTGACGCTGACCGGCACCTCCAACCGAAATGGCACCGGCAACAGCCTGAACAACGTGCTGGTTGGCAACACCGGCGTCAACGTGTTGACCGGCAACGCCGGCAACGACGTGCTGGACGGCGGCGCCGGCAACGACACCCTGATCGGCGGCCCCGGCGCCGACGACTACCTGTTCGGTCGTGGCTGGGGCGTCGACACGATCCAGGAGAACGACAGCACCGCCAACGTGACCGACCGCGTGCTCTTCGGTGCGGGCATCGTGCAGGCCGACACGAACTACGTGAGGAGCGGCAACAACCTGGAGGTGCGCATCAACGGCAGCGCGGACAAGCTCGTGGTGAAGGACTGGTACCTCGGCAGCAAGTACCAGGTCGAGCAGTTCCGCTACGTCGACGGGTCCATGGTCACCAACAGCCAGGTCGCCGGATTGATCGGCGCAATGGCCGGCTTTGCCAACGGTGCTGCGGCAGCGTCAGCTTCGCTGGTGCGGCCGCTGCCCATCCAGGGCGGTGAGTCGGGAGCGTGGTTGATGTAGCAGCATCAAGGCGGTGGCATGTATCGACGCGCTTGGTCAGCGCGAGTCCCCGTCCACATACACCCACCGCCCGTCACGCCGCTCGAACCGGCTCACCTCGCGCAGGCGCTGCGCGCGCCCGCCGTGCTTGTGGCGGGCGACGAATTCGACCGTTGCGTGGTCGGCGTCGATGACGGTGTGGCGTTTCACTTCCAGGCCGAGCCAGCGTTGGCCCGCGTCGTTGGGGGCGAGTGTGGCGGGGCAGGTCTCCGGGGCCCACGTGGCACGCAGGTAGTCGAGCCGGTCTTGCACATAGGCGGTGTAACGCGAGCGCATCAGCGCCTCGGCGTCGGGTGCTTGCAGGTGCAGCGGGCCGGCATGCCAGCGGCCGCAGCAGTCGGGGTACGCTCGGCCGGTTCCGCAGGGGCAGGGGGTCATGGTCGACGATCATGCCCGACGCCTGCGGGCCTTCATCGCTGGACCGGAGACCCCTGATGCTCGACCCTCAAGCGCGCGCCCTCATCGACCTGATGGCCGAACGCGGCGTGCCGCCCACCCACACGCTGGCGCCCGACGAGGCGCGCCGTCTGTACCGCGAGCGGCGCGGTTTCACGCAACCCGAGCCGCCTGCGGTCGGCACCGTGCGCGAGATCCACATCCCGGGCGCGGCGGGCATCCTGCCCACGCGCCTGATGCGCCCGGTCGGTGTCGACGACACGACGGCGCTGCCCACGCTCGTCTACTTCCATGGCGGTGGCTGGACCATCGGCGATCTCGACACGCACGACGTGCTGTGCCGCACGCTGTGCGCGGCCAGCGGCTGCGCGCTGTTGTCGGTCGACTACCGGCTCGCCCCAGAACATCCGTTCCCGGCGGCGGTCGACGACTGCCTGGCCGCGACGCGCTTCGCGCGTGCCGAGGCGGGGTCGCTCGGGATCGACCCGGCGCACATCGCGGTCGGCGGTGACAGCGCCGGCGGCAACCTGGCGGCGGTGGTCTGCCTCGCGCTGCGTGATGCGGGGGAGGCGCTGCCCGCGTTCCAGCTGCTGATCTACCCGGCCACCGACATGCGTGCGGTGGCGCCGTCGCACCAGGCGAATGGTCAGGGTTATGTGCTCACCGCCGACAGCGTGGCCTACTACCGCGGCCACTACATGCCGGACGCGGCCGAGTGGGCCGACTGGCGCGCCTCGCCGCTGCTCGCCACCGATCTGTCGCACCTGCCGCCGGCGCTCGTGCTGACGGCCGGCTTCGACCCGCTGCGCGACGAGGGGCGGCAATACGCCGATGCCTTGTCCGGCGCCGGGGTGCCGACCCAGTATGTCTGCTTCGAGCGCCAGATCCACGGTTTCATCACGATGGGGCGGGTGATCGACGAGGCGAACACGGCGCTCGACCTGTGCGCTGCGGTGCTGCGGCGAGCCCTGTGCTGAAATGGGCTTGCCACGATGGCTGTATGAACATACAGTATCTTGGTGGAAGCCTCCCCTGCACGTTCTGCCCCGCGCCCAAGCCCTGAATCGCTGCACCCTGCGCTGTGGCGCGCCGACCAGCTCGGCCGCGCCGCAGGGGCGGGATTGGCGACCGGTTTTGGCGCGCTCGATGCCGAGTTGCCGGGCGCCGGCTGGCCATCCGGGGCACTGACCGAACTGCTGCTGCCGCACCCCGGTGTCGGTGAGCTGCGCCTGCTGGCGCCGGCCCTGGTGCGCGTGATGGCGGGGCAGGGCGGCGGGCCGGACAAGGTCGCGCGCAGCGTCATGCTGTTCGACCCGCCGGCCGAGCCCTGCGCCTGGGCGCTCGGTGCACTCGGGCTCGATGTGCGCCAGTTGCTGCTGGTGCGTGGGCGCGACGGGCTGCGCGGCCGGGCGCGCACGCTGCTGCCGGCGGCCGACACCCTCTGGGCGATCGAACAGGCGCTGGCCAGTGGCCATGTCGGCGCCATCCTGGCCTGGTTGCCGGCGCGCCTGCGCGGCGATGCGCTGCGCCGCTTGCAACTGGCGGCGCAGGCGCACCCGGGGCCGGTGTTCCTGTTCCGCGAGCTCGAGGCGCGCGGCAAACCCAGCCCGGCACCGCTGCGCCTGCAACTCACGGCCGGGGCGCCGGACGAGTTGCTGCTGCGCCTGCTCAAGCGGCGCGGCGCACCGCGCGCCGAGCCGCTGCGGCTGGTCCTGCCGGCCGTGCTGGCGGCCAGTGCCAGGGCGCGTGCCGACCGGGTGCGTGGCCTGCCGGCGGCGGCCGACACCGTGCCGGCATGAGGCCCTGGCCATGCTGTGGTTCGCGCTGCACTTGCCGCAGCTGTCGCTGGAGGCCTTCAGCGCCGCGCTGACCCCCGCGCAGCGCGCCGGGCCGCTCGCGCTGGAGGGCGAGCATCGCATTGCCGCGGTCAATGCGGCTGCGGCGGCGCGTGGCATCCGCACCGGTCTGAAACGCGCGACGGCGCTGGCGCTGGCCGGCGACCTGCTGCTCGGCCAGGCCGATGCCGCGCGTGACGCGGTGGCGCTGCAGACGGTGGCCTTCACGGCCCTGGCCTTCACCCCGATGGTGGTGGCCGATGCCGGCCACAGCGTGCTGCTGGAGGTGCAGGGCAGCCTGCGCTATTTCGGCGGTCCGCTGCGGCTGCGCCAGTGCCTGCGCGCTGCGCTCGCACCGCTCGGGCACCGGGTGCAGATCGCGAGCGCGCCGACGGCGCTCGGGGCGGCCCTGCTGGCGCGCTGGGGCGCGCAGGACCATGGCGATCTGGAATGGGGGCCGCACAGCACCGCGCTGCCGGCCTTGCACCGGCTGATCGACGCCGCGCCGGTCTGGTTGCTCGGGCCGGGGCGCGAACATTGGGAGGCCTTGCAGGGCATGGGCCTGCACCATCTGGCCGACCTGCGTGCGCTGCCACGCGCCGGGCTGGCGCGACGCTTCGGGGCCTCGCTGCTCGACGACCTGGACCGCGCGCGGGGCGACCGCCCCGACCCGCGGGTGCCACTCGTGCCGCCGCCGGTCTTCGACAGCCGGCTCGAGCTCTTTGCGCGCGCCGACAGCACGGCCCAGGTGCTGCATGGCGCCGGCGTGCTGCTGGCGCGCCTGGTGGCCTGGGCGCAGGCGCAGCAGGCGCGTGTGGCCGGCTTCACCTTGCGCATGGTGCATGAGCGGTCGGTGCACGCCGACACCACGGCCGCGCCGCACACCGAGCTGCAGATCGAACTGGCCGAACCCTCGGCCGACCCGGCACATCTGCAATTGCTGCTGCGCGAGCGGCTCGCCCATTGCGAACTGCTCGCCCCCACGCTCGACCTGCAGTTGCACTGCCAGCACCTCGTGCGCCGTGCGGCGCCGAACGGGGAGCTTTTCCCGAGCCGCCAGGGCGAGCGCGAAGGGCTCACGCGGCTGCTCGAGCGCCTGCGCGCACGGCTGGGGGATGGCCAGGTGTCGTGCCTGCAGGCGCATGCCGACCACCGCCCCGAACAGGCGCACCGGCAAACAGCGGCGACGCGTCTGCCGTCACCGTCGCCAGCGCCTACCGCGCCCATGGTCCTGCCCTTGCACCGCCCGGTCTGGTTGTTGCCTGCGGTGCAGGCGCTGGTCGAGCGCGGTGCGTGGCCGCTGCTGGACGGGCGGCCGCTGCAGATCCTGGCCGGGCCCGAACGCATCGAGTCCGGCTGGTGGGACGGGGCCCTGGCGGCGCGCGACTATTTCATCGCACGCGGTGAGGACGGCGCGCTGGTCTGGATCTACCGCACCCGGCTCGCGCGCGACGCCGGCTGGTATCTGCAGGGACGCTTCGGCTGAGGCTAGCGGCGCACGCGTCCGTCGGCGGTCAGGATCGTCATCTCGACGAAGCGCGAACCGGTGTGCTTGGTGGCACCGAAGTCGACGAAGAACCCACCGAGGTTGAACTCGCGCAGCGACTCCATGGCCGTGATGAGCGCGTCGGCCGACAACGAACCGCCCGCGCGGCGCAGCGCCTCGGTCATCACCTTGGCGCCGATATAGCCTTCGATGCTGCTGTAGTTGGGCTGGAAGTCCTTGCCACCTGCGGCCTGGCCGGCCGCCAGGTACTCGGCGGCGATCGCACTGGCCGGCGAGAACGGGAACGGCATCACCTGGCTGACGATGACACCGCGCGCCTCGGCGCCCAGCTCATGGGCCAGGGCCTGGGTTCCGACGAAGGAGACGTTGTAGATGCTGCCGCCGAAGCCCGCCTTGCGCACGGCGCGGATGAACGCGGCGCAGGACTTGTAGGCGCTGATCTGGACGATCGCATCGGGCTTGCCGGCCATGATGGCGGGCACGGCGGCGGCCACGTCGACCGTGTTGCGTTCGACCGTGCCGAGCGCCACCGGCTCCAGGTCCAGGGTCTTCAAGGCGCGCTGCACGCCGGTCAGGCCGGCCTTGCCGTAGCTGTCGTTCTGATAGAAGACCGCGATGCGCTTGATGCCCACGGTCGTGACCTGCTTGACGATCTCGGCCGTCTCGTCGAAGTACGACGCGCGCACATGCAGGGCATAACGATTGAACGGTGCGCGCAGCCCCTCGGCGCCCGTGAATGGGGCCACGAAGGGCACCTTGGCAGCGGTCACGAGAGGCAGCGCAGCCATGCTGGTGGGCGTGCCGACATAACCGAACAAGGCCGTCACGCCCTGGTCGATCAGGGCGCGCGTATTGGCCACGCAGCGCTCGGGCTCGTACCCATCGTCGAGGCTGCGCAGTTCGATCTTGCGCCCGCCGATGCCGCCGCGCGCGTTGACCGCGTCGAAGTGCAGCATGGCGCCGCGCTTGAGCTGTTCGCCGAGCTGGCTGGCCGGTCCGCTGAAGGCGGCCGACTGGCCGAGCACGATCTTGCCGGCGGCCTGCGAGCGCACGGCGCCCGACAGACCCACAAGGCCCAACCCCGCGACCGACTGCACGAGATGTCTGCGTTGCATGTTTCGCACCTGGTATGAGCGCCCGACCCGGAGCGGGGCGAGGTCCTGCAAGTCGATGGTGTCCGGCGTGTCGGGGTTTGATCGCTGTCAATGGACACGAAGGACCGGCCAATTCGACCGATCGCCGGCGGCGCTCAGCGCGGCCAGAGCGCGAACAGGCCAAGCACGATGTAGACCGCTGCCGCCAATGCACGCCCGGCGCGCTCGCTGCGCCGCAGGCGCGATGCCATCCAGCCTGCGCCGAGCACCCAGGCACTGTCGGTGAGCGCGGCGATCGCGACGAAGAGCGCGCCCAGGCCCAGGCTCTGCAGCACGGCCGACCCGGCCGGGTCCAGAAAAGGGGGCAGGAAGGCGGCGAAGAAGAGGGCTGTCTTCGGGTTCAGCAGGGCGACGACGAACCCTTGCCGCAGCGGCGCAGCGGCCGGCGCCTGGCTGCCTGCGGTCGAGGGCGCCGCGCGCCAGGCCGCTGATGCCGAGCCAGACGAGGTAGAGGCCACCGCCCACACGCACCAGCAGATAGGCCGGCGGCCACAACGCGAACAAGGCCGCCAACCCGAGCGACGCCGCCGAGGCGTTGGCGAGGTTTCCGAGCGCCACACCAGCGACCGAGGCCAGCCCGGCGCGCCGGCCCTGGGCCAGCGTGCGCGTGACGATGTAGAGCACGCCCGGCCCCGGCGTGATCGCCAGGGCCAGGCTGGCGGCGGCGAAGGCTGCGATCGACGCGGCGGACATGGCGCGACTCTAAGCTGTCGTCTGGCGCGCCGCGCGCGACCTTGCGCTATCGTGGCCGCAGCCCAATTCGCCTGCACTGCACATGATCCGAACCCTGCTCGGCGCTGGCCTGATGATGTTGGCGCTGTGCGTCCACGCAGCCCTGCCCACGACCCCGGCCGGGCAGGTGCTCGGGCGCTGGCTCGAAGCCTTCAATGCCGGCGATCCGGCCCGGATCCAGGCCTTCGACGCGCGCCATGCGGGCACGCCGCGACCGATCGAGCAGACCCTCGAGTTCCGCGCCGAGACCGGTGGCTTCACGCTGCTGCGCGTCGAGCGCAGTGAGCCGCTGGCCCTGACCGTGCTGCTGCAGGAGCGTGAGTCGGACCGGCTGGCGCAGATGGCGATCGAGGTCAGCGCCGACGAGGTGCCGCGCGTGCTCGCGCTGTCGATCCGCCCGGCGCCGCGCCCGCCCGAACTGGCGCTGCCGCGCCTGACGCAGGCCGGGGCGTTGGCGGCGCTGGCCGACCGTGCCGATCAGCTCGCGGCGGCCGATCGCTTCGCCGGCAGCCTGCTCGTCGCGCGCGACGGCCAGCCTTTGCTGCAGCGCCATTGGGGCCTGGCCGACCGTGAGGCGCGCAAGCCGATCACGCCGGACACGCAGTTCCGCATCGGCTCGATGAACAAGATGTTCACCGCCGTCGCCCTGCTGCAGCTGGTCGAGGCGGGCAAGCTCGCGCTCGACGACCCGATTGGCAAACATCTGCCGAGCTACCCGAACCGCGATGCGGCGGCCAAGGTCACGCTGCGCCATCTGCTGACCCACAGCGGCGGCACCGGCGACTTCTTCGGCCCCGAGTTCGACCAACACCGCCAGACCCTGCGCGACCCGGCCGACTACGTGGCGCGCTTCGGTTCGCGTGCGCTCGAGTTCGAGCCGGGCACACGCTTCGAGTACTCGAACTACGGTTATGTGCTGCTCGGTGCGGTCATCGAGGCGGTGACCGGCGAGCGCTACGACGCCGTCGTCCAGCGCGCTGTCCTTGACCCCGCCGGCATGACAGCGACCGGCGCGGCACCCGAGACCGAGGCGCTGGCGCGGCGCGCCAAAGGCTATATGCGCGACCCGCGCGATGGCAGGACCTGGGTCTCGAACGCCGACACGCTACCCTGGCGCGGCAGCCCGGCCGGCGGCGGCTATTCGACGGTGGGCGATCTGTTGCGGTTTGCCCAGGCGCTGCAAGCCGGCAAGCTGCTGTCGAAGGCGATGCTGGCCGAGGCCACGCGCGAGCAGCAGCCGGGCTACGGCTACGGCTTCGGGGTCGGCGGCGAGGGCGCGACGCGCCGCTTCGGCCACAACGGTGGCGCGCCTGGCATGAACGGTGATCTGCGCATCTTTCCGGCGCTCGGCCTGGTGATCATCGCGCTCAGCAACGTCGACCCGCCGACCGCGACGCGGTTCGTCGACTTCTACACACTGCGCATGCCGACGACACGATGAACGGGATCTGCAGCAGATAACTGTATATAAAAACAGTATCATGGATCGACCAGCCCCGCCCTTGCGGAGTTGTCTCTGCCCATGTCTGCCGCCCTCCCTGGTTACGCCGAGCTGCATTGCCGCAGCAACCACAGCTTCCTGCTCGGCGCCTCGCACCCCGAGGAGCTGACCGGCCGCGCCCATGCGCTGGGTTATGCCGCGCTGGCGATCACCGACGATTGTTCGCTCGGCGGCGTGGTGCGCGCGCACGCCGAGGCCAAGCGCCTGGGGCTGCCGCTGATCGTCGGCGCCGAGATGAGGCTACAGCGCGAGCCTGGTGACGGCGACGTTCAACGGGAGCGTTCCGGATCCGGGTTTCCCGGTCCGGAACACGCCCCCCGGGGGGCAGCGAACGAAGTGAGCGTGGGGGTCCACATCTCGTGCTGTTGGCGATGTCGCGCCGCGGCTACGGCAACCTCTCGCAATGGATCACGGTGGCACGCCGGCGTGCACCGAAAGGGCAGTACGTGGCGCTGATGGCCGACGTGGAGGGCAAGGTGCCCAATACGCCGACGCTGGCCGGCCTGCCGGATTGCCTGGCCTTGCTGCTCGCACCGGCCGCACTCGCGGCTGCGCAACCCTTCGAAACCCTGTTCGCCCAGTCCGTCTGGCTGCGCACCTGGTTCGGTGACCGCGCCGCGCTGGCGCTGCCGCTGCTGCACCGTGCGCACGACGGCCTGCTGGTGGAGATCACGCAGCGCGTGGCCACGCTCACCGGGCTGCCCATCGTGGCCGTGGGCAGCGTGCTGATGCACACCCGCTCGCGCAAGCCACTGCAGGACATGCTGACCGCCACGCGCCACAAGACCATGGTCGCCGAAGCCGGATTCGCGCTCGAGCCGAATGCCGAGGCGCATCTGCGCCCGCGCAGCCGGCTCGCTGCGCTGTACCGCCCCGAGTGGCTGGAGGCGACGCTGCAGCTGGCCGGGCGCTGTGCCTTCTCGCTCGACGAGCTGCGTTACGAATACCCGGAGGAGATCGTGCCCAAGGGCGAAACGCCGACGAGCTGGTTGCGCGAGTTGACCGAGCAGGGCGTCAAGCGCCGCTTCCCGCTGGGCGAGACCGCGGCGGTGCGCAAGACCATCGAACACGAACTGGCGCTGATCGCGCAGCTGCAGTACGAGCCCTATTTCCTGACCGTGGCCGACCTCGTGCACTGGGCGCGTGCGCAGGGCATCCTGTGCCAGGGGCGCGGCAGCGCGGCCAACTCGGCGGTCTGCTACTGCCTGGGAGTGACCGAGGTCGACCCGGCGCGCATGAGCCTGCTCTTCGAGCGCTTCATCAGCGCCGAACGCAACGAGCCGCCCGACATCGACATCGACTTCGAGCACCAGCGTCGCGAGGAGGTGATCCAGTATGTCTACAAGAAATACGGCCGCCACCGCGCCGCGCTCACGGGCGTGGTGATCAGCTACCGGCCGCGCAGCGCGCTGCGCGACGTCGGGCGCGCGCTCGGCATCGACCTGGAGCGCATCGACGCGGTGAGCAAGAGCCAGCACTGGTGGGATGACGACCCCCAGGCTCCTGCGTCGCCACCCCCCGGGGGGGCCGCGCCCGCCTTGGGGCGGCCCGGCGGCGGGCGGGGCCGCGGCATCAATCCCGAGCGCCTGCGCGAGAACGGTTTCGACCCCGGGTCGAACCTGTGCCAGCTGTGGATGGAGCTGACCAAGACCCTGATCGGCTTCCCGCGCCATCTGAGCCAGCACCCGGGCGGCTTCGTCATCGCACGCGACCAGCTCGCACGGCTGGTGCCGGTGGAGAACGCGGCGATGCAAGGGCGAAGCGTGATCCAGTGGGACAAGGACGACCTCGACGCGCTCGGGCTGCTGAAGGTCGACCTGCTCGCGCTGGGAATGCTGAGCGCCATCAAGCGCGCACTCGTGATGGTGGGCGACAAGCTCGGCGACCCCGATTTCGTCATGCAATCGGTGCCGGCCGAGGACGAGCCGACCTACGACATGCTGTGCGCCGGCGACAGCGTGGGCACCTTCCAGGTCGAGAGCCGGGCCCAGATGAGCATGCTGCCGCGCCTCAAGCCGCGCTGCTTCTATGACCTGGTGATCGAGGTCGCCATCGTGCGGCCGGGGCCGATCCAGGGTGGCATGGTGCACCCCTACCTGAAGCGGCGCAGCGGCGAGGAGGCGGTCGACTACCCGAGCGACGAGGTCAAGCAGGCGCTCGAGCGCACGCTCGGGGTGCCGATCTTCCAGGAGCAGGTGATGCAGCTGGCGATACTCGCCGCCGACTTCACGCCGGGCGAAGCCGACAAGCTGCGCCGCGCGATGGCGGCCTGGAAGCGCAAGGGCGGCCTCGGCCCGTTCCACGAACGGCTCGTCGGCCGCATGGTCGCCAAGGGTTACCCGCCGGAATTTGCCGAGCGCATCTTCAAGCAGATCGAAGGCTTCGGCGAATACGGCTTCCCGGAGAGCCATGCGGCGAGTTTTGCGCTGCTGGTCTACGTCAGCGCCTGGTTGAAGCGTCACCATCCGGACGCCTTTCTGGCCGCGTTGCTCAACAGCCAGCCGATGGGCTTTTATGCCCCCGCGCAACTGGTGCGCGATGCGCGCGAACATGGCGTGACGGTGCGGCCGGTCGACGTGCGCTGCAGCGAGTGGGCGAGCACATTGGAAGGCGAGGGCGCGCAGCTCAGACCGGTGCGCCTGGGCCTGAACCGCATCGCAGGCTTGCAGCAGGAAGCGGCCGAACGCCTGCTCGCCGCCCGCGCCGAGGCGCCGTTCGCCAGCGCCGAAGACCTGGCGCGCCGCGCCGCGCTCGATGCACATCAGCTGCAGCTGCTGGCCGGCGCCGACGCGCTGGTCCACATCGTGGGTCACCGTCATCAGGCCGCATGGGCCGTGGCCGGTGTCGACACGCGCGCCACGCCGATGCTGGCGCGCACACGCACCCATGAAGACGTGGTCGAACTGAATGCACCGAATGTCGTCGCGCAGACCGTGGCCGACTACCGCGCCACCGGCCTCACGCTGGGCGCACACCCGATCGGCCTGTTGCGCGCGGCGCTGAACCCGTTCAAGGTCCAGCCGGCGGCCACGCTGAAGACCTACCCGAACGGGCGTCTGGCGCGCGCCAGCGGCCTGGTCACGCACCGCCAGCGGCCCGAGACCGCCAAGGGCGTCGTCTTCGTGACGCTGGAGGACGAGACCGGCAGCGTCAACGTCATCGTCTGGCCGCAGATCGCCGAGACGCAGCGCCGCGCGCTGCTGGCCAGCACCCTGCTCACCGTCTACGGCATCTGGCAATGCGAAGGCGAGGTGCGCCACCTGGTGGCGCGCAAGCTGATCGACCACACGGTGCTGCTGCAGGGGCTGGACGTGAAGAGCCGGAATTTCCGGTAGCGTCGGACCATGTCCGACCAAGCCACCGCCCCGGTCATGTCGCCAGCTCCGGGCAGATCGACCGCATGCCACGCACCGTGATCAGCAGCGTCGTCGTGGTCGCGCTCGGTTACCTGGCGTTGTGCACGTTCGTCTTCGTGCTGCAACGCCAGCTCATCTACTTCCCGACTCCGCGGCCGCCCGGCGGGGGCCCTTCGACGCTGACCTTGAACGTGGACGGTACCCGCATCCAGGTCACCTTGCGACCGCGGCGCGGGACTCAGGCGATGCTGTACTTCGGCGGCAACGCCGAGGACGTGACCTACAGCCTGGACCACCTGGCCGCCGCATTCCCGCAGCACGCGCTCTACCTGATGCACTACCGGGGCTATGGCGGCAGCGAGGGCAGACCGTCCGAGGCCGGGCTGATGGCCGACGCGCTCGCGCTCTACGACCATGTGCGCGCCGACCATCCGGACATCGTCGTCGTCGGCCGCAGCCTGGGCAGTGGCATTGCGCTGCCCTTGGCCGCGGCGCGCCCCGTCGCGCGCCTGGTGCTGGTCACGCCCTTCGACAGCCTGCTGGCGCTGGCCAGGCGCCAGTTCCCGTTCCTGCCGGTGCGCTGGCTGCTGCTCGACCGCTACGAGTCGTGGCGCCAGGCGCCGAAGATCGACACACCGACGGTCGTGATCGCGGCCGACCATGACGAGATCATTCCACGCGCGCGCACGTTGGCGCTGCTCGGCCACTTCCGGCCCGGCGTGGCGACCCTCCAGGTGCTCGACGGAACCGGCCACAACACGATCTCCGACAGCCCTGGCTACCTGCCATTGCTTGGTGGCGCGGTCCGGTGAAGGTGGCTCGCTTGCGCGACGGGCCACCGGCTGCCGACTCCCGATGACCGTGCAAGGAGCGAGCCGTCAATTGGGGGATGTCACGGACCGCGCGCCCGGCGTCCGCGGCACCATCGCGGATCTCGTGGGTTGGCTCGGGTCCTGTGCACTTGGCGCCACGCACCTTGAGCGCCCTCAATTCCGACGCTAGGGCAGCGACACGCTCGCCGGTACATTGCATACAAACGAATAAATGTCCCGAGACTGCCGGCGATCCCGGCCAGATCGGTTGCTCCTGACGGCGTGACACGGGGTGGGCCTTGATGGTGGATGAGACAGCGCCCCGCGCAGCGCGGCTGGGGCACGGCGACTTGCGCATCCTGGCCGGTCTGCTGGCCGGTACCAGTGTCGTCACGGTGGACTTCTTCGCGGTCCTGGCGGCCTTGCCGTTGCTGCAGCAACGGCTGGGGGCGTCACCGGGGGAACTGCAGCTGATCGTCGCGGGCTATGCGGTGATCACGGCCTGCTTCCTGATCATCGGCGGGCGCCTCGGCGACGCCTGGGGCCGACAGCGTGTCTTCATGGCCGGCCTGATGCTCTTCTGCGTGGGGGCCATCGGCGGCGCGCTCGCGGGGTCGGTGTCGGTCATCATCGGCATGCGCCTGGTCCAGGGGCTCGGTGGCGCTCTCCTGCAACCCCAGGTGCTGGGCCTGCTGACCGTCCACTTCGACGCCTCCCAACGGGCGCGCGTGTTCGGCATCTACACGACGACGCTGGCGGCGTCGGCCGTGGCCTCGCAGCTGATCAGCGGGGCGCTCGTGCAGTGGCTGCCAGGGCAGCTCGCATGGCGCCTGTGTTTCGTGCTCAGCGTGCCGCTGTGCCTGATGGCGGCGTGGCTGACCGCCCGGCTCGAAGACGACCCGAGCGAGCGCAGCCCGCGCATCGACCTCATGGGGTCGCTGATCCTGGCCTGCGCGCTCGGCAGCCTGAGCGCCGCGCTGACGCTCGGGCGCGACCAGAACTGGCCCGCCTGGTCGGGGTATTCGGTCGCAGGCGGACTCGTCTGCCTGGCCCTGATGGTGCTCTGGCAACGCAGTGCGGGCTCGGCAGGAGGCCCGGTCGCACCGCGTCTGATTCCACCAGGCCTGCTGGGGCTCAACCGGTTCACGCTGGCGGTGGGTGGCGTGATGCTGTTCTACGCAGGCGTGTCGTCCTTCTATCTGGTGTTCGCCCTGTCGTTGCGGGCCTCGGGCCAGTTCTCGCCAGCCGCAATCGGCATGGTGTTCGGCCTGATGGCGGTGGCCGTGGCCGGGACGTCGGCGGCGACGACGCGAGAACGCCGGCGCGCGCGAGCGCTGGCTGGGGCAGGGCGTGATCCTGCTCGCGCTCGGGCATCTCGTGTGGCTGGAGGCGATGTACCAGGAGGAAGCCCTGGCGCAGGTGATCGGGGTGCTGGTGGCGGCCTTGCTGCAGGGGTCCGGGCTCGGCCTGCTGATGGGCCGCCTGATGGCCAATGCGGTGTCGCAGCTCAAACCTCACCAGGCGTCGGTCGGTTCGGGCGTCGCGTCGACGATGCAGCAGGTGGGCAACTCGCTGGGTGTGCTGCTGATCGGGCTCGCCTACTTCGACGATGCGGGACAGGGGCGCGATCTGGCGGCCGCGGTCGGCTACCTCGTGGTCACGCTGGCCGGGCTGTGGGTCATGGTGCGTGCAGCGCACTGGATGCACGCGCGCCGGATGATGCCCGAGAGTTGAGCACCGGCTGCGGCCGTCAGATGGTGGTGGCCAGGGCCGAGTTGACGATCGGCCGGCTCGCGGCGTAGGCCTGGAAAGCCGCCAGTGGCATCGACTTGGCGAACACGAAACCCTGCACCGCGTCGCACTTCATGCGGGTCAGCAACTCGACCTGGCCGACCTCCTCGGCGCCTTCGGCGATCACCTCGAGCGACAGCGAGTGCGCCAGCCGGACGATCGCCTTGACGATGTTCCGGCTGGTGTCGCTGGTGGCCAGCTCCCTTACGAACGATCGGTCGATCTTGAGCGTGTGCACCGGGAACTGAGCGAGGTAGGCGAACGACGAGTAGCCGGTGCCGAAGTCGTCGATGCTGACGCGCACGCCCATGCTCGACAGTTCGCCGAGCACGCGCGCGCTGACCTCGACGTCGCGCATCAACGCACCTTCCGGCACTTCGATCTCGAGCAGCGACGGGGGTACACCGGAGTCGTCGAGCGCGTCGCGCACACGCTGGACCAGGTACAGATCGGACAGCGAATCGACGGTCAGGTTGATGCTGATCGGCAACTCGTGTCCGGCGCGGCGCAGTTGCGCGCATTGGCGCAACGCGGTCCGCAGGACCCAGTGGTCGAGTGCGACCATCATCCCGATCTCCTCGGCCACACCGAGGAAGGCACCCGGCATCAGCAGGCCGCGCCGAGGGTGAGCCCACCGGATCAGGGCCTCGCCGCCGATCACGGCCCCGGTGCTCAGTGAGACCTTGGGCTGGATCTCGAGGTTGAACTGGTTGCCTTCGATGGCCAGGCGCAGTTCGCCTTCCAGTTCATGGCGCAGCCTTGCGGCCAGTTCGAGTTCGGTGCGGTAGGCCGCGACCGAGTCACGCCCGTTGCGCTTGGCGTCGCGCAGTGCAAGACTGGCGCGTTGAAGCAGCAGTTCGTGTTCGCCGCCGTCGCGCGGCGAATCCACGGTGCCCGCGCAGGCGTTCAGCACGACCCGGGTGCCCGCGCGCACGATCGGCTTGCGCACAGCGCCTAGAAATGCCTGGGCGCGCATGGCCTTGTCACCCACGTCGTCATGGCAGACGACGGCGAACTCGTCGCCATTGAGGCGGAACACGGTTTCGCCGGCAGCGCTGGCGGACTGCAGCGCCGAGGCCAGCTCCAGCAGGACCATGTCCCCGAATGCGAACCCATGCGAGTCGTTGACCAGGCGGAAGCGTTCGATACCGATCACGATGACCGAGAACGGCTGGCCGGTGCTGGTCAACCTGGCAACCTCCTGCTCCATCGCGAGCTTGTTGCCGAGCCCGGTCAATGGGTCCAGCAGCACTTTCTGCGCCAGTTGCTGCTGCTTGACGACGCTTTCGGAGGCATCGTTGGCCATCATCAACATGCCCGCTGCCGACGGGAAAGACCCGCACGAGCAGCCACCGCTTGAGCACGGTCGAGAATCCGATACGGGCCATCGGCGCGCGTCTTGCGGCAGGCACGATCGGACTCGAAGAAGATCGATCGGTCGAAGGCCGGGGAAGTCAAACGGCGTGCGACCGATCACTTGGCTGCGAGGCAGCCCGACGTTGCGCAGATAGACGTCGTTGCAGAAGCGCACGACCCAGGCGCGTCGACAAACGCGATGGCCTCGCCGATGTCGTTCAGGACCGAAGTCAGGTCACTTTCACGGATGGCGTCGAGAACGGCATCGTCGGGCGGAAGATACATGACGGTCGATGCTTTTGGCATTCGTGCGTTAGAGTGCGGACCAAACGATGTCAATCCCTTGAACTCGCAGACCGATCCCAGCGGCTCGCGAACACCAAGCATAGCGACAACATGGTGGACTTTCATGAGTTGACGGATCGTCTTGAGCGCATCTACACGCCTAGCTTGGCATTGCGACAGGTCGCGTTGGCTGACGCTGGCCGCTCTTTGCAGCCTCGCGAATCACGCAGTTCAACGAATATCTCCTGTGGGAGCAACCCGAAAGCGAGTGGTCGGTGCTGGACCGGGTCGACACGATCGTCGAGGCCGCCAGACGCGGCAAGCTGACTGCTGTATCGGCCGCCGAGCGCGAAACTGGAGCCTGGGTGTCGCTGTTCCGGTTCCAGCCCTACGCGCAGGCGCCGCGAACGGTCGAGATGGGCGTCTGGACCCACCACGCTTTTTGGCGCGGGACCTACACCTTTGAACTCGGCAGCGCATGCATCGACGTCGTGTTTTCATTCACAGACGTCGACGAGCTGATCGCCGCCGCCTCGCCGGCCACGAGCGCTCGCTGCGCTTGTTGACCCGCCTTGGCCTGAATCGTCAGGATCGGATCGTGCGCCGACCCTGCGAGAGTGGCCGGATGGCCGACTTCTACGAACACCGCATGACCCGCGAGACGTGGTCCGTCCTTGCAGGATCGACGACGCTTTCGGGGTTGTCGAAGTCCGGCCAGCCTTCGAGCGGCAGCTTCGGCACGATCAAGGTGGAACGCCCCGTCCGTGAAGGCCAGCAACGTGTGGAGCTGCCGCGAGCGCCACCGCCAGCAAGGACCACTGTCGAGCCGTTGACCATCGAGGTCCGTTCGGGATCGAGACCGAGGTCACGACTGCGCCAGTCCGAACGTCCCGAGGGGACCGGACTGATCCAGGTCGACAGCGCCGGCGATTGATGCCGGTGTCGACTGCGGGCGAACCTGAGGCCTGGGCGGCGCTGGCCGATGCGCCGGGCGGGCACCGGAACCCACCGCGATGAGTCCGGTCGGTCCGTGCGAGGTCCCGAATCCGTCCCTGCTTCAAGTCGTCCGCGACGCCGGCGCCTACGCCGACTGCTATGTCACCGAAGTCGAGCGCGAGGTCGCCTTGCCGGCCTTCGTCGAAGCCTTCTACACGACGCGTCTGTTCAGGCTCGAGCGCGCCTTGCTCCGATGGTTCGCCGCGCGGCCGTCGTCGGACCTCGACGCCAGACGGCTGGCCGAAGGTGTCTCGGACTCGTTTGCCGCCTGGCACGTCGAGGGACGGACCACCGATCAACTGCTGCTGGCGGACTTCACCGGGCGCACGAAGTCCTGGCTGATGGTGGCGCCGGTCGCGGTGTCGGGCGCGCGCACCAGGCTCTACTTCGGATCGGCGGTTGTTCGATCGGCTGGCAAGGGGACCGGCAGGTCCGGTTTGGGCAGGGCTTTCCATGCCTTGCTGGGATTGCACCGGATCTACTCCCGACTGTTGCTGGGGGCCGCACGGTCACGCTTCCAGCGGAGCCCTTGAGGCATCATGTGTCGGGGCCCGATGCCCTGGAGTCCATTCGTTGCTTCGACGTGCGGTGAGAAGGCGATGTTCAAGCTCTTCGCAGTACTCGTTCTGGCGCTGCATGCAGCTGGCTGCGCCATGACGCCGACCCTGCCGGCCTCGATCGATGCCAGATCCGAAGTCATGGCGGCCGAACGTGCCTTTGCCAGGACCATGGCGGCGCGCGACCTGGAGGCCTTCACGGCCTTTGTCTCCGAAGAGGCGGTCTTCTTCTCTGCGGCAACCCCGCTTCGCGGCCGGGCCCAGGTTCGCGCGGGGTGGGCGGGCTACTTTTCGGGCCCGCAGGCCCCGTTCTCGTGGGAGCCGGACGAGGTCGAAGTCCTGCCCTCGGGCACCCTGGCGCTGAGTTCGGGTCCTGTGCGCAATCCCAGCGGCACGGTGGTGGCGCGCTTCACCTCCATCTGGCGGCTCGAGGCTCCAGGCACCTGGCGGGTTGTGTTCGACAAGGGCAGTCCCGTTCTTCAAGGGTCTCCCTAGATGGACACCGAGGTCGGACCATCGGGCGCCGTGGCTGCGACGATCAGGGTGCTCGTGCCCCGCGATGCGACGCAATACCGTGCCCTCATGCTGCACGCCTACGAGCATGCGGCGGATGCCTTCACGTCGACGCCACAGGAGAGGGCCGCCGAGCCCGAGGAATGGTGGGCGATGCGCATCGCCCACCCTGGCGGGTTGAGCGTCGCCTTCGGGGCCGAGCGTGGCGGTGAACTCGTCGGCGCGGTCGCGATCGAGTTCTCGGCCAAGCCCAAGACCCGGCACAAGGGGCTGCTCATCGGGATGTACGTGCGTGACCCATGTCGAGGTCTGGGGCTGGGGCGGGCGCTGCTGGATGCTGCGGTGCAACGTGCGCAGATGCGCGACGGCATTCGCCTGCTGCAACTCACCGTGACCGAAGGCAACGAGTCTGCGATCGGGCTCTATCGATCGGCCGGGTTCGAGGTCTTCGGGACCGAGCCGATGGCCATCCTGACCCCGGGTGGCTACAAGTCCAAGCTGCACCTGTGGCGTCAGCTGACAAGTGCCGACACAGGCGGCTGATGGCGGGGTCTCCCGGCCTCGAACAAGGAGGGGGCTGAAGATGGTCGATATGCTCGGTGTGTTCATCGGATGGCCGTTGCTGGCGCTGGTGCCGGCGGTGGTGTTCACGGTCCTGTATTCGCGCGTCAGGCGGACGCCCGTGCTGGTGGCGGCCTTGGCGTGGTTCGCCTATTGCGCTTATGAGCAGGCGATTCAACTGCGCATCCTGTGCTCCGGTGAGTGCAACATCCGGGTCGATCTGCTGCTGTTCTACCCCTTGCTGCTGCTGTTGTCGGGCTGGGCCGTCGTGGCCTACGTCCGGCGCGACCGGGGTTCTGGGCGGGAATGACGGCGCTTCGCCCCACGCTGGCGTCACTCGCGCGCGATTCGCTCGCTGCGCAGGCCCTGACCTTCGGGCCGGTCGGAGATTCAAGCTATCCCGCCGCGACCGGGCGGCGCATGCTGGTCGCGTTTGCCGCGGTCGGCTTCGGCTGCTTCTACGGCCTGAGACAGGGTCTGGACGCCGCAGGTCTGCGCGGTCTGCCGCTGGCCAACCTGGTGTTCGTGCTGGCATTGCTGGCCGCGTTCATGGCCGTCCACCTGACCTTTGTGCGCGCCGCCTGGGCCGACATCGGTCTGCGTCCCTGGTCGCGCTGGTCTCGCCGTGAACGCCTGTATGCGATGCAGGTCATCCCGCTCGCGGTGGTCGTGTTCAGCCTCGTGTTCCGGGATCATCTGATGGCCCTGCTGTCGCTGCACGGTGGCGCGGGTTTTCTCTTGTACTCGGTGGCAACGGGGATGCTGTGGGGGGGCGTGCAGGAGTTCGTCTACCGGGGCTGGCTGCAGACCGAACTGGTGCGCCGCTTCGGGAGTAGCGTCGGCATCGGGGGCGCGAACCTGGTCTTCACCTTCGGGCCGCTGCACTTCGCCCAGTTGCTCGGACCCGACGGGTTGCGCTGGCAGTCGGTCGCGGCTGTCTTCGCCATCGGCCTGTTCTTCGGTCTGCTCTACCGCCGCAGCGGCAACCTGTGGATCGTGGCCTTGCTGCACGGTCTTTGGCCGCTGAACATGGCGTGACCCAGGCACCCGATCCGACCCGAATGACCGTTCCGGCGTCACTCGACACGGCCCGCCTCACGCTGCGGCAGTTCCGGCACGAGGACTGGCCAGCCATGCACGCGCACTACTCGGACCCGGAGTGCACGGCCTTCACGTTCGGGCGGGTGCTGACCGAAGGGGAGAGCTGGCGCGCGATGGCGAGCATGGTCGGTCATTGGGGCCTGCGCGGCTACGGCCCGTACGCGATCGTCGAGAAATCATCGCAGGCCGTGCTCGGCACCGCCGGGCTCTGGTATCCCAACGACTGGCCCGAGCCCGAGATCAAGTGGGCGCTGGTCCGCCGTCACTGGGGTCAGGGCTTTGCGTCGGAGGCCGTGCGCGCGGTACAGGCGATGGCCGCCGCGCACCTCGGCCCGGTGATGCCGATCAGTTTCATCAATGCGGCCAACCAGGCTTCGATCCGCCTGGCGTTGGCGGTGGGCGCAGTGTTCGAGACCGAGCGCTTGTTTCGAGGCGCGCCATGGCGGATCTACCGGCATCCCGTGCCGGCCGGGAGCGCGCGGTCCGTGCCCTGATTCGTGCACGCACTGCCTGCGCCGCAGGAGCTTTCTACTTGGCAGGCAACAATGCGGGTCTGAAGCGCGAATGCGCCAACCAAGTTCGACCAACCTGTAGCATTGAGATCCAGTCCATGAGAACCCCCCTGACCCTTCTGGCGGCCGCCGCCGTCCTGAGCCTCGCGGCCTGTGGCAAGCCCGACGCCCCCGCGCCCGCTGCCGCCCCGGCGCCTGCGCCGACCACGGAGGCAGCACCTGCAGCCGCACCAGCGGCCCCGGCCGCCGAGATGGCCAGCAATGAGGCTGGCAAGGCGGCCTACGGCAAGGCATGCGCCCTGTGCCATGCGACCGGCGTGGCCGGTGCGCCCAAGATCGGCGACAAGGCGGACTGGGACATCCGCGCCGCGCAGGGCGAAGCGCTGCTCTTCAAGCACGCGATCGAGGGCTTCACCGGCAGCAAGGGCGCCATGCCTGCGCGCGGTGGATCGAGCCTGAACGACGACGACGTGAAGGCCGCTGTGCGCTACATGGTCGAGGCCTCGCGCTGAACAGCGCGTCGACGCAGCCGTGACGCGTCACGTGTTGCGCCGCGTCCGGATGGGAATCGGCGGCCACCGATCGCGACGGTCGACGCCCCGCACCGACCCCGATAGAGTCGAAGCCTCGCGACGCCGTTCGTCGCGCAAGGAGGGGCTCCATGATCCTGGACCACATCGGCCTGAGCGTCAGCGACGTCGAGGCCAGCAAGCGCTTCTTCTCGGCGGCCTTGGCGCCGCTCGGGATCAGCGTCGTCAAGGAGGTGCGGGGCTGGGTCGGTCTTGGCCGCGAAGGTCGACCGCAATTCTGGTTCGGCCCCGGTGCTGCGGCCAACGGGCCCATGCACCTTGCCTTCAGCGCGGACGACCGGGCCCAGGTGCGTGCATTTCACGCAGCAGCCCTGAAGGCAGGCGGACGCGACAATGGCGCGCCGGGCCTGCGCGAGATCTACCACCCGGACTACTACGGCGCGTTTGTCATCGGCCCTGACGGACACAACGTCGAGGCGGTCTGCCACCAGGCCGAGCGCTGACCCATCGACCAGGAGGTTCCCGTTGGAATTCGGATCCGTTCTCTACGAAGCCAGCGACCGCGTGGCGACGATCACGCTCAACCGGCCGGAACGCTTCAACGCGATTCACCTCACGATGCCGGACGACATTGCCGCGGCGTTCGAGTATGCCGGTGACGACGACAGCGTCCATGTCGTCGTGCTCACAGGCGCCGGGCGTGGCTTCTGCGGCGGCTACGACCTGAAGGAGTTCGCCGAATCGGCGGGCCCGAACCCGGGCATCCAGGACATGCCCTGGGATCCGATGATCGATCACCGCTTCATGCAGCGCTGCACGCAGCGCTTCATGTCGATCTGGCGTTGCCCGAAGCCGGTGATCGCCAGACTGCACGGCGACGCCATTGCGGGCGGCAGCGACATCGCGCTGTGCAGCGACCTGATCGTGATGGACGAGCACGCGCGCATCGGGTATCCGCCGGCGCGTGTCTGGGGCTGCCCGACGACCGCGATGTGGGTCTACCGCCTGGGCGCCGAGAAGGCCAAGCACATGCTGTTCACCGGCGACCTGATCGATGGCAAGCGCGCCAAGGAGATCGGCCTCGTCTTCGACGCGGTGCCCGCCGCAGGACTGGACGACGCGGTGCGCAAGCTCACCGACCGCATCCGCGGCGTGCCCAAGAACCAGTTGGCGATGATGAAGCTGCTCGTCAACCAGGCCTATGAGCAGATGGGGCTGGCCGGCACGCAGACGATGGCGACCCTGTTCGACGGCATGGCACGCCACAGTCCGGAGGGTGTGTGGTTCAAGCAGCGTGCCGAGCAGGTGGGGTTCAAGCAGGCGGTCGCGGAACGCGACTCGGGCGACCCGATTCCCGGCAGCAAGCGTTGACCCGGGTTCTGGCGGTGCAAACGCTGCCCGACCCGGTCCTGCACTGGACCGAGCAAGGGCAGGACTTTCAGGCCCGCTGGCGATCGGAGCGCGGCGCAGCGCCACCGGCGCGCGTGTTCGTCGCGGACGACACCTTGCCCGCCGACCGCGCCTACCGGCTGGCCTGCGAAGGCACGGCGCTGTTGTGGCACGGCGACTTCCAGAACGCACGCCATCTGCTGCAGGCGCTGATCCGGCGCGTCGACCGGCCCGCCCGGCGCAAGCGCCGCCCGGCGGCGCAGGTGGAGTCGCCAGCGCAGCGCTTCCATCTGCATCGAATGGCCAGGGCGCAGCGCTCGCGCGTGCTGGCGTCCGTGCTGGTGCCGGTCGAGGCCGACTACGGCGTGGCGCTGCGGCGGGCGCCGGACTGGCGGCAGGCCTGCATCTGGGCCTGGGGTGACGGCGCGCCCGACCAAGGTCGATCGGTGGTGTCGCTGCGCGAGTTGCTTGGCGTTGCGAGCGCGGCCGAGTGGCGTCGCACGGGGGTCGAAATCGCCGCACTGGGCGCGCCGCCCGGCAACCGGATCCATCCTCACTACGGAGTCTTCTCGCCGGTGCGGGGCGAGTACCTGGACCTGGTGGCAAAGGCGCCGTTGCCGGCAGCGGCGTCCACGCTGACGGCCTTCGACATCGGTACCGGCACCGGCGTGCTGGCCGCCCTGCTGGCGCGGCGCGGGGTCGCCAAGGTCGTGGCAACCGACCTGGATCCGCGCGCACTCGCCTGCGCGCGCGACAACGTCGAGCGGCTCGGTGTGCAGGATCGTGTGTCGCTGCTGGACGTCGATCTCTTTCCCGAAGGCCGGGCCGATCTCGTGGTCTGCAACCCGCCCTGGTTGCCGGCGCGGCCGAGCGCACCGGTCGAAGCGGCGCTCTACGACGAGGACGGCCGCATGCTGCGCGGATTCGTGCAGGGCCTGGCCGACCACCTGGCGCCTGCTGGCGAGGGTTGGCTGATCCTGTCCGATCTGGCCGAGCACCTCGGCCTGCGAACGCGGGCCGAGTTGCTGGCGCTGTTCGAGGACGCCGGACTGCAGGTGCTGGACCGGCTCGATGTACGGCCGCGCCATCCGAAGGCGCTCGATCCGGACGATGCGCTGCACCAGGCGCGGGCGGCAGAGGTGACGTCGCTGTGGCGCCTGGCTGCGCGGCCAAGCGATGTCGGCGCAGGCCCTACACCGAGCGCGTGATGCCGCCGTCCACGCGCAGGTTCTGGCCCGTGATGTAGCCCGCACCTGGCGAGGCCAGGAAGGCGATCACGTCCGAGATCTCGCGCATGCGGCCATAGCGCCCCATGGGGATGCGGGTGCGGAACTCGGCCTTCTCGGGCAGGCTGTCGATGAATCCGGGCAGCACGTTGTTCATGCGCACGTTGTCGGGCGCGTAGCGGTCTGCGAACAGCTTGGTGTAGGCGGCCAGGCCGGCCCGGAACACACCCGAGGTCGGGAACACCGGGTCGGGTTCGAAGGCCGCGAAGGTCGAGATGTTGACGATGCTGCCGGACTTCTGCGCCACCATCAGCGGCGCGACGATGCGCGTGGCGCGCACGACGTTGAGCAGGTAGACGTCGAGGCCGCGGTGCCAGTCGTCGTCGCTCAGTTCGAGCACCGGGGCACGTGGCCCATGGCCGGCACCGTTGACCAGTGCGTCGATGCGGCCCCAGCGCGCCATGACGGCGTCGACCAGGGCTTGCAGGTCGGCGATCGACTGGTTGCTGCCGGTGGCGCCGATGCCGCCCAGCTCGTTCGCCAGCGCCTCGCCCTTGCCGGATGAGGACAGGATCGCGATCTGGAATCCGTCCTCGGCCAGCCGGCGTGCTGCGTCCGCCCCCATGCCACTGCCGCCACCGATGACGAGGGCTACCTTGTTCGTTGTCATCGTGCGATCTTGGCACAGCCCCAGTGAGCCCACGCGGAACTGGGATGGTGTGCATGGGCGATCATCGGCGAGTCAACGTGTCGGGCCGAATTCGGATCCGGTGCGACACCAAACGTGGAGAACAGCGATGCCGATGTCACGACGTCTTTGGTTCGGGGCCGTGCTGGCCACCGTCGGTGCGACGGCCGTGGCCGCCAGCGCCCAGCAGTTTCCCGACGTCCTGGAGGTGCGCGTGCGGGCGGCCGGCCCCGATCGTTTCGACTTCGACGCGACCGTGTCGTCGCCCTATGACACGCCGCAGCGCTACGCCGACGGGTTCCGCGTGCGGGGCCCCGACGGCACGACATTCGGTGAACGCACCCTGTGGCACGACCATGCCGGCGAGCAGCCCTTCACGCGCGACCTGTACGGGGTCAAGATACCCCGGGGCGTGCGCCAGGTGAGCGTCCAGGCGCGCGACAAGCAGCATGGCTACGGCGGCCGCAGCGTGACAGTGGACCTGCCGGGTCGCTGACTACTTCTTCTTGGCGCCGCCTGGGGCCTTGAGCAAGAAGGTGACCTTGAGGACCACGCGGTACTCGGCGATCTTGCCGCCTTCGACGTTGACCGTCTGGTCCTTGACCCATGCCCCCGTCACGTTGCTGACCGTGTCGTTGGCCCGTGCGACGCCCTGCTTGATCGCGTCGTCGAAGCTGGTCTTGCTGCTGGCGATGATTTCAATGACTTTGGCAACGGCCATGGGGTTCTCCTTTGTGTAGCGGCAACTGATGCAACCCTTTTAGCATGTGCTTCGCCCTTGCTCCGGTTCAAGCTTGGGGGAGGTAGCGCGCCGCCCAGACGGCGATCAGATCGGCCGCAAAGCGCGCGTCTTCGGCTCGGCTGAGAAGGTGGTCGGCATCGTCCAGCGAGACGAAGGACTTCGGGTGGCGGGCCGCCTCGAAGATCTGGCGTGCGCTGTCGACCGAGACCACATCGTCGCCCGGCGCGTGCAGCACCATCAACGCACGGCGCAGATTGCGGATCCGTTCGAGCTGGGATTGTCCGGCCAGATCGTCGATGAAGCCGCGGCGAATGGTGAACGGGCGGCCCCCCAGCTGCAGCGTTGCTTCGCCCTCGGACTCGATCACGGCCAGGCCAGCCCCGAACTGCTGCGTCACATGCTGAGGGTCGAAGGGCGCACCCAGAGTGGCCACGGCCCTGCACTCGGGCACCCGACTCGCCGCGGCCAGCACGGCGGCACCGCCGAGCGAGTGACCGACCAGCAGCGCCGGCGCCGCGTGGCTGGCACGCAGCCAGTCGGCCGCCGCCACGAGGTCGTCGATGTTGGAGCTGAAATGCGTGTTGGCGAAGTCGCCCCCGCTGCCGCCGAGGCCGGTGAAGTCGAAGCGCAGCACACCAAAACCATGCTGCGCGAGTGCGCGCGCGATGAAGGCGGCGGCCTTGCTGTCCTTCGAGCAGGTAAAACAATGCGCAAACAGCGCCCAGGCGCGGGGAGCGGCGTCGGGCAGGTCCAGGCGGCCTGCCAGCATGGTTGACTGGCTGCCTGGGAATTCGATGCGTTCGGTAGGCATTTGGATTGTCTCGGTGGACTGCGGGTCTTAGGGGGTCGGATGGGGTACAAAGAGCTGACATCCGCGTTGTTCGACGTATATTGCGCCGACGCGCCCCCAATCGCGAACACCATGTCCAAAACGCCCCGAGTGCCCGACCCTGCACCGCACGCGCCCTATCGCGCGGGCTGGCGTTGAGCGTCACGATGCGCGACTTCGAAGAATCCACCCTTTGGCGCCTGAGCGAATACGAGCGCATGTGCGCGCTGACGGGCACCAGCGGCTTCACGCCGCTGTCACGCGAAACGGTGCTGTCGACCACGCTGACGGCCGAGCTCGGGCGGGTCGAGACCAGTCGCCTGGGGCTGGACCTGCTCGAAGTCGTGGCCGCCTGCATTCGCCACCGTGAGCCGGCGCTGCTGCTGGTCGAACGCGAGCGCCTGGTCTGGCCGCTGACCTTGTTTCCGGAGCAGACGACGGTGCATTCACCGAACGACTTCGTGGCCAACACGGCGCAGGGAATCGGCACCGTGCGTCTGCTGTCGATCGAACCGCCTGGTGTGCGGCCCCCGGGCCACTGGCGCAACGACCGGGTCGCCGATCTCGCGCACTACCGGCCGCTGGCCCCCCTGCTCTGGCGTCTGGCGATGCTCGGTCCCCGGACGCGGCTGCTCGACGAGATCGCCGGCAAGACGAGCTACCGGGCCCTGCGGCGCGAGCCCGATGGTGCGGGGCCAGTCGTTTCGTCCGGGGTCGTGGGCGCCGCGGTGGCCCGCCTGCACCGTGAGTCCGCGACGCTGGACGAGGTGGCGCACTGGCCCGGCATGGGGCTCGAGCGGGCGAGCCGGATGCTCAACGCGCTGTACCTGACGACCAACCTGATGGTGCTGCGCGGGCCGAGCGCGCGCGCGCGCGGACGTTCGAACTGGCTGCGCCCCTGGCGCTGAGGCCGGGCCCGGCCGGGCGGGCCGGATTCACGACGGCAGGAAGTCCACCGGCCACGACACGACCATCGTGTCGACATCCTTGTTGCCGAATTCGAAACTGCGCACGCGGGCGGTGAGCTTGCGTTCCAGTTCGGCGGCGGCCAGGTCGCTCGAGATCACGCGACAGTCGATCACTTCGCCGCTGGGCGCGATCCTGAGCTCGAGCACGACCTTGCCCTGCAGACCGGGTTCGTCGCGCAAGGCGCGGTTGTAGAGCGCGTAGATGGCGCCCTTGTGGCGCTCGAACACGAGGCGGATCTCCTCGATCGACCGTGAGGCCTTGCCACTGCCACTGCGCTTGAGCGCGCCACCGGCCTTGCCGACGCCGCTGCCGTCGCCCCCGGCTGCAGTGCCACCGCCCGCACCACCGCCCGGGCCCCCACCACCGCCTCCGCCGATCGAGCCTTCGACCAGGGTCGTGGCGCGGCCTGCGAGGCCGCCACCGCCGGTGTCGCGGCTGTAGGCGCCGGTGGCGATGCCGCCGCTGCCCCGGGTTGCGGTCGAGGTGATCATCGCGCGCGTCGGGACCCCGGCCTGGGTGCCGGCGCCCACGCCGGGACCACTGCCCGCCCCGACGCCGGGGCCGGGCTTGATCTCGGCATTGAGCTGCACCGCGACAGGTGCGGCGCTGAGCTGGTGGATCTGGTCCTTCATCGCGAGCAGTCCGACGCCAGAGGCGATCCGGCGCGCCGACTCGAGGTTCTCTCCCGGCGCCTGGCCCTTGACCGGGTTGCGTGCGGCGGCCACCGAGGCGGGCTGCGGCTTGGGTCTGGCCACCGGGATCGGTGCTTCTTTCTGCGCCACGGCGTTCTGCGGCGGCGGCGCGGGTGGCTTGGCAGCCGGCTTGACCGGCAACGGCGCTGCAGGCGGCAGCAGCAGCTTGGCGATGCGAGTCGGAGGCGCCGGTGCCGGCGCGGGGTCGGGCTCACGCACCGGCGCGAGCAGCAGCACCGCGCACAACACGACCGTCGTGCCCAGCACCCACTGCTGGATGCGGTGAAACCGCTGTTCGTCGGCCGCGCTGGCAGACCACGCGAGCACGCCGTGGCGGAAGGAGAGGGCAGAGGCGGTCGTCACGATCAGACCTCGTTGCGCACCGCGAAGGCGACGTCGACGTACTCGGCCTGGGCGGCGGTCACCATCACCTTGCGCAGCAGCCGGTAGGGGATGTCCTTGTCGCCCATGATCGTCAGCGTCTTCGATGCAGAGGGCTGCCTGCGGGTCTGGCTCAACTCGGCTTGCAGTGACGCAATCAGATCACCCTCGGCGCCCATGACCTCGGCCACGCTCGCGATCACCCGGCCGTCGACCAGGATCTGGTCGGCACTGATCGCGACGACAACGGTCGGCTTGGGCTCGGCCTCGACCACCGATGTCGGCAGCTTGACGCCTTTGTGGGCCGGCAGGCTCTCGATGCCATTGGCGCTGGAGAGCAGGAAGAAGAGCAGGATCGTGAAGATGTCGATCAGCGCGACCAGGTTCATGTCCAGGCCCTGCTTGTTGCGCTCGCCGCGTGCGGCGCGTTTCTGCAAAGGGGTCATGGTGCGCTCGCACGTGCCGGTGCGTCGCCGACCGCGATCTCGGGGAACAGTTCGTGCACGTCGCGGCCCTGCAATTCGCGGTGTTCACGCACCGCATCCATCACGTGCACGATCTGCTCGTAGGGCGTGTCGGTCTCGGCCAGCACGCTGGCCTGCTTCTCGTCGGGGAACCTGGCCTTGACCTGCTGCAGCAGGGTGCCGAGCGCGACCACATCGTGACCTTTGGCGGTGTCGGGGATGCGCTGGATCAGGCCGCCGACCCTGTCACCGACCTCGAGCGCGTTCGGTCGGATCACGATCTCGAGCTGCAGCTTCTCGGCCTTCAGGGTCTCAAGGCCGGGCGCAGCCGCGGCTGGCAACGACAACTCCAGCACCGACATGCGCGTGAACACGGCGGTCGACAGCAGGAAGGGCACGAGCACGACGATCAGGTTGATGAAGGCCGTGACCTCCAGCTCGGCCGGCTTCTTGTGCAGGCGGCGGACTCGCATGATCAGCCGGCTCTCTGGTTCGCCGGCTCCGGCGCCAGGCGCTGGACCAGGTTCAGGAAGCTGATCTTGGCCGCCTCGAGACCATCGACGATCTCGGTCGTGCGCGCCTGCAGGAAGGCGTGGATGAGCAGGAAGGGGATCGCCACCATGAGCGCGAACGCGGTGTTGTTCATCGCGATCGAGATGCTCGACGCCAGCATCTCGGCCTTGCTCGCCGGATCGACCTGGGCCACTGCAGTGAAGCCCTTGATGAGACCGATGATGGTGCCGAGCAGGCCGACCAGCGTGATGACGTTGGCGAAGGTTGCGATGTAGTGGGTGCGCTTTTCCAGGCGCGGCACGATCTCCATCATGCCTTCCTCCATCGCGGCGTCGATGTCCTCACGCCGGCGTGCGCTTTGCATGCGGGTCAGACCGTTGTGCACGATCTTGCCGATCGCGGCGTGCGAGGCCTGGGCGACACCATGCACTTCGCTGAACTTGCCGCCCTGGAGCATCGGCAGCATCTGGTCCCAGAGCTTGCGGTTCTCGCTGCGCGTGCGGCGCAGGAACAGATGGCGCTCGATGGCGATCGACAGCCCGACCGCCATGATCAGCATGCTGATGTAGATGAACATGCCTGAGTCCTGGACGAACTTGACGGCGAACTCGAATCCGTTCATTTCTGAATCTCCTTGGGGGCGGGGGGCGATGCGGTTGACGTGGGAATGGACTTGGCCAGTTGCGCGTTGAAGCTGAGCTGGCGGCGGAATTCGTCGCGGTCGAGCGGTGCGAGCACCTCGTCGATCACGCTGACCGGGGGGCGCGACGACAGCTCACCGGGCAGCGGCTTCTTCCACGGCACGATGTAGAGCACCTTGGGCAACTCGCGGTTGCCGATGATCTGCGTGCGGTCGATGGCGGCGCGGTCCTGGGCCGATGCCGCGCTGCCGAGCGCGACCAGCAAGGCGCATCCGATGCGGGGGTTCATGGGCGGCCCTCCTTGCGACTGACGGTGATCGGCGGGTCCCTGCGCGTCTTCAGGTCGGCGACCCACTTCGACACCGTCGCGTCGCCGCTCGGCAGCAGGGCCAGATAGCCCTGGTAGAGATCGAGTGCGCGCGCACGTTGGCCCAGGTAGAGGTCGTGCAGGATGGCCTGGTCGAGCAGGGCGTCGGCATGCATGGGGTTGAGCGCCAGCGCCTGGTCGTAGGCGTCGCGCGCGCCCTTGAACTGGCCCTGGCGACGGCGCGCGACGCCGAGCGCAGTCCAGCCGGCCGCGTCGCTGGCACCACGCTGCTCGAGCTCGGCCAGCGTCGCCGTGACCGCGCCGCGTTCGGCCTTGGCATAACGCGCGGGTTTGAGCGTGGCCAGGGCGGCAAAGCTGCGCTGGACCCAGTCGTCGTAAAGGCCGTCGGCAGCGCGCCGCGCGTTCGCCTCGTGCAGCTCGATGGCCTTTTCCTCGAACGGAAAGGCCTGCTCCTCGAGCATGACGTTGTACTGCTCGAGCGCGGCCCGGCTCAGCTTGCGCGGGCGCTCGGACTGCATCATGGCCTGACCGAAATGCTGGTACAGGGCAGCGCTGTGGAAAGCGGCGGCGGTGACGGCCTCGGTGACGCCGTATTCGGACAGCGTGGCACAGGCTTGCAACGCTTCCTCGAGCCTGGCCTTCTTGAGTTTCAGGCTGCGCTGCAGCGGCTCGACCAGGCGCAACTGACGATAAGACTCGAACACCGGTTCGGACAGCTGCAGCGTGGCCCGCGCGGCGAGTGTGCGGGTGCGCTCGCTGCGTTCGTCGGCGCCACTGCGGTCGGCTTGCTGGATCGCCTTCAACCACGACAGTTCGGTCTTGCGGTCGCCCGCCTGGCGGGCGAAGTCGGCGAGTTGCTGGCGCGCATCGATGGCAGGTGCCAGCGGCTGCGGGTGCGACGCGACATAACGCTCGAAGGCCCGTTGCGCGTCGGATCGCTGGCCGGCCTTGGCGTACAGCTCGGCGACCTGCCAATGTGCGTCGCGCGCCGCGGCGGCGTCGCCCAGGGCCGGCGCCATCCGCTCGAGCTCGGCGGCGGCGGGGCCCCACTGCTGCTGCTCCAGATGGGCCAGCGCGAGTTTGGCCGGGATCTCGGCAGCGAGCGCGTGGCCGGGGAAGCGCTGGCGGAAGTCCTGCAGCGCACGCGTGGCGCCGGGCCAGTCCTTCAGCGCGATCAGCGTGGCCGCCGCGTCGTACTGCGCGGGCGCCATCACGCTGGTGGCCGAGCCAAGTGCGCTGACCCGGTCGAAATGGGCGACCGCGTCGCGCAGCTGGCCGCCCGACCGGGCCGCTTCGCCCTGCTTGTAGATCGATGCCGCGAGACGTTCATCGACTTCCGCGCGGGCCTTGTCACTGGCGGGTGTCAGGGCGAGCACCTGCCTGTAACCGGCCTCCGCCAGCAGGAAGTCGGCGCGCTCGAAGGCGCCGTGCGAGACGACGGTCCAGGCGACGCGGCGTTGCGCGTCGGGCGCTGGTGGTTTCAGCGCGAGCACCCGCTCGGCGACGTCGACCGCGGCCTTGCTGTCCTTGAGGGCAAACAGCGTCTCGGCAGCGTGGGTCAGCACCGGGCCGGTGCGCGGGTCGACCGGGAAGGCGTCGGCGAAGCGCAGCGCACGTGCCACGCCGACGCGCTGCAGCCCCGCGGGGTCGGTTGCGGCCTGCTCCAGCTTGGTCTGCGCCAGCAACACGGCGTAGCCGGCGTCGGCGCTGCGCGCGTGCAGCGGGTAGTCGTAGGCGACTTGTTCGTAGGCCGTCGCGGCGTCGTCGTAGCGGGCGTTCTCGTACAGGAGTTCGGCGAGCAGGAAGCGGCTCTGGGCGGCTTCGGGTTCGTTCGGGAACGACGCCAGCCAGGCGCGATACCAGCGCACGGCTTCGTCCACATCTTCGCCGCTGCGGCTCTTCTGCGCCAGCGCATGGTGGTGGCGCGCCAGTTCGGCCAGGTGGGTCTTGACAAAGGGCTGGGCCGACTGCCAGACCTCGGGGTTGGCGCTCTGGAATCCGCTGTCCAGGCCGTAACGGGCCACGTAGTCCTTCTTCGACTGCAGCGCCAGCGCGGCAAAGCCGTTCTTCTCGTGGATCTCGATCACGTGCGACAGGAAGACCGGCGCCTGGGCGTGCAGCGGGCGAACACGCGCGAACGCGGCGAGGCTGTCGGCAGCGTCCTTGATGCGTTCCTGCTTCAGGTAGAGCTCGGCCAGGTGGCTGTAGACCTGGGGCTCGAAGACCTGGCGCCGGGACGTCGTGACGTAGGCCGGGATCGACGCGGCGCCCTGCAGGTTCTGCAGAGCCAGGCTGGTGACGCGGAAGGTGTCTTCGAGCAGTTCGCGGTCGGCGCGTGTCAAGGCCTCGCGCGTGCCCGCGTCGTCGGGTGCGAGCTTGCCTTCGAGGACGCCGAAGAAGGAGTGCAGGGACTCGTCCAGCCGCCCTTGCTTGAACAGCGACCAGCCGTGCATGAAAAGGGCGCGCTCTCTGAACTGGCTCGCCGGTTCGGCCCGCAGCACTGCGGCGAAGGCACGCTCTGCGTCCGGATGGCGGCGCGCGGTGAAGAGCAGTTCACCACGCCGGAACTGGACTTCGTCGAGGGTGGGCGCGGCCGGGAATTCGGCGACCAGGCGGTCGAGTGTGCTGAGCGCCGATGGCGCGTCCGCGCTCAGCTCCTGGGCACGTGCCAGTTGGTAGAGCACGCGGTGGTTGCCCGGGTCCTTCGGGTAGGCGCGGAGGTAGTCGGTGTAGCGCGCGATGGCAGCGCGGTAGTCAGGTGCCGCGCCGGTCTGTGCGCTGCGGTCGTCGGTGACGGCCATCTCGAGGTCGCCCAGGCGGCGCGACGCCTCGGCACGCTGGATGGCGTTGGGCGCAGCGGCGAGGAAGGCACGGTAGGCCGCGATGGCCTGTTCGGGGCTGGCCTGCACGCCACCATCGGGTGCAACCGTGACCTTGCGGTCGGCCAAGGTGGCCAGCGTGGGTTCGTTGTCCGGTGAGCCTCGCCTGGGGCTCGCGCAGCCGGCCAACGCCGCGATGGCGACGGCACCGACCATCCAATGACCGGCGTCAACGCGGCGTGGCATCGGTTTTCACCCGGGCGACCGTGGCCCGGTCCTGCAACTGGGCGACCGCGAAGCGCGCTTGCGCGCCGTACTCCACCAGCCTCGACTTCTGCGTCAGCAGGGCGGTCACGGCCATCTCCTGCAAGGCCAGTTGCTGCTCGCCGCGCAACGCGGCAACACGCGGGATCTGCACCTGCAGTTGTTTGGCCAGGGCCGCGATACGCCCGGCCAGGCGGTCGAAGCGGGCCGGCTCGTCGCGTTGCGCCTGGGCCAGCGCCGCATCGCGCCGCTCGGCCTCGGCCAGCGATTCGTCGATGCTGCGCAGGGACTTCTTCGCCTCCCAGATCCGCGCCGGGTGCTGGCGCGCCAGTTGCCAGGTCAGGGCACCTGCTATCCGTTCGGCGCGCTGGCGCGCGGTGGCGCTGCGCTCGTCCGGTGGCAGGGATGCCAGCATTGCCTGCGCACGTGCCAGGCGCTCGATGAGCGCGCGTTCGGATGCGTCGGCGAGCGCGCGGCCATCGGCCTGGCGTTCGGCCGCGGCGAGTGCCTCGCTCAACTCGCCGCGGCGCTGTCGAAGTGCGCCCAGATGGACCTTGCGGGCCTCGGCTCGAACAACGGGCAGCCGCTCGGCGTAGCCGGTGCGGCGGTTGTCGAGCATGTCGCCGAAACTGCCGAGATCGTCCGCCCAGCGCTGCAGGTTGGCGAGCAGGAAGCGCAGATCGCGCTGGTCCTTGAGCGCTTCCTGGAACGCGTGCGACGCGAGCAGCGGCGCGAGTTGCGACGGGTGCGGGATGTCGGGTACGGTCTCGGCCTTCCAGAGCCATCCGAGGTCGGCGCCGGGGTTCCTGTCCAGCAAGGCATCGACGAGCTTGCCCACGCGCACCGCGACAATCGTCTGGTCGAGCGCATCGATCTCGCGGTCGTAGGCGGCGATGGCCTGTCGATAGCCCTCATGGGCCTGCCCGTAGGCCTTCAGTTCGGCATAGGCATAGGGCACCGCAAGGCGCGCTTCGAGCACTGCCGGGTCACTCGCGTCACGGGTGCTCAGTTCCTGCCACGGCACGAGTGCGAGCCCGGGCTGCTCGAGCTTGGCGGCGGCCCAGCCGAAACCGAGCAGGGCCTTGTTGGCATACGGCCCATGCAGGCGCACACGCTGCAGATGCTCACGTGCGAGCGCCGGTTGATCGTCTTGCAGTGCGCCAAAACCGAGCGCGAGGTTGGCCTTGTCGCGCAGGCTGCGTTGTTCTTCGTCGGCCGCCGGCATCTTGCCCAGGCCCGCCAGCCATTGCCCGCCGCGGGCCAGGTCGCCGGTGCGCACCAGGGCCACACCCAGGTTGAAGCGGGCATAGGGCGTGCCCTTGGTGTCGGCCGCCAGGGCGCCGAGCACGTTCGCCGCGCCCGCGTAGTCGGCCGCCGCGATGCGCAGCTGGGCATCGAGCAGCTGCCGCTCTTCCTGCAACCCGCCCGGCAAGGGCGCCGCGACCTTGGCCAGCGCGCTCGCGGCATCGGCGCCGAGGCCGCGCTGCCAGCGGATCTTGGCCAGGGTGTACCAGGCCCGGTCGCGCATCGCGGGTGTCGTGCCCTGCTCGGCCAGGCGCGTGAAGATGACTTCGGCATCGCGGTGCAAGCCGTAGGACAGCAGCAGGCCGCCGCGCAGGGCCTCGCCCTCGTCGGCATGCGGCGGCAGGCGGTCGAACTGCTGTGACGCCATCAACGTCGTCACGGCCTGGAAGTCCTTGCCCTGGTAGAAGTTGAACAGCACGTCGCCCCAATGCGGCGCACGCACCTCGCCGCCGACGGCCGGGCCGGCCACCAGGGTGGACAGGGCGATGATGGACAGGACCCGTTTCACTGCCAGACCTTGACCTCGAATTCGGGTTGCAGCTTGGCCAGCTTGTCGTGGATGCGCAGCTCGATGTACTTGGCGCCGGTGGCCTTGTCGAACTTGAGCGTCGCGCCGCGCCGGTAGTCGCGTTCGTGCGGGCCGCGGCCGGTGAAGAAGGCGGTCAGCTCGTGCTCGCCGCTGCGCAGATTGCCCAGGTGCAGGCGCTGCACGCCACCGCGGTGCAGGGCCTGCACCTCGAGCGGCGTGTACAGGTGGTTGGCAACCACCTTGTCACCGAGCTTGAGCTGGACTGATTCGAGCTCGAACAGCTTGCCGACGTCCATCGACAGGAACACCGCGACCTGGGTGTTGGCGGGAAAGAGCAGCTCTTCCTCGAGCACGAGCAGATCGCGGTTGAGCTGGATGACCTCGGCCTTGACGTCCTGGATGCGGGTGTCCAGGGCTTGCGCTGCCGGCAGCTTGTCCTGCGCCAGCGCGGGCAGGGCGCACAGCGCCAGTGCGCCAAGCACGAGCTCAGAAACTCGACGAGACCAGGAGCTGAAGGACATGGGCGTTGTGGGCATAGGGCTGGCCATTGCGGAGGTCGGTGAAGCCGTTGAAGTCGAAGCGCTTGAACTCGTAGGCACCGACCACCTTGAGGTTCAAGCGTGCCGGCGCGTTCGCGACGGCGTAGGTGACCCGGCCGCCCAGCCCGACGCTGTTGAACGCACTCAACTGGCGGTTGCGTGTCAGATAGGTGGTTTCGGTGCTCGCGTTGTCGCTGTAGAAGAGCGCGGCACTCTGGCTGTAGTGGCGCAGGTAGGCGTCGGCGAGCCAGGTCCGGCCCTGGAAGTAGCGACTGCCACCGACTTCGACGGTGTTCGATCGGATGTCCCAGCTGTCCCAGAAGTAGCGGACCTCGGCACGAACCGACGACACCTCACCCACGCTGGTGATCGTGCGCAGCTTGATGGCGCGGCTCGACCTCGTGCGCGGCAAACGCTCCGGGACATAGGCACCGAAGACACGCGCTGCGCGGTAGGGGCTGCCCAGGTAACCTTCGTCGGACACGGCCTCCAGGTTGGCGCTGACCAGCCAGCGCGGTGTCAGGATCTGGGTCAGGCCGACGCGGTATAACCAGTGGCGTGCGGTCTCGTCGAACTGCGGTTCGCTCGACTTGCCGACCTTGTCGCTGCCGCGCGAGAAACCGAGGTTGACCGTCGACTGGCCGCCGAACACTTCCTGTGCGACATCCAGGCTGACCGTGTCGGCGCTGTAGTCGGGCTCGCGGCTGCTCGTCATGCCGACCGTCAACATCGAGTCCCGAACCGCCATGTCGACGCCCAGGCCGAACTCGGTGCGCGTCTCCTTGAAAGGACTGGCGGTGGTGACCACGTCGATCGACGCGTTGCTGATCGCGTCCACGTAGTACGAAGCGGTGGCGGACACCCGGTCGGCCAGGCTCTTGCGCACCAGCAAGGCCGGGCCGATCGCGCGCATGCCACCGCCGTCGTAGACGTGGAACATGGCGTCGGCCTGGTCGGGCGGGACATCGACTGCCGTCGCCGGTGCGCTTGCGAAGGCCCCACCCAGGACACCGGCGAGGCGGCCGGCGAAGCGCAGCAGCGCGGACAGTGCAGCGCCTAATTGCAGCCACAGCCACCTCCTTGAACGCCGGTGGCGCCGCGTGCCCCTTCACGCACCACATGCACATGCTCGCGGTGTTTTTCGAGCAGCGGTTGGCGCGCCAGCTGCATCAGCGGGTCGGCCAGGCGCTCGCGCTCATAGGGCTTGACCCAGGGCTGCACGGCGCAACCGCCGAGCTGGGCAACGGCGACGATGGCAAGCGTGATCGACAGCGTTCTCATTCCTTCACCAGGGCCCGGACCTGTTGTTCGTAGAGCTTCTCGACGCCTTCTCGGTAGCCGCGGTGCACATGGCGCACACGCCCGTCGCGGTCGATGACGACGGTGGTCGGCATGGCATCGAGGTCGTACAGGCGGCTCACGCCCTTGCCCGCGTCGAGCAGGACCGGGAACCTCACGCCAAGCGCCTGGGCGGCGCGGGCCGCGTTCTTCGGGTCGTCGTCCACATTGACGCCGAGCAGCGTGAAGCCGGTGTCGCGGTACTTGTCGTGCAGGTGGTTCAGGTGCGGCATCTCCTGCTTGCACGGGCCGCACCAGCTGGCCCAGAAGTTGATCATCACGACCTGGCCCCGTTGTTCGCCCAGGCGCAGGTTCGGGCCGGCGAGCGACTTCAGCGTGAAGTCAGGTGCCGGCTTGTCGGCAAGGGCCGGACCGCACAGCACGAGGGCAGTGGCCAGGGAGAGGGTGCGCAGGATCGGGACCATGGGTCGTCCTTCAGAAGAAGAGGCTGAAGCCGGCGCTGACCTCGAGGTTCTGGGTGCTCTCGCGCTTGCCCAGCAAGTCGAGCGAGAAGATGTGGTCACGCACGTCGACGCGCAGTGCGCTGCGCTCGCCAAGCAGCAGCCGCATGCCGAACCCGAGGTTGAGGGTCTGGCGCGACTGCTCGTTGAAGTTCGTGCTGCCGACGCCGCCGAGCACGAAGAAGGACGTGGCCTTGGCGCGGTTGGCGCCGAAGAAGGCCTCGCCCGGCAGCAGGTTGTAGCCGGCCGACAGGTTGTAGTACTTGAGCGTCTCGCTGCCGGTGGCGAAGATGCCGCCGGGCAGGATCTGGCGGTAGTTGTCGTCGCTGACCTTGCTGCTGGCGTAGGCGCCCTCGACGAAGAAGTCCTCGGTGATGTGGTAACCCAGGCGCACACCGACGACGGCGCTCGAGCCGAAGTTCTGCGTGCCGTAGGTGCCGGCGAAGAGGCCGACCTCGAAGTCGCGCGACGGGATGCGAGGCAACTTCAGATCGCGCCGGTCGACGGCCGGGACCACCGCCTGACCTTCACCGGGTTTGCGGTCCTGGGCCAGCGACGGCACGGCGGTCAGGGTGGCGGCACTGGCCAGGGCAAGCAGCAGAGGTCGCATGGTGGCTTTCAGAAGAAGAAGGACAGGCCGGCCGTGAACGCGCGGTATTCGCCATAACGTTCATCGGCCAGAAAGGCGGTGTAGAGCGTGTAGTCGACGCGCACGACGAAGCGGTCGCTCAGGTAGTAGCGCAGCCCGATCGCGGCGTTGGCCAGGTTGGCATTGGTCGGCACGGCGTTGACCAGGCTCAGGTTGGGCAGGTTGTCGAACCGGCCGACGCCGATGCCGAAGTAGGGCGACCAGCGGCGGTCGGACCAGGGCTCGCTGGTCAGGTTGACTTGCCAGTAGTCGGTGCCCGAATACAGCCCCTGCACCTGGCCCAGGCTGCCCTCGATCGCCAAGGTGTCGGCCAGGCGGTAGCTGGCCCACAGCTTGAGCATCGGCTCCTTCTCGAATCGACCCAGCGACGCGCCGAGTTCGAGACGGCGGCGCAGGTAGTCGTCGACGGCGACGTCGAAGAAGCGCTTGCGCTCGCCACTCGCGGTGAGCGTGGAAGCGAGCTGGGTGCGATGCACCCAGCCGACCTGGCCGCTGGCGGTGCGCACGCGGTACCAGTCGGTGCGGCGCTGCTCGATCTCGATCCACTCGCTGCGCTCGGCGACATGGAACTTCGGATAGCCGCGCCCCGGTCCGGTGTGCAGGTCGACAAAGGGGTCGGTGATCTGGAGCCGTTCGACCGGGGGCTCGGCGGCGTGCAGTGGCGCAGCCAGGCCGAGCCACAGCGACAGTCCGAGCAAGGTCGTGATCAGTCGGTGTTGCATGTGCCTGTCGTCGGATCTGCCGGTGTGAAGAGGTTGTGGCCGGCGCTGCTGAATTCGTCCTGGCCGCGTGGCATCGGGTGTTCGATCCAGTAGCGAAGCACCTTGACCAGGGGGTCGTCGATGCTGTGGAAGACCAGGCCACCGCCATGCAGCACGTTGAGCAGCAGCGGCTTGGCGATCAGGCGGCTTTGCAGCGTGGCGCCGAGCACGACTTCGCCTTGAGCCGAGTAGAAGTTGCGGTACATATCGGTGCCACGCACCACCTCGGGCGTGTTGGCGGCCAGGCTCAGGTCGACCGGCGCCGCATTCGGCACGATGCGCAATGCGCCGCCGGTTCCGCTGACGTTGTCGTGGCAGCCCGAGGCAGCGCAGGTATTGATTGCGGTGGCGCCGCTCTGCGTCACCGGCAGGGGTGCCAGCAGGATCGGCTGCACGCAGCGCTGGTAGTAGATGAACGAGAGCTTCTGACCGTTGCCGGTCGCGGCGCCGTTCACGACCGTGGGCGGATTGCCGAGCGGGTTGTCACCACCGCCGCAGGCGGCGAGCGTGGCCAGGCCCATGACCATCAAGGCGAATCGATTGTTCATGGCGTCGGGCATCCGCGCGCGATCCAGTTCGCGATGGTCGTGTAGCCCGCGCTGCCGGTGGGCAGCACGGCCGCGCCCTGGCCCACCGCGCCCGCCGGATGCGGGATGCGCGAGGGCCGGCTCAGCAAGGTGTTGTTCTGCGGGTTGCAGGTGTCCGTGACCATGGTGAGCGTGACGTTGAAGTCGCCCCCGGGGTCACCGGTGAGCACGAGCCGGTTGCCTCCCGAACCGAGGCCCGTTTCGCTGCCGACCGGCTGGTGACAGCTGCGCGCGCAGGTGCTGCGCAGGATCGGGTGCACCTCGGCCGCGAACGTGGCCTCGTTCAGCGTGGTCACGCTGCGGACCTTGCTGGCGGCATCGAAGGGGTCGTTGAAATACTGGCCACCAAGGTCGATCCATTCGGCCACGAGGCGCTTTTCGGCCTTGTTGAGCAGCAAGGCGTGGTCGGGCGCGATCGCAGGCGGGTTCGGGTAGGCGCTGCGCGCCGCGCTGCCGGCGAGCAGGGCCTGGCCAGACAGGATCTCGATCAGGCGACTCTTGCGGGCCTGACCGGCGCTGTTGCTGGCGCTGGAACTCGTCTGCACCAAGGGCGCCTGGCGCTGCAGCATCGGCACGCCATTGCGGACCACCGTCAGCGGCTGGCCGGTGGCCGGATCGATCGACGGGTCGCCGATCAGCAATTCTTCGTACGAAACCAGGCGCCCGCCGCCGGCGATGGTGCCGCGCAGGTCGAGCCTGGCGGTCGCGAGGTGGCAGTTGGTGCAGGTCAGGCTGCCGCTGGCACCGCGGATGCGCGACCAGATCGGCTGGATGTGCTCGGGGTAGTTGATGACGCCATCGACCGGCGCGACGGTCTGCAGGTCGTCGGCCGGATCGGGGTTGCCGGCATAGCGCAGCGAGATCGCGGCACGCGGCCGGGCCGCCGGGCGGGCCGGGTCGGCCCAGACATCGGCAAAGACGGGGTCGGGTTGCAGCAGCAGCTGGCGGGCATCCAGCCGTGTCCGCAGCGACGCCATGGTCTCGCCCGACTGGTGCTGGGACGCCAGCGCCGCACGCAGCGCGCTCGGCATGGTGTTGACCACGGTGCCGGAATTGAGCGCGCCACCACGGCGCGGGCTGTGGCAGCCGTCGCAGGTGCGGCGCTCGCCCGGGCGCACCTGGATCCAGTTGGTGTGGGTCTGGAAGGCACGACCCTGGGCGTCGATGATCTGCAGCGCGAGCGGAACGTCGGCCGGGACCTGGAGCTTGAACGATCCGTCGGGTTCGACCGGCGCATAGCCGAGGATCTGCTGCTGCTCGAACTCGGTCTCGCCGATGGCGCTGCGCAGGCCCATCGTGCTCGACGGTGGCGCAATCGCACGCAGGGCCCGCACAAAGCGCACCGGGTTGCAGCCGTAGGCGGCGTCGGCCGGGTCCTTCATGCGCACCAGGTCGGCGACCATCGGTCGCGTCTCGCTCGGCTCGTCGGGCGGCGCGGTGGTGGCAATGCCGGTGCTGCAGCCCGCTGGCAGGTCGGCCGCGACGATCATCGGCTCACCCATGCGGCGCAGACCATCGGTGTCGAAGATGCTGCGCACCTCGATCAGGGCCAGGTCCTGCGCGGCCAGCTGCGGGTCGACATTGGTCGGGTCCGAGGCGGCGGGTTCGGCGCGCGCCTGCAGCGGCACCGGGTCGGTGTACATGAAGCCCGGCGGCGGTGCGGCCACGATGAGCCAGGTCTGGTCCTTGGGGTCGAACATGTAGATCGCGTAGGACGCGGGCACGTCGTCCTGCAGCGTGTCGGCAGCCGCTTCGGCGTCGGAGCGGTCGCTGCTTTGCAGGCGCGTGGTCTCGTCGGCGCTGAGGGTGGCGCAGGCGACCACGACGCCTTCCCGGCGCACCTCGCACGGGCGGTAGGCGACCAGCACGCGGTCGGTGCCGTCCCACAGCGGGTAGGGCGAGCTTGCACGGCCGTTCAGCGACAGGCCGCGCCCCAGCAACAGCGGCTCGGCCGTGGCTTCCTTCTGTCCGCCCTGGGCCGGCACGGTCCGATTGGCCGGCGTGTTGTGTTCGGAGTAGTTCGTGGCGTCGACGAACATCAGCGCGCCGCCTTCCTGCGAGCCCGACAGCGGCATCAGCGACGTTGCGAGAAAGCCCTTGTAGGCCCCGGCCGGATCCATCTCGCGTGGATGCAGAAAGCTGTTGCCGGGGCTCTGCGCGCCGTAGAAGACGAACAGATCGGTGCCGTCGGGCTTGGTGCGAAATACCGCGAATCGGTTCTTGTCTGCCACATGCTCCCAGCGTGCGAACAGGATGTCGCCGTTCGCCTGCACGACCGGGTTGCGGTCGTGGCTCTGGTTGAAGGTGATCTGCTCGATCCGGCCGCCGTCGGTGCGGGCGGTGTGCAGGTTCAGCACCCGCTCGCGTTCGTACTCGTCGAGCGCGTAGTAGCTGCGGCCCAGCGCCTGCTTGAGGTGCGACTTGGCCTGCCGGTTGGAGGCGAACACGAAGCCGCGGCCGGCCGGCAGGTAGGCCGGGTCGACGTCGTCGTCGGTGGTGGACGCCGTGATGCGACGCAGCTTTCCGTCCGTCAGGGCGCCCGCGCCGATGTCGTATTCCCAGAGGTTCCAGCGCCCGGTGCAGGCCGGCTTGCCGTCGATGGTGGAGCTGTTGGTCGTGGGGCAGCGCAGCGCGAAGACGATCTTCTTGCCGTCGTAGGAAACCTCGGGATCGGAGGCGTCACCGTTGCCTTGGGTGATGGTTGCGGTGAGGTTGTGCTCGGGTGCGCTGGGCGATGACTTCTCGCGCAGCATCAGATCACCGCCGGGGGCGCTGGGCGTGCCGTTGGTGGGGGCGAGCTGGAGTGTGTTGACGCGCTTGACGTAGACCAGCGGCACATCGCCGTTGACGGTCACGGTGCCTTCGCCCGACGCTGAGCCGCCCTGGCAGCCGACCAGCAGCAGCGACATCGCGCCGACTGCGAACGACGCGATCGCACCGGGATTCATGCGGGCTCCACGAATTCGTGGCGTGCGAGGCCGTTGGAGAAATGCAGGGCACCAGTTGCGTCGACCACGACGGCGTCCGCGTCCGGTACCGATTCCACCAGGGCCAGTCCACGTTCGACACCCTGCACGAACACGCTCTTGGACAGGGCCTCGCAGGTGAGTCCGTCGCTTGCGAGCACGGTGACGCTGTGCACATGGTCGGGCGATCGACCGGTGCGTGGGTCGATCAGGTGGTGGAAGCGCCGGCCGCCCTTTTCGAAGAAGCGCTCGTAGTCGCCCGAGGTCGACAGGGCGACGTTCTCGAGCGGCAGCACCGCCACCACCTCGCCCGGGCGGCGTGGATGGCGGATCGCGATGGTCCAGGGCCGGCCCCGCCGATCGCCCAACACGCGGCTGTCGCCGCCTGCGGCCACCATGGCGTGCGTTATGCCATGCCGGCGCAGCAACTCGATCGAGCAGTCGACGGCATGGCCCTTGGCGAATCCGCCGAGATCGATTCGAACACCCTCGCGGGCGAAGGCGACGGTGCAGCGCTCGGCGTCGAGCAGCAGATGCTGCCAGCCGACGTTGGCGCGTGCCAGCGCGAGCGTCTTCTCGTCCGGATGCAGCCCGCGCCGGTAGTCGTACAACTGACCTACGCCGGCGTAGGTGATGTCGAACGCACCTGCGGACCGCTCGGACCATGACCGCGCGCGCTGCAGCAGCATGAGCGTTTCGGCGCTGATCGGGACCGGGCCGGCATGCGCCTCTCTATTGATATGCGAGAGCTCGGAGTCCGCCTTGTGCGGGCTGTACGTTCGATCGATGCGGTGCATCTCCTGCATCACGTCGTCGATCGCGGCCTCGGCCCGGCGCCGGCTCTCGGACCAGAGTTCGACCCGGATCGAGGTTCCCATGATGGCGTCGTCACGGCGCTGCCAACCGCCGAGCGGATTGGGCCGCACGAGCGCGCAGGGCCTGGCCGCGGCCATGCGCCGCGCCGCTTGCCACAACGGCAAAGACAGCTGCATCTGAAGTCCTTCTGGAAGAGGGCACGAGTTCGTGGCGGACCTTAGGGGCTGCGGTCGGCGCGAGCGGTGACCGCTGGTGGCCATGTGTGGTCAGATGAATCAGTTGCGTCAAACGTGTCCGGTTGAGACGGCAGGGTCGCAGCGTCGGGCCGGCAGTCGGTTCGTGAGAAAAGCCACGAAGCGCGCGGCAAATGGCATCGATTGACCTGAGGCAAGGGGGCACGCGCAGTGCATCCGGCGGCTTCGCCTTGTTGCGCTTGCTACGTCTGGCCGCGCCGAGCGAGTTCCTTGCGTGGCCAGCGACAATGGAAGCGAACCGTGGCTGCCCGAGCCCGAACTTCCACCGCCGATGCTCTTCCTTCTGTCACCCGCCAAGACCCTCAACTACGACGCGCCGATCGGCGCCGAGACCTGGGCGCGCACGACCCGGCCTGCATTCGTTCCCCGCACGGCGGCATTGATCGATGTGCTGCGCGCGAAGGACGCACAAGACATCGCGTCGCTGATGTCGCTGTCACCCGCGCTGGCCGAATTGAACGTGGCCCGCTACAAGGCCTGGCGGCCGCGCTTCACGCGCCACAACAGCAGGCCCGCCGCGCTGGCGTTCGACGGCGAGGTCTATGCCGGGCTGAACGCGAGGGCACTCGATCCGGAGGCACTGGGCTGGGCGCAAGACCACCTCGTGATCCTGTCCGGCCTGTACGGCGTGCTGCGCCCGCTCGATCTGATGCAGCCCTATCGCCTCGAAATGGGCACACGCCTGAACACCGCCAAGTCGCACGACCTGTACGGCTTCTGGGGCAGTGAGCTGTCGAAGTACCTGAACCGCCGCCAGCGCGGCGATCCGGACCGGGTGGTCGTCAATCTCGCCTCGCAGGAGTACGCGCGTGGGGTGGATCGACGGGCGCTCAAGGCGCGTGTCGTCGACTGCGTCTTCGAGGACTGGAGTGATGCCGGCTTCAAGGTGATCGGCTTCTTCGCCAAGCGGGCCCGTGGCCTGATGGCGCGCTACGCGATCGACCGGCGAATCGAGTCGGTCGACGACCTGCGCGCGTTCGACGCGTCGGACTACCGCTGGGTGGCGGGCGCGTCGACCGCCGACCGGTGGGTCTACCGGCGCCGTTTGCCAGAATCGCCTGCATGAACACCGGGCCCTATCGCGCGCAGGCCATGACCGAGGAGTTGCGGGGCTGGCTCGAGACCCAGTTGCGCGCCGGATGTGGCCGCGCCGAGATCCTGTCCGCGATGCGGGCGAGTGGCTGGTCCGAGGTCGACGCCGAGCGCGCGCTGGGCGCCGTCTCGACCACCCTGACGCCGGCGCAGCCGGTCCCGGCCGCGGTCGAGGTCCCGCGACCCGATGCGGGGCCGGTCATTCACGTCGACGGCCGCGAGGTGCGTGTGCTGCTGTCGATGCGCAGCCCCAGGCTGATGATCCTGGCCGGCCTGCTCAGTGACGCCGAGTGCGAGGCCTTGATCGAGGAGGCGGCCCCGCGCATGGCGCGATCCGAGACCGTGGCCGATGCGGACGGTACGAGCGAGGTCAATCCGGCGCGCACGAGCGACGGGATGTTCTTCCTGCGCGGCGAGTCCCCGTTGATCACGCGCATCGAAGCGAGGATCTCGGCCCTGCTGCGCTGGCCCGTGGGGTGGGGCGAGGGGCTGCAGGTCCTGCGCTATCCCCCCGGTGCGCAGTACCGACCGCACCATGACTATTTCGATCCGGCGCACCCCGGTTCGGCGGCGGTGCTGGCGCGCGGCGGGCAGCGGGTCGGCACCTTGCTCATGTACCTGAACACGCCGGCGTCGGGCGGTGCCACGGTGTTTCCCGACATCGACCTGGACATCCCCGCACATCGCGGCCAGGCGGTCTTCTTCAGCTATGACCGCCCGCACCCGGTGACGCGAACCCTGCACGGAGGTGCTTCGGTGATCGAAGGCGAGAAGTGGGTCGCCACCAAGTGGCTGCGCGAGCGCAAGTTCGACTGAGGCGACGCGCCGGCGATCTCAGGCGGTGACGGTCTCGCCATGTTGGGGCACACGCACCGGCCAGCCCAGCTCGTCCTTGATCCGCATGCGCAAGGCATCGCTGGCGCCGGGCTCGCCATGCACCACGAAGGTATGGGCCGGCGCATGCTTCATCTTGCCGAGCCAGGCCAGGAGGCCGTTGGAATCGGCGTGACCCGAGAAGCCCTCGATCTGGCTGACGGTGGCGCGCACGGGTACATAGGCGCCGTGGATCTTGACCTCGCTGGCGCCGGCGACCAGGTGCGCGCCCCGAGTGCCACCGACCTGGAATCCGGCGAAGACGACCTGGTGGCGCGGGTCCGGTGCCATGGCCTTGAGGTGGTGCAGGACCCGACCGCCGGTCGCCATGCCGCTGGCCGAGATGATCACCGACGGGTAGCGCGAGCGCACCAGCCGCATGGATTGCTGAGGCGTCGTGACGATGCGCACGCCGTCGCACATCGACTTGACCTCGCGCGGCGGGATGCGCAGCAGGCGGCCGTGGCGCCGATAGAGTGCCGTCGCCTCGATCGCCATCGGGCTGTCCAGAAATACCGGCAGATCGGCGGGGATCTCACCCTTGGCCTTCAGGCGGTGCAACATCACGAGCAGGGCCTGCGCTCGCCCCACCGCGAACGACGGCATCAGCACCGAACCGCCGCGCCCGATCGTGTCGCGGATGATGGCACCCAGCCTCGCCGCGGCGTCAACCTTCGGATGCAGCCGGTTGCCGTAGGTGGATTCCACCAGCAGCACATCGGCCGGCTTGTGGCGGTTGCGGAGGCGGCATCAACAGGTCGTCATCGCGCCCCAGATCGCCCGAGAAGAGCAGCCGTTCCTGCGACGTGGACAGAGACACTGCGCAGGCGCCCAGCAAGTGACCGACCGGGTCGAGGCGCAGCGTCACGCCGCCGAGCTTGATCGGCTTGGCGACCGCGAGCGGGCGGATCTTCGCCAGCGTGCGCCGCGCGTCGGCCTTGGTGTACAGGGGCAGGGCCTTGGCATGGCGCGAATAGCCATAGCGGTTGGCGCGCCGCGCGTCCTCCTCTTGCAGGTGCGCGCTGTCGAGCAGCAGCACCTGTGCCAGGTCGCGGGTTGCGGGCGAGGCCAGGATGTCACCCTTGAAGCCATGCTTGACGAGCACTGGCAGCCATCCGCAATGGTCGAGATGGGCGTGGCTGAGCACGACGGCATCGGCTTCGAGCAGTTCACGCGGTGGTGCGGCCCAGTTGCGCTCACGGTGCACCTTGTAGCCCTGGAACATGCCGCAGTCGAGCAGGATGCTTCGACCGCCGAGGTGGACCAGGTGGCGAGAGCCGGTCACGCTGTCTGCGGCGCCGTGGAAAGTGATTTGCATGGTTCGGGCAGTGATCGGTCGGGTCGATGGTGGCCGGCGCCCGGCGTCGGCTGTGCGTTCGCGCACGCAGTCAAGCGTAGCCGCATTCGCGCGTGGCAGGTTGCGCCGGGTCCACAGAGCGCGAATTTCGAACGCCTTGGCGCGCACCTTGTCCAGTACGATCCAGGTCACAAGATGTGACGGGGAGCGTGCGGTTGAATGTCTTTCGCTGGATCATGGGCGTGTCGGGGGGCCTGCTTGCGGTCGGATGGCTGGTCTTCTTCATCGTCGGGCTGGCGCGCGACGACAAACGCCAGCAGGACGCCGCCAAGCGGCTTCGCCAATGGGCGCAATTGCTCTTCATGTCCTGGTTCAACATCGAGATCTGGGGCCGCGTGGTCTGGATCATCTGGCATTGGTAGCGAGGCGCGGTTTCGTCTCGTGACATGCCCGGAATGGCCCGCCACCCTATGATGGGCGGGAGTCGTTCCCTGACTGGCGCGACTCCCTTCCAACAGCAGGAGATCCGAGCATGAACCGTCTTCACCGGTGGGTGACGCCATGGCTCAGTGTCTGCCTCGCGACGCTTCCGTTCGCGCAGCTGGCACAGGCCAATCCCATCAGCACCGAGCAAGTGGCGCTGTCGCAGGCGGCCACGACGAGCGAGAGCGGTCGCGACAGGTTGCACGCTGCGCTCGACCGTTCAGACGTCGTGGCCGCGCTCGAGGCGCGCGGTGTCGATCCTGCTGCGGCACACGCTCGCGTTGCGGCGCTGACCGATGCCGAAGCGCAGCGCCTGGTCGCGCAGATCGATCAGGCGCCGGCCGGTGGCGATGTGCTGGGAACGATTGTCTTCATCTTCGTGCTGCTGCTGGTCACGGACATCCTCGGCTTCACCAAGGTGTTTCCCTTCACACGATCGATTCGCTGATGGGCCGTGCGGCCGCGCGGCTGCTCGCCGGGTTGGCGACGGCGTGGCTGGTGATCGGGCTTGCGGGCTGTGCGGCCCTCGAGGCGACGCAGACACGTGCGCTGCTGGCCCGCCCGGATGCCGTCGTGCCGACACGATTCGAACGCGATGCGGTGCCGTTCTTCGCGCAGACGCCCTACCACTGCGGACCGGCCGCTCTGGCCACGGCGCTCGTCGATGTCGGGATCGTCGCCGACCCGCAGGCCATCGGTCAGGCGCTCTTCCTGCCCGCACGCGAGGGCACGCTTCAGGCCGAGATGCTGGCGGCCGCGCGGCGCTGGGGCACGGTGGCCCATGTCCTGCCGCCGGACCTGCGCAGTCTGTTGATTGAAGTCGGTGCCGGGCACGCCGTCGTCGTGTTGCAGAACCTCGGCCTCGAGCTGGCGCCCCGCTGGCACTACGCGGTCGTGGTGGGCTACGACCTCGCGGTGCCGCAAGTCGTGCTGCGCAGCGGGGTCACGAGGCGCGAAGTCATGCCGCTGGCCACGTTCGAGCACACCTGGCGCCGATCGGGCCACTGGGCCATGACCGCACTGCCGCCCGGGCAGCTGCCGGTCACGGTCGACCGCGTGCGGGCGGAGGAGGGCGCAATCGGCTTCGAACGTGTCGCGCCGCCGCAGACGGCGGCCGCCGCCTACGCGACCTTGTTGACCCGATGGCCCGACAGCCTGGTGGCTGCCATGGGGCTCGGCAACAGCCATCTGGCGGCGGGCCAGCTGGACGATGCGGCGCAAGCCTTCGAGCGGGCCGCCCGACATCACGACAGCGCCGCGGCCTGGAACAACCTGGCCCAGGTCCGGATGCGGCAGTCCGATCTGAGTGCGGCGCGGATCGCCGCCGAGCGGGCGCTGGCGCGGGCGAATGCTGCCGAGCCGCAGTGGCTCAGTGCGACACGGTCGACGCTGATTCAGGTGCAGCGCGCCAAGACACCCCAGTGAGGCCGGGGCGCGGTGCGCAAACACCGCGCCCGTTCGGAATCAGCGCTTGGGCGGGCCCGAGCGTGATCCGCTGGGGCGGGCGCCGGAACCGGCTCCGCGCGGGGCCGGCGGGCGGCCACCGGCGCTGCCGCCGGGACGACCCCCCCCACCGCCCGGGCGTCCACCGCGACCACCACCGCCACCGCTGTTGCGGCGCGTGCCGCCGACCCCGATGGTCATGCGTCCGAGCACGATCGGCTCGGCCTTTTCGCCCACAGGCGGCTCGAAGCCGGGAACGATCTCGCGCGGGATCGTGCGCTTGATGAGGCGCTCGATGTCGCGCAGGAAGATGTCCTCGTCGACGCAGGCCAGCGAGATTGCCTCGCCGGTGGCGCCGGCGCGGCCAGTGCGGCCGATGCGGTGCACGTAGTCCTCGGGCACGTTGGGCAGCTCGAAGTTGACGACGTGCGGCAGCATGTCGATGTCGATGCCACGCGCGGCGATGTCGGTCGCCACCAGGACCTGCAGCGATCCCTTCTTGAAGTCGGCCAGGGCCTTGGTGCGCGCGGTCTGGCTCTTGTTGCCGTGGATCGCCATCGCGCTGATGCCCTGGTCGTTGAGGAATTCAGCGAGGCGGTTGCAGCCATGCTTCATGCGCGTGAAGACCAGCACCTGGTGCCAGTCGCCACGCTTGATCAGATGGGCGAGCAACTCCTTCTTGCGCTCGCGGCCGACCGGGTGGACCTTCTGAACGATGGCTTCGACCGTCGAGTTGCGGCGCGCGACCTCGATCAGCGCCGGCTGGTTCAGCAGCCGATCGGCGAGTGACTTGATCTCGTCGCTGAAGGTGGCCGAGAAGAGCAGGCTCTGCTTCTTCGCCGGCACGATGGCGAGCACCTTCTTGATGTCGTGGATGAAGCCCATGTCGAGCATGCGGTCGGCTTCATCGAGCACGAAGATCTCGACATGGCTCAGGTCCAGGTTGCGCTGGCCATGATGGTCGAGCAGCCGACCCGGCGTGGCGACGAGGACGTCGACGCCCTTGCGCAGCCGGTCGAGCTGAGGCTGCATGCCGACGCCGCCGAACATCACCATGCTGGTGATCGGCAAGTACTTGCCATAGGTGCGCACGCTTTCCTCGACCTGCGCGGCGAGTTCGCGCGTGGGGGTCAGGATGAGGGCGCGGATGGCGACCCGGCCACGTGAATCGCGTTTGGTTCCGGCGGCAGCCAGCCGATGCAGCATCGGCAGCGTGAAACCGGCGGTCTTGCCGGTGCCCGTCTGGGCGCCTGCAAGCAGGTCACCGCCATTGAGCACGGCGGGAATCGCCTGGGCCTGGATCGGCGTCGGAGTGTCGTAGCCCTGATCGCGAATCGCGCGCAGGAGCGGCTCGGCCAGGCCGAGGTCAGTGAATTGCATGAGTGGAGGCTCGCGGAGGAGCCGTGGTTCGCTGCCTGCTGTCACCCGAAGAAGGTGCACCAGTCGGGTAGGCGCGATGGGAATCGAATCGTCGGAATCGACCGCGCCGCGATGACTGGATGCCGCAGCGCAGCAATCATTGTAGCCTCAGTTCGGCAAAGGCATCGGCTGATGGTCCTTGAGCTGCAACCAGCCGCGCACGATCCGGTAGGCCGCCCACAGGCCAAGCACGAAGACGCCGATCCACAGCGTCACGAAGCCGAGGCCCAGCAAGAGGATCAGTGGCGCCGAGATCAGCACCACGAGCAAGGCCCAGGCCAGAGCAAACCAGAAGGTCCGGATCTGCCAGGTGAAGTGCGATTCGAGCCAGGTACCACGCGCCTCGCCCCGCTTCACGTAGTTGATGATGACCGCGATGATCGACGGCCAGCCAAAGAGGAAGGAACCGACCACGCTGGCGGCGCCGAATGCGCCGATGACGATGCCGAGCGCGTGCAGCGCATAGACGATGTGGGTCGTGCGAACCAGGGGCTCGGGGGCTTCGATCGTGGCAACGGTGGTCATCGGGGCAGGTCCTCCTGTTTGAACTGGTTGACGTGGGGGGTGGTTGCCGGATTGCAAGGACGACGTTGTTCGGTGATCCAGAGCAAGGCCAGGGCCATGGCCGCGAGCGGTGCCGCGACCCAGGGCAGCCGCGCGAAGCCGACCTGGCCGGCGGCGGCCCCCCCGAGCGCAGCGCCGAGCGCCATCCCGATGTAGAGCATCGACGCATTCAGCGACAAGAGCAAGGGCGCCTGCTCGGGCGAGGCCGATGCCAGGCGGCTCTGCTGCGGCGCCATCATGCCGAAGCCAGCGAAGCCCCAGAGCGCCAGCACCAGCAACATGGCCGGCGTCCGGCCGGCAGTCCAGGGCAACAGCAGCATCATCGAGACCAGGGTGGCGAGCATGACCTTCATCGTCGGCGAACTGCCGAAGCGGTCGGTCGCTCGGCCGCCGAGCACGGTGCCGGCCATGCCGCACAGGCCGAACAGCGACAGCGTCAGGGACAGGCCGAGGCTGTCGAGCGACGCGAGCGCGGTCAGCACCGGCGCGATGAAGGAAAAGACCATGAAGATGGCCGAGAAGTAGATCATCGTGACACCCAGCACCGGGCGCACACCGGGTTGCCGCAGCGCCGCACCCAGGCCGCGCAAAGCCGCGCTGGCGGAACTGGCGTGAGTGGGCACCAGGGCAGCGATCAGGATCAGCATGCCGGCGCTCGCGGCCGCCATCAGGCCGATCGCAGCCGGCCAGCCGAAGCGAAGCCCGACCCAGGCGCCCAGCGGCACCCCGATCACGTAACTCATGCTCATGCCGATAAACACCAAGGCCAGCGCCTGGCCGCGGCGCTCAGATGGCACCAGCGCGAGCGCGAACGCGGCAGCGAGCGGCGTGAACATCGACCCGACGCCCATCAGGACCCGACCGAGCAGCAACTGCGCCAGGCTGCCGGCCGTCATGCACACCAGGTTGCCCGCCAGCAGCAGGGCCAAGGCCAGCAGCAGCGCCTGCTTGCGGCGCCAGCGGCCGGTCGCCACCAGGGCCAGCGGGGCGCCGACCGCGGTGGCCAGGGCGTAGGCCGTCATCGCCTGGCCGGCGGCCGGCAGCGAGACACCGAGGTCGCTCGCGATCGGTGCGACCAGACCACTGACGACGAAGGCCGACGAGCCGACGACGAGGTTGCCGAGGGCGAACAGGAGGAGCAGCTTGGGCATAGGTGTTTCTACGGTACCCGGATCAGGGGTTTGACGCTGCGGGTACGTCCCGATGATCGTTCGAAATCACAAGGGGAAAGCAAGTGCGAAATCTGCAGGCCCTTGCGATCTCGCTGGCGCTGATGGGTGCCGGACTCGCCGGCCGCCGCCGGGCGCGCTGAACCGCCGAGTCAGCGTCCGCGATAATCGTGTGTTGACCAGCGCCCATGGGCGCTGGTCGTGTGCGTGCGCAGTCCGCGCCCGCGAACACCCTATCCGGATTGATCGAGATGGCCCAATACGTCTACACCATGAACCGCGTCGGCAAGATCGTGCCGCCGAAGCGGCAGATCCTGAAGGACATCTCGCTGTCCTTCTTCCCCGGCGCCAAGATCGGCGTGCTCGGCCTGAACGGCAGCGGCAAGTCGACGCTGCTGAAGATCATGGCCGGCCTGGACACCGAGATCGAAGGCGAAGCGGTGCCGATGCCCGGTCTGAAGATCGGGTATCTGCCGCAGGAACCGCAGCTCGACCCCGACCAGACCGTGCGCGACGCCGTCGAGCAGGGCATCGGTGGCGTGCTGGCGGCCAAGGCGCGGCTGGACGAGGTCTATGCCGAATACGCCGAGCCCGATGCCGACTTCGACAAGCTGGCTGCCGAGCAGGCCGAGCTCGAGGCCATCATCGCCGCCGCCGGCAGCGAGAACACCGACATGCAGCTCGAGATCGCCGCCGATGCGCTGCGCCTGCCGCCCTGGGAAGCGTCGATAGGCCAGCTGTCGGGCGGCGAGAAGCGCCGTGTGGCGCTGTGTCGCCTGTTGCTGGCCAAGCCCGACATGCTGCTGCTCGACGAGCCGACCAACCACCTGGACGCCGAGAGCGTCGAGTGGCTGGAGGTGTTCCTGAAGCGTTTCCCTGGCACCGTCGTTGCGATCACCCACGACCGCTACTTCCTGGACAACGCGGCCGAGTGGATCCTGGAACTCGACCGCGGCCGCGGCATTCCGCACAAGGGCAACTATTCCGAGTGGCTCGAGCAGAAGGAAGTGCGTCTGGAGCAGGAGCAGAAGACCGAGGACGCGCGCACCAAGGCGATGAAGGAGGAGCTGAAGTGGGTTCGCTCCAACGCCAAGGGTCGCCAGACCAAGAGCAAGGCGCGTCTGGCACGCTTCGAGGAGCTGTCCGACGTCGAGTACCAGAAGCGCAACGAGACCAACGAGATCTTCATCCCGGTCGCCGAGCGGCTGGGCAACGAGGTGATCGAGTTCACCGACGTCAGCAAGAGCTTCGGTGATCGCTGCCTGATCGACAAGCTCAGCTTCAAGGTGCCGCCCGGTGCCATCGTCGGCATCATCGGCCCCAACGGCGCCGGCAAGTCGACCCTGTTTCGCATGATCCAGGGCATCGAGCAGCCCGACAGCGGCACGGTCAAGGTCGGCAAGACGGCGCAGCTGGCCTTCGTCGACCAGAGCCGCGAGAGCCTGGCGGGCGACAAGACCGTGTGGCAGGACGTGTCGGGCGAACTCGACAACATCGTGGTCGGCAAGTTCGTGATGCCGAGCCGCGCTTATCTCGGCCGTTTCAACTTCAAGGGCAACGACCAGCAAAAGCTCGTCGGCAACCTGTCGGGCGGCGAACGTGGCCGCCTGCACCTGGCCAAGACCCTGGCCCAGGGCGGCAACGTGCTGATGCTCGACGAGCCGTCGAACGACCTCGACGTCGAGACGCTGCGCGCACTCGAGGATGCCTTGCTCGAGTTCGCCGGCTCGGTGATGGTGATCAGCCACGACCGCTGGTTCCTCGACCGCATCGCGACCCACATCCTGGCCTGCGAAGGCGACTCGCAATGGGTCTTCTTCAACGGCAACTACCAGGAATACGAGGCCGACAAGAAGAAGCGCCTCGGTGAGGAAGGCGCGAAGCCGCACCGGCTGCGTTTCAAGGCACTCAAGTAGGGGTCAGGCCGTCGTTCGGCCCTTCGATTCCGTCTTTCGTCGCACGGAGGCCTGGGGCCGCTTGGATCGCTGACGCGGCGCGGGTAGGCTTGCGACCATGACCGACGATCTTCCCAGCCCGGCAGGTGAGCCGGGGGCCGCGCCGCGCTGGCGTGACTGGTTGCGCGAGTTGACCGTGGCACGCATCGCGGTCGCGACAGGACTTGGCGTGGCGGTGGCGGTGGCGCTCAACCCGCTCTTTGCGACGCCGTTCGTGATCGTGCTCGGGCGCACGCTATTCCTGTCGCTGGTCCTGCTGTGCGTCTTCATCGTCGGGGGCCGCTGGCGCCAACGGCTCGTGCCGCGCTGGCTGGTCCAGGTCATCGCCGTGGCCCTGGCCGCCCCGCTGGCGACCCTGCTCGTGTACCTCGTGTCCTCGCGCGGGGACTGGCGCTACTTCGTCAACAGCGACCCGATGTTGACGGGCTACGCCCTCACGACGGTGTCGACGCTGGTCCTCGGCACGGTGATTGCGCTGGGCGCCCTGGTGCGCGAGAGGGATGCGCAGGCGCGCGCGCAGTCCTTCGCCTTTGAACTGGAACGCGAGCGACTCGAGCGCCAGGCAGCCGATGCACGCCTGAGCTTGCTCCAGGCCCAGATCGAGCCACATTTCCTGTTCAATACCCTGGCCAACGTGCAGGCACTGGTCGAAAGCGGTTCGAGCCGGGCACCGGCTGTACTCGCGAGCCTCATCAGCTACTTGCGTGCGGCCATGCCGCGTCTGCGCGACGAGCGGCCGACCCTGGGCAACGAACTTGCATTGGTGCGCTCCTATCTCGACCTGATGCAGATGCGGATGCCCGACCGCTTGCAGGTCAGGATCGCGGCCGATCCAGCGCTGAGTGCGTTGCCGTTTCCGCCAATGGCCTTGCTGACCTTGGTCGAGAACGCCATCCACCATGGCATCGATCCGGCCGAACAGGGTGGTGAGGTCGAAGTCGGCGCCGCGGCGCTGGTCGATGGCAGGGTGCAGTTGTGGGTGACCGACACTGGCGTCGGGATGTCCTGCACCGCTGCATCGGGCACTGGCCTGGGCAACCTGAGGGAACGGCTGCGGGCGTTCTTCGGCGACAGTGCCGTGCTGCAATGGGCAGCTGTCGACCCGCACGGCTTGCGTGCCGAGATCGTCGTGCCCGCGGAGGCGGCCCGTTGAATACCGTCACGGCCCTGATCGCGGACGATGAGCCTCTGCTGCGCGAACGCCTGGCCACGCACCTGGCCCGGATCTGGCCAGAACTGGAGGTGGTGGCGCAGGCGCGCAACGGTCGCGAGGCAGTCGAATGCTTCGACGAATTCGCGCCGTCGGTCGTCTTTCTCGACGTGCAGATGCCCGGCATGAACGGTGTCGAGGCGGCGCGCGCCATCGGCGCCAGGGCGCTCATCGTCTTCGTCACTGCGTTCGAGCAGTACGCCGTGCAGGCGTTCGAACGCGGAGCCGTGGACTACCTGGTCAAGCCGTTCGACGAAGCAAGGCTGACCGCCACCGTCGAGCGCCTCAAACTGCGCCTGGCAGCATCACCGGTCGAAACGGTGGCGCTTGCGCCCGTGCTGGAGAGCCTGGCGGCCGAGTTGCGGCAGCGCGCTAGGCCGGCGTCCTGGTTGCAGTGGATCAAGGCCTCGGTGGGCAGCAGCGTGCGCCTGATTCCGGTCGATCAGATTGCGTTCCTGCGTTCGGACGAGAAGTACACCCTCGTCGTCTGGGCGGGTGGCGAAGCCCTGATCCGCAAGACGATCCGCGAGCTCGCGGACGAACTCGACCCGGACCGCTTCATTCAGACGCACCGGTCGGTGATCGTCAACCTGCACGCCGTCGCACAGGTCGTGCGCGGGCCGAACGAAACCGCCGAAGTGCGGCTGAACGGGCGCAGCGAACGTCTGCCCGTCAGTCGGAGCTTTCTCCACCAGTTCAAGCAGATGTGATCGGTGTGTCGTTCCACAGCCATGCCGCGCCACGCACCCCCGAGGCGTCACCATGCGCGGCCGGCACCAGCCGGGTCCGAACCGGGTCGGCCTGACCGCCGGCGAACACCCAGCGCGACCACAGAGCGGGCACGCGGGCGTAGAGAGGGTCCATGCGCGACAGGCCGCCTCCGAGCACGATCACATCGGGGTCGAGCAGGTTGATGACCGAGGCCAGCGCACGCGCCATCCGTTCGGCGTGGCGCTCGAGCGAGTCGCGGCAGCGGGCGTCGCCTGACGCCGCATGCCGCGCGATCTCGCTTGCGGGCAGCGGCTGGCCGCCGGCGCGCACATGGTCGGCCTCCAGCGCCGGCCCGCTGAGCCAGGTTTCGATGCAGCCCTGTCGGCCGCAATAGCAGGCCGGTCCCGGCTGCTCGTCCGGACCGGCCCAGGGCAGGGGGTTGTGGCCCCATTCACCGGCCAGGCCGTTCGGGCCCGACAGCACCGACCCGCGCACGGCGATGCCGGCACCGACACCGGTGCCCAGGATGGCGGCAAAGACGACGTCGGCCCCGGCGCCGGCACCGTCGACGGATTCCGACAAGGCCAGGCAGTTGGCATCGTTGGACAGCCGTACCGGCTGGCCGAGCGCGGCCTCGATGTCGCGCTGCAAGGGCCGCCCGTTCAGGCAGGTGGAGTTGGCGTTCTTGAGCAGTCCGGCCGGCGTCAGGCTGCCCGGTGTGCCAATGCCAATCGTGAAGGTCGAGGTCTCTTTGCGGGCCAGCAGCACGAGGCCCTGGATGGCCTGGATCGTGGCACCGTAGTCGCCACCGGGGGTCGGGACACGATGGCTCCAGAGCAGCGTGTCCCGCGTCAGGAGCCGGGCTTCGATCTTGCTGCCACCCAGGTCGATGCCGAGCCGGATCGGGGATTGCATGGGCGCGATGATGACACCGCGCGCGTCGGACTCCGGATTCAGAACTCCTGCGCCATGGCGCCACTGGCCGCCACCATCAGATGGGGCGTGCGAGCATTGCCGGCCATTTCGGTCGCTGCGTGCTCGGAGGTCGCGAGGGCATCGATGCCGGCCAGGATCGACAAGCTCACGATGGCGGCCAGGCCGAGTGCCGAGATGCGTGCGATGAAGCTGTCGTACATGGTGTGTCCCTTTCGAATCGCGCCGTCGGGGCTGCGTTGATTCGAACTCTAGGCAAACCATGGGATCGTTGCGACCGACTTGCGACGAACCGCACTGCCGCGCGACAAGCGGCGGCATGGGCAGACAAACGCGGGCGTCAGATCGGCAATGTGCGTGTCTTCAGCCAGGACAGTGCATCGCCGCTGACGCGCTCGCTCAGGCGGGCCAGGACTTCGGCGTGGTAGCGGTTGAGCCAGTCGACCTCGTCGCTGCGCAGCAGGCTGCGATCGATGCAGCGCGTGTCGATCGGGCACAGGGTCAGTGTTTCGAATTCGAGGAACTCGCCGAAGGTCTTGCCCTCGGTCGTCTCGACCTCCCGGTTCAACACCAGGTTCTCGATCCGGATGCCCCATTGGCCGGCGCGGTACAGGCCCGGTTCGATCGACGTGATCATGCCGGGCTGCATCGCCATGTTGGGGTCGGGGATGGCCTTGCTGATGCTCTGCGGGCCCTCGTGAACGTTCAGGAAATAGCCGACCCCGTGACCGGTGCCATGGCCGAAGTCCATTCCCTCGGCCCACAGCGGCGCGCGCGCGATCGCGTCGAGCATCGGGCTCAGGGTGCCGCGCGGGAAGCGTGCCCTGGACAGACCGATCGTGCCCTTGAGCACGAGCGTGTAGTCGCGTTTCATCGCGGCGCTGACCTGGCCGACCGGCCACACCCTTGTCACGTCGGTGGTGCCGCCGAGGTACTGGCCCCCGGAGTCGATCAGCAGCAGGCCGTCGCCCTTGATCTGCGCGTGCGACGCGGCGGTGGCGCGGTAGTGTGGCATGGCCCCGTTCGCATTGAAGCCGGCAATGACCGGAAAGCTCAGGCCGATGAATCCAGCCCGCCTGGCGCGCGCGGCAGACAGCATCTGATCGATCGTCAGCTCGGTGATCGGCTCGCGCCCGAGCGTGCGCTCGAACCATGCGTAGAACTCGCACATGGCGGCACCGTCTTCGGCCATGGCTTCGCGCACATGCGCCGCTTCCGCGGCGACCTTGCGACTCTTGAGCAGGGTGCTGGGGTTGATCGCCTCGATCACCTTGGCCGCGCCCGCCACCTGTTCGCGCAGCCCGAGCGTGACCCGCTTGGGGTCGATGAGCAGCACGCACGCGGCGTCCAGCGCCGCCAGCGCAGGTCCTGCATCGGCATAGGCGGCCAGACGGATGCCGTCCTCGGCCAGGCGTTCGCTCAACTTGCTGCTGATCTTGGCGTCGCCGACGAACAGGGTGGCGCGTTCGCGGTCGATCAGCAGATGGGCCAGGAAGACGGGATTGAACGGAACATCGCTGCCGCGCAGGTTGGTGATCCACGCCACGTCGTCGACGGTCGAGACGAAATGGTGGGTTGCGCCCTGGGTCTGCATGGCGGCGCGCACCTGCGCGAGTTTGTCCGCGCGCGGCACCGGCGCATGGGGGGCGCGATGTTCGTAGATGCGCTCCATCGGCAACGGGGCGCGGTCGGGCCAGACCAGGTCGAGCAGGTCGGCCTGGGTCTGCAAGGTGACGCCCGCGGCGTCGAGTGCGGCACGCAAGGCGGTGGCGGGAGCCAGACCCAGCACCTGCCCGTCAACCACCACCGTGCCCCCTGGCGCCACGTGCTGCACCAGCCAGTCCACATGCTGACTCGACGCCCCGGTTGCGATCTTGACGAGGGTGACGCCGGAGCCGGTCAACTCCATTGCCGCCTGGTCCCAGTAGCGGCTGTCCGCGAACAGTGCTGCCTCGTCCTGCGTGACGACCAGGGTCCCCATGGACCCGGTGAAGCCGGACAACCAGGCGCGCCCTTGCCATCGTTCGGGCAGGTACTCGCTGAGATGCGGGTCGCTCGAAGGCACCAGGATGGCCTGCCAGCCTTTCGTGCGCAGGGCGTCCTGTACCAGTTGAATTCGCGCGCGATGCTGGGAGAGGCGGATGTCCATGCCGAATTCTATGGTTCCCCCGCTTGACTTGGTGTCCCAGTGGCCGATCCTCGGGTAAGCCCTGCAACAACCTGATGGAGAACGACACATGGCCGACCCCGCAGCCGCGCTGGCGACACAGATCGCCAACATCGAAGCCAAGACCGGACAGTCGATGGCCCAACTTCGGACGCTGGTCCGCGGCAGCGGCCTGGACAAGCATGCCGAAGTCCGGGCCTGGTTGATGGAGTCGCTGTCGCTGGGTTATGGCGACGCCAACACGGTGGCCCATCTGGCCAAGGCGCCGCCCGCGGCCAGCGCCGACGCGGATCCCCTGGACTCGATCTACGCGGGCGCCAAGGCCCCGCTGCGCGCCCTGCATGACGCCGTGATGGCGGTCGTGACCTCGCTCGGCCCGTTCGAGGTGGCGCCCAAGAAGGGCTACGTCAGTCTGCGCCGCAAGAAGCAGTTCGCCATGCTGGGCCCCGCCACCAAGGACCAGATCGAGATCGGCCTGAACGCCAAGGACCTGCCGGCCGATGCACGGCTCAAGGCAGTTCCGCCGGGGGGCATGTGCCAGTACAAGGTCCGCCTGCGCCAGGTCGGGGAGGTCGACAAGGCCGTGACCGCTTGGCTGCGCACGGCGTTCGAGTCGGCGGGCTGATAAGCTCTGCGACCCGGTCGTCGACCGGAAGATCTCAGGAGAACTCAATGCCCGGCCTGCTGCCCGACGTGGACCCCGACGGTCTGCTCGAATATTCGGTCGTCTACACCGACCGTGCCCTGAACCACATGTCGGCACGCTTCCAGCAAGCCATGCGCGACCTGTCCGGCGGGCTCGGGCGGGCCTATCACGCGGCCGCGGTGGTGATCGTGCCGGGCAGCGGCAGCCTCGGCATGGAGGCCGTGGCACGCCAGTTCGCGACCGGCCAGAGCTGCCTGGTCGTGCGCAACGGCTGGTTCAGCTACCGCTGGTCGCAGATCCTCGAGATGGGTGGCATGGCGAGCCAGGTCACGGTGCTCAAGGCACGCCCGGTCAGTGCCGAGGCGCAGGCGCCGTACGCGCCGGCGCCGATCGACCAGGTGGTGGACGCCATCCGACGCGAGCGCCCGGCAGTGGTGTTCGCGCCCCATGTGGAGACCTCGGCCGGCATGATGCTGCCCGACGACTACCTGCGCGCCGTCGCCACGGCGGCGCACGAGGTCGGCGGACTGTTCGTGCTCGACTGCATCGCATCGGGCGCGATGTGGGTCGACATGGCCGAGATCGGAGTCGACGTGCTGGTCAGCGCGCCCCAGAAAGGGTGGAGCGCTCCGCCCTGCTGCGGCCTGGTGATGCTCAGCGAACGCGCGCTGGCGCGCATGGAGTCGACCACCAGCACAAGCTTTTCACTCGACTTGCGCAAGTGGCTGCAGATCATGCAGGCCTACGAACAGGGTGGCCATGCCTATCACGCGACACTGCCCACCGACTCGCTGTGCGTGCTGCGCGACGCCGTCCACGAGACCGAGGCTTTCGGTTTCGACAAGGCCAAGGCAGCCCAGATCGGCATCGGCAGCGAGGTGCGCAAGTTGCTCGACCGCAACGGCGTCAAGAGCGTCGCGGCACCTGGATTCCAGGCACCCTGCGTGGTCGTCGGCTACACCGACCGGGCCGATTGGCGCAACACCAAGGCCTTCGCCGCGCAAGGCCTGCAGGTGGCCGCCGGTGTGCCGCTGGCGTGCGACGAGCCGGAAGGATTCAGCAGCTTCCGGATCGGCCTCTTCGGTCTGGACAAGCTGATGAACCCGCAGCGCACCGTGGACAGCCTGGCCAAGGCGTTCGACGCGCTGACCTGAGCTGTTCACTACAGGCTGGTGCGCAGGGTCCAGATCTCGGGGAACAGCACGACGTCGAGCATCTTGCGCAAGTAACCGACGCCATTGGTGCCGCCGGTGCCGCGCTTGAAGCCGATCACACGCTCCACTGTCGTGACATGGCGGAAGCGCCAGAGACGAAACGCGTCTTCGAGGTCGGTCAATTCCTCGCCCAGCTGGTACAGATCCCAGTGAGGCTCGGGAGCCCGGTAGACCTGGAGCCAGGCCTGCTCGACCGCCGGATCGGCAGCATAGGGCAGGGTCCAGTCGCGCTCGGTGTGACTCGCGGGCACGGCCAGGCCTCGGCGCGCCAGCAGGCGCAGCGACTCGTCGTAGAGGGACGGTGCCCGGTAGCAGGCCTCGACCTCGGCCAGGCGCACGGCGCTGTGCGCATGTGGCTTGAGCATCGCGGCGTTCTTGTTGCCCAGGCTGAATTCGATGCAGCGGTACTGCCAGCTCTGAAAGCCGCTGCTGTTGGAGAGGTAGGGCCGGATCGCGCTGTACTCGGGCGGCGTCATGGTCGCGAGCACGTCCCACGCATGCACGAGCTGCTCCATGATCCTGGACACGCGGGCCAGCATCTTGAAAGCCGATGGCAGTTGATCCTGCGCCAGGCAGCGCATGGCCGCCGTCAGTTCGTGCAGCATCAGCTTCATCCAGAGTTCACTGGTCTGGTGCTGCACGATGAACAGCATCTCGTTGTGCTCGGGCGAAAGCGGATGCTGGGCGCTCAGCACCTGGTCGAGGTGCAGGTAGTCGCCGTAGCTCATGTCGGCACTGAAGTCGAGCTTGGCGTCGTGGTGGGTCGGAGCGCTCATGTGACGGCCGCTCGCTGGTTGAATCGTGCCTCGCGCCATTCGCCGAGGTCGAGCACGCGGGCCAGATGCTCGACCGCGTCCCACACGTCGACATAGCGTGTGTACAGCGGGGTGAATCCGAAGCGCAGGATGTCGGGCGCACGGAAGTCACCGATCACGCCGCGCGCGATCAGGGCCTGGATCACCGGGTAGCCCAGGTCGGCATTGGCCAGGCAGACCTGGCTGCCACGCTGGGCGTCGTCGCTCGGCGAGACGCGCCGCAGGCCGTGGCTGCCGCAGCGGTCCTGCGCCAGCGTGGCAAAGGCGCCCGACAAGGCGAGCGACTTCTTGCGCAGCGCTGCCATGCCGCCCAGCGGTTCGGCCGCGAGCACGGTGTCGACCCCGCATTCGAGCGCCGCCAGGGACAAGAGCGGCGGCGTGCCGCAAAGGTAGCGTGCAATGCCCGGCGCCGGGCGGTAGCCGGGCTTGAATTCGAAAGGTGCCGCATGCCCCATCCAGCCCGACAGCGGCTGCCAGAAACGGTCGGCATGGCGCGGGTGGGCCCAGACAAAGGCGGGCGCGCCGGGACCGCCGTTGAGGTACTTGTAGCCGCAGCCGACCGCGAAGTCGGCGTCACTGCCATGCAGGTCGACCGGCACGGCGCCGGCCGAATGTGCGAGGTCCCAGACTGTCAGGATCCCCGCGCCATGTGCTGCCCGCGTGATCGCTGCCATGTCGTGCATGCGGCCGTCGCGGTAGTTCACATGGGTCAGCATCAGCAAGGCGACATCGTCGCGCAGCCGCTCGCCCAGTTCCTCTGCATGGTCGACCAGCACCAGTTCTGCGCCCTGTTCACGCGCCAGCGACTCGGCGATGTAGAGGTCGGTCGGGAAATTCTGGCGCTCGGACAGAATGACCCTGCGTCCGGGCTTGTCGACGCGCGCGATCGCGAGGGCTGCGCTGACGACCTTGAACAGGTTGATCGAGGTCGAGTCGGTCGCCACCACTTCACCCGCCCCGGCACCGACCAGGCGCGCGATCTTGTCACCCACGCGCTGCGGCAGCGTGATCCAGCCGGCACTGTTCCAGCTGCGGATCAGGCCCTGGCCCCACTCCTCACAAACCACCTGCTGCACCCGGGCGGCGGTGGTCCTGGGCAGCACGCCGAGCGAGTTGCCGTCCAGGTAGATGACACCGTCGGGCAACTCGAACTGGTCGCGCAGCGGTGCCAGCGGATCGGCGGCGTCGAGCGCCAGGGCAGCGTCACGCGACTTCATCGCAACTCGCGCAGCACGGCGCGCACCGGGCTGGCGTCGGCGGTGATGAGCTTCAGGGGCAGGGCGATCAACTCGTAGTCTCCTTCCGGCACGCCGTCGAGTTGCAGATTCTCCAGCACGCGCAGCCCGCGTCGGCGAATCACCTGATGGCTGTCCAGTGTCTTGCTGTCGGCCGGGTCGATGCTGGCCGTGTCGATCCCGACGAGCTGCACGCCGAGATCGGCCAGGCGCTCGATGGTCTCGGGTGCGTAGGCGGCCAGCGCGGGGTCCCAGGACTCCCCCGGGTGCTGTGCATAGGTGCGCACCAGCACGCGCGGCGGCAGGGCGTCCATCGCATGGCGGATGTCGGTCCAGCGCACGAGTGGCCCGCAGCCCACGGCATGGATGACACGGCAGGGCCCGAGATAGGGCTCGAGCGCGAGCAGGCCGATCGCCTGGCCATCGTTGTCGTAGTGCAGCGGCGCATCGGCGTGGGCCCCCACGTGGGGCGACAGGCGCAGGCTGCTGACATTGACCGGGCAGTTGGCGTCGATCGTGCTGACCCACTGGCAGTCGAACGCGGTGTCGCCCGGGAACACCGGGGAGCCCGCGTGTACGGGCGGGGAGATGTCCCACAGGAGCGGCCGGTCCGACATGACGGGATCATAGGCAGCGGCGAGATAGTTGACAACTAAAGTATTTCATCGACAATGACCCGCATCGCGTTCGACCGCACTGCGTGCCATGCAACGAAGCGCCCATAGCGACACCTTCACCCGCGACCATCTGCCCGCCGCAGAGGATCTGCCGGACTTCCTGTTCGAGTTGCCGGAGCTGCAGTTTGCGGCGCGCCTGAACTGCGCGGTCGAGCTGCTCGACCGCCATGTCGAGCAGGGCCGCGGCGACCGCCTGTGCATCCTGGGCGAAGGCATCCGCTGGACCTACGCCGATCTGCAGAACCAGGTCAACCGGATTGCACGGCTGCTCGTCGACGAACTGGCCCTGGTGCCCGGCAATCGTGTCTTGCTGCGCGGGGCCAACTCGCCGATGCTGGCCGCCTGCTGGTTCGCGGTGGTCAAGGCGGGCGGCGTGGCAGTGGGCACGATGCCGCTGCTGCGGGCGCGCGAACTGACGACGATCGCCAACAAGGCGCAGGTCACGCATGCCCTGTGCGACGCGCGGCTGCAGGACGAACTCGACCGCGCATTGCCGGGCTGCCCGAGCCTGAGCCATGTGCTGAGCTTCAACGCCGGTGGTGCCGAGGGATCGGTGGAGGCATTGGCGGCGTCGAAGCCGGCGACCTTCGAGGCGGTGGACACCGCGCTTGACGATGTCTGCCTGATCGCCTTCACTTCGGGCACGACCGGTGTGCCCAAGGGCACGATGCACTTTCACCGCGACCTGATGGCAGCCTGCGTGTGCTGGCCGGCGCACGTGCTGCGCGCGAGCGCCGACGATGTCTTCATCGGCAGCCCGCCACTGGCGTTCACCTTCGGACTGGGGGGGCTGCTGCTGTTCCCGATGTCGATCGGGGCGTCGACCGTGCTGATCGAAAAGGCCACGCCCGACACCCTGCTGCCGGCGATCGCGCGCTGGCGGGCGTCGGTCTGCTTCACCGCGCCCACGTCCTACCGGGCCATGGCCGCCGCAGTTGCCGACCACGATCTGGGCAGCTTGCGAAAATGCGTGTCGGCTGGCGAGGCGCTGCCAGCGGCCACGCGCCAGCTGTGGAAGGACGCAACCGGCATCGAGATGATCGACGGCATCGGTTCGACCGAGTTGTTGCACATCTTCATCTCGGCCGACGAATCGACGGCGCGCGGGGGTGCGACCGGTTTCCCCGTGCCCGGCTATCGCGCCACGATCGTCGACGACGACGGGAACGAGCTGCCGCATGGGCAGGTCGGCCGGCTGGCGGTCAAGGGACCCACCGGCTGCAAGTACCTCGACGACGAACGCCAGTGTCAGTATGTGCAGAAGGGCTGGAACATGACGGGCGATGCCTATCTGGTCGACGCCGACGGTCAGTTCGTCTACCAGGCCCGCACCGACGACATGATCGTCACCGGTGGCTACAACATCGCGGGGCCGGAAGTGGAGGACGCATTGCTGCTCCATCCGGCGGTGGCCGAGTGCGGCGTGATCGGCGTGCCCGATGCGCAGCGTGGCCATCTCGTGAAAGCCGTGGTCGTGCTCAAGGCAGGCCAGGTCGGCGATGCGACGATGGTCCGCGAGTTGCAGGACTTCGTGAAGCAGACCATCGCCCCGTACAAGTATCCGCGCGCGATCGAGTTCCGCGACAACCTGCCGCGCACCGAGACCGGAAAACTCCAACGCTTCAGGCTCAAGACATGATTCATCACGACAGCATCGCGGTGCGCTTCTCGGACTGCGACCCGGCCGGCATCGTCTTCTTCCCGCAGTACCTCGTGATGGTCAATGACCTGATCGAGAAGTGGTTCGACCACGGACTGAAGATCAACTACGCGACCCTGGTGAGCGTGGGTCAGACCGGGCTTCCAACGGTTCGCCTGGAAGTCGACTTCACGGCGGTCAGCCAGCATGGCGAGCTGCTTGGCCAACGGCTGTCGGTGCGCAAGCTCGGGCGCAGCTCGCTCGAGCTGCACATCGAATTCCTCGGACCGGACGGCGAGTTGCGCATGCGCGTGCGTCAGGTGCTGGTCTGCACCTCGCTCGTCACCCACCGACCCCAGGCGCTGCCTGACAAGCTGCGCAAGGCCATCGAACCGTATCTGGAGGAGGCGACGGCATGAAGACCTTGCAGCCCGAGGGTTGGGCGCCGCCACGCGGGTATTCGAACGGTGTCGTGGCCCAGGGGGAATCGATCATCCTGGCCGGGCAGATCGGCTGGAATGCGCAATGTCGTTTCGAGAGCGACGATCTGGTCGACCAGGTGCGGCAGGCCCTTGCCAACGTCCGCCAGCTCTTGGCCGAGGCAGACGCTTCACCGGCACACATCGTGCGCATGACCTGGTACCTGGTCGACCGCGCCGAGTACCTCGCGCGGGCGCGCGAGATCGGGGCGGTCTATCGCGAGCTGATCGGCAGCTACACGGTGGCGATGACGGCGGTCCAGGTCTCCGCGCTGATGGAAGAACGCGCCAAGGTGGAAATCGAAGTCACGGCGATCCGGCCAGTGCCATCGGTCGCCTGACCACCGTCACGCTGCACGGCGCCTGCGCGACCACCTGCGACGACACGCTGCCGAGGTAGCGGCGCATCACCGAGCTCGCGCGTGCGCCGATCAGGATGTGATCGGCCTGGCATCTGCGTGCGAACTCGATGATCGCAATGGCCGGGTCCGGCGCCTCGATGACATGGCAGGTGACGCGGTCCTCGGGCACCTGCAGAGCCTTGTGCACCGGCCGTGCCCAGTGCTTGAGCGCGATCAGTTGCTGCGCATGCCGGCTCCGGCCCTCGGCGTCGGTGCGGTCGTCCATCGCGATCGCACCGGCGCGCAGAACGCACATCACGGCCAGACGGGCGCCGGGTTCAGTGCTCAGCGCGCGCCGCGCATGCTCGCGCAACGCATGCAGGAGGTCGGGCTCGGCGCCCTCGATGTCGACCGCGACGACGATGATCGGGCTGCGCATCAGCTGCCCGCCGGCGTCGAGCATCGGATCGTGCGCGGTCCTCTTCATCGATTGCCACCAGCGCCGGGCCTGTGCGTGAATCGGTCCGCGGGTCGTCCGTCCGGCGCGCTCGGTCAGGGTGATCCGCTCTGGCGTGCCCAGGTCGAGTGCCAGCTGGGCCGCACTTTGATAGCGTTCGTTCGGGTCGACCGAGAGGCAGCGCAGGATCACCTCCTGCAGCCAGGGCGGCAGATCGGGGCGCAGGGCGCGCGGCGGCACCGGCAGCGTGTACAGACGCCGGCGCAGCCCCCGCAGGTGGGTCGGGGCGCCGAAAGGGCGCTCGCCAGTGGCCAGGAGATACAGCATCACGCCAAGCGCAAACAGGTCGCTGCGCGGGTCCTTGCGCACGAACTTCAGCTGTTCGGGGGCGATGTAGGGCCCAGTGCCGACTGGGACGGTCAGTTCCTCATCGAGCAGGTCGGGCAGGTGGTCGTGGCGCGACAGCCCGAAGTCGACCAGCACGGCGCAGCCGTCGGGTCGAAACATCACATTGCTCGGTTTGACGTCGAGGTGCACCACATGCTGGCGGTGCAGATCGTGCAGCGCCACCGCGATCCGTTGTCCGAGATCGGCCACTTCGGGCGCAGGCAGGGGCACCTGCGCCAGACGGGGTCGCAGCGAGTCACCTGCGATGCGCTCCATGACGAGGTAGGGCATCTGCGTGAAGTCGCCGCGCGCGACGAAGGCCGGTACATGGGGGCCTCCGAGCAGTGGCAGGATCATGCGCTCGACCTCGTAGCCCACGATGCCGGCCGGCTCGCCACCCTGCGTCAGCAGCGGCAGCTTCATGATCAGTGGTGTGCCGTCCCCGCTCTCGGCGCGCGTGACGGACCACAGATCGGCCAAACCACCGCGGCGGACATGGGCGTCGAGGCGAAAGCCGTCGATCATGGTGCCCGGCTGGAGGCGTAGGTCGACGCTCATTCGCCTTCGGCGAGCCTGTCCGCAAACCGCTGCGGCAGCGCCGCCGACTCGATCTTCTCGCCCGCACGCAGGTGGTCGTACGGCACGCGGTGAAACGTGAGCAGCTCCGCTTCCGTGTCGAAGACGGCATAACAGGCGGCTGGATTGCCATCGCGCGGCTGACCTGCCGAGCCCGGAATCACCAGCCACTGCCGGTGCGCTGGCACCGGGATCGGCACCCCGGGCATCGGCACGAACTCGCCGGCCTTGCCCGTGCGCGACAAGTGGTACAGACAGGGGTCGTGCACATGGCCGCAGAACGTGTGCGTGCAGGACGTGGCACGCAGGCTGCGCACCGCGTCGGCGCGCGACTGCACATAGCCCCACTCGGTCGGCGCCCAGGCGTTGGCGTGCACGAAGAGCAGATCGTTGCGCTTCACGGTGAGCGGCAGATCGGCGAGGAACTGAAGCTGCGTGTCGTCCAGCTGGCCACGTGTCCACTCGACGACGTAGCGCGCATCTGCATTCATCGCCGGATGCGGTCCCTTTGCGACGGCCTCGTCGTGGTTGCCCTGGACGACGATGGCGCCGACCTCGACCATTGAGGAAATCGTGTCGACCACCCAGCCCGGGTCGGCGCCATAGCCGACCAGGTCACCCACGAAAGCGAATTGGGCGGCTCCTTCGCCATGCGCGTGCTCCAGCACGGCCTCGAGCGACTCGCGGTTGGCATGGGGGTCGGTGATGACCGCAATCTTCATCTGCAGGCGCCAACGGTGCGGGCGATCAACGGCGCAAGTTCGGCAGGGTCTGAACGGGGCAGTGTCACGGATCGGGCGATGGCTCCGGATCTGGGTCGGTTCATGACCGCAACATAGCAGGCGAGGGCGGGCTTGGATGGCCGGGCTGCACTGACAATAGGGCCATCGAAGCGACCATCGCGGCCCCGCGCCGCCTCCCCGCCATGACGAGCTTCCTGAAGACGGTGCTGTTCACGGACAAGGACGGGCGAGCCCGTTTCCGCAACGAGCCAGTGGCACTTGACGAAGGCAAACCCGGGGCCCGCCTGTCGCCGCTGATGCCCAGCGGTGGGCTCCAGTTGCGCCAGAGCCCGGTCGGGTTTCGCAGCGACTTTCACTGCACCGAAAACCCGCAATGGGTGTTCATCCTGGGTGGGCAGATGGAGATCGGCCTGCAGGACGGCAGTGCACGCCTGTTCGGACCGGGGGAGCATTTCTATCTCCGCCGATCTGCTGCCCGCCGGGGCCGCCTTCGATGGATCCGTTCATGGCCACCGCAGCCGCCAGGTCGGCGCCGAGCCGCTCGTGACGGCATTCGTGCGGAGTTGACTGCGGGCGGCCCTATTCGACAAACAGCAGCGCCGGGTGTTCGAGCAGATTGCGCAAGGCCTGGACGAAACCGGCGGCAGTCGCGCCATCGACGACGCGGTGGTCGAACGACGACGAGAGGTTCATCATCTGGCGCGCCACCACGGCGCCGCCGATGATCATCGGGCGCAGCACGATGCGGTTGACGCCGACGATGGCGACCTCGGGGCGATTGATGACCGGCGTCGTGACGATGCCTCCGAGCCGGCCGAGGCTGGTGATCGTGATGGTCGAGCCCATCAGTTCATCGCGCACGATCTTGCCAATGCGTGCCGCATTGGACACGCGCGTCAGCTCGGCCGCACACGACCACAGGTCGAGGTCCTGGGCGTTGCGCAGCACCGGAACCATCAGACCGGCGTCGGTCTGGGTCGCGATGCCGACATGAACCTGCCCGCGGCGGGTCAGCAGGCCTGCGTCGTCGTCGAGGTGGGCATTGACCTCGGGGAAATCGCGCACGGCCAGCACGATGGCGCGCGACAGGAAGGGCAGCAGAGTGAGCCGGCCGCGCTCGTCGGCCCAGCGCGCATTGAGTTGCTCGCGCAGGGTCTCGAGTTCGGTGACGTCGATCTCTTCCACATAGGTGAAGTGCGGAATCCGGCGCTTGGACTCCTGCATGCGCTCCGCGATCTTGCGTCGCAGGCCGATGATCTTCTCGGTCTGATCGGCGCGCACTTCGCCCGGACGCGCCGAGGGCGGCGCCCTGCGGGCGGCCGCGGGCGTTGGCGACCTCGCCCCGGAGGTTGGGTTCTTGGCCAGATGCGCGTCCAGGTCGGCCTGGACGATGCGCCCAGCCGGCCCGCTGGCACGGACGGTTGCCAGGTCCACGCCCAGCTCCCAGGCCCGTGCGCGAACCGCGGGCGACGCGATCGGCCGCGTCCCGGGCGCCGTGGCCGCGGCCGGTGCGGGCTTCGGCGCAGGCGTGGGTGGGGTCACGGGCACTGGCCGCGCCTTGTCCTCAGGTTTGGGCTGTGCCGGAGTGCCCGGGGTGTCGGGTGCGACCGATCCGACTTCCATCTCGATCCGGATCAGCTCGGATCCCACCGCCATGACCTGGCCGACCTCACCACCGAGTGCCACCACGCGGCCTGCGACCGAGGACGGGATCTCGACCGTCGCCTTGTCGGTCATCACATCGGCCAGGATCTGATCTTCCGCGACGACCTCGCCGGGGGCGACATGCCATGCGACGAGCTCGACTTCGGCGATGCCTTCGCCGAGATCGGGCATGCGGATTACGTGTTCGCTCATGTCACGGCTCCATGGCGTGGCGCAGTGCCGCCGCGACACGCGCCGGCCCCGGGAAGTAGGCCCACTCCTGCGCATGCGGGTAGGGCGTGTCCCAGCCGGTCACACGCTGGATGGGTGCTTCCAGGTGATAGAAACAATGCTCCTGGACCAGGGCCGAGAGCTCGGCGCCAAAGCCGCTGGTTCGCGTGGCTTCATGGACGATCACGCAGCGGCCGGTCTTCTTGACCGATCGCACGATCGTGTCGAGGTCGAGCGGCCACAGACTGCGCAGGTCGATGATCTCGGCGTCGATGCCGCTCTCGGTGGCGGCGGCCTCGCTGACGAAGACCATGCTGCCGTACGCCAGCACCGTGAGGTCATTGCCGGCCCGCACGATCGACGCCGATTCGAGCGGGACCGTGTAGTGGCCTTCGGGTACTTCGCTCGACGGGTGCGCCGACCAAGGCACCACCGGCTTCTCGTGGTGCCCGTCGAAGGGGCCGTTGTAGAGGCGCTTCGGTTCCAGGAAGATGACCGGGTCGTCGTTCTCGATCGACGCGATCAGCAGGCCCTTGGCATCGTAGGGGTTGCTCGGCATCACGGTGCGCAGGCCGCAGACATGGGTGAACAGCGCCTCGGGGCTCTGGCTGTGCGTCTGGCCGCCGAAGATGCCGCCGCCGCAGGGCATGCGAATCGTGATCGGTGAAGTGAAGTCACCGGCCGATCGATGGCGCAGCCGGGCGGCCTCGGAGACGATCTGATCCGAGGCAGGATAGAAGTAGTCGGCGAACTGCACCTCGACCACGGGTCGCAGGCCGTAGGCGGCCATGCCGATCGCCGAACCGACGATGCCGCCTTCCGAGATCGGCGCATCGAACACGCGCGTCTTGCCGTACTTGGCCTGCAGGCCTTCGGTGCAGCGGAACACGCCACCGAAGTAACCGACGTCCTGGCCGTAGATGACGACGTTCTCGTCGCGCTCGAGCATCACGTCCATCGCCGAGCGCAGGGCCTGAATCATGGTCATGCGGGCCATGTCAATGCGTCCGCGCCTGTCGCAGCTGCTCGCGCAGGTGCGCCGGCATGTCCTTGTAGACGTCCTCGAACATCGATTCCAGTGGCGGGACATGGCCGTCGAGCAAGGTGCCGTGGCGCTCGGCTTCCTTGAACGCGGCGCCGACCTCGGATTCGAGTGCCTCGCGGGTCTGCTCGTGCTCCTGTTCGGACCATGCGCCCAGCCCGATCAGGTGGGATTTCAGCCTTGAGATCGGATCGCCCAAGGGATAGCGCTGCCAGTCATCCTTGGGCCGATAGCGGGTCGGATCGTCGGAAGTCGAGTGCGCGCCGGCACGGTAGGTGACCCACTCGATCAAAGTCGGGCCCAGATTCTGGCGGGCCCGTTCCGCAGCCCATTGCGACGCCGCAAGCACGGCCAGGAAGTCGTTCCCGTCGACCCGCAACGACGCGATTCCGCAACCGATGCCGTGCGCCGCGAACGTCGTCGACTCGCCGCCCGCGATGGCCTGGAAGGTCGAGATGGCCCACTGGTTGTTGACCACGTTCAGGATGACCGGTGCGCGGTACACGTGGGCAAAGGTCAGCGCGGTGTGGAAATCGGACTCGGCGGTCGCGCCGTCACCGATCCAGGCCGAGGCGATCTTCGTGTCACCCTTGATGGCCGACGCCATGCCCCAGCCGACCGCCTGGATGTACTGCGTGGCCAGGTTGCCCGAGATCGAGAAGAAGCCGGCCCGCTTGTACGAGTACATGACCGGCAACTGGCGGCCCTTGAGCGGGTCGAGCCGGTTGCTCATCAGCTGGCAGATCATCTCGACCATCGAGATGTCATCGCGCGAGAGCAGGAGCCCTTGCTGGCGGTAGGTCGGGAAACACATGTCGCCGTCCTGCAGCGCCAGCGCATGGGCCGTGGCGATGGCCTCTTCGCCCAGGCACTGCATGTAGAAGGAGATCTTCTTTTGCCGTTGCGCCGTCAACATGCGCGCGTCGAACGCGCGTGTCTTGAGCATTGCGCGCAGGCCGCGCTGCAAGGTCTCCACCCCGACCTGCGGCGCCCAGGGCCCGACGGCGCGCCCATCGTTGTCGAGCACGCGAATCAGGGAGTAGGCGAGCGGCCCCATGTCCATCGGCGCCGTGCCGGTGCCTGGTCGGGGGACTTCGCCTGCTGCGGACAGGTGCAGATACCCGAAGTCGGTGTCGTGTCCGGGGCGGCCCGAGGGCTCGGGCACGTGAAGGCGGAGCGGCGCATTGCTCATGGGGTCGGGCATCCTGTTTCGACCCAGTATGCCGCGCCACAGACATGGAGGGAAGCCGGGTCGGCCTCGGCGACCGTCGAGTCCGACGCACGCGCGCGGACCTGGGGTCGCATCAGGCCGTGTATCAGCCGATGCGGCCCAGCAGCAGATACTCCATCAATCCCTTCTGGACATGCATGCGGTTCTCGGCCTCGTCCCAGACCACGGACTGCGGGCCGTCGATCACATCGGCTGCAACCTCCTCGCCCCGATGCGCCGGCAGGCAATGCATGAAGAGCGCGTCTGGCCGGGCCGCGGCCATCATCTCGGTATCGACGCACCAGTCTGCAAACGCGCGCTGGCGCTCGGCATTCTCGGCTTCGAAGCCCATGCTGGTCCAGACATCGGTGGTGACAAGATCGGCTCCGCGGCAGGCATCGAGCGGGTTCTTGAAGACCTTGAAGCACGCCCTGTCGGCGATGCCGGCCGCCGCGGGGTCGACCTCGTAACCGCTCGGCGTGCTGACATGCACGACGAAGCCGAGGATCTCGGCCGCCTGCAGCCAGGTGTTGGCCATGTTGTTGCCGTCACCGACCCAGGCCACCACCTTGCCGGCGATCGCGCCGCGCTGTTCGATGAAGGTGAAGATGTCGGCCAGGATCTGGCAGGGATGGAACTCGTTTGTCAGGCCGTTGATCACTGGGACCCGTGAATGGGCAGCGAACAGGGCCAGCTTTTCCTGCTCGTAGGTCCGGATCATCACCAGATCAACCATGCGGCTGATCACGCGCGCACTGTCTTCCACCGGCTCGGCACGGCCGAGCTGGCTGTCGCCGGTGGTCAGGTGCACCACCGAGCCACCCATCTGGTACATGCCGGCCTCGAAACTGACCCGGGTGCGGGTGCTGGCCTTCTCGAAAATCATCGCCAGGGTGCGGTCGACGAGCGGCTGGTAGCGTTCGTAGTTCTTGAACCGCTTCTTGATGATGCGCGTGCGATCGAACAGGTAGGCGTACTCCTCGGCGCGGAGGTCCTTGAACTGCAGGTAGTGCTTCATCAGGGCGTTCCCCGGCTTCATGACTCGGACAGGAAGGTGCGCACCAGGGGCGCCAGGATCGCGACGATCTGTTGCGCCTCGTCCAGGCTCAGGATGAGCGGGGGTACGAGCCGGATCACCCGGTCGGCGGTGACGCTCACCATGAGGCCGGCGTCGGCGGCGCGACCGAGCAGTGCGCCGCAGGGGCGATCCAGTTCGATGCCGATCATCAGCCCCTGGCCACGGACCTCGACCAGGCCCGCGACTCCTTCAAGCTGCGCGCGCAGGTCAGCCGCAAGTCTCGCGCCGACGGTGGCGGCATTCGCCAGCAGGCCTTCTTCTTCGACGATGCGCAGCGTCTCGACGCCGGCCCGCATGGCGAGCGGATTGCCGCCGAAGGTCGAGCCGTGGTTGCCTGGGCCCAGCACGTCGACGGCCCTGGGCCCGACAACGACGGCGCCGATTGGGACTCCCGAGCCGAGCCCCTTGGCCAAGGGCATCACGTCGGGCTGGATGTCGGCCCATTGATGAGCAAACCACTTGCCGGTGCGGCCGATGCCACACTGCACTTCATCGAGCATCAAAAGGACCTGGCGCTCGTCGCACAGCTTGCGCAGCGCCTTGAGGTAGTCCCAGCGGGCGGCATTGATTCCACCTTCGCCCTGGATCGTCTCGAGAAAGATCGCGACCACGTTGGGGTTGGTCGCGAGCGCCTGCTCCACGGCCGCCAGGTCGTTCAGCGGCACGCGCACGAAGCCTTCGACAAGCGGTGTGAAGCCGGCGTGGATCTTCGGGTTGCCGGTGGCCGACAGGGTCGCGATCGAGCGGCCGTGAAACGCCTTTTCGTAAACGATGATCTCGGGTCTGTCGATGCCGCGGTCGTGACCGTATTTGCGCGCGATCTTCAGCGCGGCCTCGTTGGCCTCGAGGCCGCTGTTGCAGAAGAAGGCGCCGACGAGACCGGAGATCTCGCAGAGTTTGGCGGCCAGCTGCTCCTGCAATGGCACTTCGTAGTAGTTCGAGCAGTGGATGAGGCGACTGACCTGTTCTTGCAATGCCGGCACCAGCTTCGGGTGCGCGTGGCCCAGGGTGTTGACCGCGATACCGCCCAGCCCGTCCAGGTATTTGCGGCCCTCGGTGTCCCAGACCCAGCAGCCTCGTCCATGGCTCAGCGCAATCGGCAGCCGGCCGTAGGTGTTGAGGACATGGGGCATCGGGCGTGGGGCGGTGGCATTCATGGCAGTTCCCAGTCAGCTAGACAAAAACGCCAGACAACGACGCTAGCGTCACGGTCCGGCGCGAACCATTCTAAAGGTCGGCGTCATTCGACCGATGTCCAATCGAACTCAGGGCAGGTGTGAACCATGTTTGCTGCATTGCAACAGAGCCAGGGCACAATCGAGCGTGACCGCATTGCTGCGCGACTCCGCATCCGGTTTCGGGATGCGGGCAGACTTCCCGCGGCCCGCCTTGAATCCGACGATGACTTCCACCAAGCCGCGCGAACTCTTCATCCAGGGCATCACCCACGACGGACGGGCGTTCAGACCAAGCGACTGGGCCGAACGCCTGGCAGGGGCCATGTCCAGCTTCCGACCGGGAGGTGCCAGGCCGCGTGCGGGGGCCTTCATCGGCTATTCCCCGCTGTGCGTGCCGCGTGTGATCGACGGCGTCAGGTGCGTCATCGTCAGCGAGGCCCTCAGGGACGTGGAGCCGATGGCCTGGGACTTCGTCATGAACTTCGCACGCGACAACGAACTCCAGGTGGTGGAGGCTTGTCTGCTGGACAGCGCGCCAGTCCCCGCGCGCGAGGGTCGAGTGCCGCAAAGCGACACGGCATGAAAAAGGGCCTGCTGTGCAGGCCCTCTTGCTTGGTCGGCGGGTGAATCAGGCGGCGAGCGCCAGCGCCTTGACCTTGGCCGACAGGCGGCTCTTGTGGCGAGCGGCCTTGTTCTTGTGGAAGATGCCCTTGTCCGCCACCGAATCGATGACGCGCTGAGCGTCCTTGAACAGGTCGACGGCCTTGTCCTTCTCACCAGCCACGACAGCCTTCTGGACGTTCTTGACGACCGTACGGAAGTGCGAACGCAGCGACGAGTTGGCTGCGTTCAGTTTCACGTCCTGGCGCGCGCGCTTGCGGCCAGAGGCGAGACGAACTGTTTTCTTCTTGGCTTTGGACGAGGTGGCCATGCTGTATTGTTTGGTGCTACTGATGCAAAGACCATCGAGTATAGCATCCAGCCAATGCGGGCGCAAATGACGGGCTGGGCGTCGCTACAATGCGACGCCCGCCATGAACCTGTTCAAGTCTGCTTCCGTTGTCTCGCTGCTGACGCTGGCGTCGCGTGTCACCGGCCTGGTGCGGGAGCAACTGATCGCAGCGGCCTTTGGCGCCAGCGCGGCCACCGACGCGTTCAACGTCGCGTTCCGGATACCCAATCTGTTTCGCCGTCTGTTTGCCGAAGGGGCCTTTGCCCAGGCCTTCGTGCCGGTGCTGGCCAACGTCCGTGCCAAGGAGGGTGACGAGGCCACCCGCAGCCTGATCGACGCCGTCGCGACCATGCTCGCTTGGGTGCTGGTCGCCACCTGCGCCGTGGGCGTCGTGGGCGCGCCGGTCCTGGTCTGGCTGATGGGATCCGGGCTCGAGCGTTTCGACACGGCCGTGATCCTGACGCGCTGGATGTTCCCCTACATCGGCTTCATGTCGATGGTGGCGCTGTCCGCCGGAATCCTCAACACCTGGCGCCGTTTCACGGTGCCAGCCGCAACGCCCGTCCTGCTCAATCTGTGTTTCATCGCGGCGGCCTGGTTTGGCGCGCCGGCGTTTGCAGCGCGTGGCTGGGATCCGATCTTCGCCTTGGCGCTCGGCGTGATGGTGGGCGGAGTCGTCCAGCTCGCCGTGCAGTGGCCGGCCTTGCGCGCGGCCGGTGCCATGCCGCACATCAGCCTGAAGCCCCGGGTCGTTCGTTCGAGCCTGAACCATCCAGGTGTTCGGCGGATCTTGCGCCAGATGGCCCCGGCATTGCTGGGCGTGTCGGTCGCGCAGATTTCCCTCTTGATCAACACGCAGATTGCGTCGCATGTCGGCGTCGGTGCCGTGTCCTGGTTGACCTACGCAGACCGCCTGATGGAGTTTCCGACCGCCTTGCTCGGCGTGGCGCTGGGCGTGGTGCTGACCCCTCGTCTGGCCTCTGCCCGTGCCGCCAAGGACAGCGACGACTACTCGTCGCTGCTCGACTGGGGGTTGCGCCTGGTCTTCATGCTGGCGCTGCCCTGCGCAGTGGCATTGGTGGTCTTCCCGACACCGATGGTGGCGGTGCTGTTCCACTATGGAGCGTTTGGCGCCACCGACGTGGCCATGACAGTGAGTGCGCTCCAGGGTTACGGACTGGGCCTGGTCGGTCTGGTCAGCATCAAGATCCTGGCGCCCGGGTTCTATGCACAGGAGGACATGCGCACGCCGATGCGCGTGGCGATCGTCGCACTGGTGCTGACCCAGGTGATGAACCTCTTCCTGGTCCCGCGCCTGGGCCACGCCGGGCTTGCACTGTCGATCGGTCTGGCCGCGCTGTTCAACGCCGGCGCTTTGCTCGTGCTGCTGCAGCGCAAAGGGCTGCTGAAGCTGAGCCCCGGGTGGGGGGCGTTCGTGGCCAGGGTCGGCGTCGCGTGCCTGGCACTTGGGGCGGCGTTGGCGGTGGCCGCTCAGCACTTCGACTGGATCGAGATGCAGGCCCGGGGCATGCAGCGTGCGGCCATCCTGGCTGCAGTGCTGGCAGGTGTGGCGGTGCTCTACTTCGCGACCCTGGCTCTGTCCGGCATGCGTCTGCGCGCGCTGACCCGGCGCGACTGACCTAAACTGGCGCGGCATGAGCGGCCCATTCGATTTCGCGCTTCCAACGCCGTTGCAGTACTTCGCCAGTCTGGTCGCCGAGGACGACTCGTTGGCCTTGCTCGAGGCGGCCGCGTCGCTTGCGCAGGACGAGCACGCGAATCTAGACACGCAGGCCGTGCTGGCCGAGATCGACCGGCTGGCAGCGACGCTTCGGCGTCGGATTCCGGCCGATGCAGCGCCGTTGCAGAGACTTCGGCTGCTCAACCACTACTTCTTCGACGAACTCGGATTCGCGGGCAACGTCAACGACTACTACGACCCGCGCAACAGCTATCTGTCCGATGTGCTGGAACGCCGCAGGGGCATTCCGATCTCGCTCGCGCTGATCTTCATGGAGCTGGCCGCGCAGATCGGTCTGAACGCAGCGGGGGTGTCGTTCCCGGGGCACTTCCTCGTCAAGCTGCACATGCCACAGGGTGAGGTTCTCATCGACCCGTTTACCGGGGAGTCGTTGTCGCGCTCGGCACTCGACGAGCGGATCCAGCCTTTCAGGTTGGCTCAGGGGCTGCCCGATGACGCCGAGCTGCCACTGGGCCTGTTCCTGCAGGCTGCACCGCCACGCGTGGTCATGGCCCGGCTGCTGCGCAACCTGAAGGAGATCCATCGCAATGCCGCCGATGCTGGACGGCAGCTGGCGGTGCTGAATCGACTCGTGATTCTGCTGCCCGACGAATGGGAAGAGCGGCGCGACCGAGCTTTGGTCCTGGCCCAACTGGGGCGGCTTGATCTTGCCCTGAGTGACCTGACGGCCTACCTGGCGAACTGCCCCGATGCTGACGACGCGGCGGCAATGTGGCACAAGGTGCAGGGCTGGCGCGACGCCGGGCAGGGCGGGCAGCATTGACGACGATGCGCCAACTCCCGTTGCCGCTCGGCCCTGCGCTGGAACCAACGTTCGAGCACTTTCTTCCGGGTGTGAACGCCTCGGCGCTCGAGCACTTGCGGGCGCTGAACATGCCGGCCGCCCCGGTTTACCTGTGGGGATCTGCCGGGCAGTGGAAAGTCGCATCTGCTCGCTGCCTTGGTCCAAAGTGTGCGCGGTTCGGGTCGTCAGGCGGTGGCATTCGATGCTTCGTCCGACCTGCCCTGGACCTCCAGTGCAGACTGGTCGCTGGCGGTCATCGATCAATGCGAGGCGCTCGACCCGGCGCGACAGCATGCGGCTTTCGTGCTGTTCGTCGAGGCCGCGACTCAGGGCGTGCAGATCGTGGCGGCCGGTCGCGTGCCGCCGGTTGATCTGCCCTTGCGCGAGGACCTGCGGACGCGACTTGGCTGGGGTCATGTCTTTGGTTTGAGCCCTCTGGCGGAGCTGGATACCCGTTCAGCCCTGCGTCGGGAATTCGACCGCCGGGGCATCTTCCTGTCGGACGAGCTGATGGACTTCCTGCTGACAAGGTTTGCCAGGGACCTCAAGCACCTGATGGGCTTGCTGGACCGTCTGGATGCCTTCGCATTGGCGCGCAAGCGGCCGGTGACCCTGCCACTGCTGCGCCAGATGCTCGAAGACGAGGCCTGTGCATGAGGCTCGCTCTCTTCGATCTCGACGGCACCCTGATCCCGACCGATTCGGACCATGCGTTTGGCGAATTCGTGATCACGCTCGGGTGGGCCGACGGCGCTGAACACCGCCGCCGCAATGACGAGTTCTACCGTCACTACATTGATGGCGTGCTCGACATCGCCGACTACGTCGACTTCGCGACCTCGCCGTGGCGCGGCCGATCTGCCGATGATCTGGCACAGGCGCGTCTTCGCTTCGTCGACGAAGTGGTTCGTCCGGCGCTGCGGAAACGGGCGTTGGAACTGGTGCAAAAGCACCAGCTGGCCGGCGATCTTGTGGCCATCGTCACGGCCACGAACGAGTTCGTGACGCGGCCCATCGCGGACCTGTTCAATGTCCCCGATCTGATCGCCACCGAGCTGGAACGCGACAGCCAGGGGCGCGTCACCGGCGCGATTCGTGGCACGCCATCCTTCAGGGATGGCAAGATCGGGCGCGTCCGGGACTGGCTTGCAGCGCGCGGGCTCGCGTTGTCAGGCTTCGAAAGCAGCACGTTCTACAGCGATTCCACCAATGACTTGCCGCTGCTCGAGCAGGTCAGTCACCCGGTGGCCACCAATCCGGGGCCGGCCCTCGAGCGCATTGCGCTGCAGCGCGGCTGGCCCATTCTCAGGCTATTCGAAGAATGATTCGCAAGTTCATAGGCAAGTTGCTGGGCAGGCCGGCGGCAGCATCCGAGCCTGCCGGCCCACCGCTGGGCAAGCGCATGGAGTTCCAGGCGAGTGATCACCAGATCGATCTGAAGCTCGTCGACGACAACGCAATACGCGTCGTCAAGACGCTCAAGGAGGCTGGTCACGAGGCGTTCATCGTTGGTGGTGCGGTGCGCGATCTGCTGGTAGGGCTCAAGCCGAAGGACTTCGACGTCGCGACCGATGCGACACCCGAACAGGTGAAGTCCTTGTTCAGGCGCGCCTTCATCATTGGTCGACGATTCCGGCTGGTGCATGTGATCTTCGGGCGCGGCCGTGATCACGAAGTCATCGAGGTGTCGACCTTCCGCGCCTACCTCGACGCTGCCGCAGCTGACGCCGTCGCAGGCAACGAGAAGACCTCGAAGCACGAGCTGTCGTCGAAGACACATGCGGTGGACGCCAGTGGCCGTGTCCTGCGCGACAACGTCTGGGGGCCCCAGATCGAGGATGCGGCAAGACGCGACTTCTCGGTCAACGCGATGTACTACGACCCCCTGTCGCAGATCGTGGTCGATTACCACGGTGGGATGGCGGATGCCAAGTCGCGCAAGTTGCGCATGATCGGAGACCCGTCGACGCGCTACCGCGAGGACCCTGTGCGCATCATTCGGGTCCTGCGTTTCGCCGCCAAGCTGGGCTTCGAGATCGAACCCGCGACGCGCAAGCCGATCGGACCGATGTCGCCGTTGTTGAGCAACGTGCCCATCTCGCGCCTGTTCGACGAGATGGTCAAACTGCTCCAGACGGGGCATGCCCTGGCGAGTCTGGAGAAGCTGCGTCAGCATCCCCTGCCGCCGGGGGTGTTCCCGATTCTCGATCTGGTCCTGGCGCAGACGTCGAAGGGCGACGGCAGTGACCGTTTCGTTCAGCTCGCGCTCCAGGACACCGATCGCCGTGTCTCGGAGGACAAGCCCGTGGCGCCTAGCTTCCTGCTCGCTTGCCTGCTGTGGCACGAGGTGCAGGGCCGTTGGTCAACGCTGCGCGGCAAGGGCGAGGCGCCGTTGCCGGCGCTGCAGCAGGCGGTCGATGCGGTGTTCGAGGCGCGGATCGGCGATATCTCGGGGCGCGGGAAGCTGGGCGCCGACATGCGCGAGATCTGGATGATGCAGCCCCGGTTCGAGCGGCGGTTCGGCAAGGGCCCCTATTCGCTCGTGGATCAGCCGCGCTACCGGGCAGGTTACGACTTCCTGCGCCTGCGCTCCGACGCAGCGGAACTGCCGGTGACCTTGGTCGAGTGGTGGGAGGACTTCGCGCTGGGCAGCGAGGACGAACGCGAGGCCATGATCCTGGCGGCCCGCGAATCCCAGCACGAAAGGCGCACCAGCCCGGGCCCCGAAGCGGCGACGGAGGCGGCGCCGGCGCGAAAACGCAGACGCCGCCGGCGCAAGCCGGCCGGGTCGTCCCCGACCGCACCGACCTCGGACGATTGAGCGTGGGGCGTGCCGTTCGGGCTTTTGTAGGCCTGGGCGCCAATCTCGGGGACAGCGTGGCCGCCTTGGCGGCGGCCGCCCGCGCCATGGACGAACTGCCTGGCACCCGGGTGGTGGCACGTTCGTCGGTCTATGTCAGCGCGCCAGTCGATGCGACCGGCCCGGACTATCTCAATGCTGTCGTGGCGCTCGACAGCGCTGGACTGAGTGCGCTTGGCCTGCTGCGCGAATTGCAGCGCATCGAGCTCTCGATGGGACGGCAGCGTCCGTACCGGCATGCGCCGCGCACGCTTGACCTCGATCTGCTGCTGTGGGGCGAGCTCGAGTCCGGACAAGACGAACTGGTTCTTCCGCATCCGCGGCTGCATTTGCGCGCATTCGTGCTCGAGCCGCTGTGCGAGTTGGCCCCAGACCTGGTTCAGCGCGAGTTGGGGCCGCTGTCGCTTTGGAGGGCTCGCGCAGCGGGGCAGGGCGTGAAGCGAATTGAAGATCCGCAGGGCTGGTCGACCCAGGCACTCTAGAATCTGCTGCGCGGCAGTGGCAACAACTATGGAGTGTCCGGCATGATTTTCGGCAAGCTGCTGCCTCGCGAGGGCAACTTCTTCGAGCTTTTCAACACCCATGGCGAGTACATCTCCCAAGGCGCGAAGTCCTTTCAGGCCCTGATCGCGAACTACTCGGACCTGGCCCAGCGCGAGAAGCACGCGGCCGATGTCGACGCGGCGGAGCGATCCGCTGACCGCGTAACCGCCGAAGTGAGCCGGCTGCTGCACCGTACATTCATCACGCCGATCGACCGCGAGCAGATCCATGGCCTCATCAACGCGATGGACGACGTGCTGGACCTGTTGCAGGACGCGACCGAGACCCTGACTTTGTACGACGTGCGCAAGATCACCGACGAGGTGGTGCGGTTGGGCGAGATCAGCACGCGCTGCTGCGAGCGGGTGCGCCACGCCGTGACACTCCTGCCGAAGTTGAGTGACGCCGCGACTGCCGAGGCGGCGCTCAAGACCTGCGAGGAAATCGATCGACTGGAGTCGGACGCCGACCGCGTGATGCGAGGCGCGATGTCGAAACTGTTCCGCGAAGAACCGGATGTGCGCGAGCTGATCAAGCTCAAGGCGGTCTACGAGTTGCTGGAGTCGATCTCGGACCGCTGCGAGGATGTCGCGAACCTCATCGAAGGCATCGTGCTCGAGAACGCGTAGCGCAACCCAGGTCAAGCAGATGGAATCCGTCCACGTCAGCCTCTCGGTCGTCATTGCACTGGTGACGCTGGCGCTGTTGTTCGACTTCATGAACGGCTTTCACGACGCCGCGAATTCGATCGCGACGGTTGTCTCGACCGGAGTGCTCAGGCCCTTGCAGGCAGTCGCCTTCGCGGCCTTCTTCAACGTGGCGGCGTTGTTCGTTTTTCAGTTGCACGTGGCTGCCACGATCGGCAAAGGCATCGCCGAACCGGGCGTGATCGGGCATGTCGTGGTCTTCGCTGCGTTGACAGGCGCCATCATCTGGAATGTCGTGACCTGGTGGTACGCGATTCCCTCGAGCTCATCGCATGCCTTGATTGGCGGGATTGCCGGCGCCGTGGTGGCCAAGGCAGGCGCCACCAAGCTGATCGCGAGTGGCATCTTCAAGGTGGTGGCCTTCATCCTGATCTCACCGCTGCTCGGCTTCGTTCTCGGCTCGATGATGATGGTGGTCGTGGCCTGGGTGTGCCGAAAGCGATCTCCAGGCGCCGTCGATCACTGGTTTCGTCGACTGCAGCTGGTGTCCGCCGGCCTGTATTCGCTGGGCCACGGCGGCAACGATGCGCAAAAGACGATCGGCATCATCTGGATGTTGCTCATCGCAACGGGCTATACCGCGGCATCCGATGCACTGCCGCCGGCATGGGTCATCTGGTCGTGCTATCTGGCCATCGGCCTGGGCACCATGTTCGGCGGCTGGCGAATCGTCAAGACGATGGGCCAACGTCTGACGAAACTCAAGCCGGTGGGGGGCTTCAGTGCCGAAACCGGTGGTGCGATCACGCTGTTCCTGGCCACAGGACTCGGAATCCCGGTTTCGACGACGCACACGATCACCGGTGCGATCGTGGGGGTTGGTTCGGTCAAACGGCCTTCGGCTGTCCGTTGGGGGGTCGCAGGCAACATCGTCTGGGCCTGGATCTTCACGATTCCAGCCTCGGCCTTCCTCGCAGCGGTTGCCTATTACGTGGGATTGACCTTCCTCGTATAGAACCAGCCGCTCAGAGCTGGCTCTCGAACACCTTCTGGATCGAGAACGCGATTGTGCTGATCAGGACTGCCGCACCAACCAGGAGCGCGACGATGGCCCCCAATATGGGGCCCCAGCCGGTCGATTGGCCGGGCAGCGCCGGGTTGCGCTCAGCGTCCCAGCGCTCGTCGGGGGTCAGGGCATAGACGATGGCGCACAGCATCGCCACGCTGAGGCTGACACCCAGCCAGGGGACCAGCAACCAGGCAAGCCGGTCATCCTGACCCAGGCGTTCCATGCGGTGCACCCCGAACAGTCCGGCGAAGGTCGGCGCCAGGTAGGCCCAGCCGACCCAGCCCTGCCGTCCTTTCAGGTACAGGTGGTGGGCCCCGAGCGAACCGGCAACCAGGGCAATCCACACGGCAAGGGTCTTCGATCGGTAGCGGGTCATGGGGCCTGTGGTCGGTTGGATGCCCGGTCAGCCTCGGCCCGCGCCGCTCTCGATTGCGGCCTCGATGCAGGGGCGGAGCCGCACGGCATACGCTGAAAAACGAGGCCAGCGTGTGGCGACGGTTGCGCAGTTTATAATGCTTGGTTTTCCGGCCACGGTCAGGGTGCTCGCCCTGGCGTATCTACGGGGTTGGATCGTCTCGGTTCAGGCTCTGCCTGCGCCGTATTGCGGTCAGACTGCCTGCACGTGTCTCCAGGCGGCGCGGTCGCTGCAAACCTAAAGGTTCTCAACATGGTCGTAATCCGACTGGCTCGTGGTGGTGCAAAGAAGCGCCCGTTTTACAACATCGTCGTCGCCGATTCGCGCGAGCGTCGCGATGGCCGCTTCATCGAGCGGCTGGGTTTTTACAACCCGATGGCGGCCGGCAGCGAGCAGCCTCTGCGACTTGCGCTCGACCGCGTGACGCATTGGACAGGCGTGGGCGCGCGGCTGTCGCCCACCGTGGCGCGCCTGGTCGACCAGGCCAAGGCAGCCGTCTAAGGCTCGGTCGGTGAGCGACGCGTCGACCCCGCTGGTGGTGGGCGCGGACGCCAAGCCCGATGACGCGGTCGAAGTTGGCCGCGTTCTCGGTGCTTGGGGCGTCAAGGGCGGATTGAAGATCAAGCCAATCGCCGCCGATCCGCAGGCGCTCTTTTCATCCAAGCGCTGGTACCTCGAAGCCAGCGCCGCCTTGCCGGCGCGGCCCGGTGCTGGCTTGCCGCGACTGTTGCGCATCGTTCAGGCGCGCGAGCAAGGTGACAGCATCGTCGCGACGGCCCAGGACCTGGGCGACCGCGACAGCGCGGAGGCGCTCAAAGGCGCGCGCATCTTCGTCTCGCGCGCCAGCTTTCCGACGCCGCAGGCCGACGAGTACTACTGGGTCGATCTGATCGGGCTGGACGTGATGAACCAGGACGGTCTTCGCCTCGGCGTCGTGGTGGGCCTGATCGAGACCGGCCCGCACTGTGTGCTGCGCATCCAGGGCGCCGATGTCGACGCCGCGGAGACATTGATTCCCTTCGTCGACGCCTACGTCGGAAAGGTCGACCTGGCCGGGCGGCGGATCGACGTCATCTGGAACCTGGACTTCTGACGAAGGCAGGCCCGGATGCGCTTCGACGTCATCACCCTGTTTCCCGATCTGTTCGCACCGCATCTGGCGCTGGGCATCACGCGGCGGGCGTTCTCGTCAGGCGAGGTCGATGTCCGCCTGTGGCCGCTGCGCGACTTCGCCACCGACGCCTATCGGCGAGTGGACGATCGACCCTTCGGGGGTGGTCCCGGGATGGTCATGCTCGCACAGCCGATCCTGTCCGCCCTGGCGGCCGTGGCCAAGGACCGAAACGGGCCGGCGCCCTTTGTGCACTTCACCCCCACGGGCAGGCCGCTGACGCAGAGCATGGTTCAGGAATTTGCCGCGGGCTCCGGCGCCGTGCTGTTGTGCGGTCGATACGAAGGCGTCGACCAGCGTGTCATCGACGGCTGCGTCACGCACGAGATCAGCCTCGGGGACTTCGTCTTGTCGGGCGGAGAGCTTCCGGCACTTGCGCTGCTCGATGCGGTGGCGCGCCTGCAGCCCGGGGTGCTGAATGCGCCGTCGCACGAACAGGACAGCTTTTCCGATGGGCTGCTCGAAGGGCCGCAATACAGTCGCCCCGAGGTCCTGGAGGCCCCTGACGGTACGATGACGGTGCCCGAGGTGCTGCTGTCGGGCCACCACGGTGAGATTGCCCGCTGGCGCCGCCAGCGCGCTCTGGAAACGACGGCGCGTCGGCGCCCAGACCTGATCCTGGCGGCACGTGCCTGCCATCGGCTCTCGGCCGATGACGAACGATTCCTTGCTGCGCTCGATATATAATCAAAAGCTTTTCGATCCTCTACCGGGATTTGCGCGTGACCAGCATCTCGCGCCTCAATACATCCAACACACCCGGCAAGATCCTCTGGAGATTCCTGTGGACCTGATTGCAATCCTCGAGCAAGAAGAAATTGCTCGCCTGAACAAGACCATTCCCGTGTTCTCGCCAGGCGACACGGTCATCGTGAGCGTCAACGTGGTCGAAGGCACGCGCAAGCGCGTGCAGGCCTATGAGGGCGTCGTGATTGCCAAGCGCAACCGTGGCCTGAACAGCAGCTTCATCGTTCGCAAGATCTCGAACGGGGAAGGCGTCGAGCGCACATTCCAGCTCTACAGCCCGCTGATCGCCGGTGTCGAGGTCAAGCGCCGCGGTGACGTCCGCCGGGCCAAGCTGTACTACCTGCGTCAACGCAGCGGCAAGTCGGCTCGCATCAAGGAAAAGCTCTCCTGATGGCGCCTGGGTCGGCACGGTGCTGAACGCGCCATGAACCGGCCCGCGCGTGTTCTCGACCCACACTCGGTGCCGGTTCTCGGCACCGATTCCGCCTTGCCCCCTGTCCGGGCCGATCGGCTGACGCCGTCCGGCTTGCGCGAGCGGTTTCAGCAAGTGCGCGACTGGACCCCCGAGCTTGCCGGCGACGGCCAGTTCGTGGGCGACAAGTCGCCTGCGCAAGCGGCGGTCCTGATGGCGCTCGTGCCCCGGCCCGATGGCCTGCGCGTGCTGCTGACGCGCCGCACGGCGCACTTGCGCGTACATGCCGGGCAGATCAGTTTTCCCGGCGGAAGGGTCGAAGCGCATGACAAGGATGCCACTGCGACGGCCTTGCGGGAAGCCGAGGAAGAGGTCGGTCTGCGCATTGGTCAAGTCCAGGTCATTGGTCAGTTGCCTCCCTATGCGACGATCACGAACTACATCGTGACGCCAGTGATCGGCCTGGTCGAGCCACCGGTCGCGCTCCATCTGGACGCCTTCGAGGTTGACGAGGCTTTCGAGGTCCCGTTGTCGTTCCTGATGACCCCGGCTCATCATCGCCGACACGCCTTCGAGTTCGAGGGCCAGCGCCGTCAGTTCCTGTCCATGCCGTGGCGCGGTTGCGGCGCAGACAACGTCGAGCGCGAGTACTTCATCTGGGGTGCAACGGCGGCCATGATTCGAAACCTCTACGGCCTGCTCGCGCGCTGACCATGGGGTGCTGGGTATGATTTCAGCGCCATGAGCTTCTTCTCGGTCCTGCTCGCTCTGCTGCTGGAGCAACTCAAGCCGCTGCCTCATGGCAACGTGTTTCACCGGGCCCTCGAAGTGTGGGTCGCGTGGACTGGGCGCAATTTCGACGCCGGCAAGGACCACCATGCCTGGGTTGTCTGGACCGTTGGCGTCGTGCTGCCCTCGGTCGCCGTATGTGGCGCATGGCTGGCCTTGCAACAGGTGTCCGTCCTGGCTGCCTGGGCGCTGAATGTCGTCTTGCTCTACCTGATGCTGGGATTTCGCCAGTTCAGCCACTTCTTCACCGACATCCGGGATGCGCTTGTACGCGGTGACGAAGACGGTGCGCGCCGCCTTCTGGCCGAGTGGCGCCACCTCGACGTCAGCGAGTTGCCGCGCACCGAGGTCCTGCGCCACGTCATCGAGCATTCCCTGCTCGCGGCGCATCGGCATGTGTTCGGCGTGTTCTTCTGGTTCGTGGTCCTGGCAGCACTTGGCCTGGGACCACTGGGGGCGGTGCTCTACCGGCTGGCCGAATTTGCGCGCCGCTACTGGGGCTACCGGCACCGCGCCCTTCAGGCCCCGAGCAACCAGCGGCTGCTCGAAGTCGCGCGAATGGCCTTCAACGTCATCGACCATGTGCCGGCGCGCATGACGGCGTTCGGCTTCGCGGTGGTTGGCAATTTCGAGGAAGCGCTGCGCGTGTGGCGACGCGACGCTGCGCTGTGGGAGCATGTCAATGAAGGCATCATCCTGTCAGCGGCGGCAGGTGCGGTGGGCCTGCAACTCGGCGGTGGCGCTGCGCCCGGTGTGACCCCTGACCGATCGAAGACCTTCTCGAGCGGGCTGGACACCGATGAGGCGGTCGCTGCCGGGCACACCCCTGGGGTCACACCGCAAACCTCGCACCTGCAGAGCGTCGTCGGCCTGGTTTGGCGGTCGGTCGTGCTGTGGATGCTGCTTCTGGCCTTGCTGACGCTTGCGAACATTCTGGGTTGAGTTCGGCGTCGCAGCGCAGCCCGTCACCAGCGCTTCGAGCTCAGTTCCAGGAACAGCTCACCATACAGACGGTATCGGGTCGCGCTGATTTCGCCGCGTTGCACCGCGGCGCGCACGCCGCAGTCGGGCTCCTGCATATGGACGCAGTTGTTGAAACGGCAATGACCAAGGTGGGCCCTGAAGTCCGGCATCAACGAGTCGAGATCGGTGGCCGCCACTTGTCGAAGGCCGAACTCCTGGAACCCGGGCGAGTCGATCAAGGCGCCGTCGCCAGCTGAATCTCCGAGCCAGTACCAGCGTGTGCTGGTTGTCGTGTGGCGGCCACTGTTCAAGGCGGTCGATATCTCGGCGGTCTCGGCCATGGCCTGCGGCACCATCAGGTTGATCAGCGTGCTCTTGCCCGTCCCGCTCGGGCCGAGAACCAATGTGGTGCGCCCGCGCAGGCACTCGTTGAGCGTGGCAATCGACGCTTGCGGCTGGTGCTTGAGACCGAGCTCGATGACCTCGACGCCCATGGCGAGATACGGTTTCAGCCGTTCGCGAGCCGTCGCTGTCGCAGGCAGGTCGATCTTGTTCAATCCGACCAGCGAAGTGATCCGGGCCTGCTCGGCTGCGATCAGCGCACGCGTCAACTGCGACTCGCTGAACACGGGCTCCCCGGCCACGAGTATCAGGATCTGGTCGATGTTGGCCGCGAATGACTTGGTGCGCCATTCGTCCTGGCGGAACATCAGGTTCCGCCTTGTTTCGATGCGCTCGACGACTCCTTCGTCGCCGGCAATCTGCCAGCGGACATGGTCACCGACCACGATCTCACTCTTCTTGCCTCGCGGGTGGCACAGGACCCGGGTCCGATCGGGCGTCTCGACGATCACATGCCGCCCGTGCGAGGCGACGACCAGGCCCAGATCCAGGGCGTCGAACCGGCTCAAGGCAGCAGCGCGTCGATCTTGGCGGCGCAGGCGAAATCGTTCATCGACAAACCTCCAATCGAATGGGTCGTGTAGCGGACCGTGCAGTGGTGGTGACCGACCTGAAGGTCAGGATGGTGGTTATGCTGTTCGGCGATCCAGGCCACAGCGTTGACAAACGCAATCGTGGACAGGAAGTTGGCGAATTCGAAGCGCTTTTCGATGGTCCGGTCAACCACGGTCCAGCCCTGGAGCGCGTCCAACTGCGACTGAAAGCCCTGCGCGCTCAGGAGCGAGTTCATGGTGTCGGTTGCGGCAGTGCGGCCAGCCTCTCACTCGCCGGCGGGTGCGAGTAGTAGAAGCGCACGTACAGCGGATCCGGCGTCAGGGTGGCGGCATTGTCCTCGTGCAGTTTGAGCAGCGCGCGGGCCAGTGCATGGCCGTCGGCCTGGGCCACTGCGTAGGCATCGGCCTCGAATTCCTGACGCCTCGAGAGTTCGGCCATCAAGGGCCCAGCAAAGAACGCGACAGGCGGAACCGCCAGCGCAAACAGCAGCAGTGCCAGGGCATCGTTGGACGCCGCCAGATTGGGCGCGACGCCGAGTCCCGAATAGAAGGCACTTTGCGAGGCCAGCCAGCCCAGCATGGCAAGTGCGACGAGGCTGAGCGAGAAGACAGAAATCATGCGCTTCTGGACATGACGATGGCTGAAATGCCCGAGCTCGTGTGCAAGCACCGCTTCGACCTCGCGGGGTGTCAGCCTGGCCAGCAGCGTGTCGAAGAAGACCACCCGCTTGGCCGCACCCAGACCCGTGAAGTAGGCGTTGCCATGCGCCGAACGGCGGCTGCCGTCCATCACGTACAGCCCTCTTGCAGCGAAGCCGCAACGCGCCATCAGCGCCTGCACGCGTGCCTTGAGCGCATCGTCCTGCAATGGCGAGAACTTGTTGAAGATCGGGGCGATCACCGTCGGGTACACAACCATCAGCAGCAGGTTGAACAGGACCCACGCGACCCAGGCCCAGAGCCACCAGAGGCCTCCGCTGACGGCCATCAGCCAAAGTACCAGCGCAGCCAGTGGCAACCCGATCAACGCCGAAACTGCAAGGCTCTTGCCAAGATCCGCGACGAAGATCGCTGGCGTCATGCGGTTGAAACCGAATTGATGTTCGACGCGAAAGGTGCTCATCCACTCGATCGGCAACTCCAATGCACCGCCGATGAGCGAAAAGCAGGACAGCAGCACGAGCTGGTAGGCCATGTCCCCCCAACGGGGCTGGACCAGCTCCCGCAGCGTTGAATTGAGGGCATCGAGTCCACCCAGCAGGGTCCAGCCGAGCAACACCGCCGTGCCAAATGTCGTGGCCACCAAGGCCAGACGCCCCTTGGCCAGGGTGTAGTCGGCCGCCTTCTGGTGTGCGGCCAGGCTGACCGTCTCGGCAAACACCGCGGGTACCTGGTCGCGATGCCGAGCCACGTGACGCATCTGCCGAGTCAGCAACCAGAGCTTGACGGCCAGCGAGCCGAGCAAGGCCAGGGCGAACAGCACAGAGACAAGAGAGCTTTGCATCGGGCGCAAGTGTAGGCTTGAGCCAGAATCGCAGCTTTCCCGCAAGCAACTGCCCATGACCGATAGCAACCTGACGCTGAGTGAACACAACCTGATCTGGATCGACCTCGAAATGACCGGGCTCGATACACAGAACGACCGGATCATCGAGTTGGCTGTCGTCGTGACCGACCCGATGGTCACGCAGCGGGTCGAAGGGCCGGTGATCGCGGTGCACCAGAGTGACGCCGTCCTTGATGGCATGGACGCGTGGAACACGGGCACGCATGGCAAGAGCGGGCTGACCGAGCGCGTGAAGGCCTCGTCCGTAGACGAGGAATCGGCGCAGGCCCAGGTCATCGAATTCCTGGCGCGCTACGTGCCCAAGGGCAAGAGCCCCATGTGCGGCAACTCGATCTGCCAGGATCGTCGATTCCTCGCCAAGGACATGCCGCTGCTGGAGGCCTTCTTCCACTACCGCAACCTCGACGTCAGCACGCTCAAGGAACTGGCGCGGCGCTGGAAGCCTGCCGCACTCGACGGCTTCAAGAAGGCGCAGGCGCACACGGCGCTGGCCGACATCCACGAATCGATCGACGAGCTGCTCCACTACCGCCAGCATCTGCTGGCCCTCTGATCGGAGCGCGACCAGCCGCCGTTCAGTTCGGCGCGTGTCGAGCCGGTGCGCGGTCGCGGGCCCGCCAGGCGGTCAGAAGCGCGCGGGTTTCGGGGTCCGGTCTGGCCGGCAGTTTCCGGTAATCCGAACAGTCGCTCTTGCGCGACATGAGCTTGTGGTTGATCAGCTCGCGCCGCAGCGTCACATGGTCGCCGAAATCGTTCAGTGACTTCAGGATCGTGTTGACCTCGGACTCCGTGTAGATGCGCTTGGCGTCGAAGTGGGTCCACAGGACCCACATCGCCATGCGTTGCACGCTGAACTTGTTCGGCCAGCGCAGCAAGCGGCCGCGGCTGTCGAACTGGTGCAGCGCCTTGCGCGCGTTGTCGGTCAGCGTTGCGGGTGCCGGCCGGTCCTCGCTGGCCAGCACCGCCGGGATCGGCGCGCGGCCGAGGGCCGCCCGCATGGCCTGCGCGTTGCGGTGCCCAAGAGCGCGGGCGATCAGGTTGAGCGCTTCGACATGGGTCGGTGGCGCGGGCTTGTCGGGTTCGCGCGCTCGCAGTTGCTGGCCCAACGCGCGGGCGAACGAGGACAGGTCGGGTACCACGAAGGGCAAGGCATCACGAGGCATGGACAGACTCCATCTGGTGTGCGCTGGAGACCCGCAATCGGGTCGCCGGGGGTTGCCGACTTGCCGGCTTGGCGCACACCGCGGGTGTGATCCGAGCGCAAGAAACGATGGCAGGTCTAGCTCGCGACGAATCGCGCGGCAACGCCTGGGTGAACTGCCGACCGAGCAGAAGTGTAGCGCGACGATGGATGCGGGATTACCCGAAACACGTTATACTCATCGGCTGCCTTCACCTGAAGGCATTCGTACATCCCCTCTGACCACGCCGATTCCCGGTGTGTGGCGCTCCCTTCAGGAGCGGTCGGCGGCGATGCCGTCGCCCTGATCCCCCCATCAAGCGACTTCACCGATGCAGTGCCAATTGACGGCCTGCGGGTGCGCCTGCGCGCGTGCCGAAGATAAAAGCGAACGATGATGAGCTTCGAGAACCTGAACCTGACCGAACCCCTGCTGCGCGCGATTGGCGATGCGGGCTACCAGACCGCCACCGATGTGCAACTGCGCGCGATTCCACCGGCCATGGCCGGGCAGGACCTGATGGTGTCGTCCAGTACCGGCAGCGGCAAGACCGCGGCGTTCGTGCTGCCGGCACTGTCGCGCATCCTGGCCGCACGCGCCGATGGGGCCAGACGCGAGAAGGGTGTCGCTTCAGGACCGCGTGTTCTGGTCCTGACCCCCACCCGCGAGTTGGCCATGCAGGTGGCCCGTGCGGCATCCAACTATGGGCGCCACGTTCCCGGCCTGCGCGTCGCCACGATCGTGGGCGGCGTGCCTTACGCGGCACAGCTCAAGGCCTTGCGGGGTCCGCTGGACATCCTGATCGCCACGCCTGGGCGCCTGATCGACCACCTCGGGTCCGGCAGGGCCGTGCTGTCGAACCTCGAGGTGCTGGTGCTGGACGAAGCCGACCGCATGCTCGACATGGGGTTCATCGACGACATCCATCACATCGCGCAGGCGACCCCGGCCGAGCGCCAGACGCTCATGTTCAGCGCCACCTTCGCGGGTCATGTCGGGAATCTGGCGAAGGAGTTGCTGCGCTCGCCCCAGCGGATCGAGGTGACGTCGCACACCGACGCCCACGCCGACATCGAGCAGCGCCTGCACTGGGCCGATGACCGTGCCCACAAGGATGCCCTGCTCGAGCATCTGCTGACCGAGCGCAGCGTCGAGCAGGCCCTCGTCTTCACGAGCACGCAACGCGACGCCGACTGGCTCGCCGACCGGCTCGCCGACATGGGCCACCGGGTTGCGTCGCTGCACGGCGGCATGCCGCAGGGGCGCCGCAACCGGGTGCTGCACGGGCTGCGCACGCGCGACCTGCGTGTACTGGTCGCCACCGATGTGGCGGCGCGCGGCATCGACGTGCCCTCGATCAGCCACGTCATCAACTATGGCCTGCCGATGAAGGCCGAGGACTATGTGCACCGCATCGGCCGAACGGGCCGTGCCGGCCGCGCCGGCATTGCCGTGACCTTGGCCGAGCGGCGCGATGCGGGGATGATCCACCGCATTCAGCGCTTCACGACGCAGAACATCCCGTCCGCCGTGATCGTGGGGCTCGAGCCCCGCCGCCCGGACCCGGCGCCAGAGCGTCCGGCACACCGCCCAGGCGCGCCGAAGCGCCGCTACGGGGCCCCGGGACGTCCCGGCGCGGCACCATCGCGCGGGCGCGCGCCCGGCCGGGCGTCGTTCAGGTAAAGAACGGCACCATCAGCGGCACGACGGCGCTGGTCACGAGCGTGCTCGGGGCCAGCACCGTGGCCAGCGCCTGCAGCATTCAGACGCCCAGCAGCTCGACTTCGAACACCAGGGTTGCGTTCGGTGGGATGACGCCACCGGCACCGCGTTCACCGTAGCCCAGGTCGGGCGGAATCAGCAGCATGCGTGTGCCGCCGACTTTCATGCCCTGCACGCCTTCGTCCCAACCGCCAATGACGTGGCCCGCGGCGAGCGGGAACACGAAGGGGTCGTTGCGATCCTTGCTGGAGTCGAATTTCTTGCCGCGCCCGTCGGGCTGGTCCGGGTCGTGCAACCAGCCCGTGTAGTGGACGCGGACACGTTGGCCCGCGGTGGCGGTCGGGCCTTCGCCCTCGACGGCATCTTGGTACTGCAGCCCACTGGGGTTGGTGATCATGCGGGACTCCTATGGTTTGGAAAAGATGCCCGAATCATGCCAGCCCATGCGGCGACCGCGGCGCCGAGCCAGAGCGCCGGGGTCGGTTCGTCGAGACGGGGCAGTTCGAGCGCAATGGCCGCATCGCGCAGCACCTGCAGCGGCTGTGACGGGTCGATGGCCTCGGCCCCGTTCTGCTTGGACAGCTTGAATCCGTCGCGACCGGGCACCAGCGGTGTGTGCAGGTAGAACGGCGTGGGCAGCGACAGCGCCCTTTGCAGCAGGATCTGACGCGCGGTGTTGTCGCTCAGGTCCTCGCCCCGCACGACATGCGTGATGCCCTGGGCCGCGTCGTCGACCACGACGGCCAGCTGATAGGACCACAGTCCGTCGGCGCGCTTGATCACGAAGTCGCCGACAGCTTGTTCGACATCCTGGATCTGAGGCCCGAGACGTCGGTCTTGCCAGTGCACCGTGCCCAGCGCGCGCATCCGGATGGCGCGCCCTGGCCGGCCCCGCAAGCCTGCGCGCTCGGGTCGGCAGGTGCCGGGATAGACACGCTCGCCGAATCGCTGGTGAGATCGACCAAGGTCAGCGAGCGCGCGCTCGATGTCGTTGCGCGTGCACGCGCAGGGGTAGGCATGGTCGTGGTCGAGCAGGCGCTGCAGCGCGTCCTGGTAGACCGCGTCGCGCGACGACTGCCACAGCACCGGGTCGTCGGGTAGCAAACCGCAGGCGCCAAGTTGTGTGAGCTGGAACTCGCCCATTCCGCTCAGGCAGCGCGGTCGATCGACGTCCTCGATGCGGACCAACCAGCGCCCGCCATGCGCCCGTGCGTCGAGCCAACTGGCCAGCGCTGCCGCCATCGAACCCGCGTGCAGTGGCCCGGTGGGCGATGGCGCAAAACGCCCGATGTAGGTCATGCCAGGCGTCCGGCATGTTGCTCGATCAACGCGCGCTGTGTGACCGGGCTGGCCAGTTGGGCCAGCCACCACTGAAGCGCCATGCCGAGTCCGAGTGTGGAGCGCTCGGCGTGCCAGGCATAGTGAAGTTCGGCCCGCAATGGCTCACGCTCGGTGGCGCGCGCGACCAGATGTCCCGCCTCCAGGTGCGGGCGGACCATGGGTTCGGGCATGAACCCGCAGCCGAGGCCGCGCAACAGGGCCTCGAGCTTGGCACGCATCGACGACACGGTCAGCACGTCCTGCCCGGAGAGCAGGTTGAGCGTGACCGGGTTGAGGCGCTGCGCCGTGTCGGCCACGGCGATCGCGCGGTGATGCACCAGTTGTGTGTCGGCAAGAGCGGTCGTCTCGCGTGCCAGCGGGTGGTGGGGCGCCATGCAGAAGACGAAGTCGACCACACCCAGCGGCCGCGTTTCGACGCCCTCGATGACGATCCGACCGCTGACGCCGATCGCGAGGTCGACCTGGCCGGTCGTCAATGCCTCCCAGGTCCCGGCCAGCACTTCGGAGCGCAGCCGAAGGCGAGTGGCTGGAGCCTGCAGGCGATCGTCACGCACGCCGCAGAACGCCTCGACCAGTTCGAACATCGTCGGCGCCGAGATCACGTCGTCGACGCTGATCGCAAGTTCGGACTCCCAGCCGCTGGCTACGCGCCGGACCCGGTTTGCCACCGCACTCATCTGCTGCAGCAGACGTCGGCCCTCCAGCAGCAGTTCGGTGCCGGCCGCCGTCAGCTGGGCCTGGCGTGAACTGCGATCGAACAGCAGCACGTCGAGGGCATCTTCGAGCTGGCGGACGCTGTAGGTCAGGGCCGAGGGGACCTTGCCCAGTTCGCGTGCCGCACCAGCAAAGCTGCCGTTGCGCGCGATGGCGTCCATCATCAGCAATGCGTCGGGCGTCAGTACCTTGTGTCGATCGACCATGCCGCATTTTCGTCTTCAAATCGCTTGAATGTCTTCGACAAGGGATTGCGCGTGCGCGCCGCCCTCGCTTGAGTCAACATGGCGGCCAGGAGATCGCCGCATGTTCACGCTACGCAAGTCCATCGACCGCGGCCACGCCAATCATGGCTGGCTGGACAGCCATCACAGCTTTTCGTTCGCCGACTATCACGACCCGGCCCACATGGGGGTGGGCAACCTGCGTGTTCTGAACGAGGACCGCATCGCACCGGGCACGGGCTTCGGAGCCCATGCGCACCGCGACATGGAGATCGTCAGCTATGTGCTCGACGGCGCACTGGCCCATCGCGACAGCATGGGCAACGGTGGCGCGACCGGCGTGATCGAGGTCGGCGACGTGCAGCGCATGAGTGCCGGCACCGGCGTGCAGCACAGCGAGTTCAACCATTGCCCGGACCGGGTCACGCACTTCCTGCAGATCTGGATCCTGCCCAGCCGGATCGGCCAGGAACCAGGGTACGAGCAGAAGCACTTCACGGCGCAGCGCAAGCGCGGGCGTTTGTGCCTGATCGGATCGCCGGATGGCGCGGAAGGGTCGCTGACGCTGCATGCCGATGCGTCGATCCGGGTCGGCCTGTTCGATCCCGGTGAGTCCTGCGAGCTGGCACTCGATTCAAGGCGGACGACCTATGTCCACATGGCACGTGGCACGGTCGAGGTCAATGGCCAGACGCTGTCGGCTGGCGACGCCATGGCGCTGCGCGAAGAAACGATGCTGCGACTGCGCCATGGCGTCGGGGCCGAGGTGCTGGTGTTCGACCTCGTGACCCGGTCCGCCGCCTGAAGCGAAGGCCTACCTGGCGTGGCCCGGCTCGAAGCGCGCGAGCAGCCCGGACTGCAACGAACTCTCCGGACTCGATCCGGCGTCCCTGACGCGTTGCAAAGCGAGCGGGCCCGGCATGCCCAGGCGCACCAGCAGGCAGGCCGCGGTCGTTCCAGTGCGGCCGATGCCCGCTGCGCAGTGGAGCAGGACGTTGGCCCCGTCCTTCAGCCGCTCGGCCGTCCGGTCGACCGTGCGCTCGTAGTCGCCCATCGAAGCGGACAAGCCGAAGTCGCGCATCGGCTCATGCCACCATTCGAACGGCAGTCGCTGCTCGTCGATCGCGCGCGCGTAGGACGGCGACAGCCGCTCGATTTCGTGGCGCGGCGTGAGGCACAGGGCGAGGTCGATCTGGGCGCGGCGGGCGTCCTCCAGGAACTCGGTCCATCCACCCAGGCGGGCCGGCATCCCTGACAACCACAGGATGCCGGCTACCGGCGTGTCGAGCCGGCGCAGATGTCGCGGCGGAACATGGGGTGACTCGATCATCGGGATGTGGCTCGGGGCGGGGGACTTATGCTTGGCGACCATTCTGACAAAGAGATTCGTCGATGACTGTTGTGGGCTTGTGGATCGTCGCTGTGCTGCTGATCGTGTTGGGACTGATCGGCACGGTGCTGCCGGCGCTGCCCGGCACCCTTTTCGTGCTCGCAGGCATCGTGCTGGGGGCCTGGATCGATGACTTCGCGCTCGTTGGCAGCACGACGCTGATCATCATCGGAATTCTGGCGGTCCTGGCCTGGGGGCTGGACTATGCAGCCGGGCTGCTCGGTGCGCGACGCGTGGGTGCGAGCCGTGAGGCCCTGATCGGCGCCGCGCTCGGAACCTTTGCCGGCCTCCTGATGGGCATTGTCGGGGTGCTGTTCATGCCTTTGGTCGGAGCGGCGATTGGCGAGTACGTGGCACGGCGCGACGAGCGCAACGCGCTCAAGGTGGGTGCCGCGACCTGGCTGGGCATCATTGCCGGCCTGCTGGCCAAAGTCGTGATCTCGTTCGTGATGGTCGGTATCTTCGTGGTCGCGCTCTGGCTGTGAGCGCAGTCCGGCCGGACCGTCAGGCGCCGAGCCAGTACCCCACCCATTCGTGGACCAGGATGCGCATGTCGGCGAAACCGGTCGCAGTGGGCAGGAAATCGACCCAGGACCAGACATGGGGGGTTGGAACGCCGAGCGGCGCCGCCAGCAAGGCCATCGGTTTGCCGCTGCGCTCCGCGCCGCGCTCGAAGGCGCGCAAGGCACGCGGCTGATGCAGATCCGTCGTCACGAGTACGACGCGGTCGATTCCGGCAGCCTGCAGCAGCGGGACCGAGAGCATTCCACTTTCCGAGGTGTCGCGCGAACGATCCTCGGTCCAGCGCAAGGGATTGCCGAACTCCCGCTCGGCGATGCGCGCCGCAATTTCGGCCTCGCTTGGACCGGGGCGTGAGCCGTGCCCGACACCGCCGCTGTAGACCAGGGGCAGCCCGGTCTGCCGTGACAGCCATATGCCGTAACGAAGCCGCTCCATCGACAAGGGGTTGAGCGTCGACAGGCCGTACTCAGGGGCGAGCGTTCGCCGTCCTGCGCCCATCACGACGATGGCGGTCTTCGGCCCTGTGCTGCGCTTCAGGTCGGCGATCGCCTCGCTGCCCAGCACCGGGGGCAGGGTCATCATCACCGGTCGAAGCAGCTTGCCGGCCGCGGTGGTGCAACTCAGCCAGATCGAGGCGACGCCGAGCAGGATCAACAACCATGCAACGACCCGGCGCCTGTACATCAGCCGTGCGCCGATCAGCACCAGCAGCAGGAGCGGAACGGGCGGCATGAGGATCGCCCCGACCAGGGGTTTCCAGGACTCGAGACCCATGGCTGAGATGATGTCGTTCACGGTTTCACGCGAGGATCAATGAGCTTCCATTGTCGCCCGCCGCGCCGGCCGGGCGGCGCGGCGATATCCGGACTCAGGGCGCAAGACGTTCACGCAACCAGACCGAGTCGACGAGCCGATATTGCAGGCGGTCGTGCAGACGACTCTTGCGACCCTGCCAGAACTCCCACCGCTCGGGCACCAGCCGGTAGCCTCCCCAGTGGGCAGGGCGCGGCGGCGCGAGCGCGAAACGCGCAGCCGCCTTGGCCGCGTTCGCGACGAGCACCGCGCGCGAGGAAATGACCTGGCTTTGTGGCGACGCCCAGGCCCCGAGTCTCGAGTCGAGTGGTCGGGAGGCGTAATAGGCATCGGACTCGTCGCTGTCGCAGACTTGCACCGGACCCTCGATGCGCACGACACGTTCGAGCTCCACCCAGTGGAACTGCAGGGCGGCGAAAGGATTCAAGGCCAGTTCGCGGCCCTTGCGGCTTTCGTAGTTCGTGTACCAGACGATGCCGCGCGTGTCATAGCCCTTGATCAGCACGACCCGCGTCGAGGGGCGGCCATCGGCGCCGACCGTGGCCACGGTCATGGCGTTGGGCTCGGGCAACTCGGCGCTCAGGGCCTGCTGCATCCAGCGCTCGAACTGGCGCAGCGGATCGGCATCGGCCGCGTCCTCGTCCAGTGCATCTCGTTCGTAGCTCTTGCGCAGATCGGCGATGTCCATGTGCGGAGTATAGAAACCGGGGCGTCGTACCGGCGCACCCTTACGTGGAACGCCTTAAGTGAAGCTCCCACTGGTCAGCCAGGCTTCCAGGGCTGATCCTTGGGGCAAGGCGTGCAGGGAGAAACAAACGCGCCACAGGACCGCAAGAGGCCAAGAAGAAATGAACACGCCCCCGACGATCGTCGTGCTGGCTGCCGGGCAAGGCAGCCGCTTTGGTGGAACCCAGCACAAGCTGACCCAGGCGTTCGGGCCTGGCAGTGTGCTCAGCGGTACCTTGCGCCATGCACTTGAGACCCAGTTCCCGGTGGTGGTCGTCACGACCGAAGCGCTTGCGCCGGAGGCGGCCAGACTGGTGGCCACGCGCGACACGGTCGTGCTGAGCGACGCGCAGGCGCAGCGTGGAATGGGGCACTCGATCGCAGCCGGCGTCTCGGCGCGTGCCGATGCTTCCGGATGGCTCGTACTGCCGGGGGACATGCCCTTGATTCGGCCTTCGACCCTGCGTCAGATCGGGTCGGCGCTGGCCGGGCACCCGGTCGTCTACGCACAGTACCAGGGCCTGCGCGGACATCCGGTTGGATTCAGCGCGGAGCTGTACTCCGAACTGATCGCACTCACCGGTGACGAAGGCGCACGCCGGCTGCTGGCCCGCTACCCGGCACTCGGAGTCGAAGTCGACGACCCTGGAGTCCGCATGGACGTGGACACCGAAGCCGACCTCGTGGCCTTGCGCGCTGCTGCAGGCATTGCCTGAACCAGGCCGGCGCGCGCGGCGAGCGCCATCAGGCGTTCGATCTCCCGATCGTTGATGCCGCGCAGGCGCAGCGCAGCCGATGTCTGCGCCAGGTAGTCGAGCGTCGTGCCGTAGCGGCCACGTGCATGGCGCAGGATGTGCACCACGTCGGCGTCGGCCATGCGCCCGAGGTAGGCGCCGCTGCGCCGGCTCAGCGTGAAGGCCAGTGCCAGCACGGTGCCGCCCGGCGTGCGGCATGGAAGCCAGCGTGGGTCGTAGGTGGCCGTCGGCATTTCGCGCAGCCACAGGCGCGTGAGTTCGGCATCGGCATGCCTTCTCGGTATCCGGTAGACCACACCTCGGCAGGCGCCACCGGGCAGGAGTGCGAACACGAGTCCGGGTTGTTCGGGCGTGCCGCGGTTGATGCGCGAGCGCATGCGCAGGGCACGGTGCCAGCCGCGCACCAGCGCATCGCGCTGCTCGTCGACCACGAACTCGGGGCGCCAGATCAATGAGGCGTAGCCGAAGATCCAGAGATCCGACCGGCCGCCCCAGGTCTCGCGGGCGCGGGCAAGCTGTGGGCAGTTGCGGATGGCATCAGGCTGCGGCGCAGACGTCATGGCCGACATGATCGCAGGATTGACGTTGTAACTAAGTTACTTGATAATTGACATCATGGTTACATCGCCAGGCCACACGAAATGAAGCCAGCCATCCAGGTCATCACGGATCGCATCCGGGCGCGCAGTGCAATGGGCCGGGCGCGCTATCTCGAACGCGTCGACCGATTGGCGAGCCGCCCGCCGGGCGCGCAGCGCCTGGGCTGCGCCAACGTCGCACATGCCTTTGCGGCATTGCCTGACCATGACAAGTTCAAGGTCGTGATGGAGCGGGCGCCGAACCTGGCCATCGTCACGGCCTACAACGACATGCTGTCGGCCCATCAGCCCTACGCAGGCTACCCGGAGCTGATCCGGGATGAGGCGCGTCGCCACGGGGCCACCGCACAGGTCGCAGGCGGGGTGCCCGCCATGTGCGACGGCGTGACACAGGGTCTGCCGGGCATGGAGCTGAGCCTGTTCTCGCGCGACACGATTGCCATGGCCACCGCCGTGTCGCTGGCGCACGATGTATTCGATGCCGTCCTGCTGCTCGGCGTGTGCGACAAGATCGTTCCGGGGCTCCTGATCGGCGCCTTGCACTTCGGGCACCTGCCCTGCGTCTTCGTGCCCGCCGGGCCGATGGGTACCGGCCTGGCGAACAGCGAAAAGGCCAAGGTGCGCGAGCTTGCGGCACAGGGGCTGGTCGGACGCGAGGAGTTGCTCGCGGCCGAGAGTGCGGCCTACCACGGACCGGGTACCTGCACCTTCTACGGGACCGCGAACAGCAACCAGATGCTGCTCGAGGCGATGGGGCTGCATGTCCCGGGTGCCGCCTTCGTGCACCCGCATGACGGCCTGCGCGAGGCGTTGACCCGGCAGGCGGTGCGCGACGCGCTCGCGATCGGGCGGGGCGGCGACCGGTTCACGCCGATCGGCCGACTGGTCGACGAGCGCGTGATCGTCAACGCGATGGTCGCGCTGCTGGCCACCGGGGGCTCGACCAATCACCTGATCCACTGGGTGGCGGTGGCGCGTGCCGCCGGCATCCTGATCGACTGGACCGACTTTGCAGACCTGTCGGCCCAGGTGCCGCTGCTGGCCCGGGTCTATCCCAACGGGGACGCGGACGTGAACCAGTTCCAGCGTGCCGGAGGGCCGGGTTTCATCCTGCGCGAACTGATCGGCAGCGGATGCATGCATCCGGATGTCGCAACGGTGGCCGATGGTGGGCTCGACCGGTACGGGTGCCTGCCTTCGCTCGACGGGGATCGGCTGCGCTGGCGAAGCCTGCCGCCGGACAGTGGCGACACCACGGTCGTGCGAGCCAGTGCCTCACCGTTTTCGCCGACCGGCGGAATGAAGTTGCTCGATGGCAATCTGGGTCGTGCGGTGATGAAGGTGTCGTCGGTCCCGGTCGAACGCCATGTCGTGGAGGCACCGGCACGCGTGTTCGACAGCCAGGAGGCCCTGCTGGCGGCCTTCGCCGCGGGGGCGCTCGAGCGCGACCTGGTGGCCGTCGTGCGCTTCCAGGGCCCGCGTGCCAACGGCATGCCTGAACTGCACAAGCTGACGCCGCCGCTGGCCGTCTTGCAGGGCAAGGGCTTCCAGGTGGCACTGGTCACCGACGGACGCATGAGCGGCGCCTCTGGCAAGGTGCCGGCGGCGATCCACGTCAGCCCCGAGGCGCTCGGTGGAGGGCCATTGGCGAAGGTGCGCGACGGCGACCTGATACGGCTCGATGCGCTGTCCGGAAGCCTGCAGGTGCTGGTCGATGCCAACGAATGGACTGCCCGTCAGCCCGCTGACCTCGATGCGGACCAGGCCCGGGCCAACGGCCATGACCTCGGGCGCGAATTGTTCGCCGGCATGCGGCGCAATGTCACTTGCGCCGAAAAAGGCGCCATCACCTGGCTTTGACACGAATGGCAGCTGCGATGAATCCACGTGAGCTGGCGGCCCATGGGCCGGTGATCCCGGTCATCGTGCTCGACCGTGTCGAAGATGCAGTGCCCATGGCCGTGGCGCTGGTGGCGGGTGGCGTGCGGGTGCTGGAGATCACTTTGCGCACGTCGGCCGCACTGGCGGCGATGGAGGCGATTGCCCGCCACGTGCCGGAGGCGATCGTCGGAGCAGGCACGATCCGGACGCCTTCCGACGCGCGCGCAGTCAAGGACGCGGGATGCGTGTTCGGCGTCAGCCCCGGCTATACGGTGGCGCTCGGCCAGGCCTGTCGTTCCATCGCGCTGCCGTTGCTGCCTGGCGTGGCCACGGCCAGCGAAGTGATGCAGGCGCAGGCCGATGGTCTCGATTTCGTCAAGCTCTTTCCCGCGCTGGCGGTTGGTGGCCTGGCGCTGCTGAAGGCGCTCGCGGGGCCGTTCCCCGACATCGCGTTCTGTCCCACCGGCGGACTGACGGCGGACACCGCACCCGCCTTCCTCGCGCTGCCCAACGTGCTCGTTTGCGGCGGGTCCTGGCTGACGCCGAATGACGCCATCCGGGCCCGCGACTGGGCCCAGCTCACCAGCCTGGCGCGGTCGGCTCAGGCGCTGCGCTTGCCCCGGGCAGCGGCCTGAGCGGCCACGCCGGCAGCCATTCCGGCCCGATCGGCGGCGCTGCGGTTCTGGCTCCACTTGAACTTGCCCTCGAGCCGGGTCAGTTCGATCTCGATGCCGACGATTGCGCCGAGCATCTGGGCGATGTAGTCGCCGGGGGCGTCGTAGATCGACCAGGGCGTCGTGAGCGAGGCTTCCTGACGATCGGTAAGGCGCGCGACGAGGGCACGCAGCCAGTCCGGATCCTGCACCGCGCGCAGGCGGCCATGCGCGTGCACGACTTCGTAGTTCCAGGTCGGCACCACCTTGTGGTGTTCGGCCTTCGACGGATACCACGACGGCGAGACATAGCCCTCGGGGCCGCGGAAGATCGCCAGCACCGTCTGCCCGTCGGCGTGTTGCCAGAGCGGATTGGCACGCGCGACATGGCCTCGCAGCACGCCGTGCGGGCCGCCTCCCGCATCGAGTTCGAGCGGAACATGGTCGGCGGTCAGGCCGTCGGGGTGGGGTGTGACGAGGCTCGCGAGCGGATGGGCCAGCACCAGCGCGTGCATCGCTTGCGGATCCGGCGGAGCGAAGTGCGCGGGCAGGTACACGATCAGGCTTTGCGCTCGATCAGTTCGATCTTGTAGCCGTCCGGGTCGCTCAGGAAGGCAATGACCGTCGACCCGCCCTTGACCGGCCCCGGCTCGCGCGTGATGGCGCCGCCGAGCGCGGCCGCCTTGGCGCGCGCTGCATCGCAGGTGGCGTGGATGTCGGCGACACCGAGCGCGATATGGCCGAAGCCCGTGCCGATGTCGTAATGGTCGACGCCGTAGTTGTAGGTCAGCTCGATCTCGCCCTGGCCGGGCGTTTCACCGTAGCCGACGAAGGCCAGGTCGTATTTCTGGTCGGGCCGCTCGGTCGTGTGCAGCAGCTTCATGCCGAGCACCTGGGTGTAGAAGTCGATCGAACGCTGGAGGTTGCCGACGCGCAGCATCGTGTGAAGGAAGTTCATGCCGTCATTGTGAGCCGATTTCGACGACCAGCCTTGCAAGCGCCAGGCTCAGGGCGACGGCACGGGCATTGTGTAGTTGAGCGTCATGCGGCCGCCGTCGACGGTGACGATCTCGCCGGTGATGTAACTCGCGGCGTCGCTGAGCAGGAAGGCCACGACGTCGGCGATCTCCGAAGGCTCGCCGAGTCGGCCCATGGGTGTGCGGCTCATGATCCGGGCCTTGGCATCGTCGCTGGTCAGGACGGCGGCCTTGGCCAGCTCGGTCGCGATCGTGCCGGGCGCGACCGCGTTGACGCGGATGTTCCGGCCGGCCAGCGACAGCGCCATGACGCGCGTCAGCTGGTTGATGCCACCCTTGCTGACGTTGTAGCTGGCGATGCTCGGGATGGTCAGCACGCCATTGACCGAGCTCATGTTCACGATCGAGCCTGCAGACCGCGCGGCCATCACGCGCGCGACGGCCTGGCCGACCAGGAAGGCCCCCTTCAGGTTGACGTCGATGACGGCATCCCAGTCGGCCTCAGTGATGTCGAGGAAGTCGGCGGCCTTGAAGATGCCGGCGTTGTTGATGAGCCCGTCGACCCGGCCATGCGCACCCAGCGTGGCGGCCAGCGCGGCGTCGACGTCGGACTTGTGCGCGACATTGCAGTGGAAGTAGTCGGCCTGCACGCCATGCTGACGCAACGACTCGGCCAGTCGGGAGCCTGCATCGTCGGCGACATCCCACAGCGCCAGGTGCGCGCCCTCGGTGGCGAGCCGCCTTGCGCAGGCCTCGCCGATGCCTTGGGCGCCTCCGGTGATCACGATGACCCGGCCGCCCAGCCCGAAACGAATGTCCTGTGCCATCGGTTTTCCTTCAGGAGCGGGCAGGGCGGTCGAGCCAGACCTCGATGCCCTGGGCGTTGAGTTCGATGTCCATCGTCAGCCACTCCGCCACCTGTGCGTGTGTTGCGGTCACGCCATGACGCTGCAGGCTGCCGGCGTAGAGCTCGAGCAAGGCCGCCCTGAGTGCGCGCCCGCGGTCCGGGCCTGGATTCATGCGCCGTCCGATGTCGACCATTGCACCCAGCATCGAGCACAGCATCCGGCCGAGCCGCGGGATGCCTTGCACGCGTCCATAGTGGGTCAGGTACATGCATTGTGGATTGGCCAGAAGCAGTCGATCGATCGACGCCTGGAGCGCCTCGGGGTCGAATTGCACTGGAGTCGAGGTTGGCAGGATCCAGGGGCCGGCGTCGGTGTCGAACTCCCGGTAGCTGAGGCCGAAGGTGTCGCCGGTGAACCAGCCCTGGGTCAGCGCGTCCCAGATGCAATGGTGGTGCCGGGCGTGGCCCGGCGTGTCGATGAAGTGCAGTGGCCGATCGGCGAGCATCAGGTCCATGCCGTCGCTGCTCGTTCGCACGCGCGCAGCATCGACGGGCACGAGCTGGCCATACGAGCGGTCCATCTCGGCTTGCCCGTAGACGGCGAGCGCGCCTTCGTAGAGTCGTGTCGGGTCGATCATGTGCGGCGCGCCACGCGGATGGACGACCATCGTGGCCCCGGGCAGTGCCTGCATCAGGGCACCGGCGCCGCCTGCATGGTCGAGGTGCACGTGGGTCGGGATGACCCAGTCGACCTGGGCCTTGGCGATCCCGAGCGCCTCCAGAGCGCCGATCAGGCGCGGCAGCGCGTGGTTGGTTCCGGTGTCGATGAAGGCGGCGCGACCTGCCTGGACCACGAGGTAGGCGGCGTCGAAGCGATCACGGTGGAAGCCCGTGTCGATGGCGTAGACACCCTGACCATAGGGCTCCACGAACGAGGGCAGGCCCATCGTCGGCAGGGCTTCAGCGCGCCAGCACGGTCCACAGGCGGCCGATTTCGGCCACGCCATCATGACCTTTCAGGTGCTGCAGTGTTTTCAGGCCCTTGGCCTTGGTGGCCTTGGACTGGATCTGTGCCATGCCCAGGCGCAGCTGCGCCTCTTCGGCACGCTTGAGCTTGCCCTTGGCGATGCCGGCTTCGATCAGCTCGATGCCGCGCTCGACCTCGCCGAAGGTCACATAGGCGTAGCCGACTTCGACGAGTTCGTTGCCCTCGGGCTGCGCGGCAGCCTGCACCGCCTCGGCTGCGATGCTGGCCCTGCGCTCGGCGTCCCGCTTGATGGCGAGATCGCGCAGGCGGTTGTGGCGATCCGCGTCGGCGCCCTTGCCGAGCGCACCACTGGCGAAGCCCTTCTCGATGATCTTGAGACCCTCCGCCGGCAGCCGCGCCTGAAGCGCCAGCTGGGCCATCTCCATGAACTCGTCGGTGTTGTCCAGCGTATCGCTGGCCAGCTTCAGACGCATCACGTCGAGGCCGAGGCGGGTCGAGAAGTTGGGTTTGCGGATCAGCCGTCCGAGGTAGGCCGCCCAGTAGTCCTTCTTCGGATAGTAGGCCAGCAGCTTCTCGAGCGTGCCGATGTAGGCGCTGGTTACACCGGTGCGTTGCTGCGCGTCGGCCAGCCGCAGCAGGTCGCCTTCATCGGGGCGGCGGCCTGCCTTCTCGGCCGCGCTGATGGCCGCGTCGGCGTCACGTGCGATGGCCGCGTAGTCGCCCGTCTGCGATTGCAGATAGGACTGCAGCTGCTTGAGCTGGGCGCTGTTGCTGCCGAGCGCCTGCGCCTTGTCGACCCATTGCTGGGACTTGGTCCAGTTGCGCACTTGCGAATAGGCGAATGCGAGCGACTCGGCGACCTGGCGTTGCTCGCCGCCGCTGACTTTCGGGAAGACGTCCTCGAACGCCTCGATGGCCAGGGCGTTGTCGCCCGCGCGTTGCGCCGCGGCACCCTTCATCCGATCGACCGTGAGTTGCTCGGCGGCAGTCTTGCCCGCGACGCCCTCGGCCTCGCGGACCTTGGCCAGCGCGTCACGGGCCTTGCCGGCCTTGAGCAGTTCGCTCGCCTGTTGCAGTGGCTTGCCCACTTCGGGACGCAGCCCCTGGGCATGCGAAAGGGTCAGGCTGCCGGCTGCCAGCAGTGCGATGGTGAGGGCGCGCAAGGTGATCATGGGCGTCGGTCCTTCGAGGCGGGAATCTGAAAAACAAATCGGGGATCGGTCGGAATGATCGACCGACCCCCGGCAGGTGGCGAGCAATCAGTTGAGGAACTGCTCGTTGCCTACCAGGCCGATCTTGGTCACGCCCAGCCGCTGGGCCGAGGCCATGATCATCGCAACCGTCTCGTACTGAACGAGTTTGTTGGGTCGCAGGTGGACTTCAGGCTGATTGGCCTGGGCGGCAACGGCCTGCAACCGGCTCTCGAGCACCGACCGGTTCTCGATCAGCTCGCCATTCCAGCCGATCGTGCCGTCGAAGTCGACGTCGATGCGGATGATCTCCGGCGGCACCGGTGGCACGCTGGAGGGACCGATCGGCATGTTCATCTTGACCGCGTGGGTCTGGATCGGAATGGTGATGATGAACATGATGAGCAGCACCAGCATGACGTCGATCAGCGGCGTCGTGTTGATGTCGACCATCACCTCGTCTTCGGCGCCCGGGGCGCCAACATTCATGGCCATGTTCGGGCCTCCTTCAACGTGTCACGAGACCAGCCGGTGGCTCGGTGATGAAACCGACCTTGGCAATGCCAGCCCGGGTGCAGGCCACCACGACGCGCCCCACCGCCTCGTAACGCACCTTCAGGTCGCCCCGGATGTGCACCTCGGGCTGCGGCTCCATGACGGAGACGGTCTTGAGCCTGGTGACCAGGGTCTCGATGTCCGGTATCTGTTGCATGCCCCAGTACATCTCGCCGTCGCGATTGACCGCGATGACGATGTTCTCCGGCTTGGTCTGGGTCGGGAGATTGCGCTCCTTGGGCAGCTCGAGCTGGATCGACTGGGTGACGACCGGGATCGTGATCAGGAAGATGATCAGCAGCACCAGCATCACATCCACGAGTGGCGTGGTGTTGATCGTGGTGTTGAGCTGGTCTTCGCCGCCGTCGTCCGGTGAGCCGACGTTCATTGCCATGATGCGCTCCTACTGCTCGATCGCAAGGGACGTGTCACTTCTTTCCAGCGAGCAACACGTTGTGCACGTCGTTGCCGAAGGTGCGCACGCGCTCCATGGCCGACTTGTTGCGACGAATCAGCCAGTTGTAGCCCATCACGGCAGGCACGGCGACGGCCAAGCCGATCGCGGTCATGATCAGCGCTTCGCCGACAGGGCCAGCGACCTTGTCGATCGAGGCCTGGCCGGAAATCCCGATCGCCACCAGGGCGTGGTAGATGCCCCAGACCGTGCCGAACAGGCCGACGAATGGCGCCGTGGATCCCACCGTGGCCAGGAAAGCCAGGCCATCCTGCATGCGGCTGTTGACGCTGTCGATCGAACGCTGCACGGACATCGAGACCCAGGTGTGCAGGTCGATCTGCTCGACCAGCGTGCCTTCGTGGTGTTCGCTGGCCTTGACGCCGGTCTCGGCGATGAACCGGAAGGCGCTGCCCTCCTTGAGCGAGCTGATGCCGTCCTTGATCGAGCCAGCCGACCAGAAGGTCTTGGCGGCGGCGTCGCCACTCCGCATCATCTTGCTCTGCTCCCACAGCTTGGTGAAGATGATGTACCAGCTGCCCATCGACATGATGAGCATGATGACCAGAGTCGTGCGGGCGACGATATCGCCCTGCGACCACAGCGCCTGCAGGCCATAGGGGTTGTCGACAACCACCTTCTCGGTCATGGCGGCCACGGGCGCTGGCGCCGGCTCGGCGGCCGGAGCCGGCGCGGCCATCGGCTCGGAAGCGGCTTGGGCGAGGGCGGCCTGAGGCGCACCGACGCTCAACACGAGCGTGCACAGGGCACCGGCAAGGAAACGAGCGGCTGTACCGCCGCGCAGGGCATTGATCAGGGACATGGTCTCTCCAGAGGGAAGGTCTCGTTGCGCCGATCAGGCGCGCGGGGTAAGGGGGTCAGTTCACCAACTTCCAGACATACTCAACTCGCGTGGTCAGCGGTTGAGGTTTGCCATCGACGGTACCGGGTTTGCCCGAGCAGCCGCTCATCACGGTGTCGACCAGCGTGCGGTCCAGCAGGCGGTGCTCACGCGAGAAACCGGACGGCTTGATCACGGTCGCAGACGTGATCTTGCCGCTGGTGTCCATCGTGAACTCCATCAGCGTGGTGCCGGTGGTTTCAGCGCGCAGGGCGGCCGACGGGTATTCGGGCTTGCAAAGCGCCCAGTTGATTTCGGGAGCGGAGCGCGCCGGCGGTGCCGGAGGCGCGGGTGGCGCGGGTGGTGCCTCCGGCCTGGGCGGCGGCGCGATGCGCACCGGCTCCGGCGGGGGCGCCTCGCGCGTCACGGTGATCGTGGGTGCCGGCGCAGGATTGTTGATCTGTACCTCGGGTGGCGGCACGAAAGACGGCGGCGGCGGCGCGAATTTCGGCGGCGGCGGCAGGTTCTCGGGCGGCGGCGGAGGCGGCGGCTTGACCTCCTCGATCAGTTTGGTCTCGATGGGCGCCTTGATGACGTCCACGACCTTCTTGGCCAATCCGGACACGAGGGCCCATGCAATGAACAGGTGCATGGCCACCACGAAGCCGATACCGACGACGTGTTTGCTCGGATTGCGTTGGGTCTGGGCGTAGTCCACTTACATCCTCCGGCCAGTGCCCCATGCCCTGGGTGCACTGCGCCATATGTCATCTCGTTCTTTACGACAACCTGACGTTGCCTTGAAGGCGGCGACTATAACCGGATCGGGGAGGGGCCCTCGTTGGGGCATCACCTAGCCCGCATTTGCGGGGGAGCGGTTAGGCACTGTGGTGAATTGTAGGAAACCTACAGGAATCCGGGCAATCCCGTGTAGTAACGGATTGCTGCCGTCTGGAACGGCTAGCGAAATGCGGCCAGCAGTTGACCCAGCGCCATGGTGAAAGGCTGCTGCATCAGGGGCAGGGTCAATACCATGCCCAGCAGGCCGACGCCGATCGTGACCGGGAATCCGATCGCGAAGATGTTGATCTGCGATGCCACTCTCGAGATCATGCCCAGCATCAGGTTCACAAACAGCAACATGGTCACGAGCGGCATCGCGATCCACAGGCCGATCGAGAACACCTCCGCACCCCACCGATGCGGCAGGGTCGTGCGCAGGAATTCGAACGGCTCCGGACCGACCGGGAACGCCGTGAAGCTCTCGATGAGGGCCGCGACCACGAGCAGATGGCCGTTGATGACGATGAACAGCCAGGCGACCGTGGTACCGAAGAAGCGACTCGTGGCGGTGGCGGTGGTGGCGTTGACGGGGTCGAAGAAGCCGGCGAAGTTCAGGCCCATCTGGAGCCCGATGATCTCGCCCGCGAATTCGACGGCGGCGAACACGACGCGAACTGCAAACCCGATCGACAGGCCGATGACCACCTGCTGCAGCACGAGCATGAAGGCGGCTGGCGTGTCGAGCGCCACCTGAGGCATCTCGGGCAAGCCGGCCTGCGCCGCGAGCGCGATCAGGCCCGCCAGTGCCACGCGCACGCGAACCGGCACGGTGGCCGTGCCCAGGACGGGCAGGGAGGAGAAGACGGCCAGCGCGCGCAGGAATGGCCAGAGCACCGGGTTGATCCAGGCCAGCAGCTGTGCCTCGGTGAATTCAATCATCGGACCGGGGCGCCTGGCCAGGTCAACCGACGGCGCTCGGGATCGATTGCAGGATGCGCTGAACGTACTCGACCAGCGTGCTCAGCATCCAGGGTCCGGCGATGGCCAGTGCCGCCACGGCGCCCAGCACTTTCGGCACGAAGCTCAGCGTGGCTTCGCTGATCTGCGTCGCGGCCTGAAAGATGCTCACCAGCAGACCGATCACGAGCACGGTGAGCAAGATCGGGGCGGCCACCATGAGCAGGGTCACCAGGCCGTTCTGGCCGATCGTCAGGACTTGTTCCGCGTCCATGGTCGGTTCAGGTGGCGAATGACGCCGCGAGTGAACCCAGAAGCAGGTTCCAGCCGTCGGCCAGCACGAACAGCATCAACTTGAAGGGCAGTGCGACCAGCACCGGGCTGAGCATCATCATGCCCAGGCTCATCAGGACGCTGGCGACGATCATGTCGATGATCAGGAAGGGGATGAAGATCAGAAAGCCGATCTGGAATGCGCTCTTGAGTTCGCTCGTCACGAAGGCGGGCACCAGGACCCGCAGCGGCACTTCCTCGGACTTCACGTCGGGTGCCAGTTTGGCCAGCTTGGCGAACAGCTGCACGTCGGCCTGACGGGTCTGCTTGAGCATGAAGTCGCGCACCGGCGCCTCGCCCCGCTTGAGCGCCTCGTCGGCCGCGATCTGGTTGGCGTTGAACGGCACCCAGGCCTGCTCGTAGACACGGTCGAAGGTCGGTGCCATCACGAAATAGGTCAGGAACAGGCTGAGACCGACGATGACCTGATTCGGTGGTGCGGCCTGCGTGCCCAGGGCCTGACGCAGCAGCGACAGCACGATGACGATGCGCGTGAAGCCGGTCATCAGCAGCAACAGTGCCGGAATGAACGACAGGGCGGTGAAGAACAGCAGGGTCTGGACCGGCACCGAGTAGCTGGCACCGCCGGCGCCCTGGCCCACGATCAGCGGCAGGTTCGCACCTTGCTGGGCCCATGCGGCGTTCGCGACGAGGCCCAGCGCCAGGAGGCCAAGCGCGCGCATTCCGGCCCGCATCCGTGTTGGCCGGGTCTCAGCGTGTGCCATGTTCACCACCCGCCTGGCGCATGCGCTGCAGCACGTTGGCAAATGCAGGCTTGGCGACGGTCGACTCGTCGGGCGAGGTGGATTGCGGCGCCATCGTGTGCAAAGTCGTGATCTGATGCGACGTCACGCCGAGCACCAGCCATTGACGGTCGTCACCGCTGCCGACCTCGACCGTCACCAGGCGCTGCTGAGGCGACAGGGGCAATACCGCAACCTGGCGCAGGTGCTGGCCCGATCCGGCGCCGGCGCCGATCGGGCTGCGCTTGAGCAGCCACAGCGCGAGCGGGATGAGGGCAACGACTGCGGCGAACCACAGCAGCGCATTCATGCTCTGGCTCATGACTTCGAGAGACGGCGCATGCGCTCGCTGGGGGTGACGATGTCGGTCAGGCGGATGCCGAACTTGTCGTTCACGACCACCACCTCGCCTTGTGCGATCAGGAAGCCGTTGACCAGGACATCCATCGGTTCACCGGCGAGGGCGTCGAGCTCGACCACCGAACCCTGGGCGAGTTGCAGGATGTGCTTGATCGGGATGCGCGTGCGGCCCAGTTCGACCGTGAGCTGGACCGGTATGTCCAGGATCATGTTGATGTCGTTGCCGGCACCGGAAATGCCGGTCGGCGCAAAGCTGGCGAAAGCGGCGGGCGCGACGGTCTCCGAGGTGACCTCGGAGGCCGTGCGGCTCTTTGTTTCGCCCTTGGTCTCGGACAGCGCGGCCGCCCATTCGGCTGCCATGCGGTCCTCTTCGCTGGGTTCCTCGGACGCGTTCTCTTGCGGTTCAGCCGACATGATGTCGTTCTCCCAGCCAGCCCAGGTTGGAGCCAGTCAATGTGTGTTCGATCTTGATGGCGTAGTGGCCCTTGGCCGTGCCGTAGTGGCAGTCGAAGATGGGCACACCGTCGATCTTGGCGCGCACCATGGGCTCAAGGTCGAGTTCGATGAAGTCACCCGGCTTGAACGACAGCAGCTGTTCGACGGTGGCCGGTGCCGTGGCCAGTTCGGCCACCAGTTCGACCTCGGCCGACTGGATCTGGTGCTTGAGCAGATTGACCCAGCGCCGGTCGGGCTCGTTCGCATCACCCTGGATCGTCGAGTACAGGACGTCACGGATCGGTTCGAGGGTGGCGTAGGGAATGCAGAAATGAACTGCACCCGACGTGTCGCCGATCTCGAACGTGAACGTCGTCGCCACCACGATCTCGCTCGGGGTGGCGATGTTCGCGAATTGCGGCTGCATCTCGGAGCGCTGGAACTCGAGATCGAGCGGGTAGATGCCCTGCCAGGCCTTCCTGTACTCGGTCGTGATGGTCTCGACCAGGCGCTGAATGACCCGCTGCTCGGTAGGCGAGAAGTCGCGGCCCTCGATGCGCGTGTGGAACTTGCCGGCGCCGCCGAACAGTGAATCGATGACGGCAAACACCAGGCTCGGCTCGCAGACGATCAGGCCGGAGCCGCGCAAGGGCTTGACGGTCATGATGTTGAAGTTGGTCGGCACGACGATCTCGCGCAGGAAGGCACTGAACTTCTGGACCTTGATGCCGCCGATCGAGACCTCGGGTGTCTTGCGCATCAGGTTGAACAGGCCGAGGCGGATGTTGCGCGCGAAGCGTTCGTTGATGACCTCCATCGTCGGCATGCGCCCGCGAACGATGCGCTCCTGGCTCGCGAGGTTGTACTCACGCACGCCACCGCTGACGGATTCTTCTTCCTCGAGCTTCTGACTCTCGCCGGTGATGCCCTGCAGCAGGGCGTCGACTTCGTCCTGGGACAGGATCTGCTGGTTCATTCGAACTCCACCGTGGACCGGACGCCAGGCGCCCGTGCGGTATGGCCGGGACGGGTGGTGTTCATGTCACTGGACGATGAAGTTGGAGAACAGCACGGCCTTGATCGGCAATGCGGTTTGCTGTGGCTTGCGCTTGGGCTTCTTCTCGCCGTCGTCGACCGTGTCGGTGGGTTCGACATCCGGGACCGTGTAGCCCAGCGCGCGTGACGCCTCGCGCCGGATCTCGTTGGCCAGGCGCTCCTTGCCGTCGCGCTGCAGCAGCTCGGCCGACGTCTTGTGCGCCAGCACCATCAGGATGTTGTTGCGCACCGCCGGCATGAACAGCTTCATCGAGTCCACGACCTTGCTGTCTTCGACCGCGAAGGTGATGCCGATCTGGGCGTAGCGTTCGGCCTCGCGGTCTGCGAGGTTGACGGTGAAGGGGTCGAGCGGCACGAAGGTCGGCGCCGCCACCTGCTCGTGTTGCACGGTGGCCGCGGGCGCACCGTCGGCGGCTTCCTCGGCTGCGGCCCGGCTCTTCTTGAGGTAGAGCAGCGCGCCGCCGCCGGCCACCGCCAACAGCAGGACGGCCGCACCGACGATGATGATCAGCTTTTTCTTGCCCTTCTTGGGCGCAGCTGGCTCGTCGGCGACAGCGGTGGCAGTGGACATGAATTCTCCTTCGGGGCCTAAAGGAGATTATTCAAACGACGGCGCCGGACGAACCCCGGAAAAGGGGGTCGAATCAGCCTCAGGCGTAGAGGTCCACAACACCTCGATGCGATGTGCGCGGACCGGCAGTCGACACGGTGCCGAGCGGGTCGCCGTGTGCACCGGACCCTGTTGTGCCTTGTCTTGCATTGCCGCCGCGTTCGCGGCCGCCGTCGGCATGCCCCGCCTGGCCTGGCTGGTGGGGTTGTTCGAACACGCCGCCACCGGTCAGGGTGAGGCCGGTTTCGCGCAGGGAGCCGGCCAGCGAGGGCATGGATTGTTCGAGCATCTGGCGCGTGAACGCCTGCTCGGCGACCAGGTCGACACGGGCCATGTGACCGGTGATGCTGATCTGGACCGTCACTGGGCCCATCTCGGCCGGGTTGAGATGCAACCGAGCCGACTGGACGCCGTCGCGCGCCATGACGCTGAGCTGGGCGCCAAATGCAGCGCCGAAGGCCGGGCTGTCCAGGCGCGTCTGAACATGGGCCTCGACCGTGGGCACGGCCGCCGAGGCGGTTGCGCCGGCGCTCCCCGCGGCCTGTGCCAGCAGGTTCGAGAACGCGCCCGGGGCGACGGCTGGCGCCGGCAGCGGAGTCGACGCCTGAGGCGCAGCGTCGGTCTTGGCGGCCATGCCAGGAAGGGCGTCGGCCCCGGACCTGCCCGCCTCGGCCAGCATCAGCCGGTCGGCACGCGCGGCATGCTGAGCATCCACGGCCGATCGGGGTCCGACCTCGGTACTGGGCGCGATGAGCCCGGTCGTCTGGACCGGGTCGGGCTCTATCGGCAGGATGCCGGACGGTGCGGGATCCGGCGTGACCTGGGGCCGTTTGGTGCCGGCTGCTTCGCGAACACTCGACCCGAGCAGTTCAGCTGCGCGACCGGCTTGTGAACGGACCAAAGCGACCGGACCTGCCGCGACCGGTGCGGCGGCTGGCGTTGGCGTGCCGGGCTGCACCTGGACTCCGATCGGAGCGAGCTGGGTCGGGGGCAGAGGACCCTGGAGAACCTCCGGATCCTTGGGAACCAGGATCGGGTTCGTGCTGATCGCCTCGCGCCGAGTCAGTCCGGACAGGTCGGCAGTCTGCTCGCCAAGGGTGCCGGCCGCATCGGAAGGTCCCGGCAGAAGCTCGGTCAGCGGCAGTTGCTCGGGATCGGGCGCCGGGCCATGCGGCCACAGGATATCGGCCATGCGGGGCAGTGAGTACGGATCGACGGGCCCATCGGGCAGCTTGGCGGCGTCGATCACGGCGAGTCTCGCCCGGATCGACCGAGTCGGACGGCTTCTCATGCACTGCGGGCTCGGCCGCATTGTCGGTCGCCGCTGCGCCACCCGGCTTTCCGACTTGTCGGCTTTGTCGGCTGGTTTGCCGGTCTCCTGAGGGCTTCCGCTGGCGCCCGGCTTGCCGGTTTCGTTGCCGGAGCGGCGCTCTTGCGCCTGGCGGCTTGCCGCATCGTCCAGCGCCTTCGAGAAGGCCTGGCTGGGCGGCGTCGCCTGCGGTCCCGCCACTGGCGCGATGCTGGGGGAGATGGGCTGGATCGACATTGTCTGCATGGGATGCTCAGTGCGTGAAGGTGTTGGACTTGTTGTGGCGAGCCCAGCTCGCGCGCTGGCCGGCTTCATCCGCCCGGCGCTGGTCCAGGCGGTTCTCTTGATGCTGCAGTTCCTTGCATCGGCGCTCGATCAGCTTGCGCACCGAAGCGACCCGCAATTCGCACTCGGTCAACGCGGCGCGGGCACGGATCACGTTCTGCTCGGCCAGTTCGCAGGCTCGGCTCTGCTGGGACAGGGCCTGGTCGAGGCGCTCCATGAAGCTGCGGTAGCACTGCACGATCTCGATCGCGCACGCGCGCGTGAACTGGAGCGCCCAGCGCTGTTCGTATTCGACCCGGTAGTCGCGAAGCTGGTCGGCCTGGGTGCGCGAGCGCAGCGCCGACATCTCCGCGTCGCGCATCGCAGCCAGCGCGGCGTCCCGCTGCGTCTCGGCCTGGGTGAGCAAGGTCTGGAGCGGGTTCATGGTCGTTTGCTCACTGCGCCATCGTGGTCACGAGCTGGATCACGCTCGGGTCGAGGGCTGCCGCCTCGTGCATGTCCTGCTGGAGCAGGGCCAGGATCTGCGGTTGCATCGACACGGCCTTGTCGAGATCGGCATCGTGGCCAGGCGCGTAGGCGCCGAGCTGGATCAGGTCGCGTGCCTTGTTGTAGCGCGCCTGCAGCTGGCGCAACCTGCGTGCGGCCGCGACATGCTCGCGCGGCGCAACCGCGGTCATGACGCGTGAGATCGATCGCTCCACGTCGATGGCCGGGAAGTGGCCCGCCTCGGCGAGTTCGCGCGACAGCACGATGTGGCCGTCCAGGATGCCGCGCGCGGCATCGGCGATCGGGTCCTGTGGGTCGTCGCCCTCGCTGAGCACCGTGTAGATGGCAGTGATGGAACCAATCCCGTTGAGGCCGTTGCCGCTGCGCTCGACCAGCTGCGGCAATTTGGCAAAACAACTCGGCGGATAGCCCTTGGTCGCAGGCGGCTCACCGATGGCGAGTGCGATCTCGCGCTGGGCCATCGCAAAGCGGGTCAGCGAATCCATCAGCAGGAGCACGTGCAGGCCCTGGTCGCGGAAATGCTCCGCAATGGCCGTGGCGTAGGTGGCGCCCTGCATGCGCACGAGCGGCGGCGCATCGGCCGGGGCCGCGACCACGACACTGCGTGCGAGGCCGTCCTCCTCGAGGATGTCCTCGATGAACTCCTTGACTTCGCGCCCGCGTTCGCCGATCAGGCCCACGACGATCACGTCGGCCTGTGTGTAGCGCGCCATCATGCCCATCAGCACGGACTTGCCGACCCCGGTGCCGGCGAACAGACCCAGGCGCTGGCCGCGCCCGACGGTCAGCAAGGCGTTGATGGCCCGCACACCGGTGTCCAGCGGCTGACGCACCGGATCGCGGTCCATCGCATTGATCGGACGGCGGATCATTGGCTCGGAGGTCACCCCCAGCAGCGGGCCGGCACGGTCCATCGGGTTGCCATGTGCGTCGACCACGCGGCCGAGCAGGCCTTTGCCCATCGGTAGATGCAGGCCCCGATCCTCGGAACGGCGCCATGGGTGGTTCTCGTGGCCAAAGCGCGGCGGCGTGTTGGGCGCCGGCAGCGGAATGACCCGCGCCCCGCTGGCCAGGCCATGCAGGTCGCCGGTGGGCATCAGGAAGGCGCGGTCACCGCTGAAACCGACCACCTCTGCTGCAACGGGGGGCTGGCCCACGCTGCGCACTTCGCACACCGAGCCGACCGGCACGCGTACACCGGCGGCCTCCAGGACCAGGCCGGCGACCCGGACCAGACTGCCTTCGGTCTCGAGCGGCAATGGCAAGGCGGCGTAGGCCTGCAGGTCGGTCAGGTAGCGGGTCCAGCGTTCGCTGCGCTCGGCAATCCCGCTCATGTCGAGGTGTCCTCGCCGTCGTCCGGGGCCGCGTTCAGCGCCTGGGGCTCGCCACCGAATGCGGCGCAGGCCTGGGCCCAGCGCGAATCGATGCCTGCGTCCACCGCACCCAGATCCGACTCGACGCGGCAACCGCCGCGTTCGATGGCGGCGTTGGCAATGACACGCGACCCGCGCGCGGCAAGCGTGTCGGCTGCGCCTTGTTCGATCAGCGCGACGTCCAGCGGGTGGGCCTGCACCGTGATGTGTCTGGCGCTCAGCAAGACGGCATTGACGGCTTCGGCCGCCACCTTCGAGACCACTTCGGGGTTCGTGCTCAGTTCGGCCCGGACCACCTGGCGCGCCAGGCTCAAGGCGCATTGCGTGATCGCCCGCGCCATCTGCTCTTCGAGCGCCGCGAACTGGCCGTCGATGCTGTCGATGAGCCGGCCAACCTGGGACGACATCTGGGCCGCGAAGCTCTGCTTGAAGCCCTCGAGCGCGACCAGGCCGTCCCGGTAGCCGTCCTGATACCCGGCCTGGCGTGCTGCGGCCACCTGGGCTTGCACGTCGGCGTCGACCACCGGCGGTGGTTCGGGCTCGCACGCGCCGCCGGCGCCCGACAGGGCCCCCGGGTTCCAGGCCGAGAACGCACCCAGCTCCTCGCGCGGAATGAAGCGGGCATAGGGCGACGCCGGGCGGGTGCCGTCGGGCGGCGGCACGTTGGGGAAGTGAGCAGACTTAGACGAACTGCTCATCACCACCACCACTCATGACGATCTGGCCTTCGTCGGACAGGCGGCGCACGATCTTGAGCATTTCCTTCTGTTCGGCTTCCACTTCGGACAGGCGCACCGGGCCGCGCGACTCCATGTCCTCGCGCAGGGTCTCGGCGGCGCGGCTGGACATGTTGCGCAGGATCTTCTCCTTCAACTCCGGGGTCGCGCCCTTGAGTGCAATGACGAGCGACTCGGTCTGAACTTCCTTCATCAGGGCCTGGATGCCCTTGTCGTCGAGCTTGTCGAGGTCGTCGAAGGTGAACATGTTGTCCATGATCTTCTGGGCCAGGTCGTTGTCGGCCTCGCGCACATAGTCGAGGACCGAGGTCTCGATCGAGCTGCCCAGCATGTTCAGGATCTCGGCCGCGGTCTTGACGCCGCCCATGGTGGACTTCTTCATGCGGTCGCCACCGGCCAGGACGCGGCCCATGACCTCGTTCAGGTCGCGCAGCGCACTCGGCTGGATGCCGTCGAGCGTGGCGACACGCACCATCACCTCGTTGCGCTGGCGTTCGTTGAACTGGCGCAGGATCTCGGCCGCGTGGTCGAACTCGAGATGGACCAGGATCGCGGCCACGATCTGCGGATGCTCGTTGCGCATCAGTTCGGCAACGGAGTTGGCGTCCATCCACTTCAGGCTTTCGATCCCGCTGACGTCGCTGCCTTGCAGGATGCGGTCGATCAGCAGATTGGCCTTGTCGTCGCCGAGCGCGCGCTTCAGGACCGCGCGCACGTATTCATCGGTGTCGGGCACCAGGATGTTCTGGTCCGAGGCCGTGGCGTCGAACTTCTGCATCACGGCGTCGAAGCGGTCGCGCGGAATCGACTTGAGCTTGGCGATCTTCTCGCCCAGGCCCTGCACTTCCTTGGGCGTCAGGTGCTTGAAGACCTCGGCCGCGTCCTCCTCGCCGAGGGACATCAGCAGGATCGCGGCGTCCTCGAGGCCTTGGTCGTCCAGTGCAGCCATCGGTGATCCTCAGGCCGGCTCGCCGCTGACCCAGCTGCGCATGATGTTGGCCACCGCAGCCGGGTTTTCCTTGGCGAGCGTCCTGGCCTTGGCGAGTTGCTCCTGCGACGCCGGCGCCTGCAGGGCGGGCAGCACATTGCTGCCCAGGGCCGGCAGCGTCTCCGCATCGGCGACCACGGCGTCCAGGTGGCCACCTTTCGCAGAGGGGGCGAGTGCCACCTTGAGCGTGGGCCTGATCATCGTGAAGACGACCATCAGCGCGACCAGGGTCAGCGCCAGCGGTGTTGCGCCCGCGCGCAGGAGGTCCTGCAACCAGGGCTGCTGCCAGAGCGGGAGTTCCTCGACCTTGGGCAAGGGCTCGGAATGGAACGGGGCATTGATGACCCGCACCGAGTCCCCGCGTTCCTTGTTGAAACCGATTCCTTCCTGCACCAGGGCCGTGATCTGCTCGATCTCTTCGGGCGTACGCGCCGATGTCGAGGTCTTGCCCTTGGCGTCCGTCGTCGAGCGGTGGTTGATGACCACCGCAGCATTCAGACGCTTGACGACTCCTGTCGCATTGCGCGTCACACGCACCGTGCGATCGACTTCGTAGCGCGTCTCCGCTTCGCGGCGGCCGCTGCCGGCGGTCACGCCGCCCTGGGCGGCCTGCAGCGGTGCGGCACTGCCGGTGATCGGGGCGGTGGCCGGGACCGGCGGCTGGTTGCTCGAGGCGCCGGGCACGCCGCTCGGTGTCGTGCTGCCCGGGGTGCCCATTTCCTCCGACCGGAAGGCGCGCACGGTGGCCGGCGCATTGCCCTGGTTCGGCTTGTACTCCTCCGCCGTCGACTCGATCTGCGCAAAGTCGATGTCGGCCGAGACGGTGGCGCGCAGGTTGTCGCGACCGACCACCGGCTCGAGCAGATCGAGCACACGCTTGAGATGGCTGGCTTCGACCTGCTTGCGGTATTCGAGCTGCAGCGAGTCCAGACCCGAGCTGCCGTCCTGCGGGTTGAGCAGGGCGCCGCTGCTGTCGATCACGCTGACATCGCGCGCCTTGAGGTCGGGCACGCTGCCCGAGACCAGGTGGACGATGCCGGCGATCTGGGCCCGCTCGAGCGTGCGCCCGGGATGCAGGGACAGCACGACCGACGCCGAGGCACGTTCCTGCTCGCGAAAGAACCCGTTCTGATTGGGCATCGCGAGGTGCACCCTGGCCGATGCGACGGAATCGATGGTGCCGATGGTCCGGATCAATTCACCCTCGCGGGCCCGCTGAAGGTCCATGCGCTCGCGCAACTGGGTGCGGCCGAAGACGGGGGACTTGTCGAGCAGGTCGTAGCCCTGGGTGTCACCACGCGGCAGGCCTGCCGACGTGAGCTTCATGCGCAGCTCGTAGACCTTGTTGGCAGGCACCAGGATCGCGCCGCTGCCGTCGCTGAACCGGTAGTCGATGTTGAGCTGCTGCAGCTTCTCGATGACGAGGCCACCGTCCTTCTCCGACAGATTTGCGAACAGCAACTTGTAGTCGCCCTGGCGGGTGCTGAAGGTCAGTGCCGCCAGAATCGCGATCAGCCCCGCGATGCCGATCGTCAGCATCACTTTGGACCTGATCGGCATCGCCGCGAGTCGGTCCGCGAAACCGTTCCCTGCGGGAACCAGCATCGGGCCGGCGGTCGGTGAAACAGCGTTGTCCATACGGGAGGGGTCTCGTCCAGGAAGGTGGGCAGGTTGACGGCCATTGTTGGCGTCCAACCGCCGTCACATACGGGCAAGAAGGGTGGAAAAGGGCGACCAGTTCGCCGTTATGTCCCGCCGCGTCCTGGCTACAGTTCGTTCCCAGGCTCAGGGTCAACACGCATGGAACTCAAGCTACAGCCCTTCAATTTCCAGCAGGCCGTCGCACGTGCCGGTCTGCGCCCGGACGGCATGCCGCTCGCGGGGCCCACCGGCGCCCAGAAGGCGGCTGGCGCGAGCTTCCAGGACGCCATGTCGCAGGCCTTGAAATCGGTCAGCGAGAGCCAGAACGACGCAACCAGGTTGCAGCGCGAATTCAGCATGGAGAACCCGGCCGTCAGCCTGGAGTCCGTGATGATCGCCAGCGAGAAGGCCAAACTCGGCTTCTCGGCCGCACTTGGCGTGCGCAACCGCCTGGTCCAGGCCTACAGCGAAATCATGCACATGCAGGTCTGATCGACCGCCGGCAGGTGCCTCGCGGCGGTTCGGGCCTCGTCTCAGCAGCCTGGATAGCCCGGCAGCGGTGACGGGGCGCAGATCTGGGCCCGGCCCAGTGGCGACAGCGACACCCGCAGGCGCTCGCCGTGGCGTGACACGAATTCGGCGCCCCCGCCGGGCGAATCGGTCGCCATCGGGTCGAACTGCGCATCGCGAACCAGTTCGACCAACACACCCGGAATGTCCTGCGCACGCACGGTCTTGAGCTGGCATGGCTGGGCAGTCCGGCAGTCACAGCCAGGGCTGAGCGCGACCGCGTAACACCAGTCCGGGCCCGCGCCGCCAAACACCAGGTGCAAGGTCTTGGCGCTCTGCGCGGCCTGGAATCGTGCCTCGGCCATGTCGAGCGCCAGATGCTCGGCGGCGGACTTCAGGCGATGCTGGGTCAACCGGGCGCTGAACGAGGGCAGGGCGAGCGTGGTGAGGATGGCCAGCACGGCGATCGTGACCAGGGCCTCGATCAGCGTGAAACCACGGCGACCGGTCCGTCCCATCACTGTCCCCAGCATTGCGCGCCCGGGCCGTAGCTCGCGAACCCCTGTTGCACGGTCAGCGTGAGGGTCTGGCAGGCCGTGTCGGAGGACTGGCTGCCGCTGGCGTGCGCGGTCACGACATAGCCGTCCGGCTGACTGCTCAGGTCGATGATGTAGCGGCCATCGGGGCTGCGCGCATGCGCGCCCAGACCGGCCAGTGAGGTCGCGTACAGGCCCGACGTGGCGCGGTGCTGTTCCTGGGCATGCTGCAGGCGGGACAGGGTCGAGGTGCCATCGGCACGCCCGGCCTTGAGCCGCTGGCGTTCGAACGAAGGCATCGCGAGCGCGGCCAGCAGCACTGCCAGGCACGACACGAGCGAGACCTCGACCAGGGTGAATCCGCGGCACTGGGGTCGCATCGTTTCAGCCCAGCGACAGCATCCGGCGCCGTTTTTGCGCCGAGTCAATGTAGTGCTGCAGCGCGCGCGTGGCCTGCCCGCTCAGACTGATCCACTCGCAGCCGATGCGTTGACCGCGCTCGGCGCCCTGGGTGGAGCTGACGTGCTGGAGCTGCAATGCGACCTCGAAGCGGGTGTCGCCGTCGAGCTCGATGCGCACTCCCGAGATCCCGGTGCCGGCCTGCAACTGCGGGACGTTGTTGTCCACCGCCAGCGAACAGCCGCCGATGCTGACATCCAGGATGCGCAGCTTGAGCAGCATCTCGGGCATCGATGGGTGGCGCAGGTGTGCCGTCGGACTGGAACGCTCCAGGGTCCTGACCCGATAGGCGCTGCGGCGCTGGAACCGGTAGATCTCGCGTGGCAGCTGGGCTTGCATTGCGCAATGGGTGGCGCTGCGCACCATCATCAGGTCGTGCAGGTCGAACTGGAGCTTGACCGCCTCCAGATAGGCGACCAGCGTCGCTTCGTTGCCCTGCACGATCCCTTGGGCGATCGTATCGAGGCCGCCGACATCAAAACTCAGTCGACGGTGCTCGTCGTCGATGGCCCACACCACGGTGGTCATGTGGTGGCCGTCGGGCGCACTCAGGTTGACCGGGACACTGCCGTCGCGCAGCTGGCGCAACAGGTTCAGGATCTCGCTCGGGTGGTTGACACGGAAGTGACCCCAGGGGTCCTGCTCTCCGTTGTCGCCGAGATCGGCCGGTTGAGTGTCCAGGAACATGGCCTCGGCGTCCCAGGCGAGTGTCAGTGCAAGGTCTGGTGCTTGCCGGTCAGCACACCGTCGAGATCCTGCAGCCAGGGTTCCGCAAGGTGGCGGATTTCGGCGTCATTGATCAGGATGCGCTGCATGATGCGCGACTTGGCCTTGGCCGCGTCGGAATCCAGGGGCTCCTGGCGGGCGGCATGCTTGAGCTGGCTGATGAGCAGCACGCAGGCACCCTCGAGTTTTACAACTTCGTCCCAATTGCCCGCCTTCGCGGCCAACAGCATGTCGGCGCTTGCGCGCTCGATGGCTTCGTAATAGTCCAGCAGTCGAGTGTCCATGGCTTGTGAAGGTCCAAAGAGAGGCTTGGGATTGGTGGGAGGTCAGTTGGAGACCGCGGGGCCCGGTGCGATTTCCTGCCAGGCGTCTCGCAGCGGAACCACGAGGCGTTGGCATTCATCCAGAATCGACTCGTCGTTGCGCAGGTTGGCCAACATGAGCCGGTTGGCGAGATACGAATACAGGGCGTTCAGGTCCGCAGCCAGCGCGCCCCCTTCCCTCAGGTCCAGCGATGCGCGCAGTCCTTCGTCCACGATGCGGGCCGCGCGCCCGATGGCCTTCGCCTTGGCCTCGATCTGGCCGCCACGAAGGGCACCACGGGCCTGGGCCAGGGCGTCGAAATAGGCGTCGAAGAGCATCGCGATGAGGCGGTGCGGGCTGGCCTCGGTGACGGCGGTCTCGGCGCCGATCTGCTTGTAGGCGTTGGCGAACGGATTCGCGCGTCCGGGAGTCATTTGCGGATGGGGGCTGAACATGGGGTTTGAACGGGTTGGGCGGCAGCAATGAAGTCGTTATCGGCGGCTGCAGGTGTGGCTTGAGCCCCTCGACACGATCGAATCCCGACCAGATCCCGAACTTGTCCTCAGACGCAAGTGCGCGTGTCCATTTGTTGCAGCGGCCCGCGCTCGGAGGCCAGTTCCGGGCTTTGCAGGGGCTGCACTAGACTTCGCCAATGCGGCTCCACGACTCCCCGGTGACTGGTCTTTCGGCCGGGATCCGTCCATGAGCGACCTGGCATTCCTGCCCGCCCATGCGCTGGCCGGTCTGCTCAGGCGTCGGGAATGCTCGGCGGTGGAACTCCTGGACCTGTACCTGGCGCGGCTGGATCGGCTCGACGGCAGCTTCAATGCAGTGCCGGTTCGAGATCCACAGCGGGCTCGCCAGCGAGCCCTGGCGGCCGACGAAGCCACTGCGCGCGGTCAGTCCTGGGGCCCCCTGCACGGTGTTCCGATGACGGTGAAGGAGTCGTTCAACGTCGCCGGCTTGCCCACCACATACGGCTTCGAGGCCTTCCGGGGCAACCTGGCGCAGCACGACGCGGTCACCGTTGCACGCTTGAAGAGCGCCGGGGCGGTGATCTTTGGCAAGACCAACGTGCCGGTCTCGCTGGCGGACTGGCAGACCTTCAATCCGGTCTACGGCACGACACACAACCCCTGGGATCTGACAAGAACGCCCGGTGGGTCGTCCGGCGGGGCGGCAGCGGCCCTGGCCGCCGGTCTGACGGCGCTTGAGCTGGGCAGCGACATCGGCGCCTCGATCCGCAACCCGGCGCACTATTGTGGTGTCTGGGGCCACAAGCCGACCTGGGGCGTGGTGCCACTGACAGGCCACGAACTGCTGCCGAGGGCAGACGCCGATCATTTCGATATTGCGGTGGCCGGGCCGATGGCGCGCAGCGCTTCGGATCTGGTGCTGGCCATGGAGGTGCTGGCGGCCCCGCTGGACCTGTGGACCCCGATTGGCCGGTTGCCGGCCGTCTGGCGACCGAGCCGGCCCGAGCCTCGCGACTGCCGTGTTGCAGTCATGTATGACGACGCGCAGGCCGAGGTGGATCAGTCGGTTCAGCACGCCCTGCGTGAACTGGTGGAATTCCTGCGCAAACAGGGTGTGCAAGTGCGCGACGATGTGAGCCCGGTGGACGGCCGCGAGGCGCGGCTGGTCTATCTGCATCTGCTGCGTGCGGCGACCGGCTCACGTTATGACGATCCTGTCTATTCCTCGGCGCTGGCGCGCGCCGCTGGCTATGGCGCCGAAGAGGATCACTACGCCGCCTGCCACTTCCGCGGCAGCACGCTCTCGCACCGGGACTGGGTTGCCTTCGACGAACGCAGGGCGCTTCTTCGACAGCAGTGGGCGGCCTTCTTTCAGCAGTACGACCTGCTGATCTGCCCGGTCGCCACGACAGCGGCCTTTGTTCAGGACCAGACTGGCGAGCGGTGGGAGCGGATGATTCCCGTCAACGGGCGCATGCAGCCCGGGACGGACTCGCTGTTCTGGGCCGGCTACCCGGGAATCGTCGGTCTGCCAGCGACGGCCGTGCCGATCGGGCAGAGCGACGCCGGCCTGCCGATCGGCGCGCAGATCGTCGCGCCCTGGTTGGCCGATCCGTCGGGACTGCGCTTCGCGGTCTGGCTGGAACAAGCGTACCGAGGCTTCGTCCCGCCACCGCTCGCGCGCAGCCTTGCGTGACGCGGTTCACGCCGAGGGCGGGGTCGAGCCGACCGTGCGCTGCCGCTGCCGAACAAGCGCCCTCACAATTCCGGCTCGCCGGGACCTGGTCGTCGAGACCCGAGCTCCTTCATCGGCCTGTCGTTCGGCGCTCGACGCCCCTTGCGGTGATTCCCAGGAGTCGGCCTTGTCAAGATCGGTACTGATGGCGGTGGTGCTGGCCCTTGGCTGGGTCGGCCATGCCCTTGGTCAATCGTCGGCGGCAACGGCCGCCTCGGCGCCCGACCCGGACATGCAGCGCGCGATGCGAGATGCGTCCAACCCCATGCGCAGGATCCTGGAGGCGGCTCAGGTCGAGCGCGCGAAGAGCGGCGAGCGCCGACGTGTCGTCCAGCCTGCGCAGGGCTCGACCGACAGTGCGCCCCGGCCATCGACGGCCGGCGCAGCGCCGACGCCAGAGCCCGTGACCGTGCCCGACACGGGCATTCGGGTCACCGTGGTTCCCGTTGCGCCCGCGACGCCCACGAGCAATGTTCAGCCGGCGCCGGGCGCGCTCGCGCCGACAGCCCCACCTCCGCAGGCGGCGCCTGACGCCACCCCGCCTCCTGTCGCCGCTCGACCCGCGTCCTCGGCGCCGGACGCTGCCCCGACGAATGCTTCGAAGACGACGCTGCCCGAGGCTGACAGCCGGCCGACGCCAGCCGGCGCGGGTGCGGGCGCGGCGTTGGTCGTGCCGGACTCCGAGTCACCAGCACCGCCCGCTGAGCCGGTGCTGGTGAGCATGGTCGAGCCCGTCCTGACGCCACAGATGATGGACCGGTTGCCGACCGGGCAGGCCCTCGACGTGCGCCTCGTCATCCAGCCTGACGGCACGGTCTCCCAGGTGGACCTGCTGCCGCCGGCATCGGCACAACTGGCGCGGCCGATTCGCGCCGCCTTGCTGCAATGGAAGTACGACAGCGCGCCCGCTGAACGCCAGCACAGCGTGCAGCTGGTGTTCAAGTAGGCGCGCCAACCCTCAGGCGGGGACCGAGGGCAGTCCGGACAGCGCCATCGCCAGTTCGGCCTCGTCGTAGGGCTGGTCGACCAGCTTGTCGGCAAAGTAGGCGCTGTACGAGGCCATGTCGAAGTGGCCGTGACCGCTGAGGTTGAACAGGATCACGTCCGAGGTGCCGTTCGCCTTGCAGCGCAAGGCCTCGTCGATCGCGGCCCGCACCGCATGGCTCGCTTCGGGCGCCGGAACGATGCCTTCGCAACGAGCGAACTGGACTGCAGCTTCGAAGCATGTGCGCTGGTGATAGGCCACGGCCTCGATCAGGTTCAGCTCCTTCAGGTGCGAGATCATGGGTGCCATCCCGTGGTAGCGCAGCCCGCCGGCATGGAACCCCGGAGGCGTGAAGGTCGACCCGAGCGTGTGCATCTTGGTCAGCGGGGTCAAGTGGGCGGTGTCGCCGAAGTCGTAGGCGAACTTGCCGCGCGTCAGCGACGGGCAGGCCGCCGGCTCCACGGCAACGAAGCGCCGCTTCTTGCCGCCGCGCAGTTGCTGGCCCAGGAACGGGAAGGCAAGACCGGCGAAGTTCGAGCCACCGCCGGTGCATCCGATGATCACATCCGGGTCGTCGCCGGCCATTTCCATCTGCAGCATGGCTTCCTGCCCGATGATGGTCTGGTGCAGCAGGACGTGGTTGAGCACGGAGCCGAGCGCGTACTTGGTGTCATCGTTCGTCGCCGCGACCTCGACCGCTTCGCTGATCGCGATGCCCAGCGAGCCCGGGTGCTTCGGGTCCTTGGCCAGGATGGCGCGCCCGGAATTGGTCTGGTCGGACGGCGACGCGATGCACGTTGCGCCGTAGGTCTCCATCAGCGCCCGCCGGTAGGGCTTCTGGTCATACGAGATCCGGACCTGGAAGACCTTGACTTCGATGCCGAAGAGCGCGCCGGCAAAGGCGAGCGAGGAACCCCATTGCCCGGCACCGGTCTCGGTCGAGAGCTTCTTGATGCCGGCTTGCTGGTTGTACCAGGCCTGTGGAATGGCCGTGTTCGGCTTGTGCGAGCCTGCCGGCGAGACGCCTTCGTACTTGTAGTAGATCTTGGCCGTGGTCCCGAGCGCCTTCTCGAGCCGGCGCGCCCGGATCAGCGGGGCCGGGCGCCAGAGTTTGAACACCTCTCGCACCGGCTCTGGAATCGGCACTTCGCGCTCGGTCGAGACCTCCTGCATGATGAGTTCCATCGGGAACAGCGGCGCAAGGTCGTCGGGCCCGACCGGTTGCAGCGTGCCGGGGTGCAACACGGGAGCCGCGGGCTTCGGCAGGTCGGCGGCGATGTTGTACCAATGGCGCGGGATCTTGCTCTCGTCGAGCAGATACTTGGTCTGATCACTCATGGTCACGGCTCCTCGGGTTGGGATCGCTCATGCTAGGCACGCATGTCTGGGTCGCGAAACGCTCGTTTGCCCTAGGAATCGACGCTCAGCACCTCCAGCGCGCGGTCCATTCCACCGCTCATGATCGAGATCAAAGCCTTCTCGCGCACCGCCGGCTTCGGGTGGTAGGCGACCGACAGTCCGGCGGCCGCCATCATCGGCAGGTCGTTGGCGCCGTCGCCGACCGCGATCGCCTGGGCTGGCGAGATCCCCATGAGTTCGCAGACCTCGAGCACGACCCGGCGCTTCTCGGCGCCGTCGACGATGTCGCCCCAGGCGCGCGGCACGATCTGCCCGGTCAGGTGGCCGTCGTGGAACTCGAGCATGTTGGCGCGCGTGAAATCCAGTCCCAGTCGGTCGCGCACCCGGTCGCTGAAGAAGGTGAATCCGCCAGAGACCAGCAAGGTCTTGAGCCCGGTCCGTTGGCAGGCGCGGACAAAGGTCTCGACACCCGGGTTGAGCTGCAGATGGTGCGACCAGACCGTCTCGAGCGCGCTGACCGGGACGCCCTTGAGCATCGCCAGTCGCTGGCGCAGGCTTTCCTTGTAGTCGGTGATCTCGCCACGCATGGTGGCTTCGGTGATCGCCGCGACTTCCGCCTTGCGCCCGGCGGCGGCGGCGATCTCGTCGACGCACTCGATGTTGATCAGGGTCGAGTCCATGTCGAATGCCACGAGCCTGAACTGGGACAGTGGCAGGGGCGGCTCGAAGCCACGAACGAACAGCCCAGGGTGGATCTCGACGGCGGTGTGCATGTCGGCCGGGATGCTAGCAGGCGCGACCTTCGCGCCAGGCGCCAGGGGTGGCCGCGCGGCGATTCGTGGCCTAGACTGGCACCGGGAACTGCAAATGGCAGCCGGCATCTTCATCAGCTACCGCCGCGATGAGTCCCGCCATGCGGCGGGGCGTCTCGCCGACGATCTCGCCCAGGCCTTTGGCCCGGGTGCGATCTTTCGCGACATCGAAGGCATCGATCCGGGAGTCGACTTCACGCGCTCCCTGGACCGGGCGCTCGGGTCCTGCGTCGTGATGCTGGTGCTGATCGGGCCCGAGTGGCTCGACATGCGGGACGCCCATGGGCAGCGTCGGCTCGAGAATCCGCAGGACTGGATCCGGCTCGAGATTGCCACGGCGCTGGCGCGCGACATCCGTGTCGTACCGGTCTTGCTCGAAGGAGCGGCGATGCCCCAGTCCGAGGCCCTGAGCCCTGACCTCGAGCCGCTCACGCGCCGTCAGGCGCTCGACATGTCGGACTCGCGCTGGCGTGGCGACCTGCAGCGTCTGGTCGAGGCGCTGGAAAAGATCCCGGGACTGAGCCGTGGCGCGCGCGCCGCGCCAGCGGTCGACCCTGGCCAGGCGCCGCCGGCACGCGGCGGCCGCAAGCCGCTCGCGCTTGGCATCGGGCTCGGGGTTCTGGGACTGCTCATCGCGGCAGCCCTGCTGGAGGAGTTCGGGTCGAACGAGTCATTCATTCCAACGGAGCCGTCCAGCCAGCCCTTCGTTTCTGCTCCGGTGCCCGACCTGGCGCGTGCCGCCGTCGGGCTCGACCTCAGCGGCATGTGGCGCACCAACACCGGCGAGGTCTATCACTTCGAACAGAACGGGCGCCAGGTGCGCTTTGTCGCGCAGGCGGGCGGACAGCAGCTGGGACAAGGGCATGGCGAATTCGATGGCGCATTGCTGCGCGTGGCGCTGACGATGCGCATGCAAGGCGGCGCGCTCGGCAGCGCCAACTGCGACCTGCAGCCAGCACCGGACGGGCGAAGCTTCAGCGGCCTGTGCATGGGCCCGAACGGGGCGTTTCCGGCCCAGATCTTCCGCTGAGGCTCAGGCCGCCGCCGCCACCGGCGGCCCCAGGCTGCGCAAGGTGTCGCGGATGAACTGGGCGCGCGCGGCAGGTTCCGCGATCTCGCGCTCGATGCGGAGCTTGTCGTTGCCGGCAAGCTTGATGGCGCGGTTCTTCTGCACGAGTTCGATGATGCGCAGGGCGTCGATCGGCGGGTTGGGCCGGAAGACGATCTGCATCAGCTTCGGCCCGGCGTCGACCTTCAGAACGCCATAGGGCTTGGTCAGCACGCGCAGGCGATGGGTGTCGAACAGCACCTGTCCCTGGGCCGGAAGCTTGCCGAAGCGGTCGGTGATCTCCTCGAGCAGGTTGTCGATCTGGGCCGGCGTGTCGGCACTGGCCAGGCGCTTGTACAGGCTCAGTCGCACATGCACGTCACCGCAGTAGGCGTCGGTGAGCAGCGCCGGCGCGTGCAGGTTGATCTCGGTCGTGGCATGCAGCGGCGACAGCAGGTCGGGCATGTCGGCGGACTTGCCGGCCCTGAGCAGGCGGACCGCTTCGGCCAGCATGTCGTTGTAGAGCTGGAAACCGATCTCCATCATGTTGCCGCTCTGGTTCTCGCCCAGCACTTCGCCCGCGCCCCGGATCTCCAGGTCGTGCATGGCCAGGTAGAAGCCGGAGCCGAGTTCCTCCATTTGCTGGATCGCCTCCAGCCGCTGGGCTGCCTGCTTGGTCAGGGCCTCGATGTCGGGCACCATCAGGTAGGCATAGGCTTGGTGGTGGCTGCGCCCGACACGGCCGCGCAGCTGGTGCAACTGGGCCAGGCCGAACTTGTCGGCACGGCTCATGACGATCGTGTTGGCGGTCGGCACGTCGATGCCGGTCTCGATGATGGTCGAGCACAGCAGCACGTTGTGGCGTTGGGCCACGAAGTCGCGCATGACTCGTTCGAGCTCGCGCTCTGGCAGCTGGCCATGCGCGATGGCGATGCGCGCCTCGGGCAGCAGTTTCGCGAGTTGATCGAAGCGGTTCTGGATCGTCTCGACCTCGTTGTGCAGGAAGTAGACCTGACCGCCGCGTTTGAGTTCGCGCAGCACGGCTTCCCGAATGGTGCCGCTCGACTCGCTGCGCACGAAGGTCTTGATGGCGAGCCGGCGCTGCGGAGCGGTGGCAATGACCGACAGGTCACGCAGGCCCTCCAGGGCCATGCCCAGGGTGCGCGGGATTGGCGTGGCGGTCAGCGTCAGCACATCGACCTCGGCGCGCATGGCTTTCATGGCCTCCTTGTGGCGCACCCCGAATCGGTGTTCCTCGTCGATGATGAGCAGACCCAGGCGCTTGAACTTCACATCGGCGCTGAGCAGCTTGTGGGTGCCGACCACGATGTCGACCGTGCCGGCCGCGAGGCCTTCGAGGGCGACCTTGACTTCCTTGCTGCTTCGAAAGCGCGACAGCTCGGCGATCTTGACGGGCCAGGGTCCGAATCGATCGACAAGGGTCTGATAGTGCTGCTCGGCCAACAGGGTTGTCGGCGCCAGGATGGCGACCTGCTTGCCACCATGCACCGCGACGAACGCCGCGCGCAGTGCCACTTCGGTCTTGCCGAAGCCGACGTCGCCGCACACCAGCCGGTCCATCGGCCGCGGACTCACCAGGTCCTGGATGACCGCGTGAATGGCCGCACGCTGATCGGCGGTCTCCTCGAATCCGAAACTGGTGGCGAAAGCCTCGTAGTCATGGGCCGAGAAGCGGTGTGCATGCCCCTCGCGCGCGGCGCGCCGCGCATACAGCTCGAGCAGCTCTGCGGCTGCGTCGCGCACCTGTTCGGCGGCTTTGCGGCGGGCCTTCTCCCATTGGCCCGAGCCCAGTCTGTGCAGCGGCGCCTCTTCGGCCGAGACGCCGGTGTAGCGACCGATCAGATGCAGCTGGGCCACCGGAACGTACAAGGTCGCCTGGTCGGCGTATTCGAGGTGCAGGAACTCGCTGTCCCCATCGCCGAGGTCGATGTGCATCAGGCCCTGATAGCGGCCGATGCCATGGTTCAGGTGCACTACCGGGTCGCCGATCTTGAGCTCTGAGAGATCCTTGATCAGCGCGTCGACGCTGGACACCTGCTCCTGCTTGCGCCGGCGGCGGGTCTGGTGCGTGCTGGCGAAGAGCTCGGTCTCGGTGATGAACTGTACCGTCAGCCCGTCCTGCGGCTCGTTCCAGATGAATCCGGCGGCCAACGGTGCGGCGGTGATGGCAACCTTGTGGTCGGCGTCGAGGAACTCCTTCAGGCTGGCCACCGTCGGCACCTGGATCTGGTGATCGCGCAACAGGTCGATCACGCTCTCGCGCCGGCCTTCGCTCTCCGTCACCAGCAGCACCCGGTGCGGCGTGGCGTCCAGGTGGCGTTCGAGCGTGGCGAGCGGTTCGGTGGCGGTGCGATCGACGCCGACATCGGGCAGTGGCCGCGCCCAGTCGACCGCTTCGGCGCCACGCATCAGCAGCGTCGCGTGGGCCTGCGTGCAGGTGAAGAACTCCTCCCTGCTCAGGAAGATGTCCTCCGGCGGCAGGATCGGGCGCTCGGGGTCGTGCTGCAGGAAGCGGTGGCGCTCGCGCGTGTCGGTCCAGAAGCGCTCGAGCGCCTCGTTCACTTCGCCGTGCAGGGCGATGGCCGCATCAGGGCCGGCAAAGTCGAAGAGGGTCGCCGTCGCGTCGAAGAACAGGGGCAGGTAGTACTCGATCCCGCCGGTCGCGATGCCCTGGGCGATGTCCTTGTACAGGCGCGCGCGCGTCGGGTCGCCTTCGAGGCGCTCGCGCCAACGCGAACGGAAGGCGGTGCGCGCGGCCTCGTCCATCGGGAACTCGCGCCCCGGCAGCAGGCGGACTTCGGGCACTGGATAGAGGCTGCGCTGGCTGTCCGGGTCGAAGGTCCGGATCGAGTCGACCTCGTCGTCGAACAGGTCCACCCGATAGGGCACCGGCGAGCCCATCGGGAACAGATCGATCAGGCTGCCGCGCACCGCGTACTCGCCGGGCGACACGACCTGGCTCACATGCTCATAGCCGGCCAGGGTCAGCTGGGCCTTGAGCCGCGTGTCGTTGAGCCGCGCCTTCTGCTTGAACACGAAGGTGGTCCCGGCGAGAAAGCTCGGTGGCGCCAGCCTGGCCAGGGCCGTCGTCGCCGGCAGCAGCAGCACGTCGACTTCGCCCTGCTGCACTCGCCACAGCGTGGCGAGGCGATCCGAGATCAGGTCCTGGTGCGGGCTGAACGTGTCGTAGGGCAGGGTTTCCCAGTCCGGGAACACCGCGATGCGCAACCCGGGCTCGAAGAAGGCCAGTTCCTCGGCGAAACGCTGGGTGTCGGCCGGCTCCGCGGTCACGATGACGAACAGTCGCTTGTGGTCCGCGTGGTCGCGCGCCATGCGGGCCAGCAGCAGGGCATCGGCGCTGCCGATCGGGCGGGGCACGGTGAAGCGCTTGCCGGGGGCGATGGTCGGGAGTTGCATGGGGGCTCAGAAATGACAAAGCGCCCCGAGGCAGTTGCGCCGGGGCGTGGAACGGCTCGATTCTAGAATCGGGGCATGACCTGCTACGCCTTGGTGCCTTGTGCCGGAGTCGGGATCCGCGCCGGCGCGGGTGGGCCGAAGCAGTACGCCTTGCTCGGTGGCCGCCCGGTGGTCGCCCACACGCTCGATGCCTTGCGCGCGGTGGCGCGGTTGCAGGCCACGCTGGTCGTGCTGGCCCCGGATGACACGCAGTTCGAGGCCCTGCTTCCTGCGCGCGACGGGTTGTGGGTGTCCCGCGATGGGGGCCCCACGCGCGCCGCGACCGTGTCAGGCGGCCTTCGGGCGCTGCGTGGGCGCGGCGCCAAGGACGATGACTGGGTGCTCGTGCATGACGCCGCACGCTGCCTGCTGCGGGCGGCCTGGGTCGACCGCCTGATCGACGCCTGCGAATCCGACCCGGTCGGGGGACTGCTTGCGCTGCCGCTGGCCGACACGCTGAAGCAGTCGAGTGGTGACCGGGTCCAGGCCACGCTGGACCGCCGAGACAAGTGGGCGGCGCAGACGCCACAGATGTTCCGCCTGGGCGTGCTCGAGCAGGCCATGGCCGCCGCGCCAGGCGAAGTCACCGACGAGGCCGGTGCGATCGAGGCGGCGGGGCTGGCGCCGCGCCTGGTCGAAGGTGCGCTGGAGAACTTCAAGCTGACCTGGCCGCAGGACTTCGCGCTCGCCGAGCGCTTGCTGGAGACACGATGACGTTTCGCATTGGGGAAGGCTGGGACATCCACACGCTTGTGGCGGATCGACCCCTGGTGCTGGGCGGGGTGACGATTGCGCACACGCATGGCCTGCTCGGGCATTCCGACGCCGACGCACTGTTGCACGCCATCACCGACGCGCTGCTCGGCGCCGCGGGACTGGGTGACATCGGGCGTCACTTCCCGGACACCGACCCTGCATTCCTGGGCGCAAACTCCGGCGTCTTGCTTGAGGAGGCCACGCGGCGCGTGCGCGCTGCGGGTTGGGTGCCCGTCAACGTGGACAGCACGATCGTGGCGCAGGCGCCCAGGATGGCGCCGCACATCGAGGCCATGCGCGAGCGCATCGCGGCATTGCTCGGGCTCACGCCCGAGGCGGTCAACGTCAAGGCCAAGACGGCCGAGCAGATGGGGCCCGTGGGCGAAGGGCTGGCGATCGAAGCGCGGGCCGTCTGTCTGCTGACCCGCGCCTCGACCTAGCGCCTTCAGTTCACCTGCACCGAGATCTTGCGCGGCTGCGCGTGCTCGGCCTTCGGAATGCGCAGGCGCAGCACGCCCTGGCTGAGTTCGGCGCTGACCTTTTCGGCGTCGAGTTCCTTGCTCAGCGTGAACGTGCGCCGGTAGCGCGACAGGTTCACTTCGGCATGGTTGGCCGTCATGCCTTCGGGCACTGGCAGCACGGCTTCGGCTTCGATGGCCAGCTGGTCACCGTCGACGCGGACGTTCAGCCGGTCCTTGGGCACGCCGGGCAGGTCCGCATACATCGTGATGCCGGTCTGGTCCTCGACCACGTCGACCGGTGGCAGCAGGGCGGCTTCGTCGCGCGCCGCGGCAGGGTTCTTTGCGATCTGGCTCATGTTGATCTCCTTGCGATTCAATTGATCTCGATCCGACGCGGCTGGGCAGACTCGCGACGCTTGATGCTGACTTGCAGCACGCCGTCGCGGTAGGCCGCATTGACCGCATTGGGGTCGACGTCGTCGGGCAGGCTGACGACACGCCGGAAACGCCCTGCAAAACGCTCGTTCAGGTGCAGCGAGGTCTTCTCGTCCTTCGGCAACAGGTCCTGGCGCTCGCCGCTGACGCTGAGCACGCCGCGTTCGAGATGGACCTCGATGCTCGACGGCTCGAGTCCAGGCGCAAAGGCCCAGACCTCGACCGACCCGGGCGTGCTGCCCACGTTCAATGCGGGATAGCCACCTCGGCCCAGGCCGCGGATGCCAGGTGACAGGTCGAACAGGGTGTTCATATCGCGTTGCAGGCGATCGAAGTCGCCGAACACGTCGCGGGGAAACAGGCTTCGGTACATGATCAATCCTCCATTCCAATGGACATCGGAGCATGGGTGCCCCGGTGTTACCTCACCTAGGGTCGACCGGCGCAGGTTTCAAGAGGGCTTGAAGGCCGGCGACCGTGGCACCATGTGGGGTACTGAGGGAGCGCAAATTGGAGTTCAAGGACTACTACGGCGTGCTTGGCGTGGCGCGCGATGCGACGGCGGAGGAGATCAAGAAGGCCTTCCGCCGGCTTGCGCGCAAGTACCACCCCGACGTCAGCAAGGAGGCCGACGCGTCGACCCGCATGAGCGAGGTCAACGAAGCCAACGCCGTGCTGTCCGACCCCGAACGCCGGGCCGCCTACGATGCAGTCGGCAAGGGCCACCGGCCGGGCGAGCGTTTCACGCCGCCGCCCGACTGGGATGCCGGCTTCGAGTTCAGCGGGCGCGGATTCGACGACGCGGGTGGCTACAGCGACTTCTTCTCGGAGCTGTTCGGGCACGCTGGCCGCAACCGAGGCCGGCAGCGAAGTGCCAGCGGCAAGGGCGAGGACCACCATGCGCGTGTCGTGCTCGACCTCGAGGATGCCTGGCGTGGCGCGACGCGCCAGATCAGCTTGCGCAACCCGCAGTTGGGTCCGGACGGCCGCGTGGTGCTGACCGAGCGCAGTCTGGACGTCAAGATCCCGGCCGGTGTGCGGCCCGGGCAACTGATTCGCCTTGCGGGGCAGGGCGGAGCGGGCTCGCCCCCTGGCGATCTGTTCCTGGAAGTGCAGTTGCGGCCGCACCCCCGCTTCCGCATCGACGGCGCCACCCTGATCGCGGACCTGCCGGTGGCGCCCTGGGAAGCCGCACTTGGTGCCGTCGTGCCGGTCACGCTGCCCGACGGCAGCGCGCTCAAGGTGCGGGTGCCTGCCGGCGCGCAGTCGGGACGCAGCCTGACGGTGCGCGGCAAGGGTCTGCCGGGCAAGTCGCCGGGCGACCTCGAGTTGCTGGTGCAGGTGGTGCTGCCGAGCGGGCTCGACCCGCGCGCGCGCACGCTCTATGAATCAATGGCCCGTGAATTGCCGGACTTCGACGCCCGCAAGGTCGCGCGCGCCGAGGCCGAACGGGGAGCGTGACAGTGACGACGATGCAAGACCTCCTGACCCTGGACGACCTGTGCCGGGCCGCGGCCGTGACGCCGCAGTGGGTGCAGCGCAGCGTGCGTGAGGGGCTGCTGCCGGTGGCCGACAACGCGACCGAAGAGTGGCGCTTCGACCTCGTCGTGCTGCAGCGCGTGCGCGTGATGCGCCATCTCGAGCAGGACTTCGATGCGGTGCCCGAACTGGCCGCGCTGGTGGCCGACCTGCACGAAGAGATCGAGCTGTTGCGCGCGCGCCTGCTGCGCGCCGGGCTGGACTGAGACGCCTTCGATGGCGGCTCCACCGGACGTCAAGACGCGCTGGAACGTCGGCTACTGGATGCTGGCGGCACTCGCCTTCGTGTCGCTGCAGAACCTCTGGCAGACGCAGCGTGTGGTCGAACCGGTGCCCTACAGTGAGTTCGAGAAGGCACTCGCCGACGGCCGAGTCGCCGATGTCGTGGTCGGCGAGACCACCATCACCGGCAAGCTGAAGACGCCCGATGTGAATGGCAAGTCGATCATCGTGGCCACGCGCGTCGACCCGGCAACCGCGGAGCGCCTCGAGCGCTACGGCGTGCCCTACACGAGGGTGATCGAGAGCACGCTGCTGCGCGACCTGCTGTCGTGGGTGCTGCCGGCCCTGGTTTTCTTCGGGCTGTGGTTCTTCGTGATCCGGCGCTTTGCCGAAAAACAGGGCATGGGCGGCTTCATGAGCATCGGCAAGAGCCGGGCCAAGGTCTATGTCGAGCACGACACCGGCGTGAGCTTCGCCGACGTGGCAGGCGTCGACGAGGCCAAGGCCGAACTGCAGGAGGTCGTTTCCTTCCTGAAGGACCCGAAGGACTACGGGCGGCTGGGCGCGCGCATGCCCAAAGGCGTGCTGCTGGTCGGCCCACCCGGAACCGGCAAGACCCTGCTCGCCAAGGCCGTCGCAGGGGAGGCCGGTGTGGCCTTCTTCAGCATCTCGGGCAGCGAGTTCGTCGAGATGTTCGTCGGCGTCGGCGCCGCGCGTGTGCGCGACCTGTTCGAGCAGGCGCGGGCGAAGGCGCCCGCGATCATCTTCATCGACGAACTGGATGCGCTCGGCCGGGCGCGCGGCGCGGCCGGGCCGGTCGGCGGCCACGACGAACGCGAGCAGACCCTGAACCAGCTGTTGGCCGAACTCGACGGCTTCGACAGCGCCAGCGGCGTGGTGCTGCTCGCCGCCACCAACCGGCCCGAGGTGCTCGACCCGGCCCTGCTGCGCGCCGGCCGCTTCGACCGCCAGGTCCTGGTCGACCGGCCGGACAAGACCGGTCGGGTCCAGATCCTCGCCGTCCATGTCCGCAAGATCCGCCTCGAGGCCGACATCGATCTGGCCAAGGTCGCCGAGCTCACGACCGGATTCTCCGGCGCCGACCTGGCCAATCTGTGCAACGAGGCCGCACTGGCGGCCACGCGCCGCAACGCGCAGTCGGTGACGCTCGACGACTTCACGGTCGCCATCGAACGGATCGTCGCCGGGCTCGAGAAGAAGAACCGGCTGCTCAATCCACGCGAGCGCGAAGTGGTCGCATTCCACGAGATGGGGCATGCGCTGGTGGCGCTGGCGCTGCCCGGCATGGACGCCGTGCACAAGGTGTCGATCATTCCGCGCGGGATCGGTGCCCTCGGCTACACGATCCAGCGCCCGACCGAGGACCGTTTCCTGATGACGCGCGAGGAGCTCGAGCACAAGATCATGGTCTTGCTTGGCGGCCGGGCGGCGGAGAAGCTCGTGTTCGGGCAACTGTCGACCGGCGCCGCCGACGACCTGGCCAAGGTGACCGACATTGCGCACGACATGGTCACGCGCTATGGCATGGTCGACGCGCTCGGGTACGTGGCCTACGAGGCGCCACCCTCGCGCTTCCTGGACCTTGCCGGGCAGGTCGACCACTCGAGACGGGTCGGCCCGGACACGCAGCAACGCATCGACGAATCCGTGCGCACGATCGTGATGGACGCGTTCGGTCGATCGCTGGCCCTGCTCGAACGCCATCGCGCCATACTCGAACAAGGTGCGCGTGAACTGCTGGCCAAGGAGACGCTCGACGAGGCCGCGCTGACCGCCATCGCCGCCCCGTTGCGCGCCGAGGCCTGAGCGCAGTTCCGGGTCAGACCGAACGGCGCAGGCGCAGGTGCACGATCAGGCCCGCATCCTGGGCGTTCGCCAGTTCGAGGCTACCCCCCATGCGCTGCATGGCCTTCTCGACGATGGCCAGGCCGAGGCCGGCGCCCGTGGCTGCGGTGCGCGCCGCGTCGCCGCGAAAGAACGGGGTCGTCAACTGCGACAGTTTGCTCGGCGGCACGCCCGGGCCCTGATCGCGCACCGTCACGATCACCCAGGGGCCGGTGCGCACATAGGTCACGGTGACTTCGGCAACGCCGGTCATTGTCCCGCGGCCGTAGCGGCGTGCGTTTTCGAACAGATTCGAGAAGACGCGCCCGAGTTCGGTCTCGTCGGCCATCACGCGGATGTCGATCGCGACCCTCGACGTGATCCGGATGCGCGCCGGGTCGCGGAAGTTCGCGATCTCCTTGTCGATCAGCTGCGACAGCAGGATCGGTTGCAGCTGCGTCTCGCCCGGACGCGCGTAGTCCATGAACTTGTCGATGATCGCGTCGAGCTGGTCGATGTCGAGCGCCATGTTGTGCTTGGCCTCTTCGTCCGACACGCTCATCTCGGTCTCGAGGCGCAGGCGGGCGAGCGGCGTGCGCAGGTCGTGCGAGATGCCGGCCAGCATCACGGCGCGGTCCTCTTCGACCTTGGCCAGTTCGCGCGCCATGCGGTTGAAGCCCATGTTGACTTCCCGGATCTCGCTCGTCAGCGTGTTCTCGTCGAGGCGCGACTCCAGGTCGCCCTCGCGGATCCGGCTGGCGGCAAACGACAGGTCGCGCAGTGGTCGGTTGATCAGGCGCGCGATGCCGACCGAACCCAGCAAGGTGGCGACGATCGCAATGCCGATCCAGACGAACCAGGTCGAACTGGTCAATGGATTGGCCTGGCGCGCTTCGGCCTGCAGCCAGTAGCGGTCGGCTTCGATCGTGAACCCGACCCACAGTCCGGGTTGCCCGTTCACACTCTGGGCGATCACGGTGCCCGGCCCGATGATGGCGCGCAGATCCTGGCCGACGCGGCGCGAAAAACGATCAACCTCGAACGGCTCCCATTGATCCCCTCGCTCCTGCGGGGCGACTCGCACGACCTCCTGGTCGCTCATCGACTTCATCAGCGCCACGCGCGTGATGTTGTCGGCCTGCTTCAGGGCCGCGCGCGACAGGTTGACGAGTGCCGCGATCTGCTGCGCCGTCTTGGCCGCCGTGGGCTCGAACTCGAGCGCACGCAAGGTCTGCACCCAGGCAAAGATCCCTCCCGCCAGCAGGATGGCGAGGTAGAAGAAGGTGCGCCAGAAGAGACTCAGGGCGACGGGCTGACGCGGCATTCAGGTCGTCAGGTGTGCGGCGTCAGGTGTCAACTGGCACCGTCCGGGACGAAGACGTAGCCGACGCCCCAGACCGTCTGGATGTAGCGCGGCTGGGCTGGATCGGGCTCCAGCATCTTGCGCAGGCGCGAGATCTGCACGTCCAGGCTGCGGTCGAAGGGCTCGAACTCGCGACCGCGCGCCAGTTGGGCCAGCTTGTCGCGCGACAAGGGCTGGCGAGGATGGCGCACGAGCGCCTTCAGCATCGAGAACTCGCCGGTCGTGAGGGCGATCTGCTCGCCATCTTTGGTCAGGCGGCGCAGCGACAGATCGAATTCGAACGGACCGAAAGTGACCGTCTGTGCTTCCTTGGACGGCGCCCCCGGCGCTTCCGGCGGTGGCCTGCGGCGCAGCACGGCGTGGATGCGGGCCAGCAGTTCGCGTGGGTTGAACGGCTTGGGCAGATAGTCGTCGGCACCGACTTCGAGGCCGACGATGCGGTCGACATCCTCGACTTTGGCGGTCAGCATGATGATCGGCGTGGCGTCGTTGGCGGCGCGCAGGCGCCGGCAGATCGACAGGCCATCCTCGCCGGGCAGCATCAGATCAAGCACGATGAGGTCGACGGTGTCGCGTGTGAGGACCCGGTTCAGCGACTTGGCGTCTTCGGCCAGCAGGACCTCGAAGCCTTCCTGCGACAGGTAGCGGCGCAGCAGGTCGCGGATGCGGGCGTCGTCGTCGACCACCACAATGCGATCGGGACGGCCGTGCGTCGTTGAGTTCATGATGTGCCCCTGATTTGTAACAGCCGCATTGTGCGGGGCCGGACCGACTCGTTCGTCGTGGTTTGACCATCTGTTACAAGTCTTTCGGCGCGCATCTGCCGGGGCTCGTCCGGGTCGTTGATCCTGTGCTGTTGCGCGCGACGAGTCCGTCACGAAAGGAAATCCGATGCTGTCCAGAATCGTTCCCATCCTGTTGGCCGCGTGGGCTGTCCATGGCGCGGCGCAAGGGCTTGCGCCGCCCGAGAACGTCGTCCATCTGGCGTCGCAGGCCACGGTCGAAGTGGCGAAGGACTGGCTCACGGTCACCTTCTCGGCCACGCGCGAGGGGCCCGACGCGGCGCCGCTGCAGACGCAGTTGAAGCAGGCCCTGGACGCGGCACTGGCCGAGGCGCGCAAGGTGGCGCGGCCAGGCGAGGTCGAGCTGCGCACCGGTCAGTTCTCGCTCAACCCGCGCTACCTGCCCAAGGGCGGCAGCAACGGATGGGTCGGGAGCACCGAACTGATCGTCGGTGGCCGCGACATGCAGGCCATCGCGGCACTCACCGGGCGCATCGGGACGATGAACGATTTCGCGCGTCGAATACTCGCTGTCGCGCGAAGCGCGTGAAAAGGTCGAAGGCGAGGTCATCGCGCAGGCCATCGAAGGCTACCGCGCCAAGGCGCTGCAGACGGCCCGCCTGTTCGGCTTCACTGGCTATCTGCTGCGCGAGGTGCACGTGAACGGCGACCTGTCGCAGCCGCGCCGGCCGGTCGCCTTTGCGCAGGCACGCATCACCGGAGCGGCGGCCATGGCCGACATGGCCTTGCCGACCGAGGCCGGCGCGGCCACGGTCACGGCCAACGTCAACGGCAGCGTGCAGCTGACGCGCTGATTCCTTCCGCCATCACTGCGCGACCCAGCCGCCATCCATGTTCCATGCCACGCCACGCACCTGGTCGGCTGCCGGCGAGCACAGGAAAATGGCCAACCCGCCGAGCTGTTCGGGCGTGACGAACTGAAGCGAGGGCTGCTTTTCGACGAGCAGGCGGCGCTTGGCCTCGGCCTCGTCGACACCATCCTTGGCGGCGCGCGCGTCGACCTGCTTCTGCACCAAGGGCGTGAGGACCCAGCCCGGACAGATGGCGTTGACCGTGACACCGGTGGTCGCCGACTCGAGCGCAGCCGCCTTGGTCAAGCCGACGATGCCATGCTTGGCGGCAACGTAGGCCGATTTCTGGGCCGACGCGACCAGGCCGTGGGCCGAAGCGACGTTGAGGATGCGGCCCCAGTTGCGCTGCTTCATGGCCGGCAGTGCCAGGCGCATCGTGTGAAATGCCGAGCTGAGGTTGATCGCGATCACCGCATCCCAGCGATCGGGCGGGAAGTCCTCGACATTGGCCACATGCTGGATGCCGGCGTTGTTGACCAGGATGTCGACCGGGCCGAGTTCGGCCGCACAGCTGTTCATCATCGTTTCGATCTCGGCCGGCCGGGTCATGTCGGCGCCGTGATGCAGGACCTTGACGCCGAAGGTGGCCACCTCGGCCATCGGGCCGTCGACGTCGCCGAAGCCGTTGAGCATGATGTTGGCGCCCTGGGCGGCGAGGGCCTTGGCCAATCCGAGTCCGATACCACTGGTCGATCCGGTGATGAGGGCAGTCTTGCCTTTGAGCATGTGGGGTTCTCCGTTCGCTTGCTGGCATCATTATCGAAGAAGGAGCTTGCATGACCCCGACATCCACCGAACCCCGCCTGCACCATGTCCAATGCCTGGATGCCAAGGGCCTGCACCGAATGGCCTATTGGGAGTGGGGCGCTGCCGACAACCCGCGGGTCGTCGTCTGCGTGCACGGCCTTTCACGCCAGGGGCGCGACTTCGACACCCTGGCGCGCGATCTCAGTGCCGATCTGCGCGTCATCTGCCCCGACGTCGTCGGCCGTGGCCAGTCCGACTGGCTGGCCGATCCTGCCGGTTACGCCGTTCCGTCCTACGTTGCCGACATGGTCACGCTGCTCGCGCGCGTCAACGCTGAGCAGGTGGACTGGGTGGGCACTTCGATGGGCGGGCTGATTGGGCTCGGGCTGGCCAGCCTGGCGGGAACACCGGTGCGCCGCCTCGTGCTCAACGATGTCGGGCCCACGATCGAATGGCAGGCCATCCAGCGCATTGGCACCTACCTCGGCCTGCCGGTGCACTGGCGCAGCGTCGAAGAAGCAGCCGACGCGATGCTGGCCATTTCGCAGGGCTTCGGGCCGCACACGCGCGAGCAGTGGCTGGCCCTCAGCGCGCCTCAGTTGAAAGCGGACGGTGATGGCTTCAAGCCGCACTACGATCCGGCGATCGCGGCCCCGTTCCGGGCCCTCACCCCCGAGCTCGCGGCAGCGGGCGAAGCGATGCTCTGGCACGCCTATGACCAGCTGCGCTGCAAGACGCTGCTGTTGCGCGGCAAGGAGTCCGACCTGCTGTCCGCGCAGACGGCACAGGCGATGACGCAGCGCGGGCCGCATGCGCGCCTGCATGAGTTCGCCGGCGTCGGCCATGCGCCGATGCTGGTCCAGGACGATCAGCGAGAGGTCGTGCGCCGGTTCCTTCTTTCGCCGTGAAGACCGGCGCATCGCTGGGCGTCGACGCTGCGCCAATCGTCGAGCTTTCGGCCTCACAGGTCGAACTCGACGCGGCCCCGCGCGCCCTCGAACGGGCGCAGGCCTTTGCCGAGCCGCTGCTCGCCGGTCACGAGCTGGGGACCGGCGAAGACGCGTTCGAGCATGCCACCGGCGTGGCGCGCATCCTGGCCGACATCGGCGCCGCACCGTCGGTCCAGGCGGCGGCCTATCTGGTCTACGCGGGTGATTTCCTGGCGCGGCCCGACGAGGCCATCACCAAGGCCTTTGGCGAGACCTACGGCAGCCTGGTGGCCAACACGCGCAAACTGGCCCAGGCCCAGCGCGCGGTTCGCGATGCGCGGGCGGACGAGGCGGCCACGGTCGAGCGACGCGCCGAGCAACTCGAGCGCGTGCGCAAGATGCTCATGGCCTTCTCGCGCGACCTTCGTGTCGTCCTGCTGCGCCTGGCGTCACGACTGCAGACCTTGCGCTACTTCGCGGCCAGTCGAAAGCCCTGCCCACAGGTCCTGGCGGACGAGGCGCAGAACGTTTTCGCACCGCTGGCCAACCGGCTCGGGGTCTGGCAGATCAAGTGGGAGCTGGAGGACCTGGCGTTCCGCTTCGTGCAGCCGCAGGAGTACCGGCGCGTCGCACGCCTGTTGCTCGAGCGGCGTATCGAGCGTGAAGCCGACATCGAATCGGTTCGACGCCAGGTCGGCGAGCTGCTCGCGCACGACGAGGTGGTCGCCGAGGTCCATGGCCGACCGAAACACATCTACAGCATCTGGAAGAAGATGCAGGGCAAACAGCTCGGCTTCGACCAGGTCTTCGACGTCCGTGCCCTGCGCGTGATCGTCGAGGATCTACCGGCCTGCTATGCAGCATTGGCCAGCGTGCAGGCACGCTTCCCGGCGCTCGACTCCGAGTTCGACGACTACATCGCCAAACCCAAACCGAACGGCTACCAGTCGCTCCACACCGTGGTGATGGCAGACGACGGCAAGCCGGTCGAAGTCCAGATCCGCACACGTGCGATGCACGAACATGCCGAGTACGGTGTCGCCGCCCACTGGGCCTACAAGGAAGCCGGCGTGCGCGGCTATGCCGGCGTGGCCACGGCCGGGGACCACGATGAACGGATCGCCCTCGCACGCAAGGCCGTCCTGCGCCAGCTGCTGGCCTGGGAGCGCGACATCGCTGCGCCAACCCAGGGCGACGCGGACGACGAGCGCATCTATGTCTTCACGCCGCAGGCCACGATCATCGAACTGCCGATGGGGGGCACACCGATCGACTTTGCCTACCACGTGCACACCGATCTCGGCCACCGCTGTCGCGGGGCGCGGGTGGACGGCAGCATGGTGCCGCTCAACACGCCACTGGCCAACGGACAGACGGTCGAGATCCTGAGCGCGAAGGAGGGCGGACCGTCGCTCGACTGGTTGAACACGGAACTGGGCTATCTGGCCGGTGCGCGCTCGCGCGCCAAGGTTCGCGCCTGGTTCAACGCCCGTGCCCAGGGCGAGACCATGGCACGTGGGCGCGAACTGGTGGAGAAGCTGCTCCAGCGCGAAGGGCGGACCGCGGTCAAGCTCGAGCACCTGGCGGAGCGCCTCGGCTTCAAGGGCGCGGACGCCCTGTTCGAGGTGGTCGGCAAGGACGAATACTCGCTGCGCAACATCGAACAGTGGCTGCGCCCGCCGGCACCTGCGCCGCAGGCCGTCGACCAGGTGCCCTTGCAGCGTTCGCGTGCGGGCGCCGCCGGTGGCGGCGTGCTCGTGGTCGGGGTCGACTCGCTGATGACGAACCTGGCCCGCTGCTGCCGGCCGGTTCCACCCGATTCGATCGCCGGCTACGTCACACGAGGCAAGGGGGTCGCCATCCACCGGCGGACCTGCGGCAACTTCCGCCACATGGCCGGCGCCCATCCTGGCCGTGTCATCGAAGTGCAGTGGGGTGCCGATCGCGAAGGTAGCGCGGCGATGTACCCGATGGACCTGATCGTGGAAGCCGCGGACCGACCGGGTCTGCTGCGCGACCTGACCGAGGCCCTGGCCAAGGAACGCGTGAACGTGACCGGTGTGCACTCGCAACCGTTCCAGGATGCCGGCGCGCGCGGACTGCGCATGACGCTGGCGGTCGAGATGGGCGACGCGGGGCGGGTCAAGGCAGCACTTCGACTGGCATTGCAGCTGCCGGGCGTTCGAAGCGCGCGCCGCCGTTGACCCCCGGTGGAGGGGTACCCATCTCGTGTATAGTCCCGCGTTGCAGGCGCGTAGCTCAGCTGGTTAGAGCACCACCTTGACATGGTGGGGGTCGGAGGTTCGAGTCCTCTCGCGCCTACCAAATACGGTAGAGAAATCAAGCACTTAGCGGAAACGCTAAGTGCTTTTTTCTTGGCAGTACCAAGAAAGTACCAAAAAAGTGTGTGGCGTTTTCGACCGTTCCATCGCCGCGCGAGGTGCATTGCGTAGGGCCTGTTGAAAGTTGAAACGGTGCGTAACGGCGGACGGACGTACTGAGATCGCTTGAGACCAGCTGAGTCATTACGGGACGATGTGTGGCCGCGGAGCCGGACTTGACGGGGCTTCCACGACACTGTCTGCAGCGGCACGATGCTTTCATGCGCATGCCATGGTCAGAATCGAAGGCCATTCAGCTTGATCTGCTCGACGCGGACCCGGAGTCGAACGTGCCGCGTCAGGCTGCTGAGCAAGCGCAGCGATCGGCCACAACACAACGCGCCGAGATGGCTGTCCCGTCAACAACGCCGGAATCCGTCGCCGGCCGGCCGATGTTCGTCGCCGCGTCACTGCTCTACGAGGATTCGAACAACCCGCGCACTGAGTTCCCAGACGACGCGCTCGACGAACTCGCTGCGGACATCCAACTGCGCGGCGTCCTGCAGCCGCTCGTCGTGCATCCCGCCGATGACGATGGCCGGCATCGTGTCCACTTCGGTGCCAAGCGGTTGCGCGCAGCGATTCGGGCCGGGCTGCATGAGGTTCCGGTCGTGGTGCGCGACCTACCTGCCGATCGATATGCCCAGGTCGCCGAGAACCAGAAGCGCCACGGGCTGACCCCGCTCGAACTGGCCAGGTTCATCCACGCGCAAGTCGCTACGGGCGACTCGAACGCGACGATCGCAAGGCAACTCGGCATGAATCTGACGACGGTGGCGCACCACCTGTCGCTGCTGAAATTGCCTGCGGTGCTCGACGATGCGCTGAAGTCTGGCCGGTGCACGTCGCCCCGCACCTTGCACGAACTGAGCAGGTTGCACGCCTACAGCCCCGGTCAGGTTCAAGCCCTGCTGGCCAACGGGGCAGAGATCACACGCGCGACGGTGTCCGCCATCCGTTCCGCGGCCGACGGCACCGCGCCGACCGAGCCTGTCGTGTCGCCACACGACAAGTTGGTCACGCAAGCCAATGCGGCCTGCGATCGGCTGGAGCGCGCGCTCAGCCGCCTCAAGGTATCCCACGCCAGCCGGGTTGCGATGCCCGATCTGATCGCCTTGCGCAGGCGGGTCGAAAGCTTCACCACACGTTGGCTGCAGGGGTCTGACCGTCAGACCCCCTCGCAGGTCGAACGCTGAACCCATGGAGAGTGGAGTGAAGAGGGTGAGAAAACATGGATGGCAGGATAGGCGGCCCGCCAGTGAATGGATGCCACGTTGCATCCAGCGCGAGGTTCGACATGGCAAGCCCGTCGCGTGATCGGGTGACGATCGACCTGCGCGGCATCGGCGATGCCGTCCGTGCCGCCGCGGCTTGCCGTGGCATGGGCGTCGCGCAGCTTGTTCGCCGGGCTGTCGTGATGAGTCTCGACCTGCGTGCGACGGCGGCGGTGGCGCCAATGAAGAGGGGGTCTGACGGTCAGACCCCGGACCTGGCCGCGGCCCATGAGACCGCCAAGCTGACGCTGCGACTTCCCCAAGCCCACGCCGACGCCCTGATGTTGAACGCGGGCGCGCTCGGCCTGTCCTACGGCGAGTACGTGGCGCGGCTGGTGGACGGCAGCCGTTTGCCGCAGCCCATCGTGCCGAGCGCCAGGCAGATCGCGCTGCGCTGCTCGCGTCCAACGACCGACTGGCCGCGCTGTCGACTGATCTTGTGGCGCTCGTCACCCTGCTTCGCCAAGTGAAGGTGGAGCAGGCCAGGCCCTACCGGGATCGCTTGGAGTCGGCCGATGCCGAGATTCGCCGCCACCTCGATCGAGCCTCAGCGCTGATCGAGCGCATGTGAGGGAGAGCTGCCATGCTCAACACCATCGACGGCTTGCTCGTGCAATGGGGTGACCGGCTGTTCTATCCGTCGAATCGAATGACGGCGTCGCGCACACCCGTGCTGACGGAGGCTGCTTTCCGGCAGCGCGCACAGGTCTTGCGGCAGCGCATCCGAGCGACGGTCGAACGCCGCGCACCGCAGGTGATGGTCAAGGTCACCGGCGGGGGGCGTGGCATGGGCGCGATCGCGGCGCACCTGCGTTACATCGCCAAGGCGGGGCGGCTTCCGATCGAAGACGACCGCGGTGCCGTGCGCGAAGGCAGAGAGGCCGTGCGCGCGATCGCCGATCAATGGCGGTTCGGCGGCACGCGGATCCCGGAGGTCAGCGAGCGCCGCGAGGCGTTCAACATCATGCTGTCCATGCCAACCGGTACCGATGCTCGCGTGGTGCAACTGGCGGCGCGTGAGTTCGCAAAGGCGGAGCTCGCGAACCACCGTTACGTGATGGTCCTTCATACGCACCAGGCCCATCCGCATGTGCACATCAGCTTTCGCGCTGAAGGGCGCGACGGCAAGCGCCTGAACCCGCGCAAGGAAGACCTGCACCGCTGGCGCGAGACCTTTGCCGAGCGGCTGCGCGGCTGGGGCATCGAGGC